>NZ_JBEYIF010000001.1:0-750672 GCF_040635655.1 Streptomyces sp. NPDC006923
TGACTTTTGGCACGCTGTTGAGTTCTCAAGGAACGAACGCTTCCTTCAGCCCCGTCTCCGGGCCCTCCGGGCGCTTCCCTCCGGTACTTCATTTCATTCTGTACTTCGTGTTCCCGACTCTATCAGATGCTTTCGTATCCGATTTCCCCGGCCGGCGGGGCCGCCTTCCCGGTTCCCGCTTTCGCGTTTCCCTTTCCAGCGATTCCGACTCTACCAGATTCATTCAGCTGTTCTAGCCGCTTGAATTCCGATGGCCTTTGGATTGGCCTTTGCCTTTCGGCTGTCACCACGTTAACCGATTCGTGGTGGCTCTCATAATCGAGCCGTCGAATCTGAATTCCGGCATGCCGGAAGCCATACCCGTCAGGGTCGGTCGTCAGTGATGGGTGGCCGCTCCGGGGGCTGCTGAACAGCAGGACCCGTGTCAAGCGGCTTGGGCTACGTTAGGCGGATGAACGGGACAAGTCAAGTTCGGCGGCGCCGTGGCGCATGGGCGCGGTAGGGACTTACCGAGGGATCCCCCTCGATCCAGAAGCGCCAGGGGTGAACAGCGCCGTCGCCGCCCACTCCGGTGCGAGGCCCGGCGCTGACCTGGCGGTCCTCGACGGGGGTGCCCCTCAGCACGGAGAGCGGGGCCTCGGGGCCCGCGCACACGTCCGTGCCGTTGAGGGACCGGTCGACGTCCAGAGCGGTGGCCAGCCGAGCCGGGCCTTTGGCGAGTTCTCTGTCATGACGGGCCGAGAGCCGACGCTTCCGGGTCAGTTCGGCGCCGACCAGAATCTGCCCCGCTCGCAGCAGGACTCCGCCCGCATGGCCCTCGGGTCCGCACACCAGGTTGAGGCAGAACCACATCCCGTAGGTGAAATAGACGTACGCGTGACCGGGCGGCCCGAACATCACGCCATTACGGGCCGTGGGACCGCGGAAGGCGTGCGACCCCGGGTCGATCGCGCCGGCGTACGCCTCCACCTCGCTCAGTCGGAGCTCGATGGGACCGTCGTCCGTGTTGCGTCTCAGCGTGCGGCCGAGCAGGTCGGGTGCCACCTCAAGAACCGGGCGGTCGAAGAACTCCCGGGGCAGCGGGTCACGGTCGGCGCTCTCGATCATGGCTTCTGAGGGTACCGGGGAACCGGCTACCGTCGTGGCGCGTATGTAGGGGTCAGGATCAAGAAGGAGTGAAGATGGGCTTCAAGAAGCTGCTCGCGAGTCTGGGCGCCGGTGGCGCGTCCGTCGAGACGGAGCTGACCGAGTCGAACGTCGTACCCGGTGGCGTGGTTCAGGGCGAGGTACGCCTCCAGGGCGGTTCCGTGAACCAGCAGATCCAGGGACTCTCCGTCGGCCTTCAGGCGCGGGTCGAGGTCGAAGGCGGCGACCAGGAGGTCAAGCAGGACATCGAGTTCGCCAAGGAGCGCGTCGGAGGCGCCTTCGAGGTGCAGGCCGGAGCGGTCCATGTGGTGCCGTTCGGTCTGGAGATCCCCTGGGAGACGCCGATCACGACCATCGGCGGACAGCAGCTCCGCGGGATGAACATCGGCGTGAGCACGGAGCTGGACATCGCGCGGGCGGTGGACTCCGGCGACCTGGACCCGATCAACGTCCACCCGCTGCCGGCGCAGCAGGCGATCCTGGACGGCTTCGTCCAGCTCGGCTTCCGCTTCAAGAGCGCGGACATGGAGCGCGGAGTCGTGCGCGGGACGCGCCAGCGGCTGCCGTTCTACCAGGAGATCGAATTCCTGGCGCCGCAGCAGTACCGCGGGCTGAACCAGGTCGAGCTGACCTTTGTCGCGGACGACCGCGAGATGGACGTCATCCTGGAGATGGACAAGAAGCCGGGGCTGTTCAGCGAGGGCAGCGACTCGTTCCGGGCCTTCCAGGTGGGTCTCCACGACTTCCAGAACACCGACTGGGCCGGTTATCTCAACCAGTGGCTCGCCGAGGTCGGCGGCCGCCGCAACTGGTTCTGAGCGCGCGGCTCGTCGCCGGGTGCGCCGCCGCCGCCGAGAGCCGACCGTTTGTCTTTTGTTTGCCCTGCCCTGGTCTTGGAGAGATCAGGGCAGGGCATTTTTTAATGTGTTGTCCCTCTCGGCGTGCCCGGCCAGAGTTGATCCAAGCCCGCCGGGCGGCGGGCCGGCACACGGGAGGTGGGCGGGATGCGGGACACGCTGGTACTGAATGCGAGCTTCGAGCCGCTGTCGACGGTGACTCTCAACCGTGCGGTGGTGCTGGTGCTGCAGGACAAGGCCGTTGTCGAGCAGGCCCATCCCGGTCTTCGTGTGCGTGCCGCCGCCGTGGAGCTTCCGGTGCCCCGGGTGATCCGGCTCTGCCGGTACGTCCGGGTGCCGTTCCGAAGACAAGCTCCGTGGTCGCGACGGGGTGTACTGATACGGGACCAACACCGCTGCGCCTATTGCGGCAGGCGCGCGACAACGGTGGACCATGTGGTGCCGCGGTCCCGGGGCGGCTCGGACAGCTGGCTGAATACGGTGGCGTCCTGCGCCGAGGACAACCACCGCAAGGCGGACCGTACGCCCGAGCAGGCGGGGATGCCGCTGCTGCACCACCCCTTCGTGCCGTCCCCGGCGGACGCGATGCTGCTGTCGCTGCGGGCCGGTGAGCGCTCGGAGCTGCCGAGCTGGCTGGCGGGGGTCCAGCCCGCCGCGTAGGAAGCCGAAAGACCCTACCCGCGCCCGTGGGCCCGGGACGCCTGCGAAAAGCCCGCCCGTACGCCGGGGCGGGCTTTCACGCGTGCACGGGCCGCCGCCTCAGCCGTACCGGCGGACCACCAGCTGGACGATGGCGACCACACCGACGACGACGATCAGCGCGCGCAGGGCCACTGGCGGCAGCCGCCGGCCGATCCTGGCTCCGAGCTGGCCGCCGAGGGCCGAGCCGACCGCGATGAGCACGACCGCCGTCCAGTCGAAGTCCGCCACAAAGAGGAAGAAGAGCGCGGCGACCCCGTTGACAACGGCGGCGAGGATGTTCTTGACGGCGTTCAGCCGCTGGAGGCTGTCGTCGAGCAGCATGCCCATCAGGGAGAGATAGATGATCCCCTGGGCCGCGGTGAAGTAGCCGCCGTAGACGCTGGCGAGCAGGAGCCCGCCGAACAGCAGCGGGCCGCCGGCGGGCCGCGCCCTGACGCCGGTCCGTGCCCGGCGGGCCTGGACGGCACTGGCGAGCCGGGGCTGGATGATCACCAGGACCAGAGCGAGCGTGACCAGGACGGGCACGATCGTCTCAAAAGCCGTCGAGGGCAGGACGAGCAGCAGTGTGGCGCCGCCGAGTCCCCCGAGGAGAGCGGCGGCGCTCAGGCGCAGTACGCGGCGGCGCTGGCCGGCGAGTTCGGCCCGGTAGCCGATGGCTCCACTGATCGATCCCGGTATCAGGCCTAGTGCGTTGGAGACGGTGGCCGTGACCGGCGGGAGGCCCGTCGCGAGCAGGACAGGGAAGGTGATCAGCGTGCCGGAGCCCACCATGGTGTTGATGGTTCCGGCGCTGATGCCCGCGACGAGCACGGCGAGCATCTCCCAGTTGGACACGGTCTCCCCTTCGGTGATCGATGCAAAGTGCACCGATCATGCCCGAAGCGGCCGGTTGATCATTCCACCGGGGGGTCCTGACGGCGTTCCTTACCGGTGTTGAAGCCCGGCGCGCCGGAGCCGAGGTTGCCGAAGGCCCCGCTGAGTCCCTTGAGTGCGTCACCGATCTCGCTGGGCACGATCCAGAGCTTGTTGGCGTCGCCCTCGGCGATCTTGGGCAGCATCTGGAGGTACTGGTACGAGAGAAGCTTCTGGTCCGGGTCGCCCGCGTGGATCGACTCGAAGACCGTACGGATGGCCTGGGCCTCGCCCTCGGCGCGCAGGGCCGCGGCCTTGGCCTCACCTTCGGCGCGCAGGATGGCGGACTGCTTCTCGCCCTCCGCGGTGAGGATCTGCGACTGGCGGATGCCTTCCGCGGTGAGGATCGCGGCGCGCTTGTCACGGTCGGCGCGCATCTGCTTCTCCATCGAGTCCTGGATGGAGGTCGGGGGCTCGATGGCCTTCAGCTCGACGCGGTTGACGCGGATGCCCCACTTGCCGGTGGCTTCGTCGAGGACACCGCGCAGGGCCGCGTTGATCTCCTCGCGGGAGGTGAGGGTGCGCTCCAGGTCCATGCCACCGATGATGTTCCGCAGGGTGGTGACGGTGAGCTGCTCGATCGCCTGGATGTAGCTGGCGACTTCGTAGGTCGCGGCGCGGGCGTCGGTCACCTGGTAGTAGATGACGGTGTCGATGTTGACGACCAGGTTGTCCTGGGTGATCACAGGCTGCGGCGGGAACGGGACGACCTGTTCACGGAGGTCGATCCGGTTACGGATCGAGTCGATGAACGGCACGACGATGTTCAGGCCCGCGTTGAGCGTGCGTGTGTACCGCCCGAAGCGCTCCACGATGGCGGCGCTCGCCTGCGGAATGACCTGGATCGTCTTGATCAGGGCGATGAATACAAGCACCACCAGGATGACCAGGACGATGATGATTGATGACATCGCGTTTCTCGGGCCCTTCGCCGCCGGATGTTCCGATGATCGAGTTTCTCAGACCGAGGGCCACCATGGGGACTGTTCGGCCGGGTTGACTCACATGACCACGGCTGTCGCTCCGTCGATCTCCACGACATCGACCTGTTGGCCCGGTTCGAACGCCGTATCGCTGTCGAGCGCGCGGGCCGACCAGATCTCACCGGCCAGCTTGATTCGCCCGCCGCTGCCGTCGACCCGTTCCACGACGACGGCCTGACGGCCTTTCAGCGCGTCGATTCCGGTGGCCAGTCCGGGGCGCCCTCTGCTGTTGCGCGCCGCTATGGGACGTACGACGGCGATCAGCGCGACGGACACCGCCGCGAACACCAGGACCTGCGCGACCACCCCGCCGCCCAGCGCCGCGACCACCGCGCCGGCGACCGCTCCGGCCGACAGCATGCCGAATTCGGGCATCGCCGTCAGGACGAGCGGGATCCCCAGCCCGACCGCGCCGATCAGCCACCACACCCATGCGTCGATTTCCACGCGTTCATGGTAGGTCCGGCGATCCCCGTACGGACAGGGGCGAGTTCAGGTCAGCCGAGCGGAAGGCCCTGTGCCGTCCAGCGGTCGCCGTTGCGCTCGACGACCAGCGGGAGGCCGAAGCAGAGCGAGAGGTTGCGGGAGGTCAGTTCCGTCTCCATGGGGCCGGCGGCGAGCACCTTGCCCTGCCGGATCATGAGGACATGCGTGAACCCCGGGGCGATCTCCTCGACATGGTGCGTGACCATGATCATGGAGGGCGCGTACGGGTCGCGGGCGAGCCGGCCGAGACGCCGTACCAGGTCCTCCCGGCCGCCCAGGTCCAGGCCGGCGGCGGGCTCGTCCAGGAGCAGCAGTTCGGGGTCGGTCATCATCGCGCGGGCGATCAGGGTGCGCTTGCGCTCGCCCTCGGAGAGCGTGCCGAACTTACGGTCCAGGAAGTCGGTCATGCCGAGGCGGTCGAGGAAGGCGCGGGCGCGCTGCTCGTCGACCTCGTCGTAGTTCTCGTGCCAGGTGGCCGTCATCCCGTACGCGGCCGTGAGGACGGTCTGAAGAACCGTCTGGCGCTTGGGAAGCTTTTCGGACATGGCGACGCCCGCCACGCCGATGCGCGGGCGGAGCTCGAAGACGTCGACCTTGCCCAGCCGGTCACCCAGGATCCGCACCTTTCCCGCGGTCGGGAAGAGGTAGCTGGACGCGAGGTTGAGCAGGGTGGTCTTGCCCGCGCCGTTGGGGCCGAGGATCACCCAGCGCTCCCCCTCCTTGACCGACCAGGAGACATCGTCCACCAGAGCGCGTCCGTCGCGGACCACGGATACGTCCACCAGCTCCAGTACATCGCTCATGAGCGCGTTGTCTCCCCATGCAATCGTCTTGAGGTTCCGGGTGCGCCTGTAGGCACAGCTCCCAGAGGAAAACCTACGCCACCGGTCGGGTGGTCCGGCCCTGAGGTCCGTTCCCTAGGCTGGGGCCATGCTTTCGCAACCACGCTCAGGACTGCTGGCCGCTTGGGGAAATGCCCTTTTGGCTGGATTTGTATCTCCGGATGACGCCGCACTCGCCGTGGTCGGCGATGACGCGGTGCACCGGGTGGAGGGGCTGCCCGGCGAGACAGGGCCCGTCGGGCTCACGCTGGCGCTGGGGCGGCTGCGTGCGCTCGGTGTGACGGGGTACCGGGTCGCCCTGCCCGTACCGGGGCATCCGCTGGGGCTCAGCGGGCCGCCGGAGTTCAATGGACGGGCGCTGGAGGCGGAGGAAGCGGTGATCGCCACGGGCGCTCCGTACGGGCTGGTGCCCGAGGTGACCTCGGTCGGTCCGGAGGGGGACCTGCATGTGGAGGTCCTCTGGCACTGTCTGCCGGTACGGGACGCGCCGCCGGCGGACGTGCCCTCCCTCGGGGAGGCGGAGCGCGAACTGGCCGAGGCGCTGCGGGAAGCGACGGAGGTGCTCTCGCGGCTGGATGTGGCGGCTTCGGGGCCGGTGGCAGAGGCGGCGCTGGACGCGTACCGGGCGCGCGCCGGGCGGGGCCGCGAGGTACTGGCTCCCGGTTATCCGCCGCGGGCGATGCGGGTGCTCGAACTGGCGCAGCGGATCGGGCTGCTGGTCTCCCTGGCCTACGAACACGGGCACGGCGGGGCGGTGAGCGCGTCGGAGATGGCGGCGCGGAGCGACGCGCTGCGGCCGGTGGAACGGGTGGCGCGGCGGGCGCAGGTGGCTTCGTACAACGCGTTTGTGGAGGAGCGGGAGGGCGGCAGGCCGCCTCTTCGCTGAGGGAGTCGGCGGTGCGCGCTGCTGGATCTCCGGGCCCGGCGCGGTCGGATGCCGGGGATGGCGCAAGGCCCCGGGCCCTCGCCGGGAACGGCGGGGGCCACGGGGCCTCGGGAGCACATGACGCGTGGCGTCAGCGCGTCAGCGGTTGACCGAGTGGTTGCCGAACGCCGGGTTCAGCAGGCCGATCACACTGATCGTGTTGCCGGTCACACTCACCGGGACGTGCACCGGGACCTGGATCACATTGCCGGAGACCACACCCGGGGAGAGCCTGGCCGAGCCGTGGGCGTCGGCGGCGGACGCCGCGCCGGCGGAGGCACCCGCGGCGAGACCGGCGGTGACGAGGATCAGAGCGGCCTTCTTGGCAGCCTTCATGGGATGTTCCTTAATCGAGTGCGGAACGGTTCGGTGCGATGTGCCGGGGCCGTTCCATAACGGCGGATACGAAGGGCGCGCGGAGGCGCGTCAGCGGTTGAGGCCGCCGTTGCCGAACGCCGGGTTGAGGGCGCCGATCACACTCACGGTGTTGCCGACGGCGTTCACCGGGACATGCACCGGGGCCTGAATGAGGTTGCCGGAGACAACGCCCGGGGACTTGACGGCCGCACTGTGCGCCTGCGCACCGCCATGAGCGGACGCGACACCCGCACCGGCGGCGACGATGCCACCCGCGATCATGGTGAGAGCGGCGGCCTGCTTCAGGTTCTTCACTTCTTGATCCTCCTCGCGCTGACTGCGGCGGTACACCGCAGCACGCCATGGAGAACGCCCGACCGACGATCAGGATGCGCCGTACGAGTGACATACACACGACGGTATGAATCTCCGACCGGGGGGCGACGTTCCGGATCAGCCGGTAATCCCATGTCGCACGGCCCAGAGCGCCGCCTGAGTGCGGTCAGAGAGGTCCAGCTTCATCAGGATGTTCGAGACGTGCGTCTTGACAGTCTTCTCGGAAAGCACCAGGGCCCGGGCGATCTCCCGGTTGGAGCGTCCGTCGGCGATCAGTGCGAGCACCTCTCGCTCGCGCTCGGTGAGTGACGTCCCTCTGCCCTGGCCGCCACCGGGGTCGTCCTGCGCCAGCAGCGCGCTCGCGACCTCGGACTGGAGCAGCACGTGCCCGGCGTGCACGGAGCGGATGGCACCGGCCAGCGCCTCGGGATCGACGTCCTTGTAGACATAACCGGAGGCTCCGGCGCGCAGTGCGGGAACGACGGTGCGCTGTTCCGTGAAGCTGGTGACGATCAGGACCCGGGCCGGGTTGTCGAGTTCACGGAGCTTGCGCAGCGCCTCGATGCCGTCGGTGCCGGGCATCTTGATGTCCATCAGGACGACATCGGGCAGGAGTTCCTCGGCGCGGGCGACGCCCTCGGCGCCGTCGGACGCCTCGCCGACCACCTCTATGTCGTCCTGGACCTCCAGGAACGTACGGAGTCCGCGCCGGACCACCTGGTGATCGTCCACCAGCAGCACACGAACGGTCCTGTCAGCCACCGGGCACCTCCATCTCGATCGTGGTGCCCATGCCGGGCGCCGAATCCACGGTGAGTCCGCCGCCCACACCACTGGCCCGGTCGCGCATGGAGACCAGGCCGAGATGGCGGCCCGCCCGGCGGACCGACCCCGGCTCGAAGCCCGTGCCGTTGTCGGTGACGCCGAGGACCGCGCCCTGGCCGCGACGGCCCAGAGTGACGTCGACCCGGTCGGCGCCGGAGTGGCGCAACGCGTTGTGCAGCGCCTCCTGCGCGACCCGCAGCAGCGCCTCCTCCTGGGCGGCGGGCAGGGCCCGTACGCCGTGGCAGGTGAAGGTGACCCGGGCGGAGTGGGCGCGGTCGAGCACCTGGATCTGGTTGCGGAGCGTATGGACCAGTCCGTCCTCGTCGAGGGCGGCGGGGCGCAGCTCCACGACGGCGGCGCGCAGTTCGTCGGCCGCCTCGGCGGCGAGGGAGGCGACCTGCTGGAGCTCGTCCTTGGCACGGTCCGGGTCGCGGTCCACCAGCGCGGCGGCGGCCTGGGCCGTCAGACGCAGGGAGAAGAGCTTCTGGCTGACGGCGTCATGGAGCTCGTGGGCGAGGCGCGAGCGCTCCTCGGC
Source organism: Streptomyces sp. NPDC006923 (assembly GCF_040635655.1). Lineage (NCBI taxonomy): Bacteria > Bacillati > Actinomycetota > Actinomycetes > Kitasatosporales > Streptomycetaceae > Streptomyces > Streptomyces sp. NPDC006923. The sequence goes on from NZ_JBEYIF010000001.1 coordinate 8,907, forward strand.
GATGGTGAGTTCGCGGCTGCGCTCGTACAGCCGGGCGTTGGTGAGGGCGATCGCGGCGTGCTGGGCGAGGATCGAGAGCAGTTCCTCGTCCTCCTCGGTGAATCCGCAGCCTCCGTCCGGCTTGGGACAGCGCTTGTTGGCGAGGAAGAGCGCGGCGATGGTCTCGTCGCCGTCCCTGACGGGCAGGCCCAGGAAGTCGGACATGTCCGGGTGGGCGGTGGGCCAGCCGCCGAAGCGGCTGTCCTTCCGTACATCGGCGAGGCGCTCGGCCTTCTCCTCGTGGAGCATCGCGGCGAGGATGCCGTGCTGGCGCGGCAGCGGGCCGATGGCCTTCCACTGCTCGTCGCTGACCCCGTCGACGACGAACTGGGCGAAGCCTCCGTGATCGTCCGGCACTCCGAGGGCGGCGTACTCGGCGTCGATCAGCTCGCGGGCCGAGGCGACGATCGTCTTGAGGACGTCGCGCACCTCCAGATGCCGGCTCATCGCGAGGAGCGCGGTGCTCACGGCCGCGAGGCCCGAGCTCGGTCGGTGGCTCATTGCTTCACCGTACCGGCGGGGCCCAAGGGGGCGTATCGGCCCCGGGACCGCCTCCGATCAGGACCAATGACCTAGGGCCTCTCGTCCGGATCTCGCTGGGCTCGCGTGCCCCGGCGCCGCGCCCCGCGGCGTTGTCGGCGGAGGGGGAGCCGGATCCAACCGAAAGACCCCAGGGCCCGCGCGCGGTACGAAGGCCGGTCGTACGCGGGCGCCGTACGGGATGCGCCTCTGGCAGCAGCCCGGGAACCGCCGCCTCATCCTTCCGGACGAGACCGCTCACCCTTTGCATTGCTTCAGCAACCTCCGGTGAGGTCGACCCCCCTCCCATGTGAGCCCGCGCATAGGACCTACATCACTTACGACTGTCACTAGTCGATAAAAGAGAGGGCCGTGAGCTTGCGATAAGGGGGAAATGGGATGGTTCCGCACCTCCCTGTCCCACTATGCCGGGTCGTACGTCACACCATTGCCACAAGATTTTGCTGCCGCTAAGAATTGCGTTCGTCGCCGCCGAGCAGGCTGGCCGTCCGGCCTCCGCGACTCCCGCTATTCGAAGAGGTACGTCTCTATGTTCCCGTCACGCACCCCTGACCTCAGTCGCCTGAACAAGACCCACAAGGCATCCATCGCCGGCGTCGCCGCCGCGGGTGTCGCGGCCCTCGCGTTCTCGCTGGTTCCCGGCAACGCTTCCGCCGAGCAGTCCCTCGCCACCACCCCGGTGGCATGGAGCACGACCACGGACAGCACCCAGGCCTCGGCCGTGCGGGCGAGCATCGCTCAGCAGCACGTCACCGCGGACAAGGTCGCCAAGGTCGAGACCGCGGCCAAGGTGAAGGACGCCGCGAAGGCGAACTCCGCCGCCAAGGTCGCCGCGCAGGAGGACGCCAAGGCGCAGGCCGAAGCGGCCGCCAAGGTCAAGGCCGCCACGAAGGCCAAGGCCCAGGCCGAGCTCAAGGCGAAGGCGGCTGCCAAGGCCAAGGCCGTGGCGAAGGCGAAGACCAAGGCCGCGAAGGGCCACCCCAAGGCCAAGGCCGCGGCCAAGCCGGTCTACGCGAACAACCTGGACGGCTGGATCCGCGAGTCGCTCGCCATCATGAAGGCCCACGGCATCCCCGGGTCCTACGACGGTCTGCACCGCAACATCATGCGCGAGTCGAGCGGCAACCCGAACGCGATCAACAACTGGGACATCAACGCCCAGAACGGCATCCCGTCGAAGGGTCTGCTCCAGGTCATCCCGCCGACCTTCGCGGCCTACCACGTCGCCGGCACGCCGAACAACATCTACCACCCGGTCTCGAACATCGTGGCCGCCGCCAACTACGCCGCGGACAAGTACGGCTCGATAGACAACGTCAACAGCGCCTACTGAGCCTGCCGCGTACCGGCGCGCAAACGCGCACCGACGCCGGAAAGGGCGGCACCCCGTGCGGGGTGCCGCCCTTCGTCGTGCCCGGCTCCGGAAGCCCGTCCGCGCTACTTGCGCATGACCTCCGGCTCGTGGCGGCGCAGCAGGCGCGACACCACGACACCGCAGACGACACCCATCAGCAGCAGAATGCCGATGTTGATGCCCCACTGGCTCACCGAGTGGTCCCACAGCGGGTCCAGGTCGTTGGGGTTCTGCGGGTCCCACGGCGGCATGAGGTGCGCGAGGTCCAGGGTCGTGCCCGCGCCGGCGATCGCCCAGCGGGACGGCATCAGCCAGGCGAACTGCTCCAGGCCCGGCGAGCCGTAGACCTGGAAGAGGATGCCGGTGAAGACGACCTGGATGATAGCGAACATGACCAGCAGCGGCATCGTCTTCTCGGCGGTCCTCACCAGCGACGAGATGACCAGGCCGAACATCATGGAGGTGAAGCCGAGTGCGATCACCACCAGGCAGATCTCCACGGCCGGCGGCAGGATCAGGCCCTCTTCCGGCATCTCGCGCGTGGCGAAGCCGATGGCGCAGAGGATGACACCCTGGAGTGCGGTGATCACACCGAGGGTGATGACCTTGGACATCAGATAGGCGGAGCGGGACAGGCCGGTGGCCCGTTCCCGTTCGTAGATCACGCGCTCCTTGATCAGCTCACGGACCGAGTTGGCCGCGCCCGAGAAGCACATGCCGACCGCGAGGATCAGCAGGATCGTGCCTGCCTTGCCGTTGAACTTGGCAGGCGGTGTGGGCGCCGCGAGGCCGAAGTCGGCCGGGATGACCACACTGACCACGCCGAGGACGGCCGGCAGGATCAGCATCAGAGCCATGAAGCCCTTGTCGGACGCGATCACCGAGGAGTAGCGGCGGATCAGCGTCCAGAGCTGGGAGCCCCAGCTCTGCGGCTTCGGCGGACGCATCTGCTGCGCGGGCGGCTGTACGGACTGCGCGGCGACGGCGTCGATGTCCGCCGCGTACATCTGGTAGTGCTGCGAGCCGCGCCAGCGGCCGGCCCAGTCGTAGTCGCGGTAGTTCTCGAACGCCGAGAAGATGTCCGCCCAGGTGGTGTAGCCGAAGAAGTTGAGCGCTTCCTCCGGCGGGCCGAAGTACGCGACGGCACCGCCGGGGGCCATCACCAGCAGTTTGTCGCAGCTCGCCAGCTCGGCCACGGAGTGGGTGACGACGAGGACGGTACGGCCGTCGTCGGCGAGGCCGCGCAGGAGCTGCATGACATCGCGGTCCATGCCCGGGTCGAGGCCGGAGGTCGGCTCGTCCAGGAAGATCAGCGACGGCTTGGTGAGCAGTTCCAGGGCCACGGAGACGCGCTTGCGCTGGCCACCGGAGAGGGAGGTGACCTTCTTGTCCTTGTGGATGTCCAGCTTGAGCTCGCGCAGCACCTCGTCGATCCGGGCCTCGCGCTCGGCGTCGGCCGTGTCGCCGGGGAAGCGGAGCTTGGCGGCGTACTTGAGCGCCTTCCTGACGGTCAGCTCCTTGTGCAGGATGTCGTCCTGCGGGACCAGACCGATGCGCTGGCGCAGCTCGGCGAACTGCTTGTACAGGTTCCGGTTGTCGTAGAGGACATCGCCCTGGTCGGCCGGGCGGTAGCCGGTCAGCGCCTTGAGCAGCGTGGACTTGCCGGAGCCCGAGGGGCCGATCACCGCGATCAGCGACTTCTCGGGCACACCGAAGGAGACGTCCTTGAGGATCTGCTTGCCGCCGTCGACCGTCACGGTGAGGTGGCGGGCGGAGAAGGACACCTCGCCGGTGTCGACGAACTCTTCGAGCCGGTCGCCGACCAGGCGGAAGGTCGAGTGGCCGACGCCGACGATGTCGTTGGGACCGATGAGGACGGTGCCGGACTTGGCTATCGGCTGGCCGTTGACATAGGTGCCGTTGTGGGACCCCAGGTCACGGATCTCGTTGCGGCCGTCGGGCGTCGCGGTGAATTCGGCGTGGTGGCGCGAGACCTGGAGGTCGGAGACGACCAGTTCGTTCTCCAGCGCGCGCCCGATCCGCATGACGCGGCCAAGGGAGAGCTGGTGGAACATGGTCGGGCTGCGGTCGCCGTGCGCCGGCGGGGCCCCCGCGGCGCCGCCCGGGCCCGGCGTCCCCTGCGGTCCCGGCGCCTGCTGGTGGAACGGGGCACCGGCGCCGCCCTGCCGCGGGACCTGCGGCTGCTGCCAGTCCTGCTGCCCCGCGGCGGCGCCCTGCTGGGCCGCCCAGCCCTGGCCGTCCTGCTGCCGGCCCGGCGCGTGGGCCTGCTGCGGAGCCGCGCCCTGCGGGCTGTACGCGGCGCCGGTGAGGCTCAGCCTGGGTCCGTCGGTGGCATTGCCGAGATACACGGCCGACCCGGGACCTATGTCGGTCTGCTGGACGCGCCGGCCCTGCACATACGTGCCGTTGGTGCTGCCGTGATCCTGGATCCCCCAACCACGGCTCCCCCAGCTGATGGTGGCGTGACGCCAGGAGACCCTGGCGTCCTCGATCACCAGGTCGACCTGCGGATCACGCCCGAGGGTGTACGACCGGGACGGATCGAGCGTCCAGGTTCTTCCGTTCAATTCCAGTACGAGTTCCGGCACTCCATGCCCCACTTGTTGTCCCCCGAGTTTCCCGCGTCGCAGGGAGTCTAGGGATGGCGAACATCGTGGGGAACTATTTCAGGCCCGGCCCTCCTCACGAAAACCGGGCCTCGCGAAGATCCGTCGATTCCCAGGGCGGCTTGTGCGGGAGGGCCGTTGACGAGGCCAGGACCTGGGATCGGCGGCCCCCGGGAACCGTGTCCACCCGGCCCCGGACCCGGCGTCCATGCGCCCCGACCGGGCGCGTGGGCCGGACGGGACTTTCACCCACGCCCTGGACCCGGCCCGGGCCGTCCCGCCGGCGCCACCGGCCCCGGCGTGCCCCGCGAACACACACCGGCGGGTGGCCGGGCACCCTCCGTGTCCGGTACGCGGGACGGTGAGCGGGTCCCCGGCCCCGCCGGATACGGTGGGATCACCATGAGTGCATCGCAGCCCCCTCATAGCGCCGACGTCCCCACTCTGCTCGTGAAGATCTTCGGGAAGGACCGCCCCGGGATCACAGCAGGGCTCTTCGACACCCTGGCCGCCTACTCCGTCGATGTGATCGACATCGAGCAGGTCGTCACCCGTGGCCGTATCGTCCTGTGCGCGCTGATCACCGCGCCCACCGCGGGCGGTACCAGCGAGGGTGCGCTGCGGGCGACCGTGCACAGCTGGACCGAATCACTCAAGCTCCAGGCCGAGATCATCTCCGGCACCGGCGACAACCGGCCGCGCGGCAGCGGCCGTTCCCATGTCACCGTGCTCGGCAATCCGCTGACCGCGGAGTCGACGGCTGCCATAGCGGCCAGCATCACGTCGACCGGCGGCAATATCGACCGTATCTTCCGGCTGGCGAAATACCCGGTCACGGCCGTGGAGTTCGCGGTGTCCGGGGTGGAGACCGAGCCGCTGCGCACCGCGCTGGCGACCGCCGCCGCCGGGATCGGGGTGGATGTCGCGGTCGTCTCCGCGGGGCTGCACCGCCGGGCCCAGCGGCTGGTGGTCATGGACGTGGACTCGACGCTGATCCAGGACGAGGTCATCGAACTCTTCGCCGCGCACGCCGGCTGTGAGGCGGAGGTCGCCGAGGTGACCGCGCGGGCCATGCTCGGTGAGCTGGACTTCGAGCAGTCCCTGCACGCGCGCGTGGCACTGCTGGCCGGGCTCGACGCGTCGGTGGTGGAGAAGGTACGGGCCGAGGTACGGCTCACGCCCGGCGCCCGCACCCTGATCCGTACGCTCAAGCGGCTCGGCTACCAGGTGGGAGTCGTCTCCGGCGGCTTCACCCAGGTCACCGACGCGCTCCAGGAGCAACTGGGTCTGGACTTCGCCGCCGCCAACACGCTGGAGATCGTGGACGGAAAGCTCACCGGGCGGGTGGTGGGCGAGATCGTGGACCGCGCGGGCAAGGCCCGGCTGCTGCGGCGCTTCGCCGCCGAGGCCGGAGTGCCGCTGGCGCAGACCGTCGCGATCGGCGACGGCGCCAACGATCTCGACATGCTGAACGCGGCGGGGCTCGGAGTGGCCTTCAACGCCAAGCCGGTGGTCCGCGAGGCCGCGCACACGGCGGTGAACGTACCGTTCCTCGACACCGTCCTCTATCTGCTCGGCATCACCCGCGAGGAGGTCGAGGCGGCCGACGGCGAGAACACGCAGGACGACCACGGCATCTGATCCGAGCGGCGACCGGCAGGAGACCGCCGACAGGCCCCGGCCGAGGACACGGGCCGGGGCCTGTCGGGAGGAAAGGGACCGGACGGTGCCGGATCGATCAGTCGTGCGGGGCCCAGAAGTCCACGAGCTTGCCGACGCGGTGCTCCACCGACTTCCAGGTGCCGTCGAAGGTGATGACGGCAAAAGCCGCGGTCGGAAATCCGCTCCTGGTCATCCGGCCGACGCTGTCGCCCTCCGAGTCGCCCGAGAGCGCGTCGGCGAGGGCGTGGACCGTGGGATTGTGGCCGACGAGAAGAAGATCGTTCACCTCGTCGGGGATTTCGTTCAGCAGCGCGAGAAGATCGCCGAGAGTGGCATCGTAGAGCCGCTCCTCATAGACGGTCTTGGGCCGGTGCGGCAGCTCGTGCACGACCAGCTTCCAGGTCTCACGGGTCCTGGCAGAGGTTGAGCAGAGAGCCAGGTCGAAGGCGATACCGGTCTCGGCGAGCCTCCGGCCGGCCACGGAGGCATCCATGCGGCCACGCTCAGCGAGCGGTCGCTCATGATCGGACACCTCCGGCCAGTCGGCCTTCGCGTGCCGGAGTAGGACGATCCTGCGGGGTGTATCGACGCTCATGCATCCCAGCTTCGCATGAAATGCGCCACAGGGCGCAGAGTGTTGACGGGCGGACCCAGGACGGACGACCGTACCGCGGCGGACCCAGCGGGCCCCGCCCTGGCGGGCGGACGACGCTCCTGCTCACAACACGCTCTGGCGGGAGAAAGTCAGTTGGATCTGTTCCAGAATCCGGCCGACCCCGGGATCGTCCGCCGCCGCGTGTGCCTGGCCGGGACCCGCCATCAGCAGAAGCAATGCGGCGAAGGCGACCGCGGGCAGGGCGAGGGCCCACCACGGAAGCTGGGTCTCGATCCGGTCGGAGGAGGTCTGAGGATGGGACCGCGAATGCGTACGGGCCGGCATGGCCGCCTCCGGAGGTCTGCGACAGGTCTGCGGTGCGCTGTGCCTCAAACCTACGGATCATGTGGTCCCGGTCCCATCCGGTGACCCACCTACTTGACCCTGAACCTGGCCCCCTAGGGGACGGTGGTGCTAGCCCCACCCCCTTTTTTTTGGGGGCTCGGTTCACCTCCGGGGCGCTTTCAGTCGGCGCCGACAGTCGACCGTGCTCGACCACTCGTACCTCGCGGCCTCCGCGCGCTCTCCTTTTCGGCGCCGACGCGCCCCTTCGGCTCACTCGCCACGCGGTCGGCAGCAGCAACCCCACCCGCCGGGCCGGAGCCGCAGGATCACCCGCCTCCTGTCGGCCGCCGGCGAGTGAGCCGAAGGGCGCGCCGCTGTCGAGAGGGAGAGCGCGCGGAGGTTCGTGAGGTACGAGCGAACCGAGCACGGTCGACTGTCGGCGCCGACTGAAAGCGCCCCGGAGGCGAACCGAGCCCTGAAAAAAGGGGGTACGTGAGCCGAGCCCCCAAAAAATCACGGCGAGGCGAGGGAGGCGACGATGCCGATGATCACCAGGATGCCGATGATCGTGCCGAAGATGATCAGCAGCTTCTGCTGGCCGTTCTGGGGATTCGGGTCAAGGACAGGCATACGGTCAGTCTCCCATCCGCGCTTCGTCCTCGATCGTCCGGTCCCGTCCCGCGATGACGCCCGCCGCCATCTGCGGCACGAGGAAGCCCGCCATCAGCGCGATCGGCAGTCCCCAGCCACCGGTGTGCTGGTAGAGCACGCCGACCAGCAGCGGGCCGGGGATCGAGATCAGGTAGCCGGTGCTCTGGGCGAAGGCGGAGAGCCGTACGACGCCCGCACCGGTCCTCGACCGCATGCCGATCATGGTGAGCGCGAGCGGGAAGGAGCAGTTCGAGATTCCCAGCAGCACGGCCCAGGCCCAGGCTCCTTCCGCCGGTGCGAGGTAGAGCCCGGCGAAGGCGGTGAGCCCGCACACGCCCAGGGCGAGGGCGATCGGTCCCTGGTGCTTCATCCGCGCGGCGGTCCGGGGGATCACAAAGGCCAGCGGCACCCCCATCACCATGGTCACGGCGAGCAGCAGGCCCGCTGTGCCCGCCGAGACTCCGGCGTCCCGGAAGATCTGCGGCATCCAGCTCATGGCGATGTAGGCGCCGGTGGCCTGGAGGCCGAAGAAGCAGGCGAGCGCCCAGGCGGTACGGCTGCGCCCGAGGCTGAGCCCCGGTGGCACCCGCTGCGACGCCCGGGGTGACGGCGCTGTGGTGTCGCGGTCGCGCAGAAGGCCGAGCCAGGGCAGTACGGCGAGGGCCGCGAGCAGCGCCCAGACACCGAGGCCCGTGCGCCAACTGCCGCCCAGCGCCCGCGTCATGGGGACGGTCACGGCGGCAGCGACGGCGGTGCCCGCGGCCAGGGCCATCGAGTAGAGCCCCGTCATGGTGCCGACCCGGTCCGGGAAGTACCGCTTGACGATCACGGGCATCAGCACATTGCTGACGGCGATGCCCATCAGCGCGAGGGCGCTGGCGGCGAGGAAGCCGGCCGTACCGCTCATCAGGGGCCGGACCAGAAGTCCCGCCGTGATGGCCACCATGCCGGCGAGGACGACGGCCTTGGGCCCGAAGCGACGGGCCAGTCGCGGCGCGGCGAAACCGAAGCCCGCGAAACAGAACGGCGGTACGGAGGCGAGGACCCCCGCGACGCTGCCGCTCATGTGCAGCCCGTCCCGTACCTCTTCGAGCAGCGCGCCGAGGCTGGTGATGGCCGGGCGCAGGTTGAGCGCGGCGAGCACGAGTCCGACGACAAGGAGTCTGGCGCTCCAGGCCGGGACGCGCGGCACCGGTGCATCGGCTGACGCCGGGGCGTTCGTGGACGACGATATGGGGGCACGCGCCGACGGGGACGCGGAGGCGGGGCCGGTGCCGGCTGGGCTCAGGGGCTGCGTCTGGGTCTCGTCGGACATGGCGTCATCATAGAATCATGGGATGATTGGTTGTCCAATCCCCCTTCAATCCCCCTTCGGCCTTTCCCCGGGTCGTCTCGCACCGGGGCACCCGCACAGAGACTTGGAGCACCATGGCGCTGACCTCTCCCCGGCGTTCCGCGCTCTCCGACCAGGTGATCACCGAGCTGCGGAACCAGATCACCTCGGGCGAATGGCCGGTGGGCTCACGCATTCCGACCGAACCCGAGCTGGTCGAGCAGCTCGGGGTGGCCCGTAACACCGTCCGTGAGGCCGTGCGCGCGCTCGCGCACAACGGGCTCCTGGACATCCGGCAGGGTTCCGGGACCTATGTCATCGCGACGAGCGAACTGGCCGGGGTGATGCACCGACGATTCGCCGGTGCGGATCCGCGGCACATCGCGGAGCTGCGTTCCACGCTGGAGTCCTCGGCCGCCCGGCTGGCGGCGGAGCGGCGTACGGAGCGGGATCTCCGTCACCTGGAGGCACTTCTGGCCCGGCGGGAGGATGCCTGGGCCGCGGGGGACGCGGACCGGTTCGTGGCCGCCGACACGACACTCCATCTGGCGGTCGTCTCCGCCTCCCACAACGATGTGCTGACGGCGCTCTACGCGGACCTGGGCCATCTGCTGCGGGACTGGCTCCACCAGGACGTGGGCCGGGAGCTGCGTCCGGAGGACCATATGGACCACGGCCGGCTGGTCGCGGCGATCAGGGCGGGCGACGCGCAGACGGCGGGGGCGGAGGCGGCGAGCCATGCTCTGCACTGCCTGGGCGAACGGGTCTGAGCGGCCGGGCGCCGCAGGGCCCTCAGCGTTCCACTTCGTGGCTCACCCAGACCGCCCGGATCTCCTTCCAGCAGCGGTCGGTGAGTTCGGCGTAACCGGCCGGCAGGATCTTCACGGGGGCGCTGTCGACGTCGATGTCCCACCAGCGCTGGCACTCGATGTGCAGCCGCACCCGGTCGACGTACGGGTACGGATTGTGGCAGGACGCGATGGCGCGTGAGCCCTCGGTCTTGGTGCGGCAGGTGGCGTGGAAGCGGCGGGGATCGCCTCGGTCGGCGGCCGCTCCCGGTCGTCCGGGCACGGCCGGGACGGCGACGGCGGTGGGGGCGGGCCCGGATATGCCCCGCAGTACCGGAGCGACAGCGGGTCCCGTCGTGATCAGCGCGGCTGCCATGAGCGCCGTCGCGCGACGGCCGGTCGGTCGCATGCGCACTCCTCCCCCGTAAAGGTGACCGGAATGATCCGGTCTGCCCAGTCTGCGGGGAATCGTCGCTCTTTTCGACTCGGGCGAACACGTTCCGTCAGAACGCGGAAGCCGCGCGCCGTCCCTCTGGACGGTCGCGCGGCTTCCGGAGCGGGATCAGGAAACGCCCCGGCGGGTCAGGCACCCATCATGTGGACGCCACCGTCGACATGGATGATCTCGCCGGTCGTCTTGGGGAAGAAGTCCGAGAGCAGTCCGACGACACCGCGGGCGGCCGGCTCCGGGTCGGTCAGGTCCCAGCCGATGGGCGCGCGGTGGTTCCAGACGTCGGCGAGCGACTCGAAGCCCGGGATGGACTTGGCGGCCATCGACTTGATCGGACCGGCCGAGACCAGGTTGGAGCGGACATTGCTGGCGCCGAGGTCACGGGCGAGGTAGCGGCTCGTCGACTCCAGGGCCGCCTTGGCGACACCCATCCAGTCGTACTTCGGCCACGCGACCTGCGCGTCGAAGGTGAGGCCGACGACCGAGCCGCCGCGCCCCATCAGCGGCAGGCAGGCCATCGTCAGCGACTTCAGCGAGTACGCCGAGACATGCACCGCGGTCGCGACGTCCTCCCAGCTCGCCTCCAGGAAGTTGAAGGCGCCCTGCGGGCCGAAGGCGATCGAGTGCACGATGCCGTCGAGCCCGGCGCCCTCGCCCTGCTGCTCACGGATCCGGTCGGCCAGCCCGTCCAGGTGCTCCTGGTTGGTGACGTCCAGCTCGATGACCGGGACGGGCTTGGGCAGCCGCTTGGCGATGCGCTCGACGAGGGTGAGCCGGCCGAAGCCGGTGAGGATGACCTCGGCCCCCTCCTCCTGCGCCACCTTGGCGGCGTGGAAGGCGATGGACGCCTCGGTGAGGACGCCCGTCACGAGAATGCGCTTGCCGGCGAGGATTCCACTCATGTGATCAGTGACCCATGCCCAATCCGCCGTCAACGGGAATGACGGCTCCAGTGATGTACGAGGCGTCGTCGGAAGCGAGGAACCGCACCGTGGCGGCGATCTCCTCCGGCTGCGCGTAGCGGCCGAGCGGCACCTGCGAGACGATGCCCGCGCGCTGCTCGTCCGTGAGCACCTTCGTCATGTCGGTGTCGACGAAGCCGGGCGCGACGACATTGAAGGTGATGTTCCGTGAGCCCAGTTCGCGGGCGAGGGAGCGGGCGAAGCCCACCAGACCGGCCTTGGACGCGGCGTAGTTCGCCTGGCCCGCCGAGCCGAGCAGCCCGACCACGGAGGAGATCAGGACGACGCGGCCCTTCTTGGCGCGCAGCATGGCGCGGTTGGCGCGCTTGACGACGCGGAAGGTGCCGGTGAGGTTGGTGTCGAGGACGGAGGTGAAGTCCTCCTCGGACATCCGCATCAGCAACTGGTCCTTGGTGACACCGGCGTTGGCCACCAGCACCTCGACGGGACCGTGCTTCTCCTCGATCTCCTTGTAGGCCTGCTCCACCTGCTCGGCGTCGGTGATGTCGCAGCGGACCGGCAGACAGCCCAGCCTGACGAGTTCCTCCGGCGGTTCGCCGGAGCGGTAGGTGATGGCGACCTTGTCGCCGTTGTCTGCGAAGGCGCGGGCGATGGCGAGGCCGATGCCCCGGTTTCCTCCGGTGACGAGAACCGAGCGGCTCAAAGGATCAGCCTTTCCCTAGCGGTCTGGTACCTCGAAAATCTATCGGTACCGTCCCCTCCGAGGAGAATCGGCCCCTGACAGCGCCTCGGTACGGTCCCTGTTGGATCCCTACAGAAAGCCACGCCGGAGGGCCGGTATGCGGGAGGCGCGGCCCGTCCGAGGGCTCCGGCGGCGCGGTCCGGCGCGGTGCGCCGGTATCAGAAGAGCGCGCTCTCCGCGTTCGTAGGACAAAACCGCTGGGGATCGGGGCGCCTCCGCCGCATGATTCACTGCGGACATATACCCACAGGTGTGAGAAGGGGAGGCCGACGTGCCCCATGAGGTGGATGAGTCGTTCCTGGCGCTGCCGTTGCGAGCGCTCGCCGACGCCGCGCTCGCCAGGGCGCGGGCGCTCGGGGCCGAGCATGCCGATTTCCGGTTCGAACGGGTGCGCAGCGCGGCCTGGCGGCTGCGGGACGCCAAGCCCGCCGGGTCGTCGGACACCACGGACATCGGCTATGCCGTCCGGGTGGTGCACGGCGGTGCCTGGGGTTTCGCGTCCGGCGTCGATCTGTCCATGGACGCGGCGGCGCGGGTCGCGGGACAGGCCGTGGCGATGGCGAAGCTGTCCGCGAAGGTGATCTCGGCCGCCGGTTCCGACGAGCGGGTCGAGCTGGCCGAGGAGCCGGTGCACGCCGAGAAGACCTGGGTGTCGGCGTACGAGACCGACCCGTTCTCGGTGCCCGACGAGGAGAAGACCGCGCTGCTCGCGGACTGGAGCGCGGGGCTGATGCGGGCCGACGGGGTCGCCCATGTGGACGCGTCGCTGCTCACCGTCCACGAGAACAAGTTCTACGCGGACACCGCGGGCACGGTCACCACTCAGCAGCGGGTACGGCTGCATCCCCAGTTCACCGCCGTCGCCGTCGACGGCAAGAGCGGCGAGTTCGACTCGATGCGGACGATCGCCCCGCCCGCGGGACGGGGCTGGGAGTACCTCACCGGCACCGGCTGGGACTGGGACGCGGAGCTGGAGCGGATCCCGGGGCTGCTCGCCGAGAAGATGCGCGCGCCGAGCGTCGAGGCGGGGACCTACGACCTCGTCGTCGACCCGTCCAATCTCTGGCTGACCATCCACGAGTCGATCGGCCATGCCACCGAGCTGGACCGGGCGCTGGGATACGAGGCGGCCTACGCCGGGACCTCCTTCGCCACCTTCGACCAGCTCGGGAAGCTGGCGTACGGCTCCTCGGTGATGAATGTGACCGGCGACAGGACCGCCGAGCACGGCCTCGCGACCATCGGGTACGACGACGAGGGCGTCGAGGCGCAGTCGTGGGACCTGGTCAAGGACGGCACGCTCGTCGGCTACCAGCTCGACCGCCGGATCGCGAAGCTCACCGGGCTGGGCCGCTCCAACGGCTGCGCCTACGCCGACTCGCCGGGCCATGTCCCCGTGCAGCGCATGGCGAATGTGTCGCTGCGGCCGGATCCCGGCGGGCTGAGCACGGAGGACCTGATCGGCGGGGTGGAGCGCGGGATCTATGTGGTCGGTGACCGGTCGTGGTCGATCGACATGCAGCGCTACAACTTCCAGTTCACCGGCCAGCGGTTCTTCCGCATCGAGAACGGCAGGCTGGCGGGCCAGCTCCGTGATGTCGCCTACCAGGCGACGACCACGGACTTCTGGGGCTCCATGGAGGCGGTCGGCGGACCGCAGACCTATGTCCTGGGCGGCGCCTTCAACTGTGGCAAGGCGCAGCCGGGCCAGGTCGCGGCGGTCTCCCACGGCTGCCCGTCCGCGCTGTTCCGCGGCGTCAACATCTTGAACACCACGCAGGAGGCCGGACGATGAGCTGGACCACCACCAGCGGCCGGGGGTCCGGGGGTTGTCCCCCGGAACAGCACAGCCTGAACACCACGCAGGAGGCCGGACGATGAACGCGAGCCGTATCAGCAAGCCGCACGAGATCGTCGAGCGCGCTCTCGCCCTGTCCACCGCCGACGGCTGTGTGGTCATCGCCGACGAACGGTCCTCCGCCAATCTGCGCTGGGCGGGCAACGCGCTGACCACCAACGGGGTCACCCGCGGCAGGACACTCACCGTCATCGCGACCGTCGACGGCTCGCGGGGCACCGCGTCCGGTGTGGTGTCACGCTCCGCCGTCACCGCCGACGACCTGGAGCCGCTCGTACGCGCCGCCGAGGCCGCCGCGCGCGCGGCGGGCCCCGCCGACGACGCCCAGCCGCTGGTCGGCCCGGACCAGGCCGGCCAGGCGTCCGGGGACTTCACGGACGCGCCCGCGGAGACGACCTCCGCCGTCTTCGCGGACTTCGCGCCGGCGCTCGGGGAGTCCTTCGCCCGCGCCCGCGCCGGCGGCCGTGAGCTGTACGGCTTCGCCAACCACGAGCAGACCTCGACCTACCTCGGCACGTCGACAGGCGTACGGCTGCGCCACGACCAGCCCAGCGGCACGCTGGAACTGAACGCCAAGTCGCCCGACCGGACGCGTTCGGCCTGGGCCGGCCGTGCCACACGTGACTTCAAGGACGTGGACCCGGCCGCCCTCGACGCCGAGCTGGCCCAGCGGCTGACCTGGGCAGAGCGGCGGATCGAGCTGCCCGCCGGGCGGTACGAGACGCTGCTGCCGCCGACCGCCGTCGCGGACCTGCTGATCTACCAGCTCTGGTCCTCGACCGCCCGGGACGCGGTGGAGGGCCGTACGGTCTTCTCCCGCCCCGGCGGCGGCACCCGGGTCGGCGAGACCCTCTCCCGGCTCCCGCTCACGCTGCGCAGCGACCCGAACGAGCCGGGTCTGGAGTCCGCGCCCTTTGTGATCGCGCACGCCTCCGGCGACGACGCCTCCGTATTCGACAACGGTCTGCCGCTTCCGGCGACGGACTGGGTACGGGGCGGCGAGCTGCGCCGTCTCATCACCACCCGGCACAGCGCGTCGCTGACCGGCCTTCCGGTCGCACCCGGCATCGACAACCTGATCCTGGACGGCGGCGGCGAGCGCTCGCTCGACGAGATGGTGGCGGCGACGGCCCGCGGGCTCCTGCTGACCTGCCTCTGGTACATCCGCGAGGTCGACCCGGCGACCCTGCTGCTGACGGGGCTGACCAGGGACGGCGTCTATCTCGTGGAGAACGGCGAGGTCGTGGGCGAGGTGAACAACTTCCGGTTCAACGAGTCGCCCGTCGATCTGCTGTCGCGGGCCGCCGAGGCCGGGCGCACGGAGAAGACCCTGCCGCGCGAATGGGGCGACTGGTTCACCAGGGCCGCCATGCCCGCCCTGCGTATCCCCGATTTCAATATGAGCTCGGTCAGCCAGGGAGTGTGACGCCCATAGACTGGCCGGTGGTACCCCCGTTCCCCCGCACCGTACGAGGAGAGAAACGACCGTGACGGACATCGTCGACGAGCTGAAGTGGCGTGGGCTGTTCGCCCAGTCCACTGACGAGGACGCTTTGCGCAAGGCGCTCGCGGACGGTCCCGTCACGTTCTATTGCGGCTTCGACCCCACGGCGGCCAGCCTGCACGTGGGGCACCTCGTGCAGGTGCTGACCGTACGCCGGCTCCAGCAGGCCGGGCACCGGCCGCTGGCGCTGGTGGGCGGGGCCACCGGTCAGATCGGCGATCCCCGGCCGACCGCCGAGCGGACACTGAACGATCCGGAGACGGTGGCCGGCTGGGTGCGCCGGCTGCGGTCGCAGATCGAGCCCTTCCTCTCCTTCGAGGGCCCCAACGCCGCCACCATGGTCAACAACCTGGACTGGACCGCGGGCCTGTCCGCGATCGAGTTCCTGCGGGACATCGGCAAGCACTTCCGGGTCAACAAGATGCTCACCAAGGACTCCATCGCCCGCCGGCTGGAGTCCGACGAGGGCATCAGCTACACCGAGTTCAGCTACCAGCTCCTCCAGAGCATGGACTTCCTGGAGCTGTACCGGCGGTACGGCTGCGTCCTCCAGCAGGGCGGCAGCGACCAGTGGGGCAATCTCACCGCCGGCCTGGACCTGATCCACCGGCTGGAGCCGGGCGCCGAGGTGCACGCCCTGGCGACGCCGCTGATGACCAAGGCCGACGGCACCAAGTTCGGCAAGACGGAGGGCGGCGCGGTCTGGCTCGACCCGGAGATGACCACGCCGTACGCGTTCTACCAGTTCTGGCTGAACGTGGACGACCGCGACATCTCCACGTACAGCCGCATCCTCAGCTTCAGGACCCGGCCGGAGCTGGAGGAGCTGGAGCGGAGCACGGCGGAGCGTCCGCAGGCCCGCGCGGCGCAGCGGGCGCTGGCCGAGGAGCTGACGACCCTGGTCCATGGCGCCGGGCAGTGCGCGGCCGTCGTCGCCGCTTCCCGGGCCCTGTTCGGCCAGGGTGAGCTGACGGAGCTCGACGAGGCGACGCTGAGCGCGGCGCTGTCCGAGGTGCCGCGCGCCGAGGTCGCCGAGCTGGGTCCGGTGGTGGACCTGCTCACCGAGGCCGGTCTGGCGCCGAGCAAGTCGGCCGCGCGCCGCACCGTCAAGGAGGGCGGGGCGTACGTGAACAACGTCAAGGTCACCGACGCGGACACCGTCCCGGACGGCGCGGAACTGCTGCACGGCCGCTGGCTGGTGCTGCGCCGGGGCAAGAAGAACCTGGCCGCGATCGAGGTCAAGGCCGGCTGACCCCCGGCATACGGCCCCGGCCGGCGCGCGTCCTTTTCGCGCACCCGGCCGGGGCCGTCGTCTTCGCCGCTCCCGCCGGTCAGGCCCGCTCTCTCCGGGGCCGCCGGATCGCGTGCCAGAGCCGCTCGCCCAGCAGCACCACGACAATGGCGCCGATCAGTTGGAGCACATGGCGGATCCAGTCGATGCCCCTGGTGTGGGCGACGCCGAGCCAGCCCGCGACGGCGTTGCCGAGAATGCCGCCCAGGATGCCGCACACGACCGTCAGCCACAGCGGGATCCGCTGCCGGCCCGGGATGACCGCTCTGGCGAGCACACCGAGCACCAGACCCACGATGATCGCCCACAACCAGTTCACGGTCGCCTCCTCATGCGGCACGGGGTGCCCGGGTGCGCTCAGTCTGGACTGATCAGTGGTACGGCGCACGCCGGACGGTGCCGTACGTGGTGTGCTGAGGGGGAGGGGCCCCGATGGCGGGTGACCCGCTCTCGTACGTGCCGGAGTCTCGGCGTACGGTGGTTGCGAGTCCGACACGGGGCGAGTCCGGCAGAGGAATCGGGTGGTGGATGTGGCGCCGAAGCGGAGCAGCACCGAGGTCTTCCGGATCACGGGTGCCCGGACCGGACTCGCCGAGGACGTGCGCGGCCGGCAGCGC
Source organism: Streptomyces sp. NPDC006923 (assembly GCF_040635655.1). NCBI lineage: Bacteria > Bacillati > Actinomycetota > Actinomycetes > Kitasatosporales > Streptomycetaceae > Streptomyces > Streptomyces sp. NPDC006923. The sequence continues at coordinate 26,227 of NZ_JBEYIF010000001.1, forward strand.
CGCTATGTGATCTCGATGTCCGTGCGGACGCTCGCGGTGGTCCTGACGGTCATCCTGTGGAACGTGGAACGGCCGGTCGCGATTGTGACGCTGGTCCTGGGGCTGCTGCTGCCGTATGTGGCCGTGGTGGTCGCCAACGCGGGCCGGGAGAACGCTCCCGCGCTGCCCTCGACGTTTGTCGCCGCTCCGGTACGTCCCATGATCGCGCCCTCGTCGGGGCCCGTCGGAGCCGAATCCGGCGCGGAGCCGGGCGACTTCGAGCGGCCTTCACCACAGCACGAACAGACGTGACCGAGGGTGAGCGAAATCGGTCTCGGGCGGTCCGCCGAGCTCAGTAAAAGCTCAGATCAATCGTGAAGTTCCGGTGCACCGCACCCCGTCGCGCGTGACATACTTTGCAGGCGCTCCGCATCCCCCGTCGGAGCGACGGACCGACGCCGGGCAGCTCCCCCCGTGGCTGCTCGGCGTCGCCCTTTTGGCCCATCGGACCGCCGCCGCACACCGCCGGTCACGCCACCCGGACAGGGCCTAAGGTGGCCGGGTGAACTCCCCCGATTCCGCCGATACCGACGGCCCGTTCCCGGGCGGCCTCTTCTTCGCCGGCCGACCGGCCGGCGGCTCCCCGCCCGACGGCTCCGCGCCCGTCTGCTCCGCGAAGGGCTGCCGCACCGCCGCCGTTTGGGTCCTCGCCTGGAACAACCCCAAGCTGCACACGCCCGAACGCCGCAAGACCTGGCTGGCCTGCGACGAACACCGCGAGCATCTCAGCTCGTTCCTCGGTGTGCGCGGCTTTCTCAAGGACGTGGTGACGCTGGAGGAGTGGCAGCGGCACGACTCAGCCGCCGATGGCTGACATCGGCCGGTCGGGCTGGAGGAAGGCCGGGTCGTCCAGACCGGAACCGGCCTTCTTGCCCCACATCGCCAGCTTCCAGATCGTGGCGATCTCCTCGTCGGGCGCGTCGGAGCGCAGCGCGGCCCGCAGGTCCGTCTCCTCCCGCGCGAACAGACAGGTGCGCACCTGTCCGTCGGCGGTGAGCCGGGTGCGGTCGCAGGCGTGGCAGAACGGACGGGTGACGGAGGCGATCACCCCGACGCGGTGCGGACCGCCGTCCACCAGCCAGCGCTCGGCGGGCGCCGAGCCGCGGGCCGAGTCGCCCTCCGGGGTCAGCGTGAAGCGGGTACGGAGCGAGGCCAGAATCTCACCGGCTGTGATCATGCCGTCCCGCTTCCAGCCGTGCTGTGCGTCCAGCGGCATCTGCTCGATGAACCGCAGCTCATAGCCGTTTTCGACGGCCCAGGCCAGCAGGTCGGGAGCCTCGTCCCCGTTCAGGCCGGGCATCAGGACGGTGTTGACCTTGACCGGCGTCAGTCCGGCCTCGCGGGCCGCGTGCAGGCCGTCGATCACATCCGCGTGCCGGTCGCGCCGGGTGAGGGCCTTGAAGACATCGGGCCGCAGGGTGTCGAGCGAGACATTGACCCGGTCCAGGCCCGCGGCTTTCAGCGCCGCGGCCGTGCGCTTCAGTCCCAGGCCATTGGTGGTGACGGACATCCTGGGCCGGGGCCGCAGGGCCGCGCACCGCTCGACGATCCCGACGAGGCCCGGCCTGATCAGCGGTTCACCGCCGGTGAAACGGACTTCGGTGATGCCCAGGCGGGTCACGGCGATACGGACGAGGCGCACGATCTCGTCGTCGCTCAGCAGATCGGACTTGGTGAGCCATTGCAGGCCCTCCTCCGGCATGCAGTACGTGCACCGCAGGTTGCACCGGTCCGTGAGTGACACGCGCAGGTCGGTGGCCACGCGGCCATAGGTGTCGATGAGCACTGTGGGCCCCCTCCCTGTGATCGGTCACGACACTGTCGAGCCTACGTCAGACCTCCGACAACGACAGGGGCGTCCGCGGCATCGAGCGGCGCGGCCGCGTCGTAGGACTCTACGACGCGGCCGCGGAAAACGCTCTGCTGCGGAGCCGGTCAGTGTGCCCCGGTGCCGGTGAGGGACTTGACCTCCAGCTCGGCGTACTTGCCCTTGTCCGGCTCCTCCTTGGACAGCAGGGTGCCCAGCCAGCCGAGCAGGAAGCCCAGCGGGATCGAGATCAGACCCGGGTTCTCCAGCGGGAAGAAGTGGAAGTCGACGTCCGGGAACATCGAGGTGGGCTTCCCCGAGACGACCGGCGAGAAGAGCACCAGCAGCACGGACGAGGCGAGGCCGCCGTAGATCGACCACAGGGCGCCCTGGGTGGTGAACCTCTTCCAGAACAGGCTGTACAGCAGCGTCGGCAGATTGGCCGAGGCGGCGACGGCGAAGGCGAGCGCGACCAGTCCCGCCACATTCAGGTCGCGGGCGAGCGCGCCGAGCGCGATGGAGACGACGCCGATGGCGACGGTCGCCCAGCGTGCCGCGCGGACCTCCTCCTTCTCCGTGGCCTGTCCCTTGCGGATGACATTGGCGTAGATGTCGTGCGCGAACGACGAGGACGACGCCAGGGTCAGCCCCGCGACCACCGCGAGGATGGTGGCGAAGGCGACCGCGGAGATCACCGCGAGCAGGATCGCGCCTCCGGTCGAACCGGCGCCGCCGCCGATCTCCAGCGCCGCCAGTGGCGCGGCCGTGTTGCCCGCCTTGTTGGAGGCGATGATGTCGCCGGGCTTGAGCAGCGCCGCGGCGCCGAAGCCGAGCACGATGGTCATCAGGTAGAAGGCGCCGATGATGCCGATGGCCCAGATCACCGACTTGCGGGCGGCCTTGGCGGTCGGCACGGTGTAGAAGCGGATCAGGATGTGCGGCAGCCCGGCCGTACCGAGGACCAGCGCGATGCCGAGCGAGATGAAGTCCAGCTTCGAGGTCTCGGTGGCGCCGTACTTGAGGCCGGGTTCGAGGAAGGCCGCGCCCTTGCCGCTGTTGCTCGCCGCCGTGCCCAGCAGGTCGGAGAGGTTGAATTGGAACTTCAGCAGGATCAGGAAGGTGATCAGCAGCGTCCCCGCGATCAGCAGGACGGCCTTGACCATCTGGACCCAGGTGGTGCCCTTCATCCCGCCGATGGTGACGTACACGATCATCAGCAGGCCGACCAGAGCGACGATCGCGATCTTCCCGGCGTCGCTGGTGATGCCGAGCAGCAGCGACACCAGCACACCGGCTCCGGCCATCTGCGCCAGCAGATAGAAGATCGAGACGACGATGGTGGAGGCACCGGCGGCGGTACGGACCGGGCGCTGGCGCATGCGGTACGCGAGGACGTCGCCCATCGTGTACCGGCCGGAGTTGCGCAGCGGTTCGGCGACGAGCAGCAGCGCCACCAGCCAGGCCACCAGGAAGCCGATGGAGTAGAGGAAGCCGTCGTATCCGAAGAGGGCGATGGCGCCGGCGATGCCGAGGAAGGACGCGGCGGACATGTAGTCGCCGGAGACCGCGAGGCCGTTCTGGAAACCGGTGAACTGCCTGCCGCCGGCGTAGAAGTCGGACGCGTTCCTGGTCTGGCGGCCGGCCCAGACGGTGATGACCAGCGTGGCCACGACGAAGAGGGCGAAGAGCGTGATGATCAGCGGCCGGTGCTCGCTGGCGTCCGAGGCGGCGGCGAGCTGAAGCTGGACCGGGTGGCTCATGCGTCCGCCTCCATACGGGACTTGATGATGTCGGCCTTCGGGTCGAGCCTGCGGGACGCGTGCCGCGCGTAGAACCAGGCGATGAGGAAGGTGGTGAGGAACTGCGCGAGGCCCAGGACGAGGGCGACGTTGATGTTGCCGAAGAGCTTGGTGCCCATGAAGTCGCCCGCGTAGTTGGACAGCAGGACGTACAGCAGGTACCAGGCGATGAAGACGACGGTCAGCGGGAAGGCGAAGGAGCGGTACGTACGGCGCAGTTCGCCGAATTCCGTGCTCTCCTGCACCTCGACGAACTGGGCCGTCGTGGGCTGGGCGGTCGGGGCCGCCGTGTTCTGGGCGGGGCTGCTTGCCGTACCGCCCTCGGGCGGCGGTGCATCGGTAGCCACGGAATCTCCTCGTGACGCGGGTGCGATGGGGTCTGACAAGGGGGACCTCCTACCGGAGTCGGGATGATGCTCGTCCCCCTGACAACGGCACGGGAGGCACGGCGAAGCGGTTCAACATCAGCCTTTTCTTCTGGAATTGATTGATGAGTAACGACAGTCAGCGATAACTTCCCTCGTCATGTACCCGTCTGCGCGCAGCGTGCGCGGGGACGGCTCTCACGGATGATGTGGAGAACCCATGGCTCAGCTGAGATCCAGACGGCGGCGCGCACTCGCCCTGCCCGTAGGTCTGGCGCTCACCGCTTCGCTCGGCTTCCTGCCGGCGGGTACGGCTACAGCCGTCCAGGCCGACAGCGTCGCCACCACGGTCGCCACCGACGGCCCCAAGCTCTCGTACGTCGTCAACACTCATGGCGGACGCTCCACCGTCTCGTCGGTCAAGAAGGCCATCAACCGTGCCGGCGGCACGGTGGTGACCTCCTACGACCAGATAGGCGTCATCGTCGTCACCTCGCAGAACCCCGGCTTCGCCCAGAGCGTCCGCAATGTCAGGGGTGTCGACTCGGCCGGTGCGACCCGCACCGCGCCGCTGCCCGCGCAGTCCACGACGGACATCGGCGCGCCGCAGACCCTCACGGCGGAGCAGATCACCGCCGCGAAGGCGGACAGGTCCGTGGGCCAGGATCCGCTGGAGGCCCTTCAGTGGGACCTGCCCGCCATCAAGGCGGACAAGGCGCACCAGAAGACCCTCGGCAGCCGGAACGTCACGGTCGCCGTCATCGACACCGGCGTCGACGACACGCATCCGGACATCGCGCCGAACTTCGACCGCAGGGCATCGGTCAACTGCGTGGGCGGCAAGCCCGACACGACGGACGGCGCCTGGCGGCCGAGCGCCGCGGAGAGCCCGCACGGCACGCATGTCGCGGGTGAGATCGCGGCGGCGAAGAACGGCATCGGCATCACCGGTGTCGCGCCGGGCGTGAAGGTGGCCGGCATCAAGGTCTCCACGACGGCCGGCTTCTTCTACACCGAGGCCGTCGTCTGCGGCTTCGTGTGGGCCGCCGAGCACGGCGTGGATGTCACCAACAACAGCTACTACACCGACCCGTGGTACTTCAACTGCAAGAGCGACCCGGACCAGAAGGCCCTGGTCGAGGCGCTCACCCGCGCCACGCGGTACGCCGAGAGCAAGGGCACGGTCAATGTGGCCGCGGCGGGCAACGAGAACTACGACCTCGCGTCCGACTCGATCGTCGACCCGAGCAGCCCGAACGACACCACCCCGGGCGACCGTGAGATCGACCCGTCCAAGTGCCTCGACATCCCGACCCAGTTGCCGGGTGTGGTGACCGTCGCCTCCACCGGTGCCAAGGGCCTGAAGTCGTCGTTCTCCAACTACGGTCTCGGCATCATCGACATCGCCGCCCCGGGCGGCGACTCGACCGTCTACCAGACGCCGGCCCCGCCGGCGACCAGTGGCCTGATCCTGGGCCCGCTGCCGGGCGGCTCGTGGGGGTACATGGCCGGTACGTCGATGGCCTCTCCGCATGTCGCGGGTGTGGCCGCGCTGTTGAAGTCCACGCACCCGTACGCCTCGGCGGGGACCATCAAGGCGCTGCTGACGGCGCAGGCCGACGATGTCGCCTGCCCGGCGCCGTACGACATCGACGGTGACGGCGAGGTTGACGCCGTCTGTGAGGGCGGCAAGCGCCACAACGGCTTCTACGGAGCGGGTGTGGCCGACGCTCTGGACGCGGTGCGCAGGTAAGCGGTCCCGTGTGTGCGCGGGCCGTCCCCCCGGGGGCGGCCCGCGTTCGCGTGCTCCGCACGGGCCCTGACGGAGCGCCCGCTCACACGCCGCCGGTGGCGTCCCGGGGCGGGCCGGGGGACGGGGCTGTCAGTCGCGGCCCGTATTCTCTGTGACCATGCTCGACGACCAGACGACTGCGACGACATGGCCGGCCGCCTACCCCCAGGGGTACGCGGTCGTCGACGTGGAGACCACCGGGCTCGCCCGCGACGACCGGATAGTGTCCGCCGCCGTCTACCGCCTGGACGCCCGGGGCAATGTCGAGGACCACTGGTACACCCTGGTCAATCCGGAGCGCGATCCGGGTCCCGTGTGGATCCACGGGCTGACGAGCGATGTGCTGGAGAGTGCCCCGCTCTTCCCGGACGTCGCGGGAGAGCTGGCCGAGCGGCTCGACGGCCGGGTGCTCGTCGCGCACAACGCGGTCTTCGACTGGTCGATGATCGCCCGGGAGTACGCCCGCGCGGAGCGGGCGGCGCCCACCCGGCAGCGGCTGTGCACCATCGCGCTCTCCAAGGAGCTGCGGCTGCCGCTGCCCAATCACAAGCTGGAGTCGCTCGCGGCGCACTTCGGTGTCGTCCAGCAGCGCGCGCACCACGCGCTCGACGACGCGCGGGTGCTGGCGGAGGCCTTCCGCCCGAGTCTGCACGCGGCGGCCAGGGACGGCGTCCGGCTGCCGCTGCTCGAATGTCTGCCGCTCACCGAGTGGTCGGACGCCCCGGCGCGGCCCAGGGCCGGTTATCAGCCCGCCTTCCGGGGGACGAGCTGGCGGCCCTCGCGCAGGCGCCCGGCCTGCCCGTACCCGAATCCCGGCCGGTATGTGCCGGGCGGGCCGCTGGTGCAGGGCATGCGGGTGGCGTTCTCCGGCGACACCTCCGTCGACCGTGAGCTGCTGGAGGACCGGGCCGTGGAGGCCGGGCTGCATGTGGCGACGAGCCTGTCGCGGCTGACCAGTCTGCTGGTGACCAATGACCCGGACGCGGCGACGTCCAAGACGGTCAAGGCCGCGTCGTTCGGCACGCCCGTGGTCGACGAGGGCGCCTTCACCCAGCTCCTGCGGGACGTGGCACCGGCGGGCGGGTCCGCTCCGGTCCCGGCCCCCGCACCGCCGCCCGCGGAGACTCCGCTGCCGTTGCCCCTGCCCGTTCCGCTGCCGCCGGGTACCTCGCTGCCCGGCCCCCGCCCGGCAGACGAGTGATTGGCGCGCGACTCGCCAGCGGCCCCCTCGCGCACCGGCGCCCGGCGTCCCACCCTGTGGCGCATGGCACGTTGCGAGGTCTGCGGAAACGACTACGGGATGTCTTTCGAGGTGCACGCGCAGGGCGCGGTGCATGTCTTCGACTGTTTCTCCTGCGCCATCCACCGTATGGCGCCCATCTGTGAACACTGCCGGGTCCAGATCATCGGCCAGGGGGTCGAGGCCGAGAGCCACTGGTACTGCGGCGCCCACTGCGCCCGCGCCGCCGGCAGGACGGGCGTCGTCGACCGGGTCTGAGGCCGGGCGGACGGGACACCCCCGCCGTCCGCCCGGTCCCGCCGTCCGGCGGCCGGCACCGGCCGGGTACCGTCGAAGCGTGTACCGCTTCCTGTTGTCCCGGCAGTGGGTGATCCTCACCCTCCTCGCCCTCGCCCTCATCCCCGCGATGATCGAGCTGGGCTTCTGGCAGCTTCACCGGCACGAACACAAAGTCGCCCAGAACGCCCTGATCTCGGACAACCTCCGGGCCGAACCGGTCCCGGTGACGGAACTGACCTCCCCCGGGCACACCGTCCCCCGCGCCGACTACTGGCGGCGGGTCACCGCCACCGGCCGGTTCGACCCCGCGCACGAGGTCGTCGTGCGCCGCCGGACCTCCCGTGACGACCAGGTCGGCTACCACGTCCTGATCCCGCTCGTCCTGAAGGACGGCCGCGCGGTCATCGTCAACCGCGGCTGGATCCCCGCCCCGGGCGACCAGCGGGCCTTCCCCGACATCCCGCCCCCTCCCCGCGGCGAGGTCACCATCACCGGCCGGCTGAAGGCCGACGAGACCTCGGCGGCCAGCGGGATCAAGGACGTGCGGGACCTGCCGCCCCGCCAGGTCATGCTGATCAGCAGCGGGCAGCAGCACGCGTACCTGGGCCGCACCGTGCTCGGCGGCTATGTGGAGCAGACCTCGCCCGTGCCGGCCGGCGGGAGCCCGGAGCAGATCCAGGATCCCGACGACAGCTCGATCGGCCCCCATATGGCCTACGCCGTCCAGTGGTGGCTGTTCGCCGCCGGAGTGCCCGTCGGCTGGGTGATTCTCGTACGCCGTGAGAAGCGCGACCGGGAAGCGGCCGCGAGGCAGGGGATCCCCGCACCGGAATCCGAGCCCGCGAGCGCGGCCGTCTGACCACTGCTTAGCCTGCGCGCGGCGCGGGAACAGGGGTGGCGTGACCCAACGTATCGAGGACTACGCGCTCATCGGCGATCTGCAGACCGCCGCCCTGGTCGGCATGGACGGTTCGATCGACTGGCTGTGCCTGCCGCGTTTCGACTCGGCGGCCTGCTTCGCCGCGCTGCTCGGCGACGAGGACAACGGCCACTGGCGGATCGCGCCCACGGGCGCGGGCGACTGCACCCGGCGCGGCTACCTGGGTGACTCGCTGGTGCTGGAATCCGTGTGGGAGACCCCGACGGGCGTGGTGAAAGTCATCGACTTCATGCCGCAGCGCGATGTGGCGCCCGATGTGGTGCGGATCGTGGAGGGAGTCAGCGGCTCCGTCGAGATGGACTCCACCATGAAGCTGCGCTTCGACTTCGGTTCCGTGGTGCCCTGGGTGCGCCGCTCGGACGGGCACCGGGTGGCGGTGGCGGGCCCCGACTCCGTGTGGCTGCGCAGCGAACCCCCGGTCAAGACCTGGGGCCAGCGCTTCAGTACGCGTTCCTCGTTCACCGTCGGCGCGGGCGAGAAGGTGGCGTTCGTCCTCACCTGGCATCCCTCGCACGAGCCGCGTCCGGCGCTCGTGGACCCGTACGAGTCACTGGAGCACAGCCTGGAGGACTGGGAGACCTGGGCCGCGCAGTGCGGGTACGAAGGCCCGTACCGCGCCGCCGTCATGCGCTCCCTCATCACGCTCAAGGGGCTCACCTACGGGCCGACCGGCGGCATCGTGGCGGCGCCCACCACCTCCCTGCCGGAGGATCCGGGCGGCGTACGGAACTGGGACTACCGCTACTGCTGGCTCCGCGACTCGACCCTGGTGCTCGGCGCCCTGCTGTCGGTCGGCTATCTGGACGAGGCCGCGGCCTGGCGCGACTGGCTGCTGCGCGCGGTCGCCGGGGACCCGGCGGACCTGCAGATCATGTACGGGCTCGCCGGTGAGCGGCGGCTGCCGGAGAGCGAGCTGCCCTGGCTGAGCGGTTACGAGGGGTCCGCGCCCGTCCGTATCGGCAACAACGCCGTCGACCAGCTCCAGCTCGACGTCTACGGCGAGGTCATAGACTCCTTCCATGTCGCGCGGATGGCGGGGCTCTCGCCGAAGCCGCACGCCTGGAGTCTTCAGCTCGCCCTGCTGGACTTCCTGGAGTCGAAGTGGCGGGAACCGGACGAGGGCCTCTGGGAGGTCCGCGGGCCGCGCCGGCACTTCGTCCACTCCAAGGTGATGGCCTGGGTCGCCGCCGACCGGGCCGTACGCGCGCTGGAGGCCGATCACTCGCTCAGCGGCGATGTGAAGCGGTGGCGGACGATGCGCGACGAGGTGCACCGGGAGGTGTGCGAGAAGGGGTACGACCCGGAGCGGAACACCTTCACCCAGTCGTACGGCTCCACGGAACTGGACGCGGCGACGCTCCTCATCCCCCGGGTCGGCTTTCTGCCGCCGGACGATCCGCGGGTCGTCGGCACGGTCGACGCGGTGCGGGCGGAGTTGGGTCAGAGCGGCCTCGTCCGCCGCTACAGCACGACGGGTCCCGCGATCGACGGCCTGCCCGGTGACGAGGGGACGTTCCTGGTCTGCTCGTTCTGGCTGGCCGACGCCCTTCATATGACGGGGCGGACCGAGGAGGCCAGGGAGCTCTTCGAGCGGCTGCTCTCGCTGCGCAATGACGTCGGGCTGCTCTCCGAGGAGTACGACCCGGTGGCCGGACGCCAACTCGGCAACTACCCACAGGCGTTCAGCCACATCGGACTGGTGGTGACAGCCCTTACCCTGGCGGGGAGGGGCACGGCAGGATAGGTCCATGGATCTTGGACTGAGGAACCGCGTCTATGTCGTCACCGGCGCGTCGCGGGGGCTGGGCCGTGCCGCCGCGGAGGCACTCGCGGCCGAGGGCGCGAAGGTGGTCATCTCCGGACGCGACGAGCGCGGCGTCACGGAGGCGGCCGGCGCGATCGGTTCCGGCGTTCACGGGCTCGCCGCCGACAACGCCGACCCGGCCACCCCGCAGCGCCTCATCGGCGCGGCCCGAGAGCGGTTCGGCGGCTTCGACGGCATCCTGATCAGCGTCGGCGGCCCGGCACCGGGCTTCGCCGCGGACACCACGGACAAGCAGTGGCAGACGGCGTTCGAGTCCGTCTTCCTGGGAGCGCTACGGCTGGCGCGCGCGGCGGCGGAGGAGTTGGGTGAGGGCGGTGTCATCGGCTTCGTCCTCTCGGGATCGGTGCACGAACCGATCGCGGGCCTGACCATCTCCAACGGTCTGCGGCCGGGGCTGGCCGGCTTCGCGAAGTCCCTCGCGAACGAACTCGGCCCGCGCGGCATCCGGGTCGTCGGCCTCCTGCCGTCCCGGATCGACACGGACCGGGTGCGCGAACTCGACGCCCTGTCGGGCGACGCGGCGGCGGCGAAGGCGAAAAACGAGTCGCGCATACCGCTGCGCCGCTACGGCACCCCGGAGGAGTTCGGCGGCACGGCGGCGTTCCTGCTCTCCCCCGCCGCGTCCTATCTGACCGGCCTGATGCTGCCGGTGGACGGCGGCGCGCGGCACGGTTTCTAGGGCGCGGGCGTGTGGCGGCGCTGCGGGCTGCCCGTGCCCCGGCCGGGAACCGGCCGTCAGGTCACCCGCTCCGCGCGGTGCTTCGCCGCACGGAGCCGGACCTGGGCCGGCAACGCCTTCAGGTTCGCCGAGTCACGGGCATGGGTGAGCGCCTCGCGGGCGAGCCGCCTCAGCGCCTCACCGGGCGCCGCGTGAGGGTCCAGGAGCATCCGCAGGCGCACCGACGGAGCGCCTCGGCGGCCCGTCAGCCTGACCCTCGCGCGGGCCACCCCGTCCATCGACTCGGCCTCGCTCGCCAGCACGTGCTCCAGCGCGTGGCCGCGCAGCAGCGCCCCTTCGCCGTCGCCCGTGTCGACCAGGACCTCCGCCAGCCGGGACCGCCGGAACTGGGCCAGCAGCCACCACAGCGCCAGCACGACCACGACCGCCAGGGCGGCGATGACGGCGGGCCACCACCAGCCGTCCCCGCGCCACCGCAGGCGGTTCACCCGGCTCAGCAGCACATCGTGCGGTCCGCCGTACGGCCACCAGGACGGCACCGGCCATCCCACCCCCTGCGCGAGCACCAAACCGCCCGCACAGAGCAGTACCAGGCCGATCAGGGCCAGCAGTACGCGGTTGACCACCCTGATCACACCGTCACCTCTTCTTCGTGGGCCTGCGGACTCGCACCGACAGGGCGGGCGGGCTGGCGAGGCCCAGTTCCCTGATGCCGGCGCCCAGCACGTCGCGCAAGTCCGCGCGTACGTCGTCGAGTTCCCGGAAGTGGGACTGGGCACGCGCCTTCACCCGGGAGCGGCCCACCCGCACCCGAGCCGACTGCACCCCGGAGACCTCCATGGCGCGGTCGCGCAGCACCAGCGCGGCGGCGTCCCGGTCGAGTCCGGCACGGACCTCTCCGAAGTCCCGCCGCATGGGCAGCACTCCGCGCAGTCCGGGGGTGAGCGCGAGCGCGACCAGCCACACCCCGAGGGCCATCGCGACGGCCGCGGCCACCAGCACCCAGGTCTGGTCGAGCGGCTGCCGGGCCAGTTCGCCGGCGAGCTCGCGGCGCCAGGCCATGGCGGGATGGCCGGCCCGCACGGCCGCGATGTCGTACAGCAGCAGCGCGGCGGCGCCGAGAACGACCAGGGCGACCAGGGCGGCGGGGATCCGGCGGGAGGACCAGAAGCGTCCGGCCCTGCCGCCCGCGCCGTCGTCCGCCGGCGGCTCCGGCTCGTACCGGGTGGCGGAGCTCGACGGGTCCAGCTCCAGTACGCCGCCCCGCTCGTCTTCCCTCTCCTGGCCGGTGCCCCCGGCCACGGGTTCGCTCATCGGATTCTCCCCTGTGCCGCGCCGCGCGAATGGACGGAGTGCAGCTCTTCGACCCGCACTACCACTTCGGGCACCTCCATGCCCGCCAGCGCGTGTACCCGCAGGGCCACTTGGTGACGCACGGCACGGCACAGGCCGCCGATGTCGGAGGGATAGTCCAGTTCGATGCCCACCCGCACATGCGCGGTGTCACGGTGCACCGTCACGCTGGCGTGCGGCGCGGCCCCTCCCTCCGGCAGTACGCCGAGCGCTTCCCGCGCGGCCTGCGCGGCGATCTTCGCGACGACGCGGTCGGCGATGGTGGTCGCCCCGCGCTCGCCGGCCGCCATCCGGTCACCGGCCACGCGAGGTCACCGCCGCCGGTCGTCGCGTTCGCGACTGCGGAAGAAGTAGCCGGGCTCCAGATCGCCGTCCAGGAACCTCCCGGCCATGAACCCGACCGCACCCAGCGCGGCCACCAGCACAAAGGCTCCGAAGCCGCCGAAATAGCCGGCGAATCCGAGCGCCATACCGGCCAACAGGCCGACCACAGCCATGCTCATCGTGCGCTCCTCTTCCGCTCCTCCGCGTTTCCCGGACCGCTACTGGAGCCGTGTCTCCGGTCCTTCGTCATCGTCCTCGTCGGGCAGCTTCACATCGCTGACCGCGATATTGACCTCGACGACCTCAAGTCCCGTCATCCGCTCGACCGCGGAGATGACGTTCTCGCGTACGGCGACGGCGACATCGGTGATCGAGACTCCGTAGTCGACGACGATCTCCAGATCGAGCGCCGTCTGTACCTCTCCCACCTCGGCCTTCACGCCTCGGCTGACGGACGCCTTGCCGCCGCCGGGAACACGGTCACGCACGGCGCCGAACGTCCGGGACATCCCGCTTCCCATGGCGTGTACACCGAGCACGTCCCGGGCCGCGAGGCCGGCGATCTTCTCCACCACGCCGTCGGCGATGGTGGTACGGCCGCGGGATCCGGGAGGGCCACCGCCACGCCTGGTGGCGGAGGGCCTTCTCCCCTCCTCGCCCGACGGCTCCCGGCCGGAGGACGTGGCCTGGTTGCGGGGCACGCTGTCTGACATCGCCATTCATCCCTTTCCGCGCGGAGATGGGCTCTGTCGCTCACATTAAGGCCGCTCGTCCGGTCCCGCGCCGTGGATACGGCGGGCCCGCGCGACGGCCGGCCGGGGCCGCCGGTGGCCGGGACGGATCAGCGGTCGACGGCGCCCCCCGACACGCGGCGGAATCCGCGGAGCGCGCTGGACCAGTGGAGCTACCGGCGCGCCCCCGGGCGCCGGGCGGCGCGGCCGTACGGCGGGAAGCTGCGGAGGTCAGTCGGCGAGGCCGGCGAGATCGCGCAGCCGGCGGGCCTGTGCGGCGCGCTCGGCGGCGCGCTGGGCCTCGAAGGAGCGGCCGGACGCGCCCTGGAGCAGCGCCTTGGTCTCGATCACCGCGTCTCGCGGTGCGGCCAGCAGCGCGCCCGTCAAGTCCTTGACGGCGTCGTCGAGTTCGCCGGGCGCCACCACCAGGTTGGCGAGGCCGGTCCGTTCGGCCTCCTCGGCCTCGACAAAGCGGCCCGTGGCGCAGATCTCCAGCGCACGCGCGTAACCGACGAGCCCCACCAGCGGGTGGGTGCCGGTGAGGTCGGGGACCAGGCCGAGGCTGGTCTCGCGCATGGCGAACCGCACATCCGTGGCGACGATCCGGAGATCGCACGCGAGAGCGAGCTGGAAGCCGGCTCCGATCGCGTGCCCCTGAACGGCCGCGATCGATACCACGTCCGTACGCCGCAGCCAGGTGAAGCCCTCCTGGTATCCGGCGATGGCCGCGTCGAGGTCCGCGTCAGAGCCCCGCGCGAGATCCAGAAATGACGGCTCGCCGTCGAAACCCTCGGGGGTGAACGCCTGCCGGTCGAGCCCCGCGGAGAAGGACAAGCCCTCACCGCGCAGCACCACGACCCGCACACTGCCCGGCAACGCCCTTCCGGCCTCTGCCAATGCCCGCCACAGAGCGGGAGACTGGGCATTGCGTTTGGCCGGATTGGTGAGAGTCACCGTGGCGAGCGCGTCCTCGACGGTGAGCCGTACGCCGTCCTTGTCGAGTACGGATTCGAGCGAAGTCATGGGGCGCCTCCGGTTCGGGCAGTCAGGCATCGAGCCAAGTGACTGCACAGTAACCACCTGGGCGATCATGGGATCGACCGGGTGGCCACCATCCGAACCGGTGGCCGGAGGAGTCGTGCTCGGTCGTCAGGCCGAAGCGGCCTTCTTGCCTCGCGTCGCTCCGCCACGTCCCCGCAGCGTGACTCCGGACTCACTGAGCATCCGGTGAACGAATCCGTAGGAACGGCCGGTCTCTTCGGCCAGCGCCCGGATGCTCGCACCGTTGTCGTACTTCTTCTTCAGGTCTGCCGCGAGCTTGTCACGCGCGGCGCCGGTTACCCGGCTGCCCTTCTTCAGAGTCTCGGCCACCCGTGCCTCCTCATGGGAAGTGCGCTCTGGACTTCTCATGATCACCCCTCACGGGCGTCCTGGCCACCCATTCGGCAAGGTCCGTGGGAGCGGCTTTGGCCGCTTTCCGGGTCCGGATACGGGTGGAGTTACCTATTCCGGCGACACCCGCCTGAGAACGGGGACGCAGGTATGGGGGAAGTGCCAGGTCAGCGGCGTGCGGACGGGTTCGCGGGGGTCAAGGCCGGGACGGTCGGGTCCGTCGCGCGGCGCGCCGCAGTACGAGACGCACTCACACAGATGAAGGATCACTGCTGAGCCGAATGATCCATACGGAGTGGATCACGTGAGTGGATCACGTCTCTGGATCATGAGACGGCCAGGCCGGGGCGGCCCGGCTGTCAGGCGAGCGCGACCAGGTCCGCGTAGTCCGCGCCCCAGAGATCCTCGACCCCGTCGGGCAGCAGGATGATCCGCTCCGGCTCCAGCGCGTGGACGGCGCCCTCGTCGTGGGTGACCAGGATGACCGCTCCCTTGTACGTACGGAGCGCGCCGAGGATCTCCTCACGGCTGGCCGGGTCGAGGTTGTTGGTCGGCTCGTCCAGCAGCAGCACATTGGCGGAGGAGACGACCAGGGTCGCCAGCGCGAGCCGGGTCTTCTCACCGCCGGAGAGCACCCCGGCGGGCTTGTCGACGTCGTCTCCGGAGAACAGGAAGGAACCGAGCGTCTTGCGGACGTCGACGAGGTCCAGGTCCGGCGCGGAGGAGCGCATGTTCTCCAGGACGGAGCGCTCCGGGTCCAGCGTCTCGTGCTCCTGGGCGTAGTAGCCGAGCTTGAGGCCGTGGCCCGGGGTCACCTGCCCGGTGTCGGGCTTCTCGACCCCGGCCAGCAGCCGCAGCAGCGTGGTCTTGCCCGCGCCGTTGAGGCCGAGGATCACCACCCGGGAGCCCTTGTCGATGGCCAGATCGACATCGGTGAAGATCTCCAGGGAGCCGTACGACTTCGACAGGCCCTCCGCCGTCAGCGGCGTCTTGCCGCAGGGGGCGGGCTCGGGGAAGCGCAGCTTGGCGACCTTGTCGGACTGGCGCACGGCTTCGAGGCCGGACAGCAGCCGCTCGGCGCGGCGGGCCATGTTCTGCGCGGCGACGGTCTTGGTGGCCTTGGCGCGCATCTTGTCGGCCTGGGAGTTCAGGGTGGCGGCCTTCTTCTCCGCGTTGGCCCGCTCGCGCTTGCGGCGCTTCTCGTCGGCCTCGCGCTGCTGCTGGTAGAGCTTCCAGCCCATGTTGTAGACGTCGATGTGGGAGCGGTTGGCGTCCAGGTAGAAGACCTTGTTGACGACCGTCTCGACCAGGTCGACATCGTGGGAGATCACGATGAAGCCGCCGCGGTACGTCTTGAGGTAGTCGCGCAGCCAGACGATGGAGTCCGCGTCGAGGTGGTTCGTGGGCTCGTCGAGCAGCAGGGTGTCGGCGTCGGAGAAGAGGATGCGCGCCAGCTCCACCCGGCGGCGCTGGCCGCCGGAGAGCGTGTGCAGGGGCTGGCCGAGCACCCGGTCGGGCAGTCCGAGCGCGGCGGCGATGGTGGCGGCCTCGGCCTCGGCGGCGTAGCCGCCCTTGGTGAGGAACTCCGTCTCCAGCCGCTCGTACTTCTTCATCGCCTTCTCGCGGGTGGCGCCCTTGCCGTTCGCCATCCGCTCCTCGTTCTCGCGCATCTTCCGCAGCACGGAGTCGAGGTCGCGGGCGGAGAGGATGCGGTCGCGCGCGAGGACGTCGAGGTCGCCGGTGCGAGGGTCCTGCGGCAGATAGCCGACCTCGCCGGAGCGGGTGATGGTGCCGGCGGCGGGGATGCCCTCGCCCGCGAGGCACTTGGTGAGGGTGGTCTTGCCGGCTCCGTTGCGGCCGACCAGACCGATGCGGTCGCCCTTGGCGATGCGGAACGAGGCGGACTCGATGAGGACGCGGGCTCCGGCGCGCAGCTCGACGCCGGTTGCGGTGATCACGGAAAGACTCCAGGGCGGTATGGACGGCGGAAGAGGGCTGGCGGAGGAGATTCTTCGACGCCGGCTAATGCACAAGGAGAAATGCCATACGGGCCAGTCTAGCCGGGCCGCGCAACTGCTCCCCGGCCCGGTACCCGGGTCCGCGCCACCGCGGACCCGGCCGGAGAGATCATGCCCGTCCATGGGCCCGGCACCGCCGCGGCGCGGGCCCGGAGGAAGCACGGGGATTCCGGTGGCGGGTCAGGAGCCTCCGGTGTGCACCTGGAAGGCCGCCCGGCGCACGGCCTTGGCGAGGGCGGGATCCGGGTGCGCGGCGGCCAGGGCGACCAGCACCTGGACGGTGCGCGGATGGCCCACGGCTCTTATCTCGTCGAGCAGTGCGGGGACATTGCCCTGGACCGCGGAATCCAGATGACGGACCAGCAGATCGCTCTCCCCGTGGTCGGCGACGGCCGCGGCGGTGTCCACCCAGAGCCAGGTCGACTCCTCACGGGTGAGGACGTCGGCGGCGTCCTCGGGGTCGGCGCCCTCGTACTCGGCCAGCCAGAGCAGGGCGTAGGGGCGCAGCGAGCTGTCGTCCGCCGCCGACCGCACGCCGGCCTCGGCGGGCGCGCCGACGACCCGCAGCGCCTCGAAGGCGAGACCGCGCAGCAGGGCGTCCTCGCCGCGGGCGACGGCGAGCAGCTCGGTGACAGCGCTGCCGACGGTGCGGGCGGCGAGCCAGGCGCGGTATTCGGCGCGGGCGGGCCCGGGGGTGAGCCGGGCGCAGCCGCGGAGCATGTCCTGGGCGGACTGCTCGATATTGCCGGCGGGGCTCTGGGCCGCGACACAGATCTGCTCCAGCTTGACCCAGACCGCCCAGTTCCCGAGCGGGGTGAGGGTCGCCTGGCCCTCGCCGAGGGTCAGCGCGCCGACGGCGGCGAGGCCCTCCAGGGCCCACTGGAGCAGCGGAGGCAGGAGGGCGTCCGCCGGTGGCTCCTGGGCGGCGGGCTCGGCCCCCGGCGCGTACGGGACCTCGCAGCGCTCCTCGTGGAGTTCCGCGACGCGCTGCCGCAGCAGATCGAGCAGGGCCGGTACGAGCACGGGGCCGGCCGAGAGCTGGAGGAGCGAGAGCACCTGGGGGACGGCTTCGACGACTTCGGCGACCGTGGCGGGGGCGACATCGGCGGGGGCCGGGTGGACGAGCGACCAGGCGTCGAAGAGCGCGACCCAGCCGCGCTGGACGGCGCTGTCGTCGCGGTCCCATGCCTGGAGCCGCCAGCCGGGACGTACGGTGCCGCCGTGCAGCTCGACGAGGCCCGCCAGCCGGGCGCGGTCCCAGCTCGCGCGCACCTGGTCCGGTGTCAGCTCCAGTGCGGCGGCGGCCCGTTCCTGTGCGGCCTCGGTGAGTGGACCCGCGCCCGGGTCCCGGTCGACGGCCGCCCAGCGGGCGATCCGCACGGCATCGGCGAGGACCTCCCTCGCCTGGCGGGCCAGTTCCGCGGGGGGCGGAGTGCCCTCGGGCGGCCGGGGTGCCGGCCTGCCGCGTCCATCGGTCACGGCCCGACGGGCCGTGGCCAACGACCTCGGGCGGACGAGTCGGAGTCTGGAGTTGCGCGCCAATTGCTCATCAGGCTTTCGGGACGTCACGGGAGCAGTCTTCCCGGTGACCGCCCGAAAGCCCAAACGGAATCTGTTCCGTCGCTCCGGGGCGGCCGGAAGGGCTCCTCCGGCGGAGGCGGGGCGCCGGCGGAGCCGGGCGGGAAAAGTCCTGCTGGGCGGCGTGCGGACGGCTTGAGGACCGGTCGGGACGGGGCGGGCCCGGGGCCGGCGGAGGACCTGGCGGATCGCGAGGCGGAGGACGGGGTCCGGGCCGGGCGCTACAGCAGCGGGGTGAGGAAACGGCGCAGCGCCTCCTCGTATCCCGCCGGATCGGCGTTCCACATCGCGGCGTGCGGCGCGTGCGCGACGGTGTGGAGACTGATCAGGTCGGGGCGGCCGGCGGCGAGCTCGCGGGAGGCGTCCCAGGAGGCGAGGGCGTCGTCCGGGCCGTGGCAGATCAGCGTCGGAACATGCAGGGTGCGGGTGTCGGTGGCCCGACGCAGCAGGTCCCCGCGGAGCCCCGTCCTGCCCTGGGCCGCCCTGACCGCGAGCGGCAGCAGCGGTCCGGGGACGCGGCGGGCGGTGGCGAGCGCCCGCACGGTGGCCTCCCGGTCCAGCACCGGCGAGTCGAGCACCAGCCCGGAGATCCGTTCGGTGAGCGTGGAGTCGACGACGGCGTGCAGGGCCATCGTCGCGCCGATGGACCAGCCGATCAGGATCACGCGGTCGGCGCCGTAACGGACGGCGTAGCGGATCGCCGCGTCGAGGTCGCGCCACTCGGACTCGCCGAGGTGGCCGAGACCGTCGGGGGACCGGGGCGCGCCCGGGTCGCCCCGGTAGGCCAGGTCGAGCACCGGGAGTTCCAGTTCCGCCAGGAAACCCATGATGTTCAGGGGGTGCTCGCGGGTGGTGCCCAGCCCGTGGGTGGTGATCACCCAGGTCTCGCGCTGTCCCGGGACGAACCACGCGGGCAGGGCACCGAGTTCGCCGGCGACCTCCACGTCCTTGTGGTCGAGGTCGAGCGCGGTGGTCGGGTCGCCGCTGTGCGCCTGGGGGGTGAGGCGGACCCTGGTGCCCTTGGCGAGGCTGCCGCGGGTGACGCTCTCCAGCCTGCGGACGACGGTGTCGGCGGCGTGCGGCACGCCCTCCAGGACGGGCCCGACGACCGCGTGGACGCCGGCCCCCTCAAGTCCGTAGGTGCCGGGGCGCAGCGAGGCGAGGCAGCGGGTCAGGGTGACCTGTCCGGCGGCCGTGGCGTGCACGGTGAGGCGGGGGTCGCCGGGCAGGGGCCGCCCCGGCGACACCTTGAGCGCGGCGTCGCCCGCGTACCGGCCGACGGCGACCGCAGCCGCGCCGACCCCGATCAGTGTGGAGACGGCCGCTGCCGTCGCTGTAGCCGGGCGCACAGGTCCAGTGTCGTCATGCCCGCCCGCCTCGGCCAGTGGGCGTCGTCCGTCGGTGGGCGAGGCCCGGGCCCGTGGGCGCCCAGGGGCCGGCCGCGCGGGTGCTCAGCGGTTTTGGCCGTAGCCCTTGAACTTCTCCCCGGCCTCGCGTACCTGCGCCGGTGACAGCAGCGCCGGGGTGTGGCCCGGCACGGCAGCGGCGGCCAGCCAGAGTCGGGACATCCATTCCAGTTGGGCCGTGTCGTCGTACGCCTTGTCAAGAGTGTGGCCGTAGACGACGGTGCCGTGGTTCTGGAGCAGGCAGGCCGTGCGGTCGCGCAGGGCGTCCAGCATGCCGGCGGCCAGTTGGTCGGTGCCGTACAGCGCGTACGGCGCGACCCGGACGGAGCCGCCGAAGGCCGCCGCCATGTAGTGGATCGGGGGCAGTTCGGGGACGAGCGTGGAGACCGCGGTGGCGTGCACCGCGTGGGTGTGGACCACGGCGGCGGCCGGGGTGTTCCGGTAGACGGCCAGGTGCAGCGGGAGTTCGCTGGTGGGGACGAGATCGCCGAGCACCTGCCGGCCGTCGAGATCGACGGCGACGGTGTCCCCGGCCGTCAGCCGGTCGTACGGCACACCGCTCGGGGTGACCAAGATCAGTTCGCCGACCCGCGCCGACACATTGCCCGAGGTGCCGACGACGAGTCCCTCGGCCGCCGTCCTGCGGGCCGTGGCCACAAGATCCCGCCATGCGCGGGCGACGTCGTCCGGCCGCTGATCGCCCGCCGTCGCGTCCTGCCGCTGATGCCCGGTCATGCGGTGATCCTGTCAGGCGGGGCGGGTCGCCGTCACGGCCGCCGGCCCCCGGTGCATACGGAGCAACATCTCCTCACACGAGGGCACCGCGAAGCCTTATCCAGTTCACCTTCCGTTCACTCTGATTCCATAAGTTCACCGCGGCCACCGACGTCAAACGATTGCCTGGGTAAATGGAACACATCACGCTGCTGCTCGCGATCGTGATCGTGACGGCTCTCGTGTTCGATTTCACGAACGGTTTCCACGACACCGCCAACGCGATGGCGACGACCATCTCGACCGGCGCACTGAAGCCCAAGATCGCGGTGGCCATGTCCGCCGTGCTGAATCTCGTCGGCGCGTTCCTGTCCGTGGAGGTCGCCAAGACCATCTCCGGCGGGCTCATCAACGAACAGGGCATCCAGACCGAAGTGATCTTCGCGGCGCTCGTCGGCGCCATCCTCTGGAATCTCTTCACCTGGCTGCTCGGTCTGCCGTCCAGCTCCTCCCACGCGCTCTTCGGCGGCCTGATCGGCGCCACACTGATGTCGGTCGGCACTTCGGGCGTCAACGGCGGTGTGGTCATCACCAAGGTCCTGATCCCCGCGCTCGCCGCACCCGTCGTGGCCGGCCTCGCTGCCCTGCTCGCCACCCGGCTGACCTATCTGATCGGCAGCCGTACGGACGAGAAGGCCACCGCCAAGGGCTACCGCGCCGGGCAGATCGCCTCCGCGGGGCTCGTCTCCCTCGCCCATGGCACCAATGACGCGCAGAAGACCATGGGTGTGATCACGCTCGCCCTGGTCACCGGTGGCGTCCTCGCCCCCGGGGCCAATCCGCCGCTGTGGGTCATCGTCTCCGCCGGCACCGCGATCGCGCTCGGCACGTATCTCGGTGGCTGGCGCATCATCCGCACCATGGGCACCGGCCTGACCGATCTCCGGCCACAGCAGGGCTTCGCCGCCCAGACCAGTGCGGCGACCGTCATCCTGGCCTCCTCCCACCTGGGCTTCTCGCTCTCCACGACCCAGTCCTGCTCGGGCGCCGTGATGGGCGCGGGCCTCGGCCGCAGGGGCGGCGTGGTCCGCTGGTCCACCGCCACCCGGATGTTCGTCGCCTGGGGCCTGACCCTGCCGTCCGCGGGACTGGTCGCCGCCGGAGCCGAGTTCCTGACCGGGCAGGGCGCCTGGGGCGTGACGGTGGTCGCCGTGCTGCTCGTCGCGGTCTCCGGGGCGATCTGGCTCGCCTCGCGGCGGCAGCCGGTCGACCACACGAATGTCACCGCCGCCGAGCCCGCGGACATCGTCACGGCCGCCCTGGCGACCGTCCCCCCGCCGCACACGACCGGTGTCGCGCCGGGCCTCTCGACCACCATCCCGTCCCCCGCGGTCGACGCCGGCGAGCCGGCGCGGACCGCCACGGTGTAGGGGGCGCGCGAATGGGCCGGGCGGTGTCGCCTTCCTCCGGCGCCCTGCCGGGCTTCCCCTCCCGGCCTGCTCATTCCTCCCCCACCCCTTCGGGCGACCTCTAAGGACAGCAACATGTACATCGACTGGATGGCGCTCGGCTCCGTGTTCGGGGTCAGCCTCGCGGCCACGATCGGACTCGTGGGCCTGTTCACCCTCGGCGTCGTGGGGCTCGCCAAGCGCCCGCCGGCGGCCTCCGGGGGTTCCGGCGGGGCGGCGGTGGCCCGTGCGGGCGCCTATGTCTGCTTCGCGCTCTGCGGGGCGGCCGTGGCCTACGGGATCCATCTGATCGTCGTCTGAGCGGCCGGGGGCTCCACCCCCACGCCCGCCGGTCCCCGCGCCCGGGTGCGCCGGGACCGGCTCCGTCGTGTCTCGGGGCGCGGGCGCGCCATGTGGGTCTCGGCACACTGTCCCGTCGCAGGTCAGCGATGAGTTGACGGGTGTTCGGGCAGCGTGGTGGACTGCCGGGGCCATTTACGGAGGCAGAAGAGGAAGCCGGTGCGAATCCGGCGCGGTCCCGCCACTGTCACTGGGAGCCCCGTCCCCCAGGAGCCAGGAACTCTCGCCGCCGCGACACGTCGAGCCGGGGCGCGGACCCTGAGTGAGGACACTTCTTCATGCCTGGCCGCGGTGCTGCCGCCGGACGGATCTTCGCGTACGGCGCGACCGCCGGCCTCCTGGGCGACCGGCTGTTCGGCGATCCGCGCCGCGGCCACCCGGTCGCCGCGTTCGGCCGGGCCGCCTCGGCCGTCGAGCGGGTCCTGTGGCGTGACCACCGCGGCTGGGGCGCGCTGCACACCGCGGTGTGCGTCGGCGGCGCCGCCGGTGCCGCGGCGCTCGCCGCCCGGGGCGTACGGGACCACCGCGCCGCCTCCGTGGCGCTGACCGCCGCCGCCACCTGGGCCGTCGTCGGCGGCACCTCGCTGGGACGGGAGGCGCGGGCCATCGGCGACGCGCTCGCCGCCGGGGACATCGGACTGGCCCGGGAGCGGCTGCCCCGGCTGTGCGGACGCGATCCGCAGGCACTGGACGGGCAGCAGATCGCGCGGGCCGTCGTGGAGTCCGTCGCCGAGAACACCTCGGACGCCGTGGTCGGCGCGCTGGTGTGGGGAGCGGTCGCGGGCGTGCCCGGTCTGGTGGGGTTCCGGGCGGTGAACACGCTGGACGCGATGGTGGGTCACAAGTCCGCCGTCCACCGCCGCTTCGGCTGGGCCTCGGCGCGCCTCGACGATGTCGTCGGCTGGCCCGGGGCCCGGCTGACCGCCGCGCTGGCCGTGCCGGCGGGCGGCGACCCGCGCGGGGCCGTGCGCGCGGCACGGCGCGACGCGGGGCGGCATCCGAGTCCCAACGCGGGCCCGGTGGAGGCGTCGTTCGCGGGGGCGCTGGGCGTACGTCTCGGCGGGACGCTCGCGTACGGCGGCCGGATCGAGCACCGGCCGGTGCTGAACGGCGAAGGGCGGCCCGTCGAGGTCGCGGACATCGAGCGGGCGGTGCGCCTGTCGCGCCGGGTGAGCACCCTGGCGCTGGCGGCCTGTGTCGCGGGCCGCCTCGGGTACGGCGCGATACGCCGGGCCGCCGCGTCCCGCGCGGGCGCGGCGGCTGCCGGAAAGGGACACGGATGAGCCGGAACAGGCTCGGTGGCGGGCTGCTGGTGGCCGGGACCACCTCGGACGCCGGGAAGAGCGTCGTCACGGCGGGGATCTGCCGGTGGCTGGCGCGCCGGGGGGTCAGGGTCGCGCCCTTCAAGGGGCAGAACATGTCGCTGAACTCGTTCGTGACCCGCGAAGGCGCGGAGATCGGCCGGGCGCAGGCGATGCAGGCGCAGGCGGCCCGGGTGGAGCCGACCGCCCTGATGAACCCCGTACTGCTGAAACCGGGCGGTGACCGCAGCAGCCAGGTGGTGCTGATGGGGCGTCCGGTCGGCGAGATGAGCGCCCGGGGGTTCTTCGGATCCGGCGGGCCGTCCGGCTCCGCCGCGTCGTCCGCCGGGGGCGGACGGGAAGCCCTGCTGGGCACGGTCCTTGAGTGCCTGGAAGAGCTGCGGCGCACCCATGACGCCGTGATCTGCGAGGGGGCGGGCAGTCCTGCCGAGATCAATCTGCGCCGTACCGACATCGTGAACATGGGCGTGGCGCGGGCCGCGCGGCTGCCGGTGGTCGTGGTCGGGGACATCGACCGCGGCGGGGTCTTCGCCTCGTTCTTCGGGACGACCGCGCTGCTGAGTCCGGAGGACCAGGCGCTGGTCGCCGGCTATCTCGTGAACAAGTTCCGCGGTGATGTGTCCCTGCTGGAACCGGGCCTGGAGATGCTGCGCGGCCTGACCGGGCGGGCCACGCTGGGTGTGCTGCCGTACCGGCACGGCCTGGGGATCGACGAGGAGGATGGGCTCCGGGTGTCCCTGCGGGGCGGCGCCCGCGAGTCCCGGGTGTCTCCCCCGTACGGCGAGGACGTGCTGCGGGTCGCGGTGCCCGCCGTACCCCTGATGTCCAACTTCACCGATGTGGACGCGCTCGCGGCGGAGCCGGGGGTCGTGGTGCGGTTCGTGGACCGGGCCGAGGAGCTGGCCGACGCCGATCTGGTGGTCCTGCCCGGCACCCGCGGCACGGTGCGGGCCCTGGCGTGGCTGCGTGAGCGCGGGCTGGCCGACGCGATCGTCCGGCGGGCCGCCGAGGGCCGTCCCGTGCTGGGGATCTGCGGTGGCTACCAGATCCTGGGCGAGCGCATAGACGACGAGGTCGAGTCGCGGGCGGGCAGTGTCGCGGGGCTCGGCCTGCTGCCCGTGCGAATCCGCTTCGACCGGGAGAAGACCCTGGCCAGGCCGTCGGGCCGGGCACTCGGCGAGGCCGTCGAGGGGTACGAGATCCATCACGGCGTCGCGGAGGTACTCGGCGGCGAGACGTTTGTCTCGGACGCGCGGGGGCGGCCACTGGACGGCTGCCGGTCGGGGGCCGTCCAGGGCACGCACTGGCACGGGGCGCTGGAGAGCGACGCGTTCCGGCGGCGCTTCCTGACCGAGGTCGCGCGGGCGGCGGGCCGGCGGTTCGTGCCGGCGCCCGACACCCGGTTCGGCGCGCTCCGCGAGGAACAGCTCGACCTGCTCGGCGATCTCGTCGAGGAGCACGCGGACACGGACGCGCTGCTGCGGCTGATCGAGGAGGGGGCGCCTGCGGGGCTGCCCTTCGTCCCGCCGGGAGCGCCGTGATCACCCGTTTTGGCGGGGGCACCCCGGTGTGTTCCCGCCGTCGTACCCGTGCCGCCGGACGCCGTCCACTCGAAGGAGCGATCAGCATATGAGCACACCCTTTCCGTTCACCGCCGTGGTGGGGATGGACGATCTGCGGCTGGCCCTGCTGCTCAACGCGGTCAGTCCGGCGGTCGGCGGTGTCCTGGTCCGCGGGGAGAAGGGCACGGCGAAGAGCACCGCGGTGCGGGCGCTCTCGGCGCTGATGCCCGAGGTGGCGACCGTCGCGGGCTGCCGGTACAGCTGCGACCCGGCCGCGCCGGACCCGGGATGCCCGGACGGGCCGCACGGGAACGCGCCGGGGATCTCCCGGCCGGCCAGGATGGTGGAGCTGCCCGTCGGAGCGTCCGAGGACCGGCTCGTCGGCGCGCTGGACATCGAACGGGCGCTGTCGGAGGGCGTGAAGGCGTTCGAGCCGGGACTGCTCGCCGACGCGCACCGGGGCGTGCTCTATGTCGACGAGGTCAACCTCCTCCATGACCACCTGGTCGACCTGCTGCTGGACGCGGCCGCCATGGGGGCCTCGTACGTGGAGCGCGAGGGCGTCTCCGTGCGGCACGCGGCGCGCTTCCTTCTCGTCGGCACGATGAACCCCGAAGAGGGCGAGCTCCGGCCGCAGTTGCTCGACCGGTTCGGGCTCACCGTGGAGGTCGCGGCCTCGCGCGAGCCCGGACAGCGGGTGGAGGTCGTACGGCGGCGGCTCGCGTACGACGCCGACCCGGCGGCCTTCGCCGCGCGCTGGGCCGGCGAGGAGAGCGCCCTGCGGGAGCGCATCGGCACCGCGCGGGCGCTGCTGCCCGAGGTGCGGCTGGGCGACGCGGCGCTGTTGCAGATCGCCGCGACCTGCGCCGCCTTCGAGGTGGACGGGATGCGCGCGGACATCGTGATGGCCAGGACGGCCACGGCGCTGGCCGCCTGGGCCGGGCGTACCGAGGTGCTCGCGGAGGACGTACGGCAGGCCGCGCTGCTGGCGCTGCCGCACCGGCGGCGCCGTAATCCCTTCGACGCGCCGGGGCTCGACGAGGAGAAGCTGGACGACACGCTGGAGGAGTTCGGCCCCGCCGGCCCTGACGACCCCGACGACCCCGCTGGCCCTGACGGCCCCGACGACCCCGACGGCGGGCCCGGTGGCGGGCCCGGCGGTCCGGGGGGTGGCGGGCAGCCGCCGGCGTCCGGTCCCGAAGCGCAGGACACGCCCCGGGAGCCGGCGTCAGGGCAGGATGACACGCCCGCGCGGCCCGAGGCCGGGAGCGGGCCACGGGGCTCCGGGGCCGGTGAGCAGTCCGCCGTACGGGCCGCCGAGCCGTTCCGTACGAAGATGCTGAGCGTGCCGGGCCTCGGCGAGGGCGCGGCAGGACGCCGCTCGCGGGCCCGCACCGAACACGGCAGGACGACGGGCTCCCGGCGCCCCCGGGGCGCGCTGACCCGACTGCATCTCGCCGCGACCGTGCGGGCCGCGGCGCCGCACCAGCGGGCGCGCGGGCGCAGCGGCCCCGGTCTGGTGGTCCGCCGGGACGATCTGCGGCAGGCGACCCGCGAGGGGCGGGAGGGAAATCTTGTGCTGTTCGTGGTCGACGCGTCCGGGTCGATGGCGGCCAGGCAGCGGATGAGCGCGGTGAAGGGCGCGGTGCTCTCCCTGCTGCTGGACGCGTACCAGCGGCGGGACAAGGTCGGCCTGGTCACCTTCCGGGGCAGGGAGGCGGCGGTGACGCTGCCGCCGACGTCGTCGGTGGACGCCGCCGCGGCCCGGCTGGAGTCGCTGCCCACCGGTGGCCGCACCCCGCTCGCGGCCGGGCTGCTCAAGGCGCACGACGTCCTGCGGGTGGAGCGGATGCGGGACCCCGCGCGCCGTCCGCTGCTGGTGGTGGTGACGGACGGCCGGGCGACCGGCGGCCAGGATCCAGTGGCGCTCGCGTCGCGCGCCGCCCGGCTGCACGCGTCGGAAGGCACCGCCTCGGTGGTGGTGGACTGCGAGTCGGGGCCGGTACGGCTCGGTCTCGCCGGGACCCTCGCCGCCGATCTGGCGGGCACCGCCGTCACTCTGGACGAGCTGCGCGCCGACAGCATCGCCGGTCTGGTCAGGGACGTCCAGGGGACCAGGGGCGGCGGCAACGGAACCACCGGAATCAAGCACCCCAGGAGGGCCGCGTAATGCCACAGGGACAGCCGGCAGTCGTACCGGACGACGGTCTGACCACCCGTCAGCGCCGCAACCGTCCGCTGGTCCTCGTCCACACGGGCACCGGCAAGGGCAAGTCGACGGCGGCGTTCGGGCTCGCGCTGCGCGCGTGGACCCAGGGATGGCCGATCGGGGTGTTCCAGTTCGTGAAGTCCGCGAAGTGGAAGGTCGGCGAGGAGCAGGCGCTGAAGGTGCTGGGCGCGAGCGGCGAGGGCGGTTCCGTCGCCTGGCACAAGATGGGCGAGGGCTGGTCCTGGGTGCAGCGCGATTCGCAGCTCTCCAACGAGGAGGCGGCGCGCGAGGGCTGGGAGCAGGTCAAGCGTGATCTGGCGGCCGAGACGCACCGGCTCTATGTCCTGGACGAGTTCGCCTACCCGCTGCACTGGGGCTGGGTGGACACCGACGAGGTGATCGAGGTGCTGCGCGACCGGCCCGGCACCCAGCATGTGGTGATCACCGGGCGCAACGCCCCGGAGAAACTCCTGGACTTCGCGGACCTCGTCACCGAGATGACCAAGGTCAAGCACCCGATGGACGCGGGCCAGAAGGGCCAGAGGGGCATCGAGTGGTGAACGTCCCGCGCCTGGTCGTCGCCGCGCCGTCGTCCGGCAGCGGCAAGACCACGGTCGCCACGGGCCTGATGGCCGCCTTCTCGGAGCGCGGCCTCGCCGTGTCCCCGCACAAGGCCGGGCCCGACTACATCGATCCGGGATATCACGCGCTGGCGGTGTCGGCCGGGGGCCGGACACGTCCGGGCCGCAATCTGGACGCCTACCTGTGCGGCCCCGGGCTGATCGGGCCGCTCTTCGCGCACGGCGCGGCGGGCTGCGACCTCGCGATCGTCGAAGGCGTGATGGGGCTCTACGACGGCGCCTCGGGCCAGGGCGAACTGGCCTCCACCGCGCAGGTGTCGAAGCTGCTGCGGGCGCCGGTCGTGCTGGTGGTGGACGCCTCGTCGCAGTCGCGTTCGGTGGCGGCGCTGGTGCACGGCTTCGCGTCCTGGGACCCGGAGGTACGGATCGGCGGGGTGATCCTCAACAAGGTCGCCACCGACCGGCACGAGCGGCTGCTGCGCGACGCGCTGGACGAGTCGGGTGTGCCGGTGCTGGGGGTGCTGCGGCGCACCGATCTGGTCGGCACGCCGTCACGTCATCTCGGTCTGGTGCCGGTCGCGGAGCGGCACGCGGACGCGCTGGACTCGATGCGGGAGCTGGCCGCGCGGGTACGCGCCGGGTGCGATCTGGACGCGCTCCTCGCGCTGGCGCGCAGCGCGCCGCCGCTGGACGCGGCGGCCTGGGCGCCGGATCTCGAACCGGTCGTGCCGCCGGGGGGTGCCCGGCCGGTGGTGGCCGTGGCCGGCGGGTCCGCGTTCACCTTCTCGTACGCGGAACACACGGAACTGCTCACGGCGGCCGGCGCGGATGTCGTCCCGTTCGACCCGCTGCGTGACGAGCGGCTTCCGGCCGGGACCGCGGGCCTGGTGATCGGTGGCGGTTTTCCGGAGGTCTACGCGCCCGAGCTGTCGGCCAACGAGCCGCTGCGCAAAACCGTCTCGGAGCTGGCGCACTCCGGCGCACCGGTGGCCGCCGAGTGCGCCGGGCTGCTGTATCTGGCGCGCTCCCTGGACGGGAAGCCGATGTGCGGCGTGCTCGACGCCGACGCCCGGATGTCGGGGCGGCTGACGCTGGGCTACCGCGAGGCGGTGGCGGTCGGTGACAGCGCGCTGGCGGCGACCGGGACACGGGTGCGGGGGCACGAGTTCCATCGGACGGTGCTGGAGCCGGGCGCCGGGGCGGCTCCCGCGTGGGGGCTCACGCATCCGGAGCGCCGCCTGGAGGGGTTTGTCCAGCGGGGGGTGCACGCGAGCTATCTGCATACGCACTGGGCGGCGGCGCCGGAGATGGCACGGCGGTTCGTCGAGAGATGCGTCGAGGGGCGCGCGGCATGAGCCGGGCCGGGCGGTGATCGCCGCGCCCGGCGGGACGGTCCGCCACTCAGTCGGCGAAGCCCACCACCAGCCAGATGAAGCCCACTCCCAGGACCGTGCAGAGCAGGGTGGACCGCGCCGGATGCTCGTGATGGGCCTCGGGCAGGATCTCGGCGGCGGCGAGATAGAGCAGAGCGCCGCCGAAGAAGCCGAGATAGCTGCCGAGCGGTTCCTCCGGCAGGGTGAAGAAGAGGGTGGACGCGGCGCCGGCGACAGGCGCGACGGCGTCCGCGAAGAGCATGGTGAGCGCTCTGCGCCGGGCGTTCCCGTACAGGCTGGTCAGCGTGTACGTGTTAAAGCCGTCGGCGAAGTCGTGGGCGATGACGGCGAGCGCGACGGCGGTGCCCATGCCGCCGCCGACCTGGAAGGCCGCGCCGAGCGCGACACCGTCCATCAGGCTGTGGCCGACCATGGCGGCTGCCGCGGCCAGTCCCGTCCCCGGCGCCCGGCCGCCCTCCCGGGGGCCGGCGCCGTGTGCCGCCCGGCGGCCGGCGAGCAGCCGTTCCACCAGATGGGCCACGAGAAAACCGCCGACGAACAGCAGCAGCGCCTGCGGCACTCCGAACACCTTGTCGCCGGCCGCGCGCATCGCCTCCGGCAGCAGATCCAGTCCGACCACGCCGAGCATCAGACCGCCCGCCAGGCCCAGTACGAGATGGCGGCGGTCGGTGACGCGCTGCGCCGTCCAGCCGCCGAACAGCGTCATGAGGAACGCGCCGAGCGCGACGAAGACCGCCATGCGCCCCTGCATAGCCGATCGGACCCGTACTTCGCACATCCGGGACACACCGACGGACCGGAAAGGCGCGGTCCATGACCGGCGGCCCCCCGGCTCCCCCGTACGTCCTGGTGGTGGGGGTCGGCGCGCGTGGTGGCGTCCGCGCGGGCGAGGTGCTCGCGCTGATCGAGGAGACCCTGCGGGACGCGGGGCTCCCGACCCACTCCGTCGTCGAGCTGGCGACGCTCGACACCAGGGCGGGCGAGGCCGGGATCCTCGGAGCGGCGGCCCGGCTGGGGGTGCCGGTGCGGGGTCATCCGGCCGCGCTGCTGGCCGGCATCGCCGTACCGAATCCGTCCGGTGCGCCGCTGGCCGCCGTGGGGACGCCGTCCGTCGCCGAGGCCGCCGCGCTGGCCGGCGGGGGCGAACTCCTCGTACCGAAAAGGAAGTCGGGCCCGCGCGCCGGGCGCTCCGCGGTCACCTGCGCCGTGGTGCGCCGGGACCGGGCGGAGTGGAACGGATGCGTGCGGACATGATGAGGGTGTTGACGGTATACAGCAGCGGCCACGCGGAGCACCGCGGGCCGCATGGCGACGCCCCGGGGCTGCCGGTGGCATTCGGAAGGAGTCCGATGACCCGCGTGGTCCAGCCCGGGCCGTCGTTGGCGACGGCGCCGCCGCAGGTGCGCTCCCGTGCGCGAGCGAGATCCGTCATAACCGGCGTTCAGACGCGTGACTGCCATGTCTACGCGCGCTGACCACCACGATCTGCGCCATCACGGCGACGCCGAACTGCGGGACGCGGCGAGCGGGATCGTCGATCTCGCGGTCAATGTCCGTACCGGCACCCCTCCTGACTGGCTGCGCGCGCGCATCGCCGGTTCGCTGGCGGGGCTCGCCGCCTATCCGGACGGGCGGGCGGCCCGCGCGGCGGTCGCGGCGCGGCACGTGCTGCCGGTGGAACGGGTGCTGCTGACGGCGGGCGCGGCCGAGGCGTTCGTCCTGCTCGCCCGCGCGCTGCCGGTCCGCCGGCCCGTCGTCGTGCATCCGCAGTTCACCGAGCCGGAGGCGGCGCTGCGGGACGCGGGGCACGATGTGCGCCGGGTGCTGCTGCGCGCGGAGGACGGTTTCCGGCTGGATCCGGCGGCGGTCCCCGAGGACGCCGATCTGGTGGTGGTCGGGAATCCGACGAACCCGACCTCCGTGCTCCATCCGGCGGCGACGATCACCCGGCTGGCCCGTCCCGGGCGGACCCTGGTGGTGGACGAGGCGTTCATGGACGCGGTGCCCGGCGAGCCGGAGGCCCTCGCCGGGTGTACCGATGTCCCGGGACTGGTGGTGCTGCGCAGCCTCACCAAGACCTGGGGGCTCGCGGGGCTGCGGATCGGTTATGTGCTGGCGGGGCCGGACACGGTGGCCGCGCTGGAGCGCGCGCAGCCGCTCTGGCCGGTCTCGACGCCGGCGCTGGCGGCCGCGGAGGCGTGCGTCTCGCCAGCCGCGCTCAAGGAGGCCGAGGAGGCCGCCGTGCGGACGGCCGTGGAGCGGGCCCATCTGCTGGCGGGCCTGGCGGAGTTCGAGGAGGTACGGACGGTCGACACGGCGCGCGGGCCCTTCGTGCTCATACGGATGGCTCGCGCGGACGCGGTCCGGGCGCGCCTGCGCACGCTGGGCTTCGCCACGCGCCGGGGGGACACCTTTCCCGGCCTCGACGGGGAGTGGCTGCGCCTCGCGGTGCGCGACCGGGCCACCACCAACCGTTTTCTCCAGGCACTGGACCAGGCGCTGACGGCGGTGGGCGGCTGACGGCGCCCGGGAGGCCCGGTCCGCCCGCCCGCACGCGGCGGCCCGTACCGGTCGCCCCGTACCGGCGGCACGGGAGAGCGGTGCCCCCTCACCGGGACACCGCTCTCCCCCAGGGCCGGTCAGACCCTGGCCCCCCGCCGCCGGTCCGCCGGATCCTCCCGGGTCCCCTCAGACCCTCCGGCTTCCCCCGCCGGGGCGGGCCGGCGCGTCAGCGCTTCGCCCGGGCCCTCGCCATGGCGAGGGCGCCACCGCCCACCGCGAGCAGGACGGCGGCCCCGCCCACCAGATACGGAGTCGCGGAACTGCCCCCGGTCTCCGCGAGGTTCTCCTGCGCCGGCTCCTCGGCGGTCTGGGGCTCCAGGCCCTCTCCGGCCGGCGTCTCGGCCGCGGCGGGCGCCTTCGGTGACTCGCAGGTGGCCTCGGCGAGGGTGACGACCCCGTTGACCTCCGCGACGTTCAGATTCAGCGGATTCACCGCCACCTTGAGCCGCAGCGCGGTGGCCGCGGCCGTACGGGAGGTGGTGTCCTCCTTCGACAGGTCGAGCCGCACCTCACCCACGCCCGGCACCGTGACCACGGTCGGTCCCCCGGCGGAGAGCGTGACCCGCTTGCCGAGGACCGTCACCCGGCCCAGCAGGTTGGACTCGGCGACCGGCCGCTTCCCGGCCTCGCAGACGGCCTTGGACGTGACCTCCTGGATCTCGATGAGCGAGAGCAGCGGCAGCCCGGGGACATGCACCTTCGCGTGGGCGAGGTTGGTGTATCCCCGCGCCCCGCGCCTGTCGGTGGTCGCCTCGGCGGTCGCCACATCGGCGCGCAGCACGCTGACGGGCCTGCCCTGGTCGACTCCGTCCAGCCGGACGCTCAGCGCGGTCTCCTCGGCGCTCGCCGGCGCCTCCACCGCGTTGAGCGAGGCCCGGAGCGGCACCTTGACGGTCTTGTTGAGCAGGGACACATCGAGGCCGGCCCTGAGTACGACCGCACTCGCCCGCCCTTCGCCCGTGCCCTCGGTGGCCTGCGCCGGAGCGGCGAGGAGCGCGGGCCCCGCCGTCAGCGCCACGGCGGCCACAACACCGGCGCAGCGGCGTGCGGGCATGCGGAAGGTATTGCTGTTCAAGATGGTGAAACCCCCACAAGAGATCTGGTGCCGCCGCCTCCGGCATCGGGACACGAGGCGGCGGCGACTGGGACACCGGAATCTTTACGCACTGTGGGTGAACTGGCAGACACCTTCGGTGAGTTCACTCTAAAGTGGGGTTTCCGGGCCCATATTCGATTCTTGTGGCACACGCATGCTCTGGTGTCACCCGTGAGACGGGGAACCGGGCCGCGTGCCGGCCGGTCTCCGCCGGACGCGCATAAGGCCCTTCAACGACGTGCGCGGCCCTCGCGTCACGTGCCGTCAACCCGGCGCCGCTCCGGGTCAGCCGACGACATGACCGTTCAGCACGATCCGCCGGGGCGCCGCCAGCACCCGTACGTCCGCGCGCGGGTCCTCGTCGTACACCACGAGATCCGCCGGGGCGCCTTCCTCCAGCACCGGGCGGCCCAGCCAGCCGCGCGCGGCCCAGGCCGCCGCCGAGAGCGCCTCCACCGGCGGGATGCCGGCCTTGACCAGCTCCCCGACCTCGGCCGCCACCAGGCCGTGGGCCAGCGAGCCGCCGGCGTCCGTACCGACGAAGACCGGGATGCCCGCGTCGTACGCCGCGCCCACCGTGTCGTAACGGCGCTCGTGGAGCCCGTTCATCTGCGCCGCCCAGCGCGGGAACTTCTCCTGGCCGGCCGCCGCGAGCTGGGGGAACGTCGCGATATTGACCAGCGTGGGGACAATCGCGACACCACGCTCCGCGAAGAGCGGGATGGTGTCCTCGGTGAGCCCCGTCGCGTGTTCGACACAGTCGATCCCGGCCTCGACCAGATCACGCAGGGCGACCTCGGCGAAGCAGTGCGCGGTGACCCGGGCGCCGAGCCGGTGCGCCTCCGCGATGGCCGCCTCCACCTCGGCGCGCGGCCAGCTCGCGGTCAGGAAGCCCGCGTCACGGTCGATCCAGTCGCCGACGAGCTTGACCCAGCCGTCGCCGCGCCGGGCCTCCCTGCCCACGTAGGCCACCAGATCCTCCGGCTCGATCTCATGGGCGAAGCCACGGATGTAGCGGCGGGTCCTGGCGATGTGACGGCCCGCCCTGATGATCTTCGGCAGATCGTCGCGGTCGTCGATCCAGCGGGTGTCCGCGGGCGATCCGGCGTCCCGCAGCAGCAGTGTGCCGGTGTCGCGGTCGCCGAGCGCCTGCTTCTCACTGATCGCCTCGTCGACCGCGCCATGGGGGCCCAGACCGACATGGCAGTGCGCGTCGACCAGACCGGGCAGCGCCCAGCCCTCGACGGTACGGACGTCGCGGGCCCCGGCCGGGCGCTCGTAGGTGATCCTGCCGCCCACCACCCACAACTCGTCCCTGGCCTCCTCGGGCCCGACGAGCACCCGCCCCTTCACCCGCAGCACCGCCTGATCACTCATGACCAGCACTGTACGAAACCGCGGCCCCGGGCCGCCCCGCGATCCCCCACGGGACAGCCCTTACTCTCGACCGGTGGTCCGAGCCGGACCCGCACCGGCCCGGTCCCGACCCGCCGGCACCACCGAAGCGTCCCTTCCGAAGAGAGCACCGCCGTGACACACCCGCTGCTGGACCTGGCCCCGCTGACCGCCGCGCACTTCGCCGCCGTCGAACGCCGGGTCGCCTCGCTCCTGGCCACCGAGAACGATGTCGTGATCATGCAGGGCGAGGCCCTGCTGCCGCTGGAGGGCTGTGTCCGGGGCGGCGCCAGGCCCGGTTCCACCGCGCTGAACGTCGTCACGGGCCCGTACGGGCAGACCTTCGGGAACTGGCTGCGCGACTGCGGCGCCACGGTCGTCGACCTGGAGGTGCCCTTCCACACCGCCGTGACCGCGGCGCAGGTGGAGCGGGCGCTGGCCGCGCACCCCGGGATCGACTTCGTGTCCCTGGTGCACGCCGAGGCGGCGACCGGCAACACCAACCCGGTCGCCGCGATCGGTGAGGTGGTACGGGCCCACGGCGCGCTGTTCATGCTGGACGCCGTCGCCTCGGTGGCCGCCGAGCCGCTGCTGCCCGACGCCTGGGGCGTGGACCTGTGCGTGATCGGCGCGCAGAAGGCGATGGGCGGCCCCGCCGGGGTCTCGGCGGTGTCGGTCAGCGAACGGGCCTGGGAACGGCTCACCGCCAATCCGCGGGCGCCCCGCCGCTCGTATCTCTCGCTGCTCGACTGGAAGGAGCGCTGGATCGACACCGGCCGGCGGGCGCTGCCGCACGCCCCGGCCCAGTTGGAGATGCTGGCGCTGGAGGCATGCGTCGAGCGCGTCGAGGCGGAGGGCCTGGAGACGGTCATGGCCCGGCACGCCTCGGCCGCCGCCGCCACCCGGGCGGGCGCGCTGGCGCTGGGCGGCGGTCTGGCGCCGTTCGTGACCGAGGCGGCCGACGCGGCGCCCGTCGCCACGACGCTGCGCACTCCGGCCGGGGTCGACGCCGGCGAGGTGGTGGCCAGGGCGCTGGCCGCCGATCCGGCGCTGCCGCTGATCGCCGGCGGCGGCGCGCCGGCCAAGGAGATGATCCGGGTCAATCACTACGGCGCGGACGCGACGCCGGCGGCGGTGCTGTCCTCGCTCAGGGCCCTCGGCGAGGCTCTCGCCGAGAGCGGCGTCCCGGTGGATCAGGACGCTGCCGAGCGCGCGGTCCACGACGTGCGGCAGTAGCATCCGGAAATTAAATAAGCCGCCCACAACAGAATACAAAAACGGGAAGCTGCCTTATTGAGGGCAGCTTCCCGTTCGCTTCTGCCCACTGCCCGATACCCTAAACTCCATGCTTTTGTCAGCGCCGGCCGAGCGGGTCGGACTGGCCTCATGGGCGTGACAGACATGTGACCGAGTCCACAAATCCGTCCGTTTTGCCCTGCATTTTCAACCCACATCCGTCCAATTTTCCTTGGATTCAGAGGCATCAGGGCTCAGGCGATAACACAGATGAGCCTCACCGCCAACCTCTGCAGGAGATGCATGTTCGGAATTTGCTAGGTAAATTCACTCTGTATGACCGCCGCACAAGCAGACCTTGCAGGCGCCCGACCCGAATTCCCTCAGTCCTTTGCGATCGACACCCCACGAGTGGAGGACGGAGCCGCGATCTGGCGCATTGCCCGCGACTCCGAGGTCCTGGACCTCAACTCCTCGTACAGCTATCTGCTCTGGTGCCGTGACTTCGGCGCCACGTCCCTCGTCGCCCGCGACGAGGCGGGAGCACCGACCGCCTTCGTCACCGGATACATACGGCCCGAGCGACCCGAGGCGCTCGTCATCTGGCAAGTGGCCGTCGACGCCGTCCGGCGGGGACGCGGGCTCGCCGGCCTCCTGCTGGACGAGCTGACCGCCCGGGTGGCCGGGGAGCAGGGGATCACGGCGCTGGAGACGACCGTGACACCCGACAACACCGCCTCGGACCGATTGTTCACCGCGTACGCCGCCCGCCACGGCGCGAGACTTGAGCGCGAGGTCCTCTTCGACGGCGGACTCTTCCCCGAGGGGGGACACCAGCCGGAGGTGCTGTACCGGATCGGCCCGCTCTCGTTCTGAGACGCCGCCGAGCGCGCCGCTGCCTCCGCGCCGCGCGCCCACCCGGCGCGAACCGCCCGCCGAAAGCGCCGCCGCGCCCCGGGGCCCGCTCAGCGCCCGGCCCGGACGGACCCCTCCCCTTCTCACTTTCCACCGGCAGGAGATCCCCGTGACCATCACCCAGCCCGCCCTGAGCGTCTTCGAGGCCATCGAGTCCGAGGTACGCAGCTACTGCCGCGGCTGGCCCGCCGTGTTCGACCGCGCGCAGGGCAGCCGGCTCACCGACGAGGACGGTCACAGCTACCTCGACTTCTTCGCGGGCGCCGGCGCACTCAACTACGGCCACAACAACCCGGTCCTGAAACGGGCGCTGATCGACTACATCGAACGCGACGGCATCACCCACGGCCTCGACATGGCGACGACCGCGAAACGCGCCTTCCTGGAGTCCTTCCAGCATGTGGTGCTGCGGCCGCGCGACCTCCCGTACAAGGTGATGTTCCCGGGCCCCACCGGTACCAACGCGGTCGAGTCCGCCCTCAAACTCGCCCGCAAGGTGAAGGGCCGCGAGTCGATCATCTCCTTCACCAACGCCTTCCACGGCATGTCCCTGGGCTCGCTCGCGGTCACCGGAAACGCGTTCAAGCGCGCCGGCGCCGGGATACCGCTGGTCCATGGCACCCCCATGCCGTTCGACAACTATCTGGACGGCCGCACGCCGGACTTCCTCTGGTTCGAGCGGCTGCTGGAGGACCAGGGCTCCGGGCTGAACAAGCCCGCCGCCGTGATCGTCGAGACGGTCCAGGGCGAGGGCGGCATCAATGTCGCGCGGCCCGAGTGGCTGCGGGCGCTGGCCGATCTCTGCCATCGCCGCGACATGCTTCTGATCGTCGACGACATCCAGATGGGCTGTGGCCGTACCGGCGCCTTCTTCTCCTTCGAGGAGGCGGGCATCACCCCGGACATCGTCACCCTTTCGAAGTCCATCAGCGGGTACGGGCTCCCCATGTCCCTGTGCCTGTTCACCCCGGAACTGGACGTCTGGGAGCCGGGTGAGCACAACGGGACCTTCCGGGGCAACAACCCGGCCTTCGTCACCGCGACCGCCGCGCTCAACACGTACTGGGCCGACGGCCAGATGGAGAAGCAGACCATCGCCCGGGGCGAGCAGGTCGAGCAGGCGCTGCTGGCCATCTCCGCCGAGTCCGCCGGCACGGCCGCCGATTTCCGGGGCCGCGGTCTGGTCTGGGGGCTGGAGTTCGCCGACAAGGCCCGTGCCTCCGCCGTCTGCGCCCGCGCCTTCGAGCTGGGGCTGCTGCTGGAGACCTCCGGTCCGCAGAGCGAGGTGGTGAAGCTGCTGCCACCGCTCACCATCACCCCCGACGAACTGGACGAGGGCCTGCGCACCGTGGCCCGCGCGGTCCGCGAGACCGCCTGACGCCGGCTCGTACACGGGGGCGCCGTACCCGGGCCCCCGTTCAAGAGAAAGGCACCAACGCACCGTGATCGTCCGATCGTTCAAGGACATCGAGAACACCGACCGTCATGTGAAGTCGGCCTCCGGCACCTGGGAGAGCAAGCGCATCGTGCTCGCCAGGGAGAAGGTCGGCTTCTCCCTCCACGAGACCGTCCTCTACGCGGGTACGGAGACATCGATGTGGTACGCCAACCACATCGAGGCCGTGCTCTGCGTCGAGGGCGAGGCCGAACTCACCGACGACGACACCGGCGAGACCCACTGGATCTCCCCCGGCACGATGTATCTGCTGGACGGGCACGAGCACCACACGCTCCGCCCGAAAACCGACTTCCGCTGCGTCTGCGTCTTCAACCCTCCCGTGACAGGGCGGGAGGACCACGACGAGAACGGCGTCTATCCGCTGCTGACCGAGGAGGGCTGACACCATGACCACCGCCCCTGCACGCACCGACCTGTACCCGACCCGCGGCGTCGGCGAGGTGACCACCCCCCGGCAGGACCCCGTCGTCTGGTCCGCGCCCGGCGCCCCCGGCCCGATCGCCGCCGAGGAACTCACCGGCTTCGAGCGGGACGGCTTCCTCACCGTCGACCAGTTGATCGGCCCGGACGAGGTCGCCCTCTACCGCGCCGAGCTGGAACGGCTGACGACCGATCCGGCGGTACGCGCCGACGAGCGCTCGATCATCGAGCCCATGTCGCAGGACGTGCGGTCCGTCTTCGAGGTCCACCGCATCAGCGAGATCTTCGCCGGACTCGTACGGGACGAAAGGGTGGTGGGCCGCGCCCGCCAGATCCTGGGCTCGGACGTCTATGTCCACCAGTCGCGGATCAACGTCAAGCCGGGCTTCGGCGCCTCGGGCTTCTACTGGCACTCGGACTTCGAGACCTGGCACGCCGAGGACGGCCTGCCGAACATGCGGGCCGTGTCCGTCTCCATCGCGCTGACCGAGAACTTCGACACCAACGGCGGCCTGATGATCATGCCGGGGTCGCACCGGATCTTCCTGGGCTGCGCGGGCGAGACCCCGGAGGACAACTACAAGCGGTCGCTCCAGATGCAGGACGCCGGCACGCCGTCGCACGCGGCGCTGACGGAGATGGCCGACGAACACGGCATCAAGCTCTTCACGGGCGGGCCCGGTTCGGCGACCTGGTTCGACTGCAACTGCATGCACGGCTCGGGCGACAACATCACGCCGTACCCGCGCAGCAATGTCTTCATCGTGTTCAACAGCGTGGAGAACGAGGCGGTCGAGCCCTTCGCGGCGCCCGCGCCGCGGCCCGGCTTCATCGGGGCCCGGGACTTCACGCCGGTGCGGTAGGACGGCGACCGGCCTGCGGCGGGACGGACCACCACGGTCCGTCCCGCCGCCCCGCTCAGAGCGAGGCGTAGTCGGTGTAGCCCTTGTCGTCCCCGCCGAAGAAGGAGGCCGGGTCAGGGGCGTTGAACGGCCCGCCCGTCCTCAGCCGGGCCGGCAGGTCCGGGTTGGCG
Organism: Streptomyces sp. NPDC006923; assembly: GCF_040635655.1. Taxonomy (NCBI): domain Bacteria; kingdom Bacillati; phylum Actinomycetota; class Actinomycetes; order Kitasatosporales; family Streptomycetaceae; genus Streptomyces; species Streptomyces sp. NPDC006923. The sequence goes on from NZ_JBEYIF010000001.1 coordinate 65,500, forward strand.
AGGAAGAGAGCGCCGTAGGAGATCACGTCGGCGGTGCCGTCCTCGACCAGACCCAGCGCGTCGGGGCCGGTGAAACCCTCGGTCGCGGCGTTGAGGACGAGCGTCCCCGTGAACAGTTTGCGCACCACGAGCGTGAACTCGCGCGTGTTCTCGATGAGATGCAGATAGGCGAGACCGATCGGCTCCAGTTGCTGGACCAGCGCGGTGTACGTCGGCTCGGGATCGGACTCCACGATGCCGTTGTACGGGTTTCCGGGCGAGATCCGCAGGGCGGTGCGGGCGGCCCCGATCTCCTCGGCGACGGCCCGGCTCACCTCGACCGCGAAACGGATCCGGCCCTCGACGGAGCCGCCCCACTCATCGGTGCGCAGATTGGTGTTCGGGGCCAGGAACTGGTGGATCAGATAGCCGTTCGCACCGTGCAGCTCGACGCCGTCGAAGCCGGCCTCGATGGCGTTGCGGGCCGCCGAGACGAAGTCCGCGATGGTCTCGCGCACCTCGTCGGCGGTCAGCGGGCGCGGAGCGACATAGTCCTTGGGGCCGTCGTGGAAGTACGCCTGTCCCGGCGGGGCCACATCGGAGGCGCTGACCGGGACCAGTCCGTCCGGCAGCAGATCCGGGTGGCCGATCCGGCCGGAGTGCATGAGCTGCGCGAAGATCTTTCCGCCCTTGGCGTGCACCGCGTCGGTGACCTTGCGCCAGGCCGCGATCTGCTCCTCGCTGTGCAGACCGGGGGTGTCCGGGTAACCCTGGCCGACCACCGAGGGCTGGGTGCCCTCGGTGATGATCAGGCCGGCCGAGGCCCGCTGCGCGTAGTACTCCACCGTGGAATCGGTGGGTGAGTGACCCGGGCCGTACGCGCGGCTGCGGGTCATCGGTGCCATGGCGATGCGGTTGACAAGCTGCGTACCCGAGAGGTCGATCGGATCGAACGCGGTGGTCATGAAGGCTCCCATAGCGCTGTGTGGGCCGGGGCGGACCGGCATGTCATATGCCCGCCGAACTGGTCGCCGACCTCAATACATGGTCGGCCAACTAATCAACCACAGAGCCCTCCGGCTCATTCCTTGGCCGGCCAAGATAAGCTCATTCATATGAAATCGGACGACCCCGCCTGTACCGACTGTCTGCCCGGCACCGCGCTGGGCGGACCCGTCAGCCATGCCGTGTCCCGGGTCTCCCGGCTGCACCGGGCCGCCGCCGGCAAGCTGCTGCGGCGCACCGGTCTCTATCCCGGCCAGGAGCTCCTGATGATGCGCCTGTGGGACTCGGCCGCGGTGCGCCAGTCCGAGCTGATCAGGTCGATGGCCCTCGACCCCTCGACCGTCACCAAGATGCTCCAGCGGCTGGACAGCGGCGGCCATGTGAAGCGCTCACCCGACCCGCTGGACCGGCGCGCCGTCCTGGTGGAGGCCACCCCCGAGAGCTGCGAACTCCGCTCCGGGGTGGAAGCCGCCTGGACCGAGCTGGAGGAGCGCACTCTCGCGGGGCTCGACGGCACCGAGCGCGCGGAACTGGCCCGGCTGCTGGCCAAGGTGGAGGCGAATCTCTGCGCGGAGACCGGGGACTGCCCGCCGCCCGGGGAGACGGACGGGCGGCCCTGAGGGTGGTGGTGCGGGTCTACGTCGCGGACGCGCCCTGGTCCGCGAGCACGTCCAGCGCGCGGTCGACGTCGGCGGTGGAGTTGTAGAGGTGGAAGGCGGCTCGCAGATTCCCGGCGCGCGCCGAGACGTCCACTCCCGCCCGGCGCAGATCGGGGTGCCGGTGTGCCAGCCCCGGGACGCCGACGACGGCGGAGTCACCGGGGACCGGTGCGAGACCGAGCCCGGTCAGGCCCTCCCTGAAGCGGGCCGCGAGAGCGGTGCTGTAGGCATGGATCGCCTCGACGCCGATCTCCTCCAGGAGCGCGAGGGACTGCTCCGCGCCGTGGTAGGAGAGAAAGGAGACCGGCGTGTCGAAGCGCCGCGCCGAGTGGGCCAGTTGCCCGACGGGGCCGTAGGTGCTGCCCCCGAGATCCTCGCCCGCGACCCAGCCCGCGTGCAGGGGGACCAGTGACTCCTGTGCCTCTTCCGTCACGGTGAGGAACGAGGTGCCACGCGGGCTGACCAGGAATTTGAACCCGCCGGTGACGGTGTAGTCGTACGCCCCCGCGTCGAACGGCAGCCAGCCGGCGGCCTGGCTGGCGTCCACCAGCGTACGGGCGCCGTGGGCGGCCGCCGCGGCCCGCACCGCCGCCAGGTCCGCGATCCTGCCGTCGGCTGACTGCACCGCCGAGAACGCCACCAGCGCGGTGCCGGGCCGCACCGCGTCGGCCAGGCCGTCCAGCGGCGCGTACCGCAGTTTCAGGTCTCCGCGGACGGAGAAGGGGGTGACCACCGAACTGAACTCACCCTCGGGGGCGAGGACTTCGGCGCCCGCCTCCATCGAGGCCGCGATCAGTCCGACATGGACGGAGACCGCGCTGCCCACCGCGACCCGTTCGGCCGGGACCCCGGCAAGCCGTGCGAAGGAGGCGCGAGCCGCCCCGACCGACTCAAAACTTCCCGCGCCCACTCCGCGTCGTCCGGTGGCGTTCTCCTCGGCCAGGGTCCGTACGGCCTCGACTGCCCGGAGAGGCAGCAGCCCGCAACTGGCGGTGTTGAGATAGGTCGTCTCCGGCGCGAACGCGGCGCCTCCCAGGGTGTCCATGCGCCCACCCTGGGACCCGCCCCCACCGCAGTCAATCGCGTATCGCTGACGGGCACACCCAAGCGGTGCTTATGAATGGGCCCCGGCCTGCGGAACCTCGCAGGAACCGTCCGTGTCACAAGCCGCCGCGTCCTGGCCGGACCCGCCGATCGGGGTGATCGTCCTGCCCTGCCACGCCTGCTCCAGCGCCTGCGTGAACAGCTCGGCCGGCTGCCCGCCGGAGACTCCGTAGCGCCGGTCGAGGACAAAGAACGGCACGCCGTTCGCGCCCAGTTCGGCGGCCTCGCGCTCATCCGCCCTGACCTCGTCGGCGTACGCGTCGGCGTCGGCGAGAACACCCCGGGCCTCCGCCTCGTCCAGGCCGGCCTCGACGGCGAGGTCCACCAGGGTCTCGTGGTCGTAGACGGAGCGCTCCTCGGCGAAGTTCGCCCGGTAGGCGAGGTTCAGCAGCTCGTCCTGACGGCCGCGGGCCCTGGCGAGATGGGAGAGCCGGTGGATGTCGAAGGTGTTCCCGAGATCGCGCCCCTCGGTGCGGTAACCGAGGCCCTCGGAGCGGGCGTTGGAGGCGACGTGCTCCTCCATGGCGAGGGCTTCCTCACGGGTGCGCCCGTACTTGGAGACAATCATGTCGATCACATCGCCGGTGTCCTTCCTGGCCCGCCCCGGGTCCAGCTCGAACGACCGGTGCACCACCTCGACCTCGTCCCGGTGGGCGAAGGCCGCGAGGCCCTTCTCGAAGCGGGCCTTCCCGATGTAGCACCAGGGACAGGCGATGTCGCTCCAGATCTCGACGCGCATGTGTCTGCTTCTCTCCAGGCTCGCGGGTTACGTACGGAGGCCGCCTCCGCCAGGACGGGAACACGCGGGCCGCGCCTGTCATTCCCGGAAGCCGACGCGCGCCCGGCCGGGGCGGCGGACTGGAAGGAAGAACCAAAGACGTGCCAATCGGGGGCGAGATCCAGCGGCAAGCCATCGTGGCAGGCCCTCACAGGCCGGTGAACGTGCCGGGCGTACTGGGGTCGCTCATCCCCCGCATGCTCAGCCGTTCGCCCGACGACCGGCCGACGTGCGCGGAAGTCTGCGAGAGGCTGAGCAACGCCCTGTAGCGCCCTTCTCGAAGCGGGCCTTCCCGCCGGGCCGGCCGCGGCGAATGTCGCCGCAGGACCCTCAGCCGAGTGCCCGCCGTAGCGTCGCGAGAACGTCACGATGCGGGAACGCTCGCGGAATCTCCCTGGTGGCCTGCCCGATCAATTCATCGAGAAGCATGGGCGCCGCGCCGTACAGCACCTCGCGGAGATGCGGAATCAATTCCGACTCGTCGGCGGGAAGCCGGAGCGTCACCAGGAGTGGGGCGTTCTCGCTCCTGTACCGCGCGGCCGGCAGCCCGACCTTGTCCGGGTGGACGCAGACCGGCGTTCCGTCGGCCAGATAGCGGTGTCCGTCCGCCGGATTGAACGGGCACTCCTTCGTCGGGCGTTCGACCACGTCGAATTCCCCGACAGCGAAACGCCGCGACGGACAGATACCGCAAGCGCGGTGGAGAACATCGCCGTTCACAAAAGGCCCTGCCATGGAGAAAGCCTAAGGGCTGCCCCGGCATCCGTGGTGGATCGGCGAGCGGCGTCGCCCCGTCAGGGTGAGCGACGGCCCGAGGCCCGGCTCACCCCGTCGGCGCGGGCACCGCCAGCCGCAGTACGAGGTGGGTGTCCTGGCGAGGGTCACCGGGGTCGGGACGCCAGCCGTGCCGGGTGTAGAAGTCCTGGGCCCGGATGTTGTGTTCGAAGACCAGGAGGCGGGCGGTGCGGACCCCGGTGTGCTGCCAGGCGGTGACACAGGCCGTGTGCAGGGCGGTGCCGATGCCCCGGCGCCAGTGGGCCGGGGAGACATGGAGCTGGGTGAGGGTCATGACGCCGTCGACCGGGCGGTATGCGGCGACACCCGCGATCACTCCCCGGTGATCGGCGAGGAGCACCGCCGCCTCCGGCTCTTCGCGGGCGAGCGCGGCGGACCAGGCGTCCCGGGAGCGGGCGCGCTCCGCGGGGCCGTCGTACTCGGCTTCCGGCAGATGGCCGCGGTAGTAGGTGGCGCGGGCCTCGGCGTGGAGAGCGGCGATGGCGTCGAGATCGTCCGGGGTGGCAGCTCTGATCATGGAGAGGAGGACGGGCCCGGAGGTGCCCCTGGTTCCGGCGGGCCAAGCACGCCGGAAGGACATGACGGCCGGGCCGGGCCGGACGCGGCCCCGCGCGTCCGGCTCAGCTCCCGTCCCGCGTATGTGCCGGGCCCCGGGGCCGGAAGGCGATCCGGGCGAAGGTCACCGCCTCGAAGGCGGCGGCGAAGCCGACCGCCCGGCTCACGGCGCCTGGGACACGCGCTCGCGGCTCGGCACGGGGTGGTCAGTTCTCCGGCCGGCCGTCGACATGGCGCGGCAGGTCCAGCGGGTTGTCGTCGCGCAGCTCGGGCGGGAGCAGCGGGGCCGGGGTGGACTGGTAGGAGACCGGGCGCAGCCAGCGTTCGATCGCCGTGGCCCCGACGGAGGTCGAGGTCGAGGTGGTCGCCGGATAGGGGCCGCCGTGGTGCTGGGCGGGGGCGACGGCGACACCGGTGGGCCAGCCGTTGACCAGGACGCGTCCGGCGAGCGGCGTCAGTTCCGCGAGCAGTTCGGCGGCGCCCGGCTCGGTGCCGTCGGCCTCCTCCTCGGCGAGCTGGAGGGTGGCCGTGAGGTTGCCGGGGAGCCGGGAGAGGACCGAGGTGATCTCGTCGGGGGAGGTGTAGCGCGCGACCACCGTCACCGGGCCGAAGCACTCCTCCAGCAGCAGGTCGTGCGGCCCCTCGGCCGTGAGCAGCTCCGCCGGCAGGGTCAGGAAGCCCGCGCTGACGGTGTGCTCGCCGCCGGCCCCCGGGGTGATCGGGGCCTCGACGCCGGGGAGTCCGGCCCGTTCGCGTACGCCCGCGACAAAGGCGTCCCGCATCCGGTGGTCGAGCATCACGCCGGGCTCGGTCTCACTGACGGCCGTCGTCAGCGACTTGAGCAGCCGGTCGCCGGAGGCGCCGGCCGGGGCCAGCACAAAACCGGGCTTGGTGCAGAACTGCCCCTCCCCCAGGGTCATCGAGCCGGCCAGCCCGGCGCCGATCTGCTCGGCGCGCTCGGCGGCGGCGGCCTCGGTGACCACCACGGGGTTCAGCGAACCCAGTTCGCCGTGGAAGGGGATCGGCGCGGGCCGGGCGGCCGCCGCGTCGAAGAGGGCGCGGCCGCCCCGGATCGAACCGGTGAAGCCGGCCGCGGCGACCAGGGGGTGCTTGACCAGCTCGACGCCCGCCTCGAAGCCGTGCACGAGCGTCAGTACGTTCTCGTCCAGGCCCACGCGCGCGGCGGCCCTGCGCAGCAGGGAGGCGCACAGTTCGGAGGTGGCGGGGTGGTCGGGATGCGCCTTGACGACGACGGGGCAACCCGCGGCGAGCGCGCTCGCCGTGTCACCGCCCGGCACGGAGAAGGCGAGCGGGAAGTTGCTCGCGGAGTAGACGGCGACGACACCGAGCGGCACCTTCCAGCGGCGCAGGTCGGGCCAGGGCGGGGTGCGGGTGGCGTCGGCGTGGTCGATGCGTACGTCGAGGAAGGCACCGTCGTCGACCACTTCGGCGAAGGCCCTCAACTGCGCGGTGGTGCGGGCGAGTTCGCCGGTGAGCCGGACGGGGCCGAGGGCGGTCTCGGCGTCAGCCGCCTCGATGACATGGTCACCTGCCGCGTCGAGCAGATCCGCGGCGGTACGGAGCAGGGCCGCGCGGGCGGTACGGTCGGCGAGCGCGGCCCGCGCGGTGTGCGCGCCGCGCACCACGCGGTCGATCTCCTCGGCCGTGGCCTCGTCCGCGACCTGCTCACGCGGCTTCCCCGTTCGGGGGTCGACACTCCAGACTGGTGCTGCTGTCACCGCGGCTTCCTTCCCGGCTTCCGACCTCTGCCATCCCTCAGGAGTTGTTCGGTATTCTGAACAAGATTCCTGATGGTGAATCGGTAAGGACTCTATTTCCGCGCGTTCCGCGTGGTCAAGACTGGTCGGTGAGACCGGTCGAGAAGGCAAGAAGGGCGAGGGGCGATGTCGGCTGCGGAAACCGGTGGGGCACAAGTCAAGTCCGCCGTGAGAACGGTGGAGCTGCTGGAATACTTCGCCGGACGCCCAGGAATGCACTCCCTCGCCGCGGTCCAGGAAGCGGTCGGCTATCCCAAGTCCAGCCTCTACATGCTGCTGCGCACACTGGTCGAGCTGGGCTGGGTGGAGACGGACGCGACCGGTACGCGGTACGGCATCGGCGTCCGGGCCCTGCTGGTCGGCACCTCGTACATCGACGGTGACGAGGTTGTCGCCGCCGCCCGGCCCACCCTGGACCGGCTCTCCGACGACACCTCCGAGACCATCCACCTCGCGCGTCTCGACGGCACCAATGTCGTCTATCTCGCCACCCGCCAGTCGCAGCACTATCTGCGCCCCTTCACCCGGGTCGGCCGCCGGCTGCCCGCGCACTCGACCTCGCTCGGCAAGGCGCTGCTCGCGACCCACAGCGACGAGCAGGTGCGCAAGATGCTGCCGGAGACCCTGCCCGCGCTGACCGAGCACACCATCACCGACCGCGAGAAGCTGATCGAGGAGCTGCACGCCGTCCGGGAGCAGGGCTACGCCGTGGACCGCGAGGAGAACACCCTCGGGCTGCGCTGCTTCGGCATCGCGATTCCCTACCGGACGCCGGCGCGGGACGCGATGAGCTGCTCCGTACCGGTGGCCCGGCTCACCCCCGGGCACGAGCAGATGATCAAGGACGCGCTGTTCGACGCGCGTGACCGGCTGACGCTCGCCACCCGGCGGCTCTGACGGCCGCCCCGGAGCCCCCGGCACCGGGGATGAAGAGTTTCTGAGAAGCGGGTCCGGGGGGAACACTCCCCCCGGACCCGCTCGTCCCTCATTCGGGATGAACAAGACGATCAGACACACATCGGTGGTCTGTCTGCTGATGGTCCTCGCCCTGCTGGCGCGGGCCACCTGGCTCCAGGCGTACCAGGCCCGGGCTCTCGCGGACGACCAGCACAACCGGCGGAAGATCATCGCGCAGTACGCGCAGCCGCTGGGCGACATCGTCGTGGCCGGTTCGCCGGTCACGGGCTCCAGACGGACGCGGGACGGCGATCTCGCGTACGAGCGGACCTACCGGGACGGCGCCCTCTACGCTCCCGTCACCGGTTACAGCTCGCAGGCGTACGGCTCCACACAGTTGGAGGGCATCTACGCGGATGTGCTCGACGGGACGGACAGCCGGCTGAAGAGCCCGCTCGGCGCGATCACCGGCGAGCGGGCCGCGCCGGGCGACGTGGTGACCACGATCGACCCCTCGGTGCAGCGGGCCGGCTATCGCGCGCTGGGCGGCAAGAAGGGCGCGGCCGTCGCGCTCGACCCGTCGACCGGGCGGGTCCTCGCGGTCGTCAGCACCCCCTCGTACGACCCCACGGAGATCAGCGGTACGACGGACGGGGACGCCTGGCGGAAGCTGACCGGGGACGCGGCCAGGCCGATGGTGAACCGGGCGCTGCGGCAGCCGCTGCCGCCCGGCTCGACCTTCAAGCTGGTCGTCGCGGCGGCGGCGCTGGAGGACGGTCTGTACGGCTCGGTGGACGAGCCGACCGCGAGCCCCGATCCGTACACCCTGCCCGCCACGACGACGGTCCTGCGCAACGAGAGCGCGTCCGCGCCCTGCGAGAACGCCAGTATCCGCACGGCCCTGCGGTACTCCTGCAACACCGTTTTCGCGAAGATGGCCGTGGATCTCGGCCAGAGCAAGGTCCGCGCGATGGCGGAGAAGTTCGGATTCGACGACTCCGCGCAGGACATGCCGGTGCGGGCCGCGGAGAGCGTGTATCCGTCCCGCATGGACGACGCGCAGACGGCGCTGTCGGGCATCGGCCAGTTCGATGTGACCGCGACGCCGCTCCAGATGGCCATGGTGTCGTCGGCCCTGGCCCATGACGGCGAGCTGGCGGCCCCGCACATGGTGTCCCGGGTCGTGGACGCGGCCGGCGACCCCCTGCTGTCCTGGCCGGACGGCGACTCCCGGCGCGTCGTCTCCTCCTCGACGGCCGAACAGCTACGCGACGCGATGGTGACGGTCGTCGAGGACGGTACGGGCACGAACGCGCGGATCGACGGCGCGGAGGTGGGCGGCAAGACCGGCACGGCGCAGCACGGCGTGGACAACAGCCGGACCCCGTACGCCTGGTTCACCTCGTACGCGAAGGACGCGGCCACCGGCAAGGAGGTGGCGGTCGCGGTGGTCGTGGAGGACTCCGGCGCGGCGCGCTCGGAGGTCAGCGGCAACGGTCTGGCCGCACCGGTCGCCCGGGAGATGATGACGGCGGCGCTGGACTGACGCGGGCCGTGCGGCCACTCGACGGAGCGGCCGCACGGCCGGTTCTCAGGCGCTCTGCGCGGCAGCCTCCTCCGCCGACAGCCGGGGACGGCCCGCGGCCCTGGCGGCGGCCCGGCCGGGAGCCCTGGCCGCCGGGTCCGCGGGCCGCCGGGTGTGCCAGTCGGTCACCGCCTGGTAGGCGGCGGCGACCTCCAGCAGTCTGTCCTCCTCGTACGGCTGGCCGCCGAGGATGACACCGGCCGGTATCCCCGCCGTGAAGCCCACGGGGAAGGCGATCTCCGGCAGGCCGAGGATGTCGAAGGGCACGGCACGGGTCCGGTCTGGAGCAGGACGTCACAGCGGGCCATGACCCCGTCCAGGACCTCGCGCAGCAGATGGTTCTTGGCCCGCTGCGCCGTGATCCATTCGTCGCCGGAGAGCATCAGCCCCTGCAGCCAGCTCAGCAGGGAGACCCCGAACTTGGTGGGGTCCTCGCGCAGCCAGTACCGGAATGGTTCGGTCCGCTCCGACAGCCGCGCGTCATTGAAAGTGCCGGTCAGCAGCGCCCAGTCATCCGGATAGGTGACATCGACCAGGGTCACCCCGGATATGGCGTCGAGCCGGCCGAGAAACGCCTCACGCACCTCGGTGGCGCTGCTGAGGAAATCGGCCGGCACACCGATCCTGACCGCGCGGCGCATACGGACCGTACCGCCACGGGAGACCACCGGAGTCGCGGCCCGGACAAGATCGGGCAGGCCCGGCAGACCGAGCGTGCGCGGGTCGCGCGGGTCGGGGCCCGCCATCACGGCCAGCATCAGGGCCGCGTCCATCGCGTCGCGGGCCAGCGGTCCCGGATGGTCCCGGGTGTAGGAGAGCGGGATCACACCGTGGGCGGAGATCCGGCCCATGGTGGGCTTCAGTCCGGTGAGGTTCTGCCGGTTGGCGGGCTGGACGATGGACCCGCCGGTCTGGGTGCCGATGGCGGAGGAGGCCAGCCGCCCGGCGACGGCGCAGGCGGGACCGGTGGAGGAGCCGCCGGGATCGGTGGCCGGATTGTCCGGGGTCCAGGCGTTGACGGTGGTGACGGTCCCGTTCGGAGTGGTCGCGCGGGTGGTGGCGAGCGGCCCCATCTGCCCCTTGCCGAGCACGATGCCGCCGGCCGAGGTGAGCCGGGCGACCGCGGTGGCGTCGTGGTCCGGGACGAAGTCCTGGAAGATGTACGAATTGCAGCGCGTGGGCACGCCGTCGGTGAAGTAGTTGTCCTTGACGCAGAGCGGGATGCCGCTCAGCACCCCGCGCTTGCCGCCGTTCCGGTCGGCCCCGCGCGCGGCGGCCAGCGCGGTCGCGGCCGTCACCTCGGCATACGCCTGATAGGTGGAGTCGTAGGTCTCGATCCGGTCGAGGTACGCCTCCACGAGGGTGGCGGACGTCAGCCGGTGCCGCCGCATCAGGACGGCGGCCTCGGTGAGCGTGGCCTCCGTGGGATCGCGGCGCGCCGCGTCCCGTACGTCGACCTCCGGGATGTACGGGACGTACGGCTTGGCGCCCGGTGAACTCGCGGACGTGGCGTGCGCGGACGTCGGCAGCGCCGCCCCGCCCACCACGGCGCCCGTCGCGGCGGCCGAACCGGCCAGGAAGGTGCGGCGGTTGAGCGCGCGGCTCATCGCTGGTCCGCCTTTCCGGTCCAGGCTTCGGTGATCGACGGGTAGAGCAGCGGCGGCGCGGCCTGCTGCGTGTACGCCGCGGCCGGCGCCGCGCTCACCGGCGGCGCCCAGCCGGAGATGGCGGCGGGCGTCGCCGCGACGAAGGAGCGCAGCGAACGCAGCACCTGGTCGCGGGTGGGCACACCGGTCTCGGGGTCCGGCTGCTCGGGCAGCAGGGCGAGATCGACACCGGCGAGGGCGAGTCTGGTCCGTATGTAGGCGTCGAGCTGTTCTTGCGTGGGCGGCTGAGGCTGGCTCAAGGAAACCTCCGGAATCGCCAGGCCGTGCGGGGGGTGCAGTGCGCGACTCCATCACCCGTCGATGACTGCCCCATTGAGCACTTGATTCACGGGCGTTACAGAGTGCCCACCCCGGGCGGACCCGCCGGCCGCCGTGCCGGCCGCCCACGTGCCGCCGTCAGTTGAACAACTGCTCGACCGGGTCGATGGCGAAGTAGACGACAAAAAGCGCCGCGGTGCCCCAGAGCAGCCAGTGCACCTCCCGCGCCCGGCCCAGCACGGCCTTGATCAGGACGTAGGCGATGAACCCGGCGCCGATGCCATTGGTGATGGAGTACGTGAACGGCATGACGGCGATCGTCAGAAAGGCCGGGATCGCGATCTCGTACTTCTCCCAGTCGATGTGGCGCACCTGCGACATCAGCAGGAAGCCCACCACGACCAGCGCCGGGGCCGCGGCCTGCGCCGGGACGACCAGCGCGAGCGGCGCGAGGAACAGGCAGAGCCCGAAGAGACCGCCGGTGACCAGGGACGCGAAGCCGGTACGGGCGCCCTCGCCGACACCCGCCGCGGACTCGATGTACGAGGTGTTCGAGGAGGCCGAGGCGGCGCCGCCCGCCACCGCCGCCGCCCCGTCGATCAGCAGGACCCGGCCGATGCCGGGCACCTTGCCGTGCTCGTCGAGGAGCCCGGCCTCGTTGGTGACGCCGACCACGGTCCCCATGGTGTCGAAGAAGTCGCTCAGCAGGAGCGTGAAGACCAGCAGGACCAGCGTCACCGCCCCGACCTGCTGGAAGGCGCCGAAGAGGCTGAAGGAGCCGACGAGCCCGAAGTCCGGCGCGGCGACGATGTCGTCGGGGACCGAGGGCGCGGTCAGGCCCCAGGCGGCGGGCGCGATGTCCGCGATCTCGTTGATGACGATCGCGACGGCGGTCGTCACAACGATGCCGATCAGGATGGCGCCCTTCGTCCCGCGCGCCACCAGGGCCACCATCAGCAGCACACCGAGGCAGAAGACCAGCACCGGCCAGCCGGAGAGCTGTCCGGAGGCGCCGAGCTGGACCGGTACGGAGCCGGTCTCGCCGGGGATACGGGTGGCGAAGCCCGCGTCGATGAAGCCGATGAAGGCGAGAAAGAGGCCGATGCCGACGCTGATGGCCTGCTTGAGCGGGGCCGGGATGGCATTCATGACCGCCTCGCGCAGCCCGGTGACCACCAGCGCACAGATCAGCAGGCCCTCCAGGACGATCAGGCCCATCGCGTCCGGCCAGCTCATCAGCGGTGCGAGCTGGAAGGCGACGACGGCGTTGAGCCCGAGACCGGCGGCGACGGCGAGCGGCAGATTGCCGCCCAGCCCCATGACCGCGGTCATCACGGCGGCCACCAGCGCGGTGACGGTGACCAGTTGGGGTCCGGAGAGATGCGCGCCGAACTTGTCCTCGGCGCCGCCGAGGACGATCGGGTTGAGCACCAGGATGTAGGCCATCGTGAAGAAGGTGGCGAAACCGCCGCGTATCTCGCGTCCGTATGTCGAACCACGTTCGCTGATCCTGAAGTAGCGGTCGAGCACGCCGCGTTGTGCCGGCTCGGCGGTCTCCGGCGGGGTGTCCACGGTCTGGCCTGACATGGCGCTCCTCTGTGGCTGACGGTCGCGGGGGGTAGGGGGATTGTGCCCCTGTCAGGGCCAGTTCAGGTTTTCGCCGTGTTACGCGTCCGGCGGGCCGGACCTCCGGCGCCCGCCAAGGACTCCTGACAAAAGTGGTCGGCTTGCCCCGGGTCGGAGGTCGGTGTCGTACCCGAGGCCGCCGGGTAGCGGGCCCCGGTCAGTCGCGTCGTCCCACGCGGGAAACCCGGTGCCCTCGGCGATCATCCCCGGGATACTGGGCGTCCATGGATGAGGTCGAAGTCGTCGTCGCCCATTCTGAGCGCGCGACCCTGCGCGTCGGCGACGTGTTCTTGAAAGTGGACGCCGATCAGGCGCGCCTCGACGTCGAGGTCGAGGCGATGGCCCTGGTGCCGGTCCCGACTCCGGAGGTCCTGTGGCACAAGCCGCCCGTGCTCGCGATCGCCGCCCTCCCGGGGACGGCCCTCGGCCGTCTCGGTGAGCCGTCGACCGCGTCGTCGGCGGCGTGGGCCGCGGCGGGTGCCGCCATCCGGCAGGTGCACGAGGCGCCATTGCCGCCCTGGACCGGCCGGCGCCGTCGGGGTCCCGACGAGTGGGCAGCGGAACTCGACGGCGAGTGCGAGTTGCTCGTGACGAAAGGCATCCTGCCCGCCGGCCTGGTCACCCGCAATCGCCAGGTCGCCGAGGCCGCGATCCGGCCGTGGACTCCGGTGTTCACCCACGGCGACCTGCAGATCGAGCACGTCTTTGTCGACGGCGACGAGGTCACCGGCATCATCGACTGGTCCGAGGCGGGCCGGGGTGATGCCCTGTTCGATCTCGCCACCCTGACGCTCGGACACGAGGAGCACCTCGACGACGTCATCTCCGGTTATGGCACCGACGTCGACCTCGACGTGATCCGCGCGTGGTGGTCCGTGCGAAGCCTGCTGGGGGTTCGCTGGCTGGTCGAGCACGGCTTCGACCCGTCCGCGCCGGGCTGTGAGGTCGACGTGCTGAGATCCCGGATGTGAGGCTGCGCGAGCCCGGCTGCCGCACGGGCGTTCCAACGCATCGAGCAGGCCATCGTCGCGGATCCCCCAGCGGATGCGCGGGCGGCGGGACAAGTGCAGCGGCGCGATGGCCCCTTCCACGACCCAGCGGTACCGGAGTCGTAAGGCGCTTCCGCCCCCGGAATAGGGCGATCGCCCGATGCGCCGGCCCGGTCCTCAGCCGCCACGCTGGCGGCCGTACGGGCGGCGCGCCCGGCGGGGCTGAAGGGCTGGTGGGGACATGGGCTGGAGCGGCGGCGGCGTGCTGCGGGACCGCGAGGCGGGGCTGTATCTGACCGGGGTGATCGTGTCCGGCTTCGGTACGTCGGCGCTGTGGCTGGCGTCCGGGATCTGGGTCAAGTCGCTGACCGGTTCGGACAGTCTGGCCGCGCTCACCGTCTTCGCGATGTGGGCGCCGACGGTGGCGGGGCCGCTGCTGGGCACGGTCGCCGACCGGGTGCGCCGGCGGCCCCTGCTGATCGGCTGCAATCTCGCCATGGCGGTGCTGCTGACCTCGCTGCTCGCCGTCGATTCGGCGGACCGTGTCTGGATCCTCTTCGGTGTGCTGTTCATATACGGCGTCAGCGGCGTTGTCCAGGACGCGGCGGAGACGGCCGTCGTCGCGGCCGTCGTCGACCGACGTCTGCTGGGCGACTTCAACGGGCTCAGGACAACCGCCAACGAGGGCATGAAGCTCGTCGCGCCGCTCGCGGGCGCGGGGCTGTACGCCCGGTTCGGCGGCGGGCCCGTGGCCCTCCTCGACGCGGCGACCTTCGTGCTGGCCGCCGGGTGCTTCGCGATGATGCGCGTACGGGAGGAGAAACCGGTCCCGGAGCCCTCTGGCGCACGGTGGTCCGGGCTGACCGAGGGCGCCCGGCGGCTGTGGGGCACCGGGGCCGTACGTCCACTCGTCCTCGCCGCGTCGGTGACGATGCTGCTCGCCGGGGTCAGCGGCGCGGCCGGCTTCGCGGTCGTCGACCGGGGTCTCGGCCACGCGCCCAGCTATCTGGGCCTGCTGTACGCGGTCCAGGGAGCCGGGTCCGTACTGACCGGGCTGCTGGCGGGTCCTCTGCTGCGCAGGCTGCCCGAGCGGGTGTTCGCGGCGGCGGGCATCGCGCTGTTCGCGCTCTCGGCCGGTCTGCGGGCGCTGCCGTACGACGCCGTGGTGCTGGGTGCCTCGCTGGGGATCGGAGCCGGTCTGCCGTGTGTGCTGATCGCCGCGCTGACGGCGGTGCAGCGGGACGTCCCGGACGCGGTGCTCGGCCGGACGGCCGCCACCGCCCAGACGCTGATCTTCGCGCCGAACGCGGTGGCGCTGGCGCTCGGCGCGGGCCTGATCGCGTTCGTCGACCTCACCGTGCTGCTGCCGGTGGCCGGTGTGACGGGGCTGCTGACGGCGCTCGCCCTGGCCGCCACCGGCCGGCGCCGGTCCCGGCCGGCCGCGGCAGGCCAGGACGGACCCGCCGGATCAGCCGAGGCGTGACAGACCGGCGGCGACGGCCCGCAGGTCCGCGTCCGAGGCCAGCCCCGCGTGGTAGAGCCGCAGTTCACTCGCTCCGAGCGCCGCCGCCTTCGCGGCGTCCTCGGCGAGCGTGGCCGGGCTGCCGCCCATACCGCTGACGACGGTGAAGTTGGCCGCCAGCACGGAGGATCCGGTGCGACGGGACGCGAAGGGACTCAGCATCGCCTCCGCCGCCCCGCCGGTGCAGGGCAGGACGACCCCGTCCGCGACGCCCAGGATGTGCGCCGGATCCACCCCCGCGTTGGCGCCGGTGCGGTACGGCGCGGGATCGGCGTGCAGCAGCACCTGGAAGCCGGGCCCGGCCGCCGCCCGGACCGCCGCGACCGCCGACTCCTGGAGCGCCCGGGCGGTCCTGCCGCGCCAGTCGAGCGTGAGGGCGGCGAGGCCGGCGCCGAGGAGCTTCTCGACCCCGGCCCAGCCGGTGTCGGCGGAGCCCGTGGCCCAGACGGGCTCCAGCGCGCGCCGGACCGCGTCGCCGAGTTCGTCCGGGGCCACCCCGAGCCCGGCGTATCCCTCCCGGCAGTCGGAGCAGAAGCAGAGCGACATCAGGTACTGCGCCGCGTCCCCGAGGCCGACGCCCGCGATCTTGTCGTGGGCGTGCAGATGCGCCAGTCCGTACCAGCCGCAGGATTCCAGCTCGGTGCCGCGCGCCCCGGGGCGTACGGCGGCCTCCGCCGCCAGCGCCACCAGATACGCGGCGACGGCGGGCCGCGCGATACAGGGCGCCCAGGGGTAGCGGTCGCCGTAGGCGTTGACCACGGAGGTGTCAGGACGCTCCGCGCCGAGGCGGGAGTTGTGCGCGAGGACCACCCAGGTGTGCACGTCGAGGCCGGCGCCGGCCAGCGCCGCGGCGGCCTCGCCGTAGGCGTCGCCCGGGGCCCAGGCACCGGCGGTGTACGGCCGCGGCTCGCGCCCCGCCCAGCGGGCCTCGTCCACGGGATAGAGGACGGCGGCGTGTTCGGCGGTGACGACGCGGTGGCGGGGATGACGGGGCGTCAGCGCGCGGGTGGAGTGGTACGCGGAGGCCAGGGTGACCTGCTGGACACCGAGGTCCGCGATCCTGGCGGGCGCGTCCGGGTCGCCCGTCACGTCCCAGGGATAGAGGAAGGCGGAGGTCCTCACGCGCGCTCCTCCGCGCCGTCGCCGAGCAGGGCGTGGCCCGCGGCGATGATCTCGGTGAGTTCCTTGATGTGCGCGGGCCGGGGCTCGCTGAGCGGCGGCCGCACCTCGCCGACGTCCAGTCCGCGCAGTCTGACGCCCGCCTTGACCAGCGAGACGGCGTATCCGCGGCCCTTGGCGCGCAGCTCGACCAGCGGGCGGTAGAAGCCGTCCAGAAGGCGGTTCACGGTCGTGTCGTCGTGGGTGGTCAGGGCCCGGTGGAAGGCGAGCGCGATCTCCGGGGCGAAGCAGAAGACCGCGGAGGAGTACAGGGTGATCCCGATGCCGCGGTAGGCGAGGCCGGTGAGTTCGGCGGTCGGCAGGCCGTTGAAGTAGAGGAAGTCGCGGCCGGGCTCCTCGGTGCGTACGGCGCTGAGGATCCGCTGCATCAGATCGAGGTCGCCGTAGCCGTCCTTGAGGCCGATGACACCGTCCACCCGGGCGAGGCCGGCGACGGTCTCGGGGGTGAACACGGCGTTGTCGCGCTGGTAGACGATGATCTCCAGGCCGGTGGCGCCGGCCAGCGCGGTGTAGTGACGGAGCAGCCCCTCCTGGTCGGCGACAACCAGATACGGCGGCATCGCGAGCAGTCCGTCCGCGCCGGCCTCCTCGGCGATCCTCGCGTACTGGATGGCGAGCGCCGTGCCGTAACCCGCGCCCGCGACGACGGGCACCCGGCCCCCGGTCACCTCGACGGCGGCCTCGACACAGGCGCGGAACTCCTCGGGGGTGAGCGCGTGGAACTCACCCGTGCCGCAGCAGGCGAAGACCGCCGCGGCGCCCGCGTCGACGCCTCCTGCGACATGCGCGCGGAACGCGTCGAGGTCGAGGGTGCCGTCGGGGCCGTACGCGGTGACGGGGAAGAACAGCGGCCCCTCCACTCGGGTGAGGCGGGCGGCGAGCGGGGCTGAGGTCACGGGGCGCTCCCTGGGCCGTGCGTCGAGTTCATGACTCGTGCACAATTCTGATCGACGTCCATATCTCTGAACGCTGCCACGCTAAGGCAGCCGCGCGGCGCCGGTCAAGACGGAAAACCGCAACCCAGCGGCGGATTCACCGGCTCCGCGCGCCACTTGACGCCGCCCGCGCACAGTCCCTAGCGTGTCCACGCATGTGAATTTTGTCTACGAATCTGAGAATGGGTCCCGCCGGACCTGCGACCCCGGCAACCCGGCGATCTCAGCGACCACAGCGACCACAGCGACCACAGCGATTCCAGCCGTCAGAGCCCCGAGGAGATTCCCGCCGATGCCCGCACCCCGCACCGTCCTGCTCACCGGCGCCGCAGGCGGCCTCGGCACCCTCATGCGGGGCCTGCTGCCCGCCTACGGCTACGAGTTGCGGCTCTTCGACGTCATCCCCGTCGACGGCGAGCCGGGCGCGATCACGGCCGATCTGGCGGACCGGGAGGCGCTGCGCGAAGCCGTTCGGGGCGTCGACGCGATCATCCATCTCGCGGCCATCTCGCTGGAGTCCTCCTTCGACAAGATCCTGCGGGCCAACATCGAGGGGACGTACAACCTCTACGAGGCGGCCCGCGCGGAGGGCGTCCGGCGGACGGTCTTCGCCTCCAGCAACCACGCGGTCGGCTTCACTCCCCGCCCGCGCGGCGACGACCCGCTGATCCCGATCGACACACCGCGCCGCCCCGACACGTACTACGGGCTCTCCAAGGGCTTCGGCGAGGACCTCGCCCAGCTCTACTGGGATCTGCACGGCATGGAGACCGTCTCCGTCCGCATCGGCTCCTGCTTCCTGGAACCGACCTCCGTGCGGATGCTCTCCGTCTGGATGAGCCCCGGCGACGGCGCCCGGCTCTTCCACGCCGCGCTGACCGCCCCGGACGTGGGCCACAGCGTCGTCTACGGCTCCTCGGCCAACACCCGGCTGTGGTGGGACCTGACGACCGCGCGGGCGCTGGGGTACGAGCCGCAGGACGACTCGGAGCAGTACGCCGAGAAGCTCATCGCGGAACAGGGCGAGCTCGACCCGGACAATCCGGACCACGCCCATCTGGGCGGCCACTTCACCACGCACCCGCCCCAGTGGCCGCACTGAGCGGGAACTGAGCGGGACCGAACGCACGGCCGTCCGGCGCGTACGGCGGTGGCGCACCGGGGCCGCGACCCGTCCGGCGGTAGGTAAGGGAACGGTAAAGCGGGGTCGTTCGTTACGTCTGGCATGACAGCTATGACCCCCGGCTCGAACATCCCCCTCCCCACCGCTCATGTGGCGGTGGACGTCGCCGCTCCCGTGCGGCTCGACGTATCGGGCCTGCTGCTCACCGCCGACGGCAAGGTGCGCTCAGACGACGACTTCATCTTCTACAACCAGCCGGCGGGCCCCGGCGTGACCTACCGCTCGGGCGGAGGCTCGGCGCCCGACGCGATCGTCGTCGACACCTCGGCCCTGCCGGCCGGTATCGAGAAGATCGTCGTCACGGCGAGCCCGGACGCCGCGGGGCAGAGCTTCCAGGGCATCGAGCCCACCGCCACCGTCCGCGACGCGGCCGGCGGCAGCGTGCTCGCCACCTTCACACCGCCCCGGCTGGGCACCGAGACCGCCCTGGTGATCGTGGAGATCTACCAGCGGAACGGCGCGTGGAAGGTCCGTGCGGTCGGCCAGGGATACGCCGACGGACTGGCCGGGATCGCCACCGACTTCGGTGTCTCGGTCGAGGAGCCCGCACCGGCCGCCGCCCCCGCGCCCGCTCCCGCGGTGGCCGGTCCGCGTGCCGTCGCGGCTCCGCCGGTCCCCGCTGCCCCGCCCGCACCCGGCACCGGCAAGATCAATCTGGACAAGGGCCGGGTCAGCCTCCAGAAGAATCAGACGGTATCCCTCGTCAAGGGCGGCCGCCCCCTGCTCTCCAAGGTCAAGATGGGCCTCGGCTGGGAGCCCGCGTACCGGGGCAAGGACATCGACCTGGACGCCTCCGTGATCGCCTACGGCCCGAACCGCAACCACCTGGACAGTTGCTACTTCGGCAAGCTCTCCATCCTCGGCGGAGCCGTCAAGCACTCCGGGGACAACCTCACCGGAGAGGGCGCGGGCGACGACGAGGTGATCGTGGTCGATCTCGGCCGGATGCCCGCCGAGGCGACCGGCCTGGTCTTCACGGTCAACTCCTTCTCGGGCCAGAAGTTCACCGAGGTCGCCAAGGCGTACTGCCGCCTGATCGACGCGGCCACCGACGAGGAACTGGTGCGCTTCGACCTGACCACCGCCGAGCCGCAGACCGGGGTGATGATGGCGAAACTGATCAAGCAGTTCTCCGGCGAATGGGAGATGACCGGCCTCGGGGAGTTCGTGAAGTCCCGCACCGTCCGCGGCATGGTGAAGCCCGCCGCGAAGATCCTCTGAGCGGCGCGCGGGCAGAAAAGCGGGCAAAAAAACGCCCCTGCGGGCCGCCGCGGTCTGTCAGGACCCGCGGCGGCTCGGGGGCTTGGCCTCCGGCTCCGGGCTCGGTCTCAGAGCTTTGTGAGCTTGGCGAAGGGGCTCAGGATCCTCCCCTGTCGCCCCGAGAAATCGATGAGCACGGCATGTTCGCCCTCGACTCCGATGACTCTGCCCAGCCCGAACTGGTCATGGGAGACACGGTCTCCCACATCGAACTGCTCGGGCGGTGGAGAGGCCGGGGCCTGGCGGTTGAAGGGACTGGACGGCAGGTGGCGCCGGGATCCGGCTGACTTTGTCATTACTTGGAGTATGCGCCCAATGAGCCCCGCCGCGCCATGCCCGGCGACCGACGGGCCGCCGGATCACCCCTTCCAGGGGCGGTGCCCGACCCGTCCGCCGGCCCGTGGCACACCCTCGGGAACACCCCGGGAACGCCCCGTCCACGGGCCGTACCGCCGGGTCACCGGCGGGGTCAGCGCCGGGGCGAGCGCCGCCACGGCCCGGTGACGGCCAGCATGATGCCCGGTTCCTGGATATTCGCGTACAGGGTGCGGCCGTCGGGCGAGAAGACGACACCCGTGAACTCGCTGTCGTTGAGGTCATTGCGCGCGATGGGATACGTACGGCCGCTCTCCGTCGCGCCGAAGAGGTGCTGGACGCCCTCGCCGTCCTCCGCGATGACCAGGCCGCCGTAGGGCGAGACGGTGATGTTGTCGGGGCCGTCGAAGGCACCGTCCGCGGCGGGATCGGCGTTGACGCCCAGCAGCACCTTGAGCGTCAGCGTGCGCCGCCTCGGGTTGTAGAACCACACCTGGCCGTCGTGCGGCGCCCCCGGGCTCTCGTCACGGGCGTAGGAGGAGACGATGTACGCGCCACCGTCCGCCCACCACATGCCCTCCAGTTTCCTGGCCCGGGTGATGTCCTCGCCGTCGAACTGCTCGCGTACGTCGACGGTCGTCGCGTCCCGGTCCGGTACGTCCACCCAGTCGACGCCGTAGACGACACCGATCCTGGTGGCGCGCGAGAGGTCGTCGACGAAGCGGCCGCCCGCGTCGAAGCAGCGGGGGGCCTGGAGGACACCCGCGTCGGCGGCGAGGCGGCGGAGCTGTCCCCGGCCGTGCTTGAAGCCGTGCGGCGGGATCCACCGGTAGAGGAGCCCATTGGGGCCGGAGGCGTCCTCCGTCAGATAGGCGTAGCCGGTACGGGGATCGATGACGACGGCCTCGTGGTCGAAGCGGCCGAACGCCTTGACGGGCCGGGGATCGCGGTTGGCCCGGCGGTCGTAGGGATCCACCTCGAAGACATAGCCGTGGTCCCTGGTCATACCGTTCTCGCCGGCCCGGTCCGAGTTCTCCTCGCAGGTGAGCCAGGTGCCCCAGGGAGTGCGTCCGCCCGCGCAGTTGGTGGAGGTGCCGGCGATGCCGACCCACTCGGCGGCGCGGCCGCCGGTGCGGGTCTCGACGACCGTGCAGCCGCCGGCCGCGGCGGGGTCGTAGACCAGGCCCTCGGCGAGCGGCACCGGGTACTCCCAGTCGGTCCTGGGACCCTTCAGCTCATGGTTGTTGACCAGCAGGGTGACCCCGCGCGGGCCCTCGAAGGTCGCGGTGCCGTCATGGTGGGAAGGGGTGGCTTCGCCGGACTCCAGTGTGGTGACACCACTGTGAGTGATGATCTCGTAGGTGAACCCGGCGGGCAGCGCCAGGACGCCCCGGGGGTCGGGGCGCAGCCGGCCGTAGCCCGGCTCGGGAGCGGCGCCGGTGGCGACCTCGGGAGCGTCCTCGGCCGCGAGCGCGCCGGGCGCGGTGGCGAGCGCCCCGGCGGCTCCGGTGAGCACGAATCCCGCCCCGGTGAGGGCGGATCTTCCGGTGAATTCCCTGCGGGTCAGCGACATCACGGTCTCCTGTGGGCCAAGGGGGGCACATGAGGGCGGTGCTGTGCCGGGGTACGCTCCCGACACTCCCGCCCGCGTGCGAACGCCGGTTGAACACCACCCGACATCGAGAGGCCCGCTCCCTTGAACCTGCCAGCGACCGGCCGCCGAGTCCTTGTCAGCGGCGCCTCCCGGGGCCTGGGCCGCGCCGTCGCCAGGGCCTTCGCCGCCCAGGGCGACCGGGTGGCCGTCCACTACGGCAGCCGCGAGGCCGATGCCCGGCTCACCCTGGAGTCACTGGCCGGTACGGGCCATGTGCTCGTGGGCGGCGACCTGTCGGACCCGGCCGGGGCGGCGCGGGTCGCGGACACGGCGGCCGAGGCGCTCGGCGGGATCGACGTGCTGGTCAACAACGCCGCCGTGAACGAGCGTCATCCGCTGCCCACCACGTCGTACGAGGAGTGGGCGGAGGTCTGGCAGCGGCACATGTCCGTCAATCTGCTGGCCACCGCCCTGCTCAGCCATCGTGTCGCGCGCGCCATGATCGACCGGGCCGCGGGCGGCCGGATCGTCAACATCGGCTCCCGGGGCGCCTTCCGGGGCGAACCGGACCACCCGGCCTACGGCGCCACCAAGGCGGCGGTCCATGCCCTGGGCCAGTCCCTGGCCGTCTCGCTGGCCCCGTACGGCATCGGGGTCGCGTCCGTCGCGCCGGGTTTCTTCACCACGGAACGTGTCGCGGACCGGCTGACCGGCGAGGAGGGCGAATCGATCCGCGCCCAGAGCCCGTTCGGCCGGGTGGCCTCGCCGGAGGAGATCGCGGACGCGGTCCTCTGGCTCGCGTCGCCGCGGGCCGAGTGGTCGTCGGGGGCGGTGCTGGATCTGAACGGCGCGTCGCACCTGCGCACCTGACGGCCGAGCGGGACGCGCCGCCCCGGCAGGGGGCGGCGCGTCCCGTTCCGGGTCAGCTCCTCGGGCGCGAGCGGGCCTTGAAGGCCGCCTTCCGCGCTTCCTTCGAGACGGTACGGTCCCGGTGCAGGCGGCCCATCGCCTCCAGGACGTCCGCGGTGGCCGGATGGTCGACGCGCCACGCCTCCGCGAAGAAGCCGCTGTGCTGGCCGACCAGGCCCTCGACCAGCTCCTGGAGCTCGTCCGGCTCGCCGTCGGCGTCGAGCTGGGCCGCGATCGTGTCGACCGCCAGCCAGAAGATCATGGATTCGGGCGGCGGCGGAACATCGCCGGATCCCAGCTCGGCGAGCCAGACACGCGCCAGGCCGCCCAGTTCCGTGTCGGCCAGGACCTCCCGTACCGCCGTCTCGGCCTCCGCGCCGACGAGGGAGAGCGCCTGCTGGCAGTGGAGCCGGCGCAGCGGCGCGCCGGTGTCGGTGCCCCGGGCGGCCGCGAGCAGCTCACGCGCGGCGTCGGCCGGCGCGCGGCGGTCCAGCCACTGTTCCGTCTCGGCGCGCGCCGAGAGCTCCGGGAAGTGCGCGACGCCGTCCAGCAGCGCGTGCGCGTCCTTGTCCGCGAGGTCACCGACGGCGGGCGCGTCGACGCCGGCCTCCAGCATCCGCGCCCTGATCCCGTACAGCCCCAGGGGTGTGAGCTGGACCATTCCGTAACGGGAGACGTCCTCCTCGTCGACGGGCAGGGACGGATCGGGCGGCTCCTGCGCGTCCTCCGCCATCAGCGCCTCGTCCACCGGCACATACGAGACGAGTCCGATCGGTTCCAGCAGCCGGAACTGGTCGTCCAGCCGCATCATCGCCTCGGACACCTGCTCAAGGACGTCGTCGGTGGGTTCGCCCATGTCGTCGGGGACGATCATGGAGGCGGCGAGCACGGGCAGCGGCACGGGCCCTTCCGCCACTCCCCCGTCGGCGACGGACAGCAGATAGAGATTGCCGAGGACGCCCTCCAGGAACTCCGCCTCCAGCTCCGGGTCCCAGTCCAGGGATTCGAGGTCGATCTCGCCGTCGTCTCCGATGGCCGCGGCCAGATCGTCGAGGACCGGCGCGGTCGCGTCGGCGAACACGACGTCGAGAGCGTCCAGCCAGAACGACAGGATGTCCTGGGGCGCTCCTGATGTGATCACGGCGAGCTGCTCACCCGCGGTGACGCTCACCTCGGCGTCCCGCGGGTCCGCGGCGGCGTCCCCGGTGTCCGGCTCGCCCGCCGGCCCGGCGGCGTCCATGACGGTCTCCTCGACCGCGATCAGCCCGGTGTCCACCGCGACCCGCCACGCCTCGCTTGCGTACGCCTCGCCGTCCCCCTCGGCCAGTTCGTCGTCGAGGCCGAGCAGCTCGGCCGCCGCCGGGAGCAGCTCGTCGACCAGTTCCCCTCCGGCGTCCACCCGGGTCCCCGGTCCCGCCCAGCGGGCGAGCCGGACGGCCCGGGCGAGCAGGGGGGCGGCAAGCGCGTCCCGCGCCAGCTCGGCGTCCGAGGGCAGCCGCACCGGCGGCAGGACGAGGCGGTCTCCGGGCATCTACTGGTTCTCCTTGCGGCCTACGGGGTCGGGGCGTCCCCAGCGTAGACGCTTCGGGTGGGTTTCCACTTGGTTCATGTACTCGTCACGGACCGTACGTCCGGATGCTCTTGACACGTCATATGCCGGGCCCCGCGACGGCCGTTCGGCGCGGCGGTCCGACGGCCGGCGGCACTGGCCGGTCCGCTCCCGCCGACGGCCTCACACCACGATGTCGAACCACGGCCGGCGCCTGGTGGCCCAGTGGCTCACCCAGCCGGCGAACCCCTCCTCCGCGGCGCTCCGGCCGAACGCCACACCGAACGGCGCCGCGCCCACATCGCTGATGTTCCAGATCCGGCCCCGGTCCGCACCGGTGACGACAAGATGCCAGTACATACCGCACCCGTCCGTGCCCAGCACCACGCTGCCGTGGTTGCAGACCTCGTCGATCAGCGGCTCGATCTCCTCGTACGGCCGCGGGTCGTCCTCCCACACCCATGCCTCGGTCAGCGGGAAGGGCTCCGACAGCACCCGCTGCCCCTGATCGGGCCCCCAGTCGGCGGGCAGCGCCGCCACGGGTATCAGCCCGTCGACATCGGCGGGCCCCTCGCTGCAGCCGTCGCAGATCTCGGCGACCAGGGTGCGGTACGGCTCGGGCAGGACGATCCCCTGCGCGCGCTCGAAGGCGCGCACCGCGTCCCATCCCAGCGGCGGCAGACAGCGCCCCGGCGGGAACGCCGCGCGCAGCGCGTCGAGTTCCCCCGGGTCGGCGTTCTCGGTGTCCATGATCTCCATGCCTTCCACGTCTCTCATTGGAGCAGCCCCCACTGACAGTCCGGCCACGGTTACCCCGAAGCCCCTCCGGCACGCCGTCGCCGGGGGCCGGAGCCGTCCGGTCCGGCCGGCGGAAGCACTCACGCCGGCCGCCCCGGTCCCGCACCCGGCCGGCGCGACCGTGTGGGGCGATAACCGCGGAAGCCGCGCAGAGCGGGAATTACGCGTCATGCAAGCATCCTGCCCCATCCCGAACAGACAAGCGGTCACTGTTCGACGGCGATGTGCGAACGCGGACGGGCGCCCGCCGACACCGCCGGCGCACGCCCAGGAGCCCCGAAGACAGGCGCGGCCCGCCGGCCGGGAGACGGCCGACGGGCTGCTGTGAACGTACGGAGAACTCGTGGGCGCGGTGGGTCAGTTGTGGCTGTGCAGCACGTCGTTGAGGCCGCCCCAGACCGCGTTGTTCGGGCGCGCCTCGACAGCGCCGGTGACCGAGTTACGGCGGAAGAGGATATTGCTCGCGCCGGACAGCTCACGCGCCTTGACGATCTGGCCGTCGGGCAGTGACACACGCGTACCGGCCGTGACATACAGACCGGCCTCGACGACACACTCGTCGCCGAGCGCGATGCCGACGCCCGCCTCGGCGCCGATCAGACAGCGCTCACCGATGACGATGCGCTCCGTGCCGCCGCCTGAGAGGGTGCCCATGGTGGAGGCGCCGCCACCGATGTCGGAGCCGTTGCCGATGACCACACCCGCCGAGATCCGGCCCTCCACCATCGAGGTGCCCAGGGTGCCGGCGTTGAAGTTGACGAAGCCCTCGTGCATCACGGTCGTGCCCTCGGCGAGATGCGCGCCGAGGCGTACCCGGTCGGCGTCCGCGATCCGGACGCCCTTGGGCGCGACATAGTCGGTCATCCGGGGGAACTTGTCGATCGAGGTCACCTGAAGGTGCAGGCCCTCCGCGCGCGCGTTGAGCCGCACCGTCTCCAGCCCGTCGACGGCGACGGGGCCGAGCGAGGTCCAGGCGACATTGGCGAGCAGCCCGAAGACGCCTTCGAGGCTCTGGCCGTGCGGCTTGACCAGGCGGTGGCTGAGCAGGTGCAGGCGCAGATACGCGTCGTGCGCGTCCATCGGCTTGTCGTCGAGCGAGGCGATGACCGTACGGACGGCGACGACCTCGACCCCGCGGCGGGCGTCGGGGCCGATCGCCCTGGCCGCGCCTTCCCCGAGCAGTTCCACGGCACGCTCGGCGGAGAGCCGCTCGGTGCCGGCGGGGCCGGGCTCGGCGGAGAGCTCGGGCGCCGGGAACCAGGTGTCGAGGACGGTGCCGTCCTCGGAGAAGGTGGCCAGGCCGGCGGCGACGGCGCCGGTGGTGCGGGGAGAAGTCGTGTCGGTCATGCACAGAATTTAACGGGCCGGACGCTGCTCGGGCGAACCGGTCTCAGGTGACGGGCGTACGCGTCGGCCCAGCTCAGCCCGGACGGCCGCCCGGGTCCGCTCAGGGAATCAGCCGCGCCAGCATCTCGCGCGTGTGGCCGGGATCGTACGCCGCGTCCGTGAGGAGCACCTGCAGACAGATCCCGTCCAGCAGCGCGACCAGCGCCCGCGCCGTCGCGGGGTCGGTGCGCCGGGACAGCGTCTCGGCCATCGCGGTGCACCACTCCGCGGCGACCGGGCGCAGCGCGGGCCGTCGCAGGGCCGCGAGATACAGCTCGTACTCCAGCTCGACGCCGACACGGTCCCCGGCGAGCCACTCCCCTATCAGCCTGGCCAGTTCACCGGCGACATCGCAGCGCGGGTCGGCGAGGGCGCCGCTCTCCCGTACGGCGGTCGCGAAGCCCTCGCTGGCCTGCCGGAGCGCGGCGACGAGGAGTTCGTCCAGGGAGGCGAAGTGATAGGTGGTCGAGCCGAGCGGCACATCGGCCTCGGCTGCGACGGTGCGGTGGCTCAGCCCCGCGATGCCGCCGCGTCCGACCACCCGGATCGCGGCGTCGATGATCCGCTGGCGCCGCTCGGGGTCGTAACGGCGGGTCATCAGTGGGCCCCTCCGAGATTGAGCACGATGACACCCGCGATCACCAGGAGGATGCCGGTCAGTTTGACCAGTCCGGCCGACTCGCCCATGAAGAGAATGCCGATGACGGCGATGGCCGCCGTGCCGGTGCCTGCCCAGATCGCGTAGGCGGTGCCCACGGAGAGGGTCTTCAGTGTCTGCGCGAGCAGGGTGAAGGCGAGCAGATAACCGGCGACGGTCCCCAGCGAGGGCCAGAGTCTGGTGAAGCCCTCGCTGTACTTCATGGCCGTCGTGCCGGCCACCTCCGCCGCTATCGCCGCGGCCAGCAGTCCATATCCCATGTGTACGAGTGTACGTATCGTTGCGTACGGCTGTACACACCGGCCGTGCGAAAGGGCCCCACGGCCGGGAACGGTCGTGGGGCCCCGCGCGGTGTCCGCTCAGACGTTGAAGCCCAGCGCGCGCAACTGCTCGCGGCCGTCGTCCGTGATCTTGTCAGGACCCCACGGCGGCATCCAGACCCAGTTGATCTTGAGTTCGTTGACGATGCCGTCCGTCGCCGCCTTCGCCTGGTCCTCGATCACATCGGTCAGCGGACAGGCCGCGGACGTCAGGGTCATGTCCAGGGTGGCGGTGTTCGAGTCGTCGATGTGAATGCCGTAGATCAGGCCGAGGTTGACGACATCGATGCCCAGTTCGGGGTCGACGACGTCGTACAGCGCCTCGCGGACCTCGTCCTCCGAGGCCGGCTTCATGGTCACGGTCTCGTTCTCGCTCATGCCGTCTCCTTCGTCGCGCTGTCGCCCAGGGCCTGGGCCGTCGCGTCCTTCCACGCCATCCAGCTCAGCAGGGCGCATTTCACACGCGCCGGGTACTTCGAGACGCCGGCGAACGCGACCGCGTCCTCCAGCACCTCCTCCATCGCGTCGTCCGGCTCGATCTGCCCCTTGGACTGCATCAGCTCCAGGAAGGTGCCCTGGATCTTCCGCGCCTCGGCGAGCTCCTTGCCGACCAGGAGTTCGTTCAGCACGGATGCGCTGGCCTGGCTGATCGAGCAGCCCTGGCCCTCGTACGAGACGTCCGCGATCCGGGAGCCCTCGTACCGCACCCGCAGGGTGATCTCGTCACCACAGGTCGGATTGACATGGTGCACCTCGGCGTCGCCGTCCCGGAGACCGCGCCCGTGCGGGTGCTTGTAGTGGTCCAGGATGACGTCCTGGTACATCGAATCCAGCTTCACGGGTCAGTCGTCCCTCATCCGAAGAAGTTACGGACATGCTCCAGTCCCTCGACCAGGGCGTCGACCTCGGCCGGAGTGGAGTACAGATAGAAAGACGCCCGCGTAGTCGCGGGAATTCCGTACCGGAGGCACACCGGCCGCGCGCAGTGGTGGCCGACCCGGACCGCTATGCCCTGCTCGTCCAGCACCTGCCCCACATCGTGCGGATGGATGTCGCCGAGGGTGAAGGAAATCGCGGCACCCCGGTCCTCGGCCGTCGCGGGACCGATGATGCGCAGGTCCGGGACGTCCAGCAGACGCTTCACGGCGTATTCGGTGATCGCCTGCTCGTGCGCGGCGATCCGGTCCATGCCGATCGCGCTGAGGTAGTCCACGGCCGCGCCGAGGCCGACCGCCTGGGCGATCGGCGGTGTACCGGCCTCGAACTTGTGCGGTGCCGGGGCATAGGTCGAGGAGTGCATCGACACGGTCTCGATCATCTCGCCGCCGCCGAGGAACGGAGGCAGGTCCTCCAGCAGCTCCTGACGGCCCCAGAGCACACCGATGCCGGTCGGCCCCGCCATCTTGTGGCCGGTGAAGGCCACGAAGTCGGCCTGCAGCGCCTGCACGTCGAGCGTCATGTGCGGGGCCGCCTGGGAGGCGTCGATGCAGACCAGCGCACCGACCTCCTGCGCACGGCGGATGATCGCCTCGACCGGGTTGTGCGTGCCGAGGATGTTCGAGACCAGCACAAAGGAGACGATCTTCGTCTTCTCGGTGATGATCTCGTCGATGTTGGAGAGGTCCAGCCGGCCTTCGTCGGTGATGCCGAACCACTTCAGCTTCGCGCCCGTGCGCTGCGAGAGGAGCTGCCACGGCACGATGTTGGAGTGGTGCTCCATCTCCGTGATGACGATCTCGGTCTCGTGGTCCACCCGGTAGGGCTCGTCGGCCCAGCCGAGCATGTTGGCGACGAGGTTCAGCGACTCGGAGGCGTTCTTGGTGAAGATCACCTCGTCGCGGCTCGGCGCGTTGATGAAGGCGGCGACCTTGTCACGGGCGCCCTCGTACAGCGCCGTGGCCTCCTCGGCGATGGTGTACACACCGCGATGGACATTCGCGTTGTGCTGCTCGTAGTACTCGTTCAGGACGTCGAGCACCTGGCGCGGCTTCTGCGAGGTCGCTGCGGAGTCCAGGTACACGAGCTTCTTGCCGTCATGGATGACTCGGTCGAGAATCGGGAAATCCTTGCGGATCGCCTCGTCGAGCAGTCGATCCGATGCTGTGAGAAGGCCCGGCAGCTGTGTCACGCCGTAACGCCACCCTTCGCATATGCCTCGTAGCCCTCGTTCTCCAGCTTGTCCGCCAGCTCCGCGCCGCCGGACTCGGCGATGCGGCCCTGTGCGAAGACATGGACGAAGTCGGGCTTGATGTATCGCAGAATCCGCGTGTAGTGCGTGATCAGCAGCGTGCCGACCTCGCCGGTGTCGCGGACGCGGTTGACGCCTTCGGAGACGATCCGCAGCGCGTCGACGTCAAGACCGGAGTCGGTCTCGTCGAGGATCGCGATCCTGGGCTTGAGCAGTTCGAGCTGGAGGATCTCGTGGCGCTTCTTCTCGCCGCCGGAGAAGCCCTCGTTCAGATTGCGCTCGGCGAAGGAGGCGTCCATCTGGAGACGCTCCATGGTCTCCTTGACCTCCTTCACCCAGGTACGCAGCTTCGGCGCCTCGCCGCGCACGGCGGTGGCGGAGGTGCGCAGGAAGTTGGAGACGGAGACACCGGGGACCTCGACCGGGTACTGCATCGCGAGGAACAGGCCGGCGCGGGCGCGCTCGTCGACGGTCATCGCCAGGACGTCCTCGCCGTCCAGCGTCACGGTGCCACCGGTGATCGTGTACTTGGGGTGGCCCGCGAGCGAGTACGCGAGGGTCGACTTGCCGGAGCCGTTCGGGCCCATGATGGCGTGCGTCTCGCCCTGCCTGACGGTGAGGTCGACACCCTTGAGGATCTCGCGGGGGCCGCCCTCGGCCTCGACGGAGACGTGCAGGTCGTGGATTTCAAGCGTTGCCATGGGTGACTCAGGACTCCTGGGTGACGGAGACGAGCACATCGTCCCCTTCGATCTTTACGGGGTATACGGGCACGGGGCGCGTCGCGGGAAGGCCGGACGGCTTGCCGGTACGGAGGTCGAAACTGGAACCGTGCAGCCAGCATTCGATCATGCAGTCCTCCACCTCGCCCTCCGACAGCGACACATTGGCGTGCGAGCAGATGTCATTGATCGCGAACACCTCGCCCTCGGTGCGGACGACGGAGACCGGCGTGCCGTCGAGTTCCACCCGCTTCGGGGTGCCCTCCTCCAGCTCGCCCAGCGCGCAGACACGGACGAAGTCCGCCGGGCCGCTCATGACACGGTCTCCAGCTCCGCCTCGATCTTGGCCAGCAGGCGCTCCTCAAGATCGGGCAGCCCGATCCGCTGGACCAGCTCGGCGAAGAAGCCGCGGACCACCAGCCGGCGGGCCTCGGTCTCCGGGATGCCGCGGGCCATCAGGTAGAAGAGCTGCTCGTCGTCGAACCGGCCGGTGGCCGAGGCGTGGCCGGCGCCGGCGATCTCACCGGTCTCGATCTCCAGGTTCGGCACGGAGTCGACCCGCGCGCCGTCCGTGAGGACCAGGTTGCGGTTCATCTCGTAGGTGTCGGTGCCCTCGGCGTTGACGCGGATCACCACGTCACCGATCCAGACGGCGTGCGCGTCGGTGCCCTGGAGCGCGCCCTTGTAAGCGGCGTTGGACGTGCAGTGCGGGGCGTTGTGGTCGACCAGCAGACGGTGCTCCTGGTGCTGGCCGCGGTCGGTGAAGTACAGACCGAGCAGCTCGGCGTGGCCGCCGGGGCCCGCGTACCGCACGCGCGGGTGGAGCCGTACGACATCGCCGCCGAAGGTGACGACGATCGACTTGAAGGAGGCGTCCCGGCCGACCAGCGCGTTGTGCTGGGCGACATGGACGGCCTTGTCGTCCCAGTCCTGGACGGAGACGACGGTCAGCTTGGCGCCGTCGCCGATGAGGTAGTCGACATTGCCGGCGACCACGGCGTCGCCGGTGTGGTCGATGACGACGACCGCCTCGGCGAAGGCGCCGACCTCGATGACCTGGTGGGCATAGGCGGTGCCCCCCTCCCCGTGGACCGCGATCCTGATCGGCTCGGCCAGCACGGTCTCCTTCGGCACCGAGACGACCGAGGCCTTCTCGAACGAGGAGTACGCCTGGGCGGCGATCCGGTCCACCGGTGTGCCGGCCCTGCCGATCCGCGCGTCCTCACGGCCGACGGTCTCGACGACGACGCCCTCGGGGGCGGTCACCTCGACCGTGACGCTGCCGTCCGTCGCGACGGCGGTGCCGTCGTGCAGTCCGCGCAGCCGCCCCAGCGGCGTGAACCGCCACTCCTCCTCGCGGCCGTGCGGGACCGGGAAGTCCGCGACGTCGAAGGAGGGGGGCGCGCTCATGCGCGTGGCGACGGTGGACTCGGCGGCCACCGCGATCGATCCGGCGGTCGTGGAGCCCGCCGGAATGTTCTGAGCCTCAGCCATGGCTGTCGTCGTGCTCTCTCTCTGCCTCTGCGTAAGAAATCGGTCGCTGCCGCGGGGCGGCGCGTCGGGCCCGGGATCGGTCCCCGCTAGCCGACGGAGCCTTCCATCTGCAGCTCGATCAGCCGGTTGAGCTCCAGCGCGTACTCCATGGGCAGCTCCTTGGCGATCGGCTCGACGAAGCCGCGCACGATCATCGCCATCGCCTCGAACTCGGAGAGACCGCGGCTCATCAGGTAGAAGAGCTGGTCCTCGGAGACCTTGGAAACGGTCGCCTCGTGGCCCATGGACACGTCGTCCTCGCGGACGTCCACGTACGGGTAGGTGTCGGAGCGGGAGATCGTGTCGACCAGCAGCGCGTCACAGAGCACATTGGACTTGGAGCCCTCGGCGCCCTCGCCGATCTCGATCAGACCGCGGTACGAGGTGCGGCCGCCACCGCGCGCCACCGACTTGGAGACGATGTTCGACGAGGTGTGCGGTGCCATGTGGACCATCTTGGCGCCGGCGTCCTGGTGCTGGCCCTCGCCCGCGAAGGCGATGGACAGGGTCTCGCCCCTGGCGTGCTCGCCCATCAGGTAGACGGCCGGGTACTTCATGGTGACCTTGGAGCCGATGTTGCCGTCGACCCACTCCATGGTCGCGCCCTCGTACGCCACGGCGCGCTTGGTGACCAGGTTGTAGACGTTGTTCGACCAGTTCTGGATGGTCGTGTAGCGGCAGCGCGCGCCCTTCTTGACGATGATCTCGACCACGGCGCTGTGCAGCGAGTCCGAGGAGTAGATCGGCGCGGTACAGCCTTCGACGTAGTGGACGTACGCGTCCTCGTCGACGATGATCAGCGTCCGCTCGAACTGGCCCATGTTCTCCGTGTTGATACGGAAGTAGGCCTGGAGCGGGATGTCGACGTGCACGCCCTTCGGCACGTAGATGAACGATCCGCCGGACCACACGGCCGTGTTCAGCGAGGCGAACTTGTTGTCGCCGACCGGGATGACCGTGCCGAAGTACTCCTGGAACAGCTCGGGGTGCTCCTTGAGCGCGGTGTCCGTGTCCAGGAAGATGACGCCCTGCTCCTCCAGGTCCTCACGGATCTGGTGGTAGACGACCTCGGACTCGTACTGGGCAGCGACACCCGCGACGAGGCGCTGCTTCTCCGCCTCGGGGATGCCGAGCTTGTCGTACGTGTTCTTGATGTCCTCGGGCAGCTCGTCCCAGGAAGCAGCCTGCTTCTCGGTGGAACGCACGAAGTACTTGATGTTGTCGAAGTCGATGCCCGACAGGTCGGAGCCCCAGTTGGGCATGGGCTTCTTGTCGAACAGGCGCAGGCCCTTGAGCCGCAGCTTCAGCATCCACTCCGGCTCGTTCTTCTTCTCCGAGATGTCGCGGACGACAGCCTCGGAGAGACCGCGCTTGGCCGCGGCACCGGCCGCGTCGGAGTCGGCCCAGCCGAATTCGTACGTGCCCAGACCCTCGAGCTCAGGGTGGGCAGTCTCCGTGGGGAGCGTCATGCGGGGTTCCTCCCGGCTGTGCTTTCAGATGCGTGATGGGTGGTCTGTGCGGCGCGGGGAATGAAGGTCGTGCAGACCCCGTCACCGTGAGCGATGGTGGCCAGCCGCTGCACATGGGTCCCGAGCAGTTGGGAGAAGAATTCCGTCTCCGCCTCGCAGAGCTGCGGGAACTGCCCGGCGACATGCGCGACCGGGCAGTGGTGCTGGCAGAGCTGCTCGCCCTGGCCGTTGGGCGCGCCGCGCGCAGCGGCAGCGTACCCGTCGGCGCTCAGCGCGCCGGCGAGCGCCTCGGTGCGCTTCCCGGGCTCCGCCGCCTCGACCGCCGCGCGGTAGGCCTCGGCCTGGCCGGCGATCCGGGCGCGGGCGAAGGCGGCGACGGCCGCCTCGCCACGCTCTCCGCCGCCGGCCGCGCGGGCGATCCACTGGAGGGCGTCGGCGGCCAGCTTGTCGTAGGACTGGTCGAAGGCGTCCCGGCCGCAGTCGGTCAGAGCGAACACCTTGGCGGGTCGGCCGCGCCCGCGCGAACCGTAGACTCGCTGGTCACGCGGCTCCACCACGGAGTCGGCGACGAGTGCGTCGAGATGGCGGCGGACGGCCGCCTGGGTGAGTCCGAGGCGCCCGGCCAGCTCGGAGACCGTGGACGGGCCGTGGTCCAGGATGGAGCGCGCGACCCTGTTGCGAGTGGAGTGCTCGCCGGTCGCGAGTTCCTCCTGCGGAGCCTCGCCAACGTATTTCACAACGCCATTGTTGCGTAATTCCCCCGGCCCTGACAACCGTGTGCGGGCCGGACGGCGGTGCCGTTTGTCACTAAGGGTGACCTAAGAAGAGCGCCTCCGGCCTTGGGCCGTCTACGTCGCCCCGGTGCACCCGGGGCCTCGCGAACCTGCCTAAACTTCCCCGCATGTACAGCGTCTCCACGGGTGGCTCGCTGCCCGACAGCGGCCCGGCCGCGGGCCGGACCTCCGGAGAACCGGTCGTCGAGGTCCGGGGCCTGGTCAAGCGATACGGCGCCAAGACCGCGGTGGACGGCCTCGATCTGACGGTCCGCGCCGGGACGGTCACCGCGGTGCTCGGCCCCAACGGCGCCGGCAAGACCACCACCGTCGAGACCTGCGAGGGCTACCGCAGACCCGACGCCGGCACCGTGCGTGTGCTCGGTCTCGACCCGGTCGCCGACGCGGCCAGGCTCCGCCCGCGCATCGGCGTGATGCTCCAGTCCGGGGGCGTGTACTCCGGAGCGCGCGCCGACGAGATGCTCCGCCACATGGCCCGGCTGCACGCGCGACCGCTCGATGTGGACGCCCTGATCGAACGCCTCGGCCTCGGCGGCTGCGGCCGTACCGCCTACCGGCGGCTCTCCGGCGGCCAGCAGCAGCGGCTCGCACTGGCACTCGCCGTCGTCGGCCGCCCCGAGCTGGTCTTCCTGGACGAGCCGACCGCCGGGCTCGACCCGCAGGCCCGCCGCTCCACCTGGGACCTGGTCCGGGAGCTGCGCGCCGACGGCGTCGGAGTGGTGCTGACCACACACTTCATGGACGAGGCCGAGACCCTGGCCGACGACGTCGTGATCATCGACGCGGGCCGGGTCATCGCCCAGGGCAGCCCGGAGGAACTGTGCCGCGGGGGCGCGGAGAACACCCTGCGCTTCACCGGACGGCCCGGCCTCGATCTCGCCTCGCTGCTGAAGGCACTGCCCGACGGCACCGCCGCCGCCGAGCTGACGCCCGGGTCGTACCGGATCAGCGGCGCGGTCGACCCGCAGCTCCTCGCCACGGTCGCCTCCTGGTGCGCGCAGCACGGTGTGCTGGCCGAGGGGATCTCCGTGGAGCGGCACACCCTGGAGGACGTCTTCCTGGAACTGACCGGCAAGGAGCTGCGTTCATGAGCACCGGTACCTACGCTCCGGCGCCCGGCGCGGCCCCGCTGCTCCGCATGATCGCGGCGCAGAGCGCGTTCGAGACAAAGCTGCTGCTGCGCAACGGCGAGCAGCTTCTGCTGACGGTGGTCATTCCGTCCCTGCTGCTGGTGCTGTTCTCGACCGTGGACGTCGTCGACACCGGCGCGGGCGAGGCCGTGGACTTCCTGGCGCCCGGCGTCCTCGCGCTGGCGGTGATGTCCACGGCGTTCACCGGCCAGGCCATCGCCACCGGCTTCGAGCGGCGGTACGGCGTGCTCAAGCGGCTCGCCGCCTCACCGCTGCCGCGCTGGGCCCTGATGACCGCCAAGACCCTCTCCGTGCTGGTCACCGAGGTCCTCCAGATCCTGCTGCTCACGGTGATCGCCCTGGCGCTCGGCTGGTCGCCGCGCGGGAACCCGCTCGCGGTACTGCTGCTACTCGTGCTCGGCACCGCGGCCTTCTCCGGGCTCGGGCTGCTGATGGCCGGCACCCTGCGGGCCGAGGCGACCCTGGCCGCCGCGAATCTGGTCTTCCTGCTGCTGCTGGTGGGCGGGGGTGTGATCGTGCCGCTGGAGAGGTTCCCGGACGCGGCGCGGTCGGTGCTCGGACTGCTGCCGATCTCGGCGCTCTCGGACGGGCTGCGGGACGTCCTCCAGCACGGGACCGCGATGCCCTGGGGCGACCTCGGGATCCTCGCCGTCTGGGCCGCGCTGGGCCTCGGCGCGGCGGGCGCGTTCTTCCGCTGGGAGTGACGGGAGTGCGCGGATGGGCACGGACGCGGCATACGTACCCCTCGTGAAAACCCGCACAAGCTCCCGCCTACGATGGTTGCCGTGTTGACCCCCCTCGCCCTTGTCGCCCGGCGCTGGACGCCTTCGCCCCGTACGCTCCGGCGCGCCGCGCTCGGTGCCGTCCTGATGAGCGTGGTGATCATCGTCACCGGTGGCGCGGTCCGGCTGACCGGCTCCGGTCTCGGCTGCGACACCTGGCCCAAGTGCACGGACGACAGCCTCTTCGCCACCCCGGCGCAGGGTCTGCACGGCGCCATCGAGTTCGGCAACCGGATGCTGACGTACGTCCTGTGCGCGGCGGTCGGCTGGGCGATCGTCGCCGCACGGTCCACCAAGCCCTGGCGGCGCGGGCTGACCCGGCTGGCGTGGTCGCAGTTCTGGATCGTGATGGGCAACGCGGTGCTCGGCGGGATCACGGTGTGGGCGGGGCTCAACCCGTGGACGGTGGCGGGGCACTTCCTGCTGGCCTCCACCCTGCTGACCGTCACCACCCTGACCTGGCTGCGCGCCCGTGAGGGCGACAGCGCTCCCCGCCCGCGCGTGCCGCGGCCGGTGCGCAAGCTGTCCTGGGCGCTGGTCGCCGCGTCGGCGGTGCTGATCGCCGCGGGCACCGCGGTGACGGGCTCGGGCCCGCACGCGGGCGACAGCAGCGATGTGCCCCGGATGCCGTTCGACTGGTCCACCACCGCCCATGTGCACGCGGTGTTCGCCTGGCTCGTCTGTGCCCTGGCCGTCGCGATGTGGCTGGTGCTGCGGGTGGTGGACGCCCCTGCCGACACCCGGGCGCGCGCCCGCGATCTGCTGCTGGTGCTGCTCGCCCAGGGCGGCATCGGCTATGTGCAGTTCTTCACCGGTCTGCCGGAAGTCCTGGTGGGAGCCCATATGTTCGGCTCCTGCCTGGTGTGGATCGCCGTCCTGCGGGTGGCGATGAGCCTGCGCGAGCGCCCGGTGACCACGGCGGAGATCCCCGCGCAGTCGGATCCGGCGCTCTCGGCCGTCTGACGGCCCTGGCGGCGGACGCCGCCGCCCGTCCCGGCCCGCCCGGCCGGGCGCCGGCGCGTCTCAGCCGTTGGCACGGCCGCCGACCTGGATTCCGGCCATCCGCCTCCACTCGTACGGGCCGGTGCGCACCTTGGCCGCGAACTCCCCGTCGAAGGACGCGCGCAGGGTCAGGCCCGCCTTCCGCGCGGCGCTCTTCGCGACGGTGTGCGTGGGGGCGACCAGATCGCCCCAGTCGCCGTCCTCTCCGACGAGCACGATGCGGGTGCCCGCGCGTCCGACGTACTCAAGATGTCCCTGCGCGCCGCCGTGCCGCTTGGCGAAGGCCGCGATCCGCTTGGCCAGCCGGGCGGCCGCGCGCTCGGCGCGTGCTTCCCGCCGGGCGCCGGCGGTGTCCTTCTCCTCGGCCCGGTCGGTCTCCTCGGGCCCGGCACTCCCCTCGGCCCGGGCGCTCTCGTCCGGCCGGTCGTTCTCGTCCACCTGCTGCTGCTGGATCTCTGCCATGCACTGGATGCTACCGACGGGTAGACCAACCGGCGACGGGCGGGGCGCGTGGCCTGTGCCACGCGCCCCGCCCGTCATGGGATCAAGCGGAATGAGGGAGAGAAGCCTCAGCGCAGGAAGGGATCCACCGCCACGGCCACAAAGAGCAGTGACACATAGGTGATGGACCAGTGGAACAGCCGCATCTCCTTGAGCTTGCTGCCCGCCTCGCCGGCCTTGGCCCGCGACTGGAGGCCGTGCGCCTCCCAGAGCCACCAGCCGCCGGCCACCAGCGCCACCACCGTGTAGAACCAGCCGGTGTAGCCCAGCGGTGTCAACAGCAGTGAGACAAGGACCATCACCCAGCTGTAGAGGACGATCTGGCGGGCCACCACGCGGTTGGACGCGACGACGGGCAGCATCGGAACGCCCACCAGCGCGTACTCCTCCTTCACCTTCATCGACAGCGGCCAGTAGTGCGGCGGCGTCCAGAAGAACATGACGAGGAAGAGGATGACCGGGGCCCAGGACATCGAGTTGGTGACCGCCGACCAGCCGATCAGCACCGGCATACAGCCGGCGATGCCGCCCCAGACGATGTTCTGGGAGGTACGGCGCTTGAGGATCAGCGTGTAGACGATCACATAGAAGAGGAGCGCGCCCAGCGCGAGGGCCGCGGACAGCCAGTTGACCAGCAGTCCGAACCAGAGCGTCGAGCCCACGGCCAGCGTGAGGCCGAAGACCAGCGCCTCGCGCGGCGAGACCATCCCGGTGACCAGTGGGCGCTGAGACGTACGGTCCATCAGGGCGTCGATGTCACGGTCGATGTACATGTTCAGCGCGTTCGCACCGCCGGCGGAGAGATAACCACCGACGCATGTGATGAGCACCAGCCACAGATCCGGCACGCTCCGCGCGGCCAGGAACATCACCGGGACGGTGGTGATGAGCAGCAGCTCGATGATCCGCGGCTTGGTCAGCGCCACGAATGCCTTGACGCGGGCCCCGAACGGCCGATGGCCCCCCGGGCTCGGAGTCAGGACGACCCCTGCGGGTCGGGACTCGACGACCGTCACGCACACCCCTGACAGAGAAATCCCAGCAAGCCACGGGCGTGAAACACCGGTAAGGACTTGCGCGTACCACGCCACTCTAGACGTTGCCCAGATGTCGTCCTTCGCGGGGGTGGGATCGTGTTGGGCGCCCTCCGGACACGGTCCGACGCCCCTCGGGAGGCGAAGTTCACGCCCGCGCTGCACCCTGGCAGTGCCTGGTTTATTACCGCCGGACACCCGAAAAGACGGGCGTTGCTGCGAGGGTAGGCTCGACAACGAACCGGTGCGCGCACAGTCACCGGGATTCGACATGTGGAGAGGAGCCCTGACTCAGGGTGAGCACCAAGCCGACCACCACAGACCTCGAGTGGACCGAATTGGACAGCCGTGCGGTCGACACCGCCCGCGTCCTGGCCATGGATTCCGTACAGAAGGTCGGCAACGGCCATCCGGGTACGGCCATGAGCCTGGCCCCCGCCGCCTATGTGCTGTTCCAGAAGCTC
This sequence comes from Streptomyces sp. NPDC006923, assembly GCF_040635655.1. Classification (NCBI taxonomy): domain Bacteria; kingdom Bacillati; phylum Actinomycetota; class Actinomycetes; order Kitasatosporales; family Streptomycetaceae; genus Streptomyces; species Streptomyces sp. NPDC006923. The sequence continues at coordinate 104,423 of NZ_JBEYIF010000001.1, forward strand.
ATGAGGCACGACCCCAGCGACCCCCAGTGGACCGGCCGCGACCGCTTCATTCTCTCGGCGGGCCACTCGTCCCTGACTCTCTACACCCAGCTCTACCTGGCCGGCTACGGCCTGGAGCTGTCCGATCTGGAGTCCTTCCGCACCTGGGGTTCGAAGACCCCCGGCCACCCGGAGCACGGACACACCGTCGGTGTGGAGACCACCACCGGCCCGCTGGGCCAGGGTGTCGCGAACGCCGTGGGCATGGCGATGGCGGCCCGTTACGAGCGCGGTCTGTACGACCCGGACGCGGCGCCCGGCACCTCCCCGTTCGACCACACCATCTGGGCGATCGCGGGCGACGGCTGCCTCCAGGAGGGCATCTCGGCCGAGGCGTCCTCGCTGGCCGGCCACCAGAAGCTGGGCAATCTGGTCCTGCTGTGGGACGACAACCACATCTCCATCGAGGGCGACACGGAGACCGCGGTCTCCGAGGACACCCTCAAGCGGTACGAGGCGTACGGCTGGCACGTCCAGCGCGTCGAGCAGCTTCCCAGCGGCGACCTGGACCCGGCCGGTCTGTACCGCGCGCTGAAGGCGGCGCAGGCGGAGACCGAGCGCCCCTCCTTCATCGCGGCCCGCTCGATCATCGCCTGGCCGGCCCCGCACGCCCAGAACACCGAGGCGGCGCACGGCTCGGCGCTCGGCGAGGAAGAGGTCGCCGCCACCAAGCGGGTCCTCGGCTTCGACCCGGAGAAGTCGTTCGACGTCGCCGACGAGGTCCTGGCGCACACGCGTGAGGCGCTCGACCGGGGCCGTGAGACGCGCGCCGACTGGGAGAAGACCTTCGCCGCGTGGCGTACGGCCAACCCCGAGCGCGCGGCCACGTTCGACCGGGTCAGGGCGGGCGAGCTGCCCAAGGGCTGGGAGGACAGGCTCCCGGCCTTCGAGACCGGCAAGTCCGTCGCGACCCGCGCCGCGTCCGGCAAGGTGCTCCAGGCGCTCGGCGAGGTCATCCCCGAGCTGTGGGGCGGTTCCGCCGACCTCGCGGGCTCGAACAACACCACCATCGACAAGACGTCGTCGTTCCTCCCGGTGGGCAACCCGCTGCCGGGCGCGGACCCGTACGGCCGCACGGTGCACTACGGCATCCGCGAGCACGCCATGGGTTCGACGATGAACGGCATCGCGCTGCACGGCAACACCCGTATCTACGGCGGCACTTTCCTGGTGTTCTCCGACTACATGCGTCCGGCCGTCCGGCTCGCGGCGCTGATGCAGGTGCCCGTCACCTATGTATGGACACACGACTCCATCGGTCTGGGCGAGGACGGTCCGACCCATCAGCCGGTCGAGCACCTCTCGGTGCTGCGTGCCATCCCGGGTCTGAACATCGTCCGCCCCGCCGACGCCAATGAGACGGCGATCGCCTGGCGCGAGATCCTCAAGCGGCACGCCAAGGGCGCCCCGCACGGTCTGGCCCTGACCCGTCAGGGTGTGCCGACCTACGAGGCCAACGACGATGCCGCCAGGGGCGGTTACGTGCTCTTCGAGGCCGAGGGCGGCGCTCCGCAGGTCGTGCTGATCGGCACGGGCTCCGAGGTGCAGCTCGCCGTCGAGGCGCGTGAGCAGCTCCAGGCCGCGGGGATCGCGACGCGGGTCGTCTCGATGCCGTCGGTCGAGTGGTTCGAGGAGCAGGACCAGGGGTACCGGGACTCGGTGCTGCCGCCGTCCGTGAAGGCGCGGGTGGCGGTCGAGGCCGGAATCGGGCTCACCTGGCACCGCTTCGTGGGTGAGGCCGGGCGCATCGTTTCGCTGGAGCACTTCGGCGCTTCGGCGGACGGCAAGGTCCTCTTCCGCGAGTTCGGCTTCACTGCTGACGCAGTGGCCGCCGCCGCGCGGGAATCTCTTGCGGCGTCAGCGCGCTGACGCTGTTATACGAACTGTAGGAGATGCAATCCTCATGACAGACGCACTCAGGCGCCTCTCCGACGAAGGCGTCGCGATCTGGCTCGACGACCTGTCGCGCAAGCGGATCACGTCCGGCAACCTCGCCGAACTGATCGAGCAGCAGCACGTGGTGGGCGTGACGACCAACCCGTCGATCTTCCAGAAGGCGATCTCGCAGGGCGACGGCTACGACAGCCAGCTCATCGACCTCGCCGCCCGCCGGGTCACCGTCGAAGAAGCCATCCGCATGATCACGACGGCGGACGTACGTGACGCCGCCGACATCCTGCGGCCCGTCTTCGACGCGACGCAGGGCCAGGACGGCCGGGTCTCCATCGAGGTCGACCCGCGGCTGGCGCACGACACCACGGCGACCACCGCGGAGGCCAAGCAGCTCGCCTGGCTGGTGGACCGCCCCAACACACTCATCAAGATCCCGGCGACCGAGGCGGGTCTGCCCGCGATCACCGAGACCATCGCCCGGGGCATCAGCGTCAATGTCACGCTGATCTTCTCGCTGCAGCGCTACCGCGACGTCATGGAGGCGTACATCAGCGGCCTGGAGAAGGCGAAGGCCGCGGGCCTGGACCTCTCCAAGATCCACTCGGTGGCGTCCTTCTTCGTGTCCCGCGTGGACACCGAGATCGACAAGCGGCTCGACGCGCTGGGCACGCCCGAGGCCAAGGAGGCCCGCGGCAAGGCGGCCCTGGCCAACGCGCGTCTCGCGTACGAGGCGTACGAAGAGGTCTTCTCCACGGACCGCTGGGCGGTCCTGGACCGGGCGCAGGCCAACAAGCAGCGTCCGCTGTGGGCCTCGACCGGCGTGAAGGACCCGGCGTACAAGGCCACGATGTACGTGGAGGAGCTGGTCGCCCCCAACACGGTGAACACCATGCCGGAGGCCACCCTCGACGCGACCGCGGACCAGGGGACGATCAACGGCGACACCGTGCGCGGCACCTACGACCAGGCCCGTGCCTACCTCGAAGCCGTGGAGAAGCTCGGCATCTCGTACGACGAGGTCGTCCAGCTCCTGGAGGACGAGGGCGTCGAGAAGTTCGAGGCGGCCTGGACCGATCTGCTCAAGTCGACCGAGGCGGAGCTCAAGCGCCTCGCCCCCTCGGAGGGCTGAACCCTGACCGCAACCCACGGAGCGAACCCGCTCCGTGACGCCGCGGACCGACGGCTCCCGCGTATCGCGGGGCCGTCGGGCCTGGTCATCTTTGGCGTCACGGGCGATTTGTCCCGCAAAAAGCTGATGCCTGCGATCTATGACCTGGCCAACCGCGGCCTGCTGCCGCCGGGCTTCTCGCTCGTCGGTTTCGCACGCCGCGAATGGCAGGACGAGGACTTCGCGCAGGAGGTCCACGACGCGGTCAAGGAGCACGCGCGCACGCCGTTCCGCGAGGAGGTCTGGCAGCAGCTCATCCAGGGGATGCGCTTCGTCCAGGGCGACTTCGACGACGACGCGGCGTTCGAGAACCTGAAGTCGACGATCGAGGACCTGGACAAGTCCCAGGGCACCGGTGGCAACTTCGCGTTCTATCTCTCCGTGCCGCCGAAGTTCTTCCCGCAGGTCGTGCAGCAGCTCAAGAAGCACGGGCTGGCCGACCAGCGCGAGGGGTCCTGGCGCCGGGCGGTCATCGAGAAGCCGTTCGGCCACGACCTGGCGTCGGCGCAGGACCTCAACAAGGTGGTCCACGAGGTCTTCCCGTCCAACGAGGTCTTCCGGATCGACCACTACCTGGGCAAGGAGACCGTCCAGAACATTCTGGCGCTGCGGTTCGCCAACACCCTCTTCGAACCGATCTGGAACCGGTCGTATGTCGACCACGTACAGATCACCATGGCCGAGGACATCGGCATCGGCGGCCGGGCCGGGTACTACGACGGCATCGGCGCCGCCCGTGACGTGATCCAGAACCACCTGCTCCAGTTGCTGGCGCTGACCGCCATGGAGGAGCCCGCCTCCTTCGACGCGGACGCGCTGGCCGCGGAGAAGACAAAGGTGCTGGGCGCGGTGAAGCTGCCCAGGGATCTGGCGGCCCACACGGTGCGCGCGCAGTACGCGGCGGGGTGGCAGGGCGGCGAGAAGGCCGTCGGCTATCTCCAGGAAGAGGGCATCGACCCCCGGTCGAAGACCGACACCTACGCCGCGGTGAAGCTGGAGATCGACAACCGCCGCTGGGCGGGCGTCCCGTTCTATCTCCGTACCGGCAAGCGGCTCGGCCGCCGGGTCACCGAGATCGCGGTCGTCTTCCAGCGCGCGCCGCACTCCCCCTTCGACCACACGGCCACCGAGGAGCTGGGGCAGAACGCCCTGGTCATCCGTGTCCAGCCGGACGAGGGCGTGACGATGCGCTTCGGCTCCAAGGTGCCGGGCACCTCGATGGAGGTGCGTGACGTCTCGATGGACTTCGCGTACGGCGAATCCTTCACGGAGTCCAGCCCCGAGGCGTACGAGCGGCTCATCCTCGATGTGCTGCTCGGCGACTCGAACCTCTTCCCGCGGGTGGAGGAGGTCGAGCTGTCCTGGAAGATCCTCGACCCGATCGAGGAGTTCTGGGACAAGCACGGCAAGCCCGCGCAGTACGAGTCCGGGACCTGGGGTCCGGCCGAGGCGGACGAAATGCTCGCACGAGACGGACGGAGCTGGCGCCGGCCATGAAGATCGACCTTACGGACACCACGTCCAGCAAGATCAACAAGGCGCTGGTGCAGGGACGCCGGGCGATCGGCACCCCCGCCGTCGGCATGGTCCTCACGCTGGTCCTCGTCACCGACGAGGAGAACGCGTACGACGCCCTCAAGGCCGCCAACGAGGCGTCCCGTGAGCATCCGTCGCGGAAGCTGGTCGTCGTCAAGCGGGTCTCCCGCTCGCCGCGCGACCGGGCCAAGGCCCGCCTCGACGCCGAGGTGCGGGTGGGCGTGGACGCCGGTACCGGCGAGACGATCGTCCTGCGGCTGTACGGCGAGGTCATCGACCACGCCCAGTCAGTGGTGCTGCCGCTGCTGCTGCCCGACGCCCCTGTCGTGGTGTGGTGGCCGGTCAACGCGCCGGTGGACCCCGCCAAGGACGCGCTGGGCAAGCTGGCCCAGCGACGGGTGACGGACTCCTACGCCGCCGAGCACCCCATCGAAGAACTGACGGCCCGCGCCGGTACCTATGTCCCGGGTGACACGGATCTGTCCTGGACCCGGATCACTCCGTGGCGCTCGATGGTCGCGGCCGCGCTGGACCAGGTCGCCTGCGACGTCACCTCGGTCGAGGTGGAGGGCGAGGAGGCCAATCCGAGTGTCGAGCTGCTCGCCATGTGGCTCGCGGACCGGCTGCACGTACCGGTGAAGCGCGCGGTCTCCTCGGGCCCCGGTCTCACGGCCGTACGCATGGAGACCACCTGCGGCCCGATCAGCCTGGGCCGGGCGGACGGCTCGCTGGCGACGCTCACCATCGAGGGTCAGCCGGACCGGGCGGTGGCGCTGAAGCGGCGGGACACCGCCGAGCTGATCGCGGAGGAGCTGCGCCGGCTGGACCCGGACGACATCTACGCGTCGGCGCTGCGCTTCGGTGTGCACCGGCTCGGCGACGCGTCGGAAGCGTCACCCGCCGAGGTGCCCGCGAAAGCGGCCGACGCACCGGCGGCCGCGCAGAAGAAGACGCCCGCCAAGAAGGCGGCGGCGAAGTGACCGCTCCGCAACTGGTCGTCCACCGCGACAAGGAGCTGATGGCGCTGGCCGCGGCGGCCCGGCTGATCACGAAGATCGTGGACGCCCAGGCCGCTCGCGGTTCCGCGTCGGTGGTCCTGACGGGCGGACGCAACGGCAACGGCCTGCTGGCCGCGCTGTCGTCATCGCCGGCCCGGGACGCGATCGACTGGTCGCGGCTGGACCTGTGGTGGGGCGACGAGCGCTTCCTGCCGGAGGGCGACCCGGAGCGGAACATCACCCAGGCGCGGCAGGCGCTGCTGGATTCGGTGCCGGTGGACCCGGCGCGGGTCCACGCCATGCCGGCCTCGGACGGTCCTTACGGCAATGACGTGGAGGCCGCGGCCGCCGCGTACGCCACGGAACTCGCCGCGGCGGCCCGGCCCGAGGACCACGCTCAGGTGCCGAGCTTCGACGTCCTGATGCTGGGCGTCGGCCCGGACACCCATGTCGCGTCGCTCTTCCCGGAGTATCCGGGCGTACGGGAGACCGAACGCACGGTGGTCGCCGTGCACGGCGCGCCCAAGCCTCCTCCGCTGCGTATCTCCCTCACCCTGCCCGCGATCCGCGCGGCGCACGAGGTGTGGCTGCTGGCGGCGGGCGAGGACAAGGCGAAGGCAGCGGAGATCGCGCTGTCGGGGGCGGGCGAGATCCAGGCTCCGGCGGCCGGCGCCCACGGCCGTGGCCGGACCCTGTGGCTGCTGGACGCGGCGGCGGCGTCCGCCCTGCCCCGGAGCCTCTACCCGCCGGCGTCGGCCTGACGGCGGCACACCGCGAACGCACCGCGGCCCGGCATGTCCCTCGGGATGTCCGGGCCGCGGTGCGTTCGCCGGGGGCCCGCCCCGGGCCGGTCATCGCTCCCCCGGCTCCAGGAAGGGCTTCAGCAGCCCGGGAACGGCTTCCTCCGCGAAGGCCAGGCCCTCGTCCCGCGCCGTGTCATGGACGTGGTACGCGCCCTCGCCCGCGGCCGTCGTGGCCGTCAGTGTGAGCAGGCCCGCCCGCCGCTGGAAGTACGACTGCCGGACCGTCCAGCCGATCACGCCGCCGCGCTGGAGAGCGACCGTCGTGCGCCGCAGCGATCCCGAGCGGGCCACCAGATAGCCGCCGCTGAGGCCGTGGCCCAGACTGCGGTAGGCGTCAAGGGCCAGCAGTACGGCCGCCGGCGGCAGGATCACGGCGCTCGCCGCCGCCGCGTACAGCAGGGCCCCGGCCGGCCGGCCGCCGGGCAGCAGCAGCCCGAGGGCCGAGAGGACCGCGACCGGCGTCAGCGCGACGGCCAGGGCCCGGCGCAGCCTGCGGGCACGGGCGGCGGGCGGGTGCGCGGTGAGCGGGGCCGTCCGCGTCGGGGAAGCGGATTCACGCAGCACCCGCGCGGCCACCGCGTCCACGACCGCGCGCGGCGCGGCGGGCAGCAGATTCTTGTGGTCGGCGTGCTTGTCCTCGTCGTCATGGACGAGCCCCGTCGCGATCGCGTCCAGTCGGGCCGCGCCGACCAGCCGGACGCCGAGCGGCTCGACCAGCTCCACACCCCGCAGCCGCCGCTCCTCGACGGAGACCGAGCGGGAGGTGAACAGCCCCCGGCGGACCCGCAGGGTGCCGCCCGGCTCGCGTTCCAGCCGGTAGTTCCACCACATCTCGATCCACAGGCCCAGCGCGCCGACGACACCGGCGAGCAGGGCCGCGCCCACGAGTATCGCGACCGCCCAGCCGAGCGGGATGCCGCGCAGGCGGTCACCCACCCAGTCGATCACCCGCGTCTGTACCCCGAACCACTCGCTGACCTGCAACAGGCCGCCCACCGCCGCTCCCCCGAGCAGCGGGGCGAGAAAGGATATCGGGGCGTACCGGATCCAGCCGGGGTCCAGCACCGCCAGCGTGCCCTCGTGCCGGGCTCCGGAGATGTCGTTCGTGTGGTCGAGGAGTTCCGTCCGGAGGCGTTCGCCCTCGGCCCTGGTGACCGGGTCGAGTTCCAGCGTGGACTCACCGCCGGAGTGCTCCCCGGTGCCTATGCGGACCTTCACCAGACCGAGTACGCGCAGCAGCGGGTCGGCCGTCAGATCGACGGTGCGGATCCGCTCCCGGGCCAGCGACCGGCGCTTGACCAGGAACAGGCCCGTGTGGAGTTCGGCGCGCTCGGGTCCTGTGCGATAGCGGGTGCGCCGCCACCGGACGTAGTCCCCGCCCGTGCCGCAGACGATCAGCAGCACGGCCCCGGCCAGTACCAGGGCTATCGCCCTGGGGACCGGCATGCCGCCCGCGAGGCCGATGGCGGTCGGCACACTCGCGCTCAGGGCGACGCCCGCCATGACCGCCGCGGTCACCAGGAGGGTCCGCCGGTCGAGCCGCCGCCATCCCTCGTCCGGGGGCCCCGGCGGGCTCGTCCCCTCGGTCATGTGGCATCACCGGGGGTGGCCCGGGTGATCCGTGTCAGCCGCTCGGCCAGCTCCGCGGCCAGCTCGTGGTCGAGCCCCTCGATGTGCACCGCGCCCTTGGCGGACGCGGTCGTCACCGTCACCGTGGAGAGCCTGAACAGTTGCTCCAGCGGTCCGCGTACGGTGTCCACGGTCTGGATCCGGGACATCGGCGCGATCCGCCACTCCTGGCGCAGGAGTCCGGTGCGGACATAGACCGCCTCGTCCGTCACCTCCCAGCGGTGCAGCCTGAACCACCACACGGGCACCGCCGCCGCACAGGCCAGACCGAGCACCGCGAGGGCCGCGGCGGACAGCAGGAGCCAGGGCCGCGCGGAGGCGATGAACGCCCCCAGCGCGGCCAGTGTCCCCACGGGGACGACGGTCAGCAGCAGCCACTGCGCGCGCCACCAGCCGATGGCGCGCCTGTCCAGTGTGTTGTTCGGCGGTCGCAGCCGTCGTCCCCCCTCACCCATCGGCTCAGCGACCGCGCAGCGAGCGGTAGGTGGAGACCAGCGCCGAGGTGGAGCTGTCCAGCGGCTCGTCCGGCTCGTCCCCGGTGAGCACCGGTTCGATCTTCTTGGCGAGGACCTTGCCGAGTTCGACGCCCCACTGGTCGAAGGAGTCGATGTTCCAGACGGCGCCCTGGACGAACACCTTGTGCTCGTACAGCGCGATGAGCTGGCCCAGGACGGACGGGGTGAGCTCCTCGGCGAGGATGGTGGTGGTCGGGTGGTTGCCGCGGAACGTCTTGTGCGGCACCAGGTCCGCGGGGACTCCCTCGGCCCGCACCTCCTCGGGCGTCTTGCCGAACGCGAGCGCCTGGGTCTGGGCGAAGAAGTTGGCCATGAGCAGGTCGTGCTGCGCGGCCAGACCGGGCCGCAGACCGGCGACGGGCCGGGCGAAGCCGATGAAGTCGGCCGGGATGACCTTGGTGCCCTGGTGGATCAACTGGTAGTAGGCATGCTGTCCGTTGGTGCCGGGCGTGCCCCAGACCACCGGCCCGGTCTGCCAGTCGACCGGATTGCCGTCCCGGTCCACGGACTTGCCGTTGGACTCCATGTCGAGCTGCTGGAGGTACGCCGTGAACTTCGACAGGTAGTGGCTGTACGGGAGGACGGCGTGCGTCTGGGCGTCGAAGAACGATCCGTACCAGACACCCAGCAGGCCCAGCAGCAGGGGGGCGTTGGCCTCCGGGGGCGCCGTGCGGAAGTGCTCGTCGACGAGGTGGAAGCCGTCGAGCATCTCGCGGAACCGGGCGGGGCCGATCGCGATCATCAGCGAGAGACCGATGGCCGAGTCGAACGAGTAGCGCCCGCCGACCCAGTCCCAGAACTCGAACATGTTGGCCGTGTCGATGCCGAATTCGGAGACCTTCTCGGCATTGGTGGAGAGAGCCACGAAGTGCTTGGCGACGGCCTCCTGGCCGGCCTGGAGACCGCTCAGCAGCCAGTCACGGGCGGAGGTGGCGTTGGTGATGGTCTCGATCGTGGTGAAGGTCTTCGAGGCGATGATGAACAGCGTCTCGGCCGGGTCGAGATCCCGCACGGCCTCGTGGAGGTCGGCGCCGTCGACATTCGAGACGAAACGGACCGTCAGCTCCCGCTCGGTGAAGGACCGGAGCGCTTCGTACGCCATCGCCGGTCCGAGATCGGAACCGCCGATACCGACATTGATCACGTTCTTGATCGGCCGGCCGGTGTGACCGGTCCACTCCCCGGACCTGATCCGGTCGGAGAAGGTGCTCATCCTGTCGAGCACGGCGTGCACCGCCGGCACGACGTTCTGCCCGTCCACCTCGATGACGGCGTCACGCGGGGCGCGCAGCGCGGTGTGGAGCACCGCGCGGTCCTCGGTGGTGTTGATCTTATCGCCGCGGAACATCGCGTCCCGCAGCTCCGCCACCCCGGCGGCCCCGGCCAGCTCGCGCAGCAGCGCCAGCGTCTCGTCCGTCACCAGGTGCTTGGAGTAGTCCAGGTGGAGATCGCCCACCCGGAGGGTGTAGGCGGTGCCGCGTCCGGCGTCGGCGGCGAACAGCTCCCTGAGATGTGTCGCCCCCAACTGCTCACGGTGTTTGCCCAGCGCGCTCCACTCGGGCATCCGGTTGAGCCTGGTACGGCTTCCTGCGTTCATTTCGGACATCAGCCCACTTCTTCTCGTGCCTGCGTGCATGCCCTGCTGCGTCTCCAACCTAATTGATCAGAAACGACAACGACGCGACGGCGAGCACGAACAGTCCGGCGGCCAGCAGCGCGGGTGTGTTCAGGCCCCATCCGGCGGCCGCCGCGCCGCCCAGCAGCGCGCCGAGCGGTGCCCCGCCGACCGCGAGCGTACGGAAGGCCGAGCTGATCCGGCCCAGCATCTCCGCGGGACTGCGCTCCTGCGTCAAGGTGGCCTGATTGACGTTCCACACCATGCCGAAGACACCGAAAACCCCGAGGCAGACGATCGCCGCCGCGGTCTCACGGACGGTGCCCAGCACCAGGAGACAGCCCGTCTGGACGGCTCCGGCCAGGAACATGGCGCGCACCCGGCCCGTCCACCGGGACAGCCGCTTGGCCAGCAGCCCGCCCACCACGCTGCCCACCCCGTAGGCCGCGATGGTCAGCGAGTAGCCGCTGTTTCCCGCGCCGAGCCAGCCTGTGACATGCAGCACCAAGGTCGCGATCAGCGCGCCCATCCCGATGTTGCAGAGGGTGGTCGCCGTGCACAGCCCGCGCAGCGTACGGTCCCGCCACAGGACACGCACACCGTCGGCGATCTCCCCTCTCAGCGTGGCGCCCGCCTTCCTGGGCGTCCGCGCCGGGGGCTCGGCCCGCAATGAGGCGATCAGCAGCGCCGCCAGCCCGTAGGTCAGGGCATCGGCCGCGTATGGCACCGCGGCGCCCGCCACTAGCAGCGCGGGCACCAGCGGAGCCGCCAGAAAGCCGCCGGCGATCTGCTGTCCGGTCATCAGCCGGGCGTTGGCGCTGCCCAGCGCCTCGTGCGGCACCAGGGAGGGCAGCAGGGCCGTGGCGGCGTTGTCGAACAGGGTCTGCAGCGTGGTCAGCACAAAGGCGAGCGCGAGCAGCAGCGCGATCGAGGCATGGCCAAGCCCCACGGCCGCCGCGAAGGCCGCCATCAGCGCGGCCCGCGCCAGATCGACGCCCCACATCGCCCTTCGCTGGTCGACCCGGTCGGCGACCGCCCCGCCGAGCAGCCCGAACAGCAGCCACGGCAGATAGCCGCAGGCCGTCACCGAGGCGATCAGCAGCGGGTCGTCCGTGAGCGAGGCTGCGAGCAGCGGCACGGCCGCCGTCCGCAGCGCGTCACCGAACCGCGAGACCACCGCCGCCGACCAGAGCCGGCCGAACCCTCCGCGCCAGGCCGGCGCCCCCACCGACACCGAGTCGACAGCCGTCACAACTCCCCCTTTCGGTCACTGCTCCAGGACCGTAGGGGATGCCACTGACAGTGCGGCCACGGCGGCCGATGGAGTCGGGCACCGGCGCGAGCCGCTCCGGGACCGCGCGGGAGCAAAAGCATTCCGGCCGGACACCCGTGGGTGTCCGGCCGGAGCAAAAATTACGCCGATACTGCGATGCCGATACCGCGATACGGAAGAGTACGGAGACGCGGGCCCGGCGGGACCGCCGGTACACATCCCGGGCACGGCCCGTGTGGTGTTCCGCTGTCCCGCGCACCCGCCAGGGACGACGGGGCGGCTCTTAGAGTTCGCCGCGGAGCTTGGCGAGCGCCTCGGCGAGAATCGCTTCGCCGTCGGCGTCGCTGCGCCGCTCCCGCACATAGGCGAGATGCGTCTTGTACGGCTCGGTGCGCGGCGGGTCCGGGGGATTGTCCCGGTCCTGACCGGCCGGGAATCCGCAGCGCGGGCAGTCCCACGTCTCCGGAACCTGTGCGTCACTGGCGAAGCTCGGCACCGTCTCGTGCCCGTTGGAGCACCAGAAGGAGATGCGCAGGCGGGGCGCGGACTCGCCACGCTCGGCCTCACCCATCGGCCCCGCTCCGACCCGGCTTCCCCGGATCGCGTTGCCACTTGCCACGGTCGTAACTCCCTGCGTGATGGTGCCGCAAAGCATCGATAGGCAGCTCCGCTGCCGGGCGCCCCAGTCTACGTAAGGCCCAACGCGCTTCCAGTGAAGGGAGTTACCCCCGCCGCGAAGCGCCGAACCTCATGATAGGCCGCGCCCGCGCCGCCGTACCGTACCTGAGGTCAGCTGTCCAGCTTGAGGACCAGACCAAGGACGACAATGCTCGCGAACCACAGCAGACCCACAACAACGGTGATGCGGTCGAGGTTACGCTCGGCGACAGAGGAACCACCGACGGACGACTGCATTCCGCCACCGAACATGTCGGAGAGGCCGCCGCCCTTGCCCTTGTGCATCAGCACCAGAAGCATCAGCAGCAGGCTGAAGATGATGAGGGCGATCGAGAACCCCAGAACCACGGCTGGACCAACTTCCTCGGACGGACGGGACTGACAGGACAGACAGGACTGACCGGAGTGGCAGGCCTACGGACAACGGGGGCCGGCCGACACCTGACATCATGCCGACTCGGCCCCCGCAAGGGTACGACGGATCCGTGCTACCGCATACTTACTGGTCGCGGAACCTGACGATCTTGACAAACTCCTCGGCGTCCAGCGCGGCGCCGCCCACCAGGGCACCGTCCACATCCGGCTGGGCCATGATCGCGGCGACGTTCCCGGACTTCACCGAGCCGCCGTACTGGATCCGGACCTTGTCGGCCAGCTCCTGCGAGTACAGCTCCGCCAGCCGCCCGCGGATCGCTCCGCAGACCTCCTGGGCGTCCTCCGGAGTGGCGACCTCGCCGGTGCCGATGGCCCACACCGGCTCGTAAGCGATCACAATGGACTCGGCCTGGTCGGCCGGGACGTCCTTGAGCCCGCCGTCGAGCTGGCTCAGGGTGTACGCGACCTGCTCGCCGGCCTTGCGTACGTCCAGGCCCTCGCCGACACAGAGGATCGGCGTCAGGCCGTGCCGGTACGCGGCCTTGACCTTGGCGTTGCAGACCTCGTCCGTCTCGGCGTGGTACTGGCGCCGCTCGGAGTGTCCGACGGCGACATAGGCGCACTTGAGCTTGGCCAGCATGGAGCCGGAGATCTCGCCGGTGTAGGCACCGGAATCGTGCTGCGAGACGTCCTGGGCACCGTACTTGATCTTGAGCTTGTCGCCGTCGACCAGTGTCTGCACGGACCGCAGGTCGGTGAAGGGCGGCAGGACGGCGACCTCGACGGCGTCGTAGTCCTTGTCGGCCAGCGCGAAGGCGAGCTTCTGGACGTGCGCGATGGCCTCAAGGTGGTTGAGGTTCATCTTCCAGTTGCCCGCCATCAGCGGCTTGCGTTCGGCCTTTTCGGATGAAGCAGTCATAAAAGGGTCAGTCCTCCAGTGCGGCGAGGCCGGGAAGCGTCTTGCCTTCGAGGTATTCGAGGCTCGCGCCGCCACCGGTCGAGATATGGCCGAAAGCCTTCTCGTCGAAGCCCAGGATCCGGACGGCCGCGGCGGAGTCGCCACCGCCGACGACCGAGAAGGCCGGGGAGTCGACGAGCGCCTGGGCGACGGCGCGGGTGCCCTCGGCGTAGTCGGGGTGCTCGAAGACGCCCATGGGGCCGTTCCAGAAGACGGTGCCGGCGTCGGCGAGCTTCGAGGCGTAGAGCGCGCGGGTCTCGGGACCGATGTCCAGACCCAGCTGTCCGGCCGGCATGGCGTCCGCGGCGACCGTGGTGGGGTGCGCCGGGGCCTTGGTCTTGAGGTCCGGGAACTCCGGCGCGACCAGGACGTCCACGGGGAGCACGAACTCCACACCGTGTTCCTTGGCCCGCTCCAGATACTCCTGGACGGCCGGGATCTGGTCCTCCTGGAGAAGCGAGGAGCCGACCTCGTGCCCCTGCGCCTTGAGGAAGGTGAAGAGCATGCCGCCGCCGATCAGGATGCGGTCGGCCTTGTCCAGCAGGTGGTCGATGACCCCGAGCTTGTCGGAGACCTTGGCGCCGCCGAGGACGACCGCGTACGGCCGCTTGACGTCGTCGGTGAGCTTCCTGAGGACGGCGACCTCGGTGGCGATCAGATGGCCGGCGGCGTGCGGCAGGCGGGCCGGGAGGTCGAAGACCGAGGCGTGCTTGCGGTGGACCGCGCCGAAGCCGTCGCCGACATAGAGGTCGGCCAGTCCGGCGAGCTGGTCGGCGAAGGCGCCGCGCTCAGCGTCGTCCTTCGAGGTCTCGCCGGGGTTGAAGCGGAGGTTCTCGATGACGGCGACCTGGCCGTCGGTGAGGCCCGCGACCACGGACTTGGCCGACTCGCCGACCGTGTCGGTCGCGAACGCCACGTCGGCGCCGAGGAGTTCACCGAGGCGGGCGGCGGCCGGAGCGAGCGAGAAGGCGGGGTCCGGGGCGCCCTTGGGGCGGCCCAGGTGGGATGCGACGATCACCCGCGCGCCGGCCTCGGCGAGCGTGGCGATGGTCGGCTGAACGGCGCGGATGCGGCCGTCGTCGGTGATCCTTGCGCTGCCGGTGCCCTGTTCGAGCGGCACATTGAGGTCGGCGCGGACGAATACCCGCTTTCCTGCGACCCCTTCGGCGAGAAGTTCGTCGATCGTCTTCATATCTACTGCTGGACTCCTTGGAAGGTCTGGACAGGCCGACAGGGCTCGAACGGCGCGCTGCGCGCCGACCGAGCCCTGTCACTCACATCGAGGTGCCTTACCTGCCCTGAATCAGAGCTGGCCGCCGACGAAGACGGTCAGGTCGACCAGACGGTTGGAGTAGCCCCACTCGTTGTCGTACCAGCCGATGACCTTGACGCTCTTGCCCTGGACCATGGTCAGGGAGGAGTCGAAGGTGCAGGAGGCCGGCCAGTTGACGATGTCCGAGGAGACGATCTGGTCCTCGGTGTAGTCCAGGATGCCCTTGAGCTGGCCCTCGGCCGCCTTCTGGAACGCGGCGTTGACCTCGTCCTTGGTCACCTCGCGCTCCAGCTCGACGACCAGGTCGGTGACGGAGCCCGTCGGGACCGGGACGCGCATCGCGATGCCGTCGAGCTTGCCCGCCAGCTCCGGGATCACCAGCGCGGTGGCCTTGGCGGCACCGGTGGTGGTCGGAATGATGTTCTCGGCGGCCGCACGCGCGCGGCGGAGGTCCTTGTGTGGGAAGTCAAGGATGCGCTGGTCGTTCGTGTAGGCGTGGACCGTGGTCATCATGCCCTTGACGATGCCGAAGTTCTCCAGGAGAACCTTGGCCATCGGCGCCACACAGTTGGTGGTACAGGAGGCGTTGGAGATGACGTGGTGGTTGGCCGCGTCGTACTTCTCCTGGTTGACGCCCATCACGATGGTGATGTCCTCGTCCTTGGCCGGAGCCGAGATGAGGACCTTCTTCGCGCCGCCCGCGATGTGCTTCTCGGCGTCGGCCTTCTTGGTGAAGATGCCGGTCGACTCGATGACGATGTCGACGCCCAGCTCGCCCCACGGGATGTCCGAGGGGTTGCGCTCGGAGAGCACCTTGATGGTGTGGCCGTCGACCGTGATCGTGTCGGCGGTGTGGGTCACCTCGGCCTTGAGACGGCCCAGGATGGTGTCGTACTTCAGCAAGTGAGCCGTGGTCGCAGTGTCACCCAGGTCGTTGACAGCCACGATCTCGATGTCTGCACCCTGCTCCAGCAGCGCGCGGAAGTAGTTACGACCGATGCGGCCAAAGCCGTTGATGCCTACGCGGATCGTCACGAACCGATCTCCTCGTTGGTACGCCGGGTTTCGACGCCGGCGAGCTGTATGGGATGTCCCCGACCGCTTATGACCCTACCTCTCCGCAGAGCGCGAGGTGACATCGAGCGCCCCTGCGAGCCGACAGCGGCCCGTACCCATCGGTAGGGGTACGGGCCGCCGCTACGCCGCGGTCACCGGCGTACGTACAGACATAAGGACGTGCGGATCAGTGGCGCAGCGCCCGCAGGGCCTTGCCCAGCACCGCCGCGCGGCGCTCCGCGTCCTGCACGTGCTCCAGGCCGAAGCCGAGCAGCACGGTGTCGCGCGTCGTGACCGACGCGTATGCCTTGAAGGCTTCCTGGGAGCGCGCCCAGTCACCCGCCACGGACGGGCTGCCCTCCGGTGCTCCCGGAGTGGTCCACACCCCCAGCGAGGTCTCGAAGCCCTCGGACTCCTGCTCGACGCCGCCCACGGCCAGCCGCGCGTTGTCCGCGAACACGCCACGGCCGCCACTGCCGGGGTCGGTGATGTAGCTGAGCGACAGCTCCACCTTCTTGCCGGCGTAGGCGCTGAGGTCGAAGGCGACCTGCTTCCAGCCGTTCGAGCTGCCGGTGAGGCTGTTCCAGGCACCGCTGGTGCCGGTCGCGGAGCAGGTGTCGGACCCGAGCGTCAGATAGTGGCCGAGGAACGGGTGGTCGGCCAGGAAGAATCCGGCCTCGCACTCGTCCGGTACCGCGGAGCTGCTCGCACCGCCGGCCTCGGGGAGTGTGGTCCAGTCCTCGGCGCCGGAGCTGTGGGCCTCCAGGACCGCGTGGTCGTAGCCCGGCTCGGTGTTCCAGTTGAGCGCGAAGCGGAGTTCGGGCTGCTGGGCCGCGGTGACGCCCGTGAGGTCGACGGTGCGGCTGAGGCGCCGCCAGTCGTCGTCCTGATGGGTGGCCGCGGCCATCCACTGGCCCTCGTACGGCGCGTACGGGTTGACGATCCCGGTGTACGAACCTCCCTGGGCGCTCTTGAACTGCGGATAGGTCTCGGGGTCCAGAGTGTCCGAGGTCACGGTGTAGGCGCCTGCCGCGTTCAGCGGATTGCCGGGCGCCGCGCCGAGCGGTCCGCCGGCTCCCGAGAGCGCGCCGGCGCCGGTGAATCCGGTGGCCCCGCTGGTGGACGTACGTCCGTACGCGCCGAGGTAGTACTGGCTGAAGTCATTGGTCGCGGCCCGCCCGACCTGGGCGTTGCCGCCGGCCTGCTCTCCGGCCTCGATCAGCTTGCCGCCCTCGTTGAGGAAGTCGCGCACGGCGAGCTGGGTGTCCCCGCCCGGTGCCACGGCACCGGTGTAGTGGACGGCGGTGGCGAAGTGGGAGAGGACCCCCAGCGGATGCGGCGCGCCCTGGGCGGCGACGTCCCAGACGACGGCGGTGCGGCCGTTGGCCCGCAGGGCGTCGGTGTACGCCCTGGTCTGCTGAGCGGGTGCGCCCTCCTCGGCGATCACGAGCGTGTCGGCGCGGGGGCGTTCGGCGACGGTGTAGGTGAAGTGATCACTCGCCGTGGACTTTCCGCTCCTGGTCCGTCCGGTGAACCAGACCTCGACCGTGTCGCCGGGATCCGCGTCCTCGACCTCGGCGCGGTACTCGTCGAAGTGGAGGTTGTCCTCACCGCCGTAGGTCTCGCCGCCCTTCCACGCCGTGAGGTCCTCGTCGCGGGTACGGCCGCCGTTGATCCGGTAGTTGAGCTCCTTGTCCCGGACCGACTTGCGGGCGGTGACGGCGACCTGCTGGTCGGCGCCGCGCGCGTACGAGGTGGTGAACGGGTCGAGCGTGAAGTCGGGCGCCGTCAGACCGACCGAGGAGGACGGCTGGTCGGGGTGGCCGGCGGTCTCGGCGACGGAGAGCGCGAAGGGCAGGTTCTTGGCGAACTCGTCCTGGATCAGCTTCTCGTCGTCGGGGAAGTTGAAGCCGGACTGGCAGTCGCGTGCCTCCCAGGCGTCCGCCGGATCGATGGCGGAGGCGGTCTGGCAGGTGGTCATCTCCGGGGTGAACATCATCGTGCCGTTGACGTTCGCCGCGTGGCCGTCGGCCTCACCGTTGGTGGTGTACAGCTCGGAGGAGACCTGCGGGTAGTAGCCGGGGATCGCGGAGTTCTCGGGGGTGCCGGCGAGCGCCTCGTAGAGCACGTCGTCCGGTGTCGGGGTGGCGACCTGCCAGCCCACGCCGTAGAGCAGCAGTTCGGCGGCGGAGTGGTAGTTGATGCCGTAGTCGAAGCCGATGCGCTTCTCGAAGCGGTCGATCGCCTGGGTCTCCGGCTCGGAGTTCGGGCCGGCGCCCCGGTAGGTCTCACTGGCCGACCGCGGCGACGAGCCCTCGTCGTCGTAGCCCCACTTGTAGCCGAAGTTCCGGTTGAGGTCGACACCGTCGGCCGAGGTGAGTGCCCCGTCGCCGTCGACGTCCCGGAGGTTCTTGCGCCACAGCCTGGCGCTCTCGTCGCTGTGCGTGTAGTCGTACCCGTCCGGGTTGGCGGAGAGGACGAACCACAGCTCGGTGGAGTCGACGATCTTCGTGATCCGGCGGTCCTTGCCGTAGTTGTCCACGAAGTGGTGCATCAGCCGGCGGGTCATCTCGGGAGTGATCCACTCCCGGGCGTGCTGGTTGGACATGTACAGCACGGACGGCTTGGCTCCGTCCTTGGTCGTCCGCGCGCCCTTGCTGAGCTTCAGGGCGAGTATGTCCTGGCCCTTGACGGTCTTGCCGATGGAGACCACTTTGGCGATGCGCGGGTTGGCCTGCCCGGTCCTGACGATCTCCTCCTGGAGATTGCCCCTGCCGCTGTACGGGCGGAAGACCCCGTCGCCCGCGGCCCGCTGCCGGGCCCCGGCCTTGGCCGCGACCTTCCGCTCGGTGACCTCGACACCCTGCTTCTCCAGGGCGCGCGCCTGGGCTCCGGTGAGGAACAGCTCGATGTCCGCCGTCCCCTTCTCCGGGGCCCGTTCGGCGAATTCGTGGGCGTCCTGGCCCGCCGCGAGAAGCAGGGGTATCTGCTCCTTGGTGACCTGGGCCTCGAAGACCCGCACCGCGTCCGCGGCCGGCTCGCCGCCCGTTCCCGACTGCGCCTGAGCTGTCGGCACCGCCGCCAGGCCGCCCAGCAGCAGTGTGCCCGCCGCGAGGATCGATCTCGCTCTGCGTCTCATGTGCCCCCCTTGCCGTTGTCTGCCACATCCGTGGACAGACGCCAGGCTGGCGATGCTCCATGATCATGTCAAGGGTGCGCCATGTGACGGCAAAATGCCTGCTGCCAGCACCTATTCGGCGCCGGCAGCAGGCAGTTGGGACGAAGACGGTCTCAGCCGACAAGTCCGTCGGCGAGTTCCTCGCTGAGATTGGACTCCGTGCCCGGAATCCCGAGATCCTGCGCCCGCTTGTCGGCCATGGCCAGCAGCCGGCGGATCCGGCCCGCGACCGCGTCCTTGGTGAGCGGCGGGTCGGCGAGCGCGCCCAGCTCCTCCAGGGACGCCTGCTTGTGCTCCATGCGCAGCCGGCCCGCGGCGGCGAGGTGCTCGGGCACCTCCTCGCCGAGGATCTCCAGCGCGCGCTGCACCCGGGCGCCCGCGGCGACCGCCGCGCGGGCGGAGCGGCGCAGATTCGCGTCGTCGAAGTTGGCCAGGCGGTTGGCCGTGGCCCGGACCTCGCGGCGCATCCGGCGCTCTTCCCAGGCCAGCACCGACTCGTGCGCGCCGAGCCGGGTCAGCAGCGCGCCGATCGCGTCCCCGTCCCGTACGACGACCCGGTCCACCCCGCGCACCTCGCGGGCCTTGGCGGCGATCTGCAGCCGGCGGGCCGCGCCGACCAGCGCGAGAGCGGCCTCGGGACCGGGGCAGGTCACCTCCAGCGAGGAGGACCGGCCGGGCTCGGTGAGCGAACCGTGCGCCAGGAAGGCGCCGCGCCAGGCCGCCTCGGCGTCACAGGTGGCACCGGAGACCACCTGGGGTGGCAGACCCCGGATCGGACGGCCGCGGCCGTCGACCAGTCCGGTCTGCCGGGCGAGCTGATCGCCGCCGGTAATCACCCGTACGACGTACCGGCTGCCGCGGCGCAGTCCGCCCGGAGCCATCACCACCAGCTCCGAGTTGTGCCCGAAGATCTCCAGGATGTCCTTGCGGAGCCGGCGCGCGGCGATGCTGGTGTCCAGCTCCGCCTCGATCACAATGCGGCCGCTCACCAGGTGCAGCCCGCCCGCGAACCGAAGGATCGCCGAGACCTCCGCCTTCCTGCAGCACGTCCGGGTGACGGGGAGGCGGGCGATCTCGTCTTTCACCGCTGGCGTCATCGCCATGGGCCGATCCTTCCATGCATCCGAAAAATACGGTCGTACGCGGCTGCCAGCAGCTCCGGATCGTGGACCGGGGAGCTGTCTGGCGCGGCCACCGGCGCCAGCTCGACCGCGGCGCCGAACCGTTTCGCGGCATCGGCGAGTGACTCGCAGTCGGGCACGGCGGCCTCGTCGGCCAGCACCACGTCCAGGGCGAGTTTAGGGGCGTGTCGCCCCAAAACCTCCAAATGACGCTGCGGTGAGAAGCCATCGGTTTCACCGGGTTGCGGCGCGAGGTTCAGGGAGAGAACCCGGCGGGCCTTGGTCTCGACGAGCGCGTCGAGCAGCTCGGGCACCAGCAGATGCGGGATCACCGAGGAGAACCAGGAGCCCGGGCCGAGCACCACCCAGTCGGCGTCCATCACCGCGGCGACGGCCTCGGGAACGGCCGGCGGGTCGTGCGGCACCACCTGGACGGACTGCACCTCGCCCCGGGTCAGCGCGACCGTGGCCTGGCCCCGGACGGTGTCCACCTCGTCGGGCCGCGCCGGATCGTGCCCCCGTACGAGCGCCTGCAGCTCCAGCGGCACGGCGGACATGGGCAGCACCCGGCCGTGCGCGCCGAGCAGCTTGCCGACCAGGTCCAGGGCCTGGACATGGTCGCCGAGCTGTTCCCACAGGGCGACGATCAGCAGATTGCCGACCGCGTGCTCGTGCAGGTCGCCCTGGGACTGGAAGCGGTGCTGGATCACCCGGGCCCAGGTCTGGCCCCAGTCGTCGTCGCCGCAGAGCGCGGCCAGCGCCTTGCGCAGATCGCCCGGCGGCAGGACACCCAGCTCCTCGCGGAGCCGGCCGCTGGAGCCGCCGTCGTCGGCGACGGTGACCACGGCGGTGAGATCGCCGGTGATCCTGCGGAGCGCGGCGAGGGACGCGGACAGACCCATGCCGCCGCCGAGCGCGACCACCTTGGGCTGGGCACCGCGCCCGCGCGCCGACAGCGCGGGCGCGCCCCGGCGCAGCCGACGCATACGGAAGGTGCGTCCGGTCACTCGCGCCCCATGTCCCGGTGGACGACCACGGTCTCGATGCCCTCGGAGGCGAGGCGCGCGGCGAGCTTCTCGGACATGGCGACGGAACGGTGCTTGCCACCCGTACAGCCCACCGCGACGGTCACATAGCGCTTGCCCTCGCGGCGGTATCCGGTGGCGATGAGCTGGAGCAGCTCGGTGTAGCGGTCGAGGAACTCCTTGGCGCCCGGCTGGTTGAAGACATACGCGGACACCTCCTCGTTGAGCCCGGTGAAGGGACGCAGCTCGGGCACCCAGTGCGGATTGGGCAGGAAGCGGCAGTCCACCACCAGGTCCGCGTCGACCGGCAGCCCGTACTTGTAGCCGAAGGACATGACGGTGGCCCGCAGCTCCGGCTTCTCGTCTCCGGCGAACTGGGCGTCCATCTTGGCGCGCAGCTCATGGACGTTGAGGCTGGAGGTGTCGATCACCAGATCGGCGTCGCCGCGCAGTTCGCGCAGGAGATCGCGCTCGGCCTCGATACCGTCGACGATCCGGCCGTCCCCCTGGAGCGGGTGCGGCCGGCGGACGGACTCGAAGCGGCGGACCAGCGCCTCGTCCGAGGACTCCAGGAAGACGATCCGCCGGGTCACCTGCTTGGCGTCGAGATCGGCGAGCGACTCGCGGAGGTTGTCGAAGAACCGCCGGCCCCGGACGTCGACGACCACGGCGATCCGCGCCACATTGCCCTGCGAGCGCGCGCCCAGCTCCACCATGGTGGGGATCAGCGCGGGCGGCAGATTGTCCACCACGAACCAGCCGAGGTCCTCCAGACACTTGGCCGCGGTGCTGCGCCCCGCGCCCGACATACCGGAGATGATCACCAGCTCGGGAATGGCCGCGTCGACGGCCTCACCGGCCTCCTTGGAGGTGCCCGTACTCACGTGCCCTGCTCCGTCCCGGTTGTGCTCAGTCATGCGTGCTGCCCCCGTTGTCTTCCATGATCTCTCCTGTTGCCGTGTTCACGGCGGGTGCCGCCGGGGCCGCCTCGGCCAGGGCCACGACCACGGACTCGGCCGTCTTGCGGCCCAGCCCCGGCACCTCGCAGATCTGCTCGATTGTCGCCTGCCGCAGCCGCTTCACCGAGCCGAAATGCTTGATGAGCGCCTGCTTCCGCGACTCACCGAGGCCGGGGACGTCATCGAGCGGGCTGGTCCTGATGCGTTTGGCCCGTTTGGCCCGCTGATAGGTGATGGCGAAGCGGTGCGCCTCGTCCCGTACGCGCTGCAGGAGGTACAGGCCCTCGCTGGAGCGGGGCAGTACCACCGGGTCGTCGTCCTCGGGCAGCCAGACCTCCTCCAGACGCTTGGCGAGACCGCAGACGGCGACATCGTCGATGCCCAGCGCGTCGAGGGCCCGCTTGGCGGCCGCGACCTGCGGCTGTCCGCCGTCCACGACCACGAGCTGGGGCGGGTAGGCGAAGCGCTTGGGGCCCCCGTCGTCCTCGACGGGGGTGCCCGTCCGGGCCGCCACGGCAGGCCCGGCGACCGCCGTGGCACCGGCCGCCGGCACGGTCAGAGGCCCGGCGGGAGGTATGACGAGCGGCACCGCGAGCGGACCGGCCAGGGGCAGCGACTCCTCGGGGGAGTCACCCGGAGGCCCGACGACGGTCTCCGGCTCGGGCTGCTCCGGCCACTCGCCCGTCTTCTCCTTCTCCTGGAGATAGCGCCTGAAGCGACGAGTGATCACTTCATGCATCGACCGGACATCGTCCTGACCCTCGAACCCCTTGATCTGGAAGCGGCGGTACTCACTCTTCCGGGCGAGCCCGTCCTCGAAGACCACCATGGAGGCCACGACGTCGTCGCCCTGAAGGTGCGAGATGTCGAAACACTCGATCCGCAGCGGCGCGCTGTCCAGGCCGAGGGCTTCGGTGATCTCCTCCAGCGCCCGGGAGCGGGTGGTGAGATCGCTGGCGCGCTTGGTCTTGTGCAGGACGAGGGCCTGCTGGGCGTTCCGCCCGACCGTCGCCATCAGGTCCTTCTTGTCGCCGCGCTGCGGAATCCGCAGCGACACCTGCGACCCGCGGCGCCCGCTGAGCCACTGGGCGACCGCGTCCGTGTCCTCGGGCAGGGCCGGGACAAGGACCTCCTTGGGCACGGCGTCGCCGCTCTCCTCCCCGTAGAGCTGCTGGAGCGCGTGCTCCACGAGGCCCGCCGTGTCGACCGCCTCGACCTTGTCGGTCACCCAGCCGCGCTGGCCGCGGACCCGGCCGCCGCGGACATGGAAGATCTGCACGGCGGCTTCCAGCTCGTCCTCGGCCACGGCCACGACATCCGCGTCGGTGGCGTCGGCGAGCACGACCGCGTTCTTCTCCATCGCGCGGCGCAGCGCGCCTATGTCGTCCCGCAGCCGGGCCGCCTTCTCGTACTCCATGTCCTCGGCGGCCTCGGTCATCCGCTGTTCGAGGCGGCGGATGTAGGCGCCGGTGCGTCCCGCCATGAAGTCGCAGAATTCCTCGGCCAGTTCGCGGTGCTCCTCGGC
The DNA here is from genome assembly GCF_040635655.1 of Streptomyces sp. NPDC006923. Classification (NCBI taxonomy): domain Bacteria; kingdom Bacillati; phylum Actinomycetota; class Actinomycetes; order Kitasatosporales; family Streptomycetaceae; genus Streptomyces; species Streptomyces sp. NPDC006923. Next base: position 128,040 of record NZ_JBEYIF010000001.1, read on the forward strand.
GGTGACCCGGCCGACGCAGGGCGCGGAGCACTTCCCGATATAGCCGAGCAGACACGGCCGGCCGGTCCGCGCCGCGTTCTTGAACACCCCGGCGGAGCAGGTCCGTACGGGAAAGACACGGAGCATCAGATCAACCGTCTCGCGGATGGCCCAGGCGTGTCCGTACGGTCCGAAGTACCGCACGCCCTTCTTCTTGGCGCCGCGCATGACCTGGACCCGCGGGAACTCCTCGTTCAGCGTGACCGCGAGAGAGGGATAGCTCTTGTCGTCGCGGTACTTGACGTTGAAACGGGGGTCGTACTCCTTGATCCAGGAGTATTCGAGCTGCAGTGCCTCGACCTCGGTGGAGACGACGGTCCACTCGACGGAGGCGGCGGTGGTGACCATGGAGCGGGTGCGCGGGTGCAGGCTCGTCAGGTCCTGGAAGTAGTTGGCGAGCCGCTGACGCAGGCTTTTCGCCTTCCCGACGTAGATCACCCTGCGGTGTTCGTCGCGGAATTTGTAGACCCCCGGCGAGTCGGGGATCTGTCCCGGCTTGGGGCGGTAGCTGGAGGGGTCGGCCATGCCGTCCACCCTACTTGCGGGCACCGACAGTGTGGACGCGCCGGTGATTCGTCCGGGGCTCGCACCCGCCTGCGGACCTGGGCGGACCGCCCCGTCGCGGCGGGCTCGCCGCGGCACGTCCCGTACGGGCGCGGGACCGGCTCAGGTGTTCGGACCGGCGACGAGTCTGCCACCGTCGGCCCGGACCGGGACCTCGGGCAGCGGCACGGTCGCGGGGCCCTGGACGGCCTGCCCGGTGGTGACGTCGAAGCGGCTGCCGTGACAGGGACAGTCGCCGATGGTGCCCTCCAGCTTCTCCAGGAGACAGCCCGCGTGGGTGCACTGCGCGCTGAACGCCTTGTACACGCCTTCCGCGGGGCAGCTCACGACCAGCCGCTGCTCCCGGTAGAGCTTGGCGCCGCCGACGGGGATGGCGTCCGCCGCGCCGAGTTCGACGGGGGCGGTCGGCGTGGGGTTCTGGGCGTGGCCCAGCTTCGACTCGGTGGAACACGCCGCCAGCCCCAGTCCGGCCGCGCCGGCGAGCGCGGCGCCCTTCAGCACGGTACGGCGAGGGGCGGGCTGGCCGGGCATGGTGTCTCCACTGGGCAGGGGGCGGTGTCGGTGTCGGGCGGGCCGGGGCAGGCCGTGCCGACGACATACGCGACGATACCGGGGCCGTTCCGGCGGCCGGCCGGGGGCCGTCCCCATGGCTCCGGCCGGCCGGTATGGGTTAGGTTCGGCCGGTGATCGTCGTCGCCGGAGAGTCCTTGATCGACCTGGTGCCGCAGGAGGCCGCCGGGGACCCCGGCGCCCCGTTGCCCCCACTGCTGCCACGGCTCGGCGGGGGGCCGTACAACACCGCGGTCGCCCTCGGCCGACTGGGGGCGCGGACCGGCTTCTGTTCCCGCATCTCCACCGACGGCTTCGGTGAGGCGCTGCTGCGCGGGCTGCTGGCGTCGGAGGTCGACACCTCGCTCGTGCAGCGCGGCCCCGAGCCGACCACTCTCGCGGTCGCCTCGCTCGGCGCGGACGGCTCGGCCGGCTTCGGTTTCTACGCGGAGGGCAGCGCGGACCGGCTGTTCGAGCTGCCGCCCGCGCTGCCCGCCTCCGCACGGGCACTCGCTCTGGGCACCTGCTCGCTGGTCCTGGAGCCGGGCGCGAGCGCCTACGAGGAGCTGCTGCGGCGCGAGGCCGGGCGGGGGCTGCTCACCCTTCTCGATCCGAATGTCCGCCCGGGTCTGATCCCGGACGCGGCGGCGTATCGCGCCCGGTTCGCGGGCTGGCTGCCGTACGTGTCGCTGCTGAAGCTGTCCGAGGAGGACGCGGCCTGGCTCGGCGGCTCCCCCCAGGAGTGGCGGACGCGGGGACCGGCGGCGGTGGTGCTGACCCGGGGCGCGGACGGACTGACCGTATGGACGCCCGACGGGACGGAGGTCTCCGTGCCGGCCGTCCCGGTGGACGTCGTGGACACCATTGGCGCCGGTGACACGGTGAGCGCCGCGCTGCTGTACGGCCTGGCCCTGCGGGACGTCCTCTCGGCGCGTGCGTCGGCCACGCTCGGCGCCGAGGACTGGCGCGAGGTGCTCCGTTTCGCGGCCCGGGCGGCGGCGGTCACGTGTTCCCGTACGGGGGCGGAGCCCCCGTACGGGGCGGAGCTGGCCGGGCCCGACGCGGACGCGCCGTAGGGCGTGTTTTTGCGGGGCGTTCCGACAGCGCGGCGAGGTGCCGCGCTGTCGTCGGCGGCCCGGAGCCGTGTGCCGTCGTCCGTCTCTACCGTCCGCCCCGCCGGGGGCCTCTCGTCCGTCCCGGGACTGTGCCCGGGAAGAAGCGACCGCGGCCGCCCGGCGGGAGTGACGGTCAGGCGCGTCCGGAGCCCGTCCTGGCCGCGACCGGTTTCTTGGCCGCGGTCTTCCTCGTGGTGGTCTTCCGCGTGGTGGTCTTCTTCTCGGGCGCCGCGTCGCTGATCCGCTCCGCGTCGAGAATCTCCCGCAGAAACTTCCCGGTGTGGCTGGCCGGGACCCCGGCCACCTGCTCCGGGGTGCCTTCCGCGATGACCAGACCGCCGCCGTTGCCGCCTTCGGGGCCCATGTCGATCACCCAGTCCGCCGTCTTGATGACGTCCAGGTTGTGCTCGATGACGATCACCGAGTTGCCCTTCTCGACCAGACCCGACAGCACCGTGATCAGCTTGCTGATGTCCTCGAAGTGCAGACCGGTCGTGGGCTCGTCCAGGACATAGACCGTCCGGCCCGTGGAACGCTTCTGCAGCTCGCTCGACAGCTTCACCCGCTGTGCCTCGCCGCCCGAGAGGGTCGGCGCCGACTGGCCCAGCCGGACATAGCCCAGACCCACCTCGTTGAGGGTCTTCAGATGACGCGAGATCGTCGGGACCGCCTCGAAGAAGTCCAGGGCCTCCTCGATCGGCATGTCCAGCACCTCGGCGATGGACTTGCCCTTGTAGTGGACCTCCAGCGTCTCCCGGTTGTAGCGCGCGCCGTGGCACACCTCGCACGGGACATAGACGTCCGGCAGGAAGTTCATCTCGATCTTGATGGTGCCGTCGCCCGAGCAGTTCTCGCAGCGGCCGCCCTTGACGTTGAACGAGAAGCGCCCGGGGAGGTAGCCGCGGACCTTGGCCTCCATCGTCTCCGCGAAGAGCTTGCGGACATGGTCGAAGACCCCGGTGTAGGTGGCCGGGTTGGACCGGGGCGTACGGCCGATGGGTGACTGGTCGACATGGACGACCTTGTCGACCAGGTCGTCGCCGTCCACCCGGGTGTGCCGTCCCGGCACCGACTTCGCGCCGTTCAGCTCGCGCGCCAGGTGGGTGTAGAGGATGTCGTTGACCAGCGTCGACTTACCGGAGCCCGAGACGCCCGTGACCGCCGTGAACACGCCCAGCGGGAAGGACACGTCGATGTCCCGCAGGTTGTTCTCCCGGGCGCCGTGCACGGTGAGCTGCCGTCCCGGGTCGACGGGCCTGCGGACGTCCGGGGTGGGGATGGACCTCTTGCCGGCCAGATACTGGCCGGTCAGCGATTCCTTGTTGGTCAGCAGGCCCTTCAGCGGACCGGAGTGCACGACCTTGCCGCCGTGCTCACCCGCGCCGGGGCCGATGTCCACCACCCAGTCGGCCACCTTGATGGTGTCCTCGTCGTGTTCCACGACGATCAGGGTGTTGCCCATGTCGCGGAGCCGGACCAGGGTCTCGATGAGCCGGTGGTTGTCCCGCTGGTGCAGGCCGATGGACGGCTCGTCGAGGACGTACAGCACACCGACCAGACCGGAACCGATCTGGGTGGCCAGCCGGATGCGCTGGGCCTCACCGCCGGAGAGGGTCCCCGCCGCGCGGTTCAGCGACAGATAGTCCAGGCCGACGTCGACCAGGAACCTCAGCCGTTCGTTGACCTCCTTGAGCACCCGCTCGGCGATCTTCTTGTCCCGGGCGTTCAGCGTGAGCCTGCCGAGGAACTCGGCGCAGTCGCTGATCGACAGCGCGGCGACATCGGCGATGGACTTCTCCATCACCGTGACCGCCAGGACGATCGGCTTGAGCCTGGTGCCCTCACAGGTCGGGCAGGGCACCTCGCGCATATAGCCCTCGAAGCGCTCCCTGCTGGTGTCGCTCTCGGCCTCCGAGTGACGCCGCTTGACGAAGGAGACCGCTCCTTCGAAGGCGGGGGTGGTGTAGGCGCGCTCCCGCCCGTACCTGTTGCGGTAGCGGACCTCGACCTGGGTCTTGTGGCCGTACAGCAGGGCCTTCTTGGCGCGCTGCGGCAGTCCCGCCCAGGGGATGTCCGTACGGAAGCCGAGCGCTCCGGAGAGCCCGCCGATCAGCCGGCCGAAGTACTCCCGGGTGTGGCCGTGCGACCACGGGTGGATCGCGCCCTCGTCGAGCGACTTCTCCTCGTCCGGGACGATCAGCTCCGGGTCGACCTCCATCCGCGTACCGATGCCGGTGCAGTCGGGGCAGGCGCCGAAGGGCGAGTTGAAGGAGAAGGAGCGGGGCTCCAGCTCCTCGAAGGAGAGGTCGTCGTACGGGCAGTACAGGTGCTCGGAGTACATCCGCTCGCGCTCGGGGTCGTCCTCCGGGAGGTCCACGAAGTCGAGCACGACCATGCCGCCGGAGAGGCCGAGGGCGGTCTCGACCGAGTCGGTCAGCCGGCGCTTGGCGCTGTCCTTCACCGTGAGACGGTCGACGACCACCTCGATGGTGTGCTTCTCCTGCTTCTTGAGCGTGGGCGGCTCGGTGAGCTGGATGGTCCGGCCGTCGACCCTGGCCCGGCTGTAGCCCTTGGTCTGCAGATCGGAGAAGAGGTCGACGAACTCGCCCTTGCGCTCACGCACGAGCGGCGAGAGGACCTGGAAGCGGCTGCCCTCGGGCAGCTCCAGCACCCTGTCGACGATGGCCTGCGGCGACTGCCGTGAGATCGGCCGGCCGCACTCGGGGCAGTGCGGCTTGCCGATCCGGGCGAAGAGCAGCCGGAGGTAGTCGTAGACCTCGGTGATCGTGCCGACCGTCGAGCGCGGATTGCGCGAGGTCGACTTCTGGTCGATGGAGACGGCCGGGGAGAGACCTTCGATGAAGTCGACGTCCGGCTTGTCCATCTGGCCGAGGAACTGCCGGGCGTAGGAGGAGAGCGACTCCACGTACCGGCGCTGTCCTTCGGCGAAGATCGTGTCGAACGCGAGAGAGGACTTGCCCGACCCGGAGAGCCCGGTGAAGACGATGAGGGAGTCACGGGGGAGGTCGAGCGACACGTTTTTGAGATTGTGCTCGCGCGCGCCACGGACGATAAGACGGTCGGCCACGCCGGTCCGCACCTTTCTGAAGAGAAGCAGGGGCGCAGCCCCCGTCCCAGACTAGGGGGGTCGCCACAGCGATGGTTGCCAAGCGGTATGTGCCGGCCTTCGGTCTGCCGGGCTTCGGATTGCCTACATGCCAGGATGCCTCTCCCGAGCCTATAGCACGCACATTCGATTTACGGCCGCCGCCAACCGCCTTCACCCGATCGAGTGGCGGCGCTATCGTCTGCGCATGATCGATCATGTGCGCGACCTGGCATCTGTACGTGAAGCGACCGAACGACTCCTCGGCGAAGCCGCCCTTCTGGACAACGCCGGTCTGGCCGCGCCGTCACGGCTCCCGGGCTGGAGCCGTGGTCACGTACTGGCCCATCTCGCCAGAAACGCGGACGCCCTGGTCAATGTTCTCGGCGGCCGGCCGATGTACGAGAGCGACGAGGCACGCGACGCCGACATCGAGCGGGACGCGCCCAGGTCCCTCGCGGTCCAGCTCTCCGATGTACGTAACACCGCCGACCGCTTCCAGCATTCCTCGGCCGAGCCCGCCGACTGGACCCGCGTGGTCGCGCTGCGCAACGGCGTCACGGACCTGGCCGCCCGGGTGCCCTTCCGGCGCTGGGCCGAGGTCGAGCTGCACCATGTCGATCTGGGCCTGGGCCGTGAGCTCGAAGATCTCTCCGACGAGTTCACCGACCGGGAGATCGACTTCCTCGCGGAGCGCTTCTCCGGGAACCCCGCCGTCCCGGCGCTGGCCCTGAGCGCGCCCGACGGGCGCACCTGGCGCACCGGCCGGCCGGAGGGGTCCGCGCTCTCCGTCAGCGGGCCGGCCCCCGATCTGATGGGCTGGCTCGCGGGCCGCCGCGACGGCGCCGCGTTGAAGGCCCCGGACGGCCAACTGCCCGTGCTGCCTCCGCTATAGGCTGAGCCGTATGACGTACAGCGGAGCGGTGAAGGTCGGCGGCCCGGCGGATGTGCACGAGTTGCCGGCTCTGATGATTTCCAAGGTCGCCGTGGGGCCGATGGAGAACAACGCCTATCTGCTGCGCTGCCGGACCACCGGCGAGCAGTTGCTGATCGACGCGGCCCACGACCCCGCGACGCTGCTGACCCTGATCGGTGACGACGGGATCGCGTCCGTCGTCACCACCCATCGCCACCGCGACCACTGGGGGGCTCTCGCCGAAGTCGTGGCGGCCACGGGCGCCCGTACTCTCGCGGGCCGGTACGACACCGAGGGGATCCCCGTCCCCACCGATGTCCCCGTCGAGGACGGGGACACGATCAAGGTCGGCCGGATCGAGCTCACCGCCCTGCGGCTGGTGGGCCACACTCCCGGCTCCATCGTCCTGGTCTACGACGACCCGCACGGCCACCCGCACGCCTTCACGGGTGACTGCCTCTTCCCCGGCGGCCCCGGGAAGACCGGGAACCCCACGGACTTCACCAGCCTGATGGACGGGCTCGAATCGAAGATCTTCGAGCCGCTGCCGGACGAGACCTGGATCTATCCCGGCCACGGAAACGACTCCACCCTCGGTGACGAACGCCCCCACCTGGCGGCCTGGCGCGCCCGCGGCTGGTGAGTCCGGGGGTCCGGTCCCCCGGCCGGATGCGAGTGCGGGGCGAGTGACCACGTCGTCCCTCGCCCCGCACTCGCGTGCGTGGGTCAGGCTTAGATGCTGTCGGCCTTTTCCGCCTTCTCCGCCTCGGCCGCCGCGTCGCGCTCCGCCTGCTTCCTGGAGGCGATCAGGCTGGTGATCGTGGTGACGATCAGGACGCCGCAGATGACCGCCAGCGAGACCGGGATGGAGATCACGGGGACATGGACCCCCGTCTCGTGGAGCGCGTGCAGGACCAGCTTCACTCCGATGAAGCCCAGAATGACCGACAGGCCGTAGCTGAGGTGCACCAGCCTCTTGAGCAGTCCGCCGATGAGGAAGTAGAGCTGCCGCAGCCCCATCAGGGCGAACGCGTTGGCGGTGAAGACGATGTACGGGTCCTGGGTCAGACCGAAGATGGCCGGAATCGAGTCCAGCGCGAACAGCACATCGGTGGTGCCGATGGCGAGCATGACCACCATCAGCGGGGTCAGGATCCGCTTGCCGTTGTTCCGTATGAAGAGCTTGGTGCCGTGGTACCGGTCCGCGACCCCGAAGCGCTGCTCGATGGACTTGAGGAGGCGGTTCTCCTCGAACTCCTCTTCCTCGTCGCCGGAGCGCGCCTCTTGGATGAGCTTCCAGGCGGTGTAGATCAGGAACGCGCCGAAGATGAAGAAGACCCACGAGAAGCTGGCGATGATCGCGGCGCCGGCGGCGATGAACACCGCGCGCAGGACAAGCGCTATCAGCACCCCGATGAGCAGCACCCGCTGCTGGAGATGCGACGGCACCGAGAACTTCGCCATGATCAGGACGAAGACGAAGAGGTTGTCGACACTGAGCGACTTCTCCGTGATGAAGCCCGCGAAGAACTCGCCGGAAGCCTGGCTCGTTCCGAAGACCATCAGGCCGAGCCCGAAGAGCACGGCCAGCGCGATCCAGACGCCCGTCCAGATCCCGGCTTCCTTCATCGACACGTCATGGGGCTTGCGCCCGATGAAGAAGTCGGCCGCGATCAGTGCGGACAGACCAAGAATGGTCAGCGTCCACAGGGTCAAAGAAACGTCCACGTGCGCCTCCGGCGTTGTACGGCAACTGATCAGCGTCGTCGCTGCCGGAGGTCTCCTCCACCCGGGCGGCACTGCCGCTCCCCGGGCCGACGCCCCGGAACCGATGGCGGTCCGTATTGACGGGTACGTCGCGATGTGGGAGTACTCCCCTCCGCTGCAAGAAGAGTACAGGAAAAACCAAGAGAAGGTAAAGAGTTAGGTAAAGGGATGCCAAGTGTGCAGGTCAGCGCCGTCTGGCGCGCCTGGCGGCCACCACCCGTTCCAGCGCCTGAACGAGCACCCTGCTGCCCCGGGGGACCGCGGGCGGCTCATACGTCCAGGCATGGCCGACCCAGGGGTCGGCGAGATGATCGTCCGCGAGGGGGGTGATCCGCAGCAGGGACCGCCAGAGCGGATCCAGCACCGGTCCGTACTCGCTCGTCTGCTCGCGGTCCGCGACCACCAGCAGGTGCACACCCACCGTCGGCCCCTCGTCGGCGAGATAGCGAAGCTGGGTCACCGCGCGGTCGTCGAAACCGTGCGGGAAGTCATGGACGATCAGCAGATGCTCGGCGGCGTCCAGATCCGGCGGAAGGGATCCGGCGGCGCCGCCGCGCACGGCCATCTGCAGCAGGTCCACCCGCCGGGTGAGTCTCGCGAGGACCGCCGACACCCCCGCGGCGCCGGCCGCCGGCGGCTCGGCGAGGACGCCGGTCACCGTCAGCGGAGCCAGCGAGGCGGCCGCGGAACCGGCCGGGTCGATCACATGGACCATGAACTCGCCGGGCGGGTACACGGCGAGGAGACGCCCGGCGACGGAGACCGCGGTGTCCATGGCGAGCCCCTGGAGCTGGGCCTCGTCCATCAGCAGCGCGGCCTCGGAACCGGCCCGGCCGCTGTCCACCCAGAGCCCTCGCTCCAGCGGCAGCCGTACCAGCATCGGTATCCGCAGAGCCGGGTGCTCGGGCAGATGGACATCGCCCAGGCGCAGCGCCATCGGGATCTCCGCTGGGACGCGATGGGCATGCCACACGGGGTTGTCCCAGCGGGCGTAGGCCGCCGGCAGCGCGGGCTCGACGACCTCGGACTCGGCGACGAGCTGATCGAGATCGCGGTCGAGGACCTCGCGGGCCCGGGCGGCGAGGTCGTCGTGTCTGGCGCGGGCCGCCGCACGGGCGGCGTCGGCCGCGCCGCCGACACGGTTGCGCGGGTCGGCGAGAACGCGGTCCAGTTCCTGGTCCATCCGGGACTCGGCGAAGTCCATCGCGCTGCGGTAGGCCGCCACGGAGCGGGCCAGGTCCTCGAACATGCCCCAGACCTGGTTGTAGAGCCGCTCCTCCATGGACCAGCCCGTCGCGTCGCCGGCGACCGGGCGGCGCGGCTGTCCCGGTTCTGCGGGCGGCGCCACCGGAGGCGGTGTGGGCGGGGTGGACGTGCGACGGCCGGGATGCGTGTAGTTGACCGCCCCGTCCTGCTGGGCGGCGGCCGGTTGCGGCACGGCGTCGGGCACGGCGGCCCGGGGCGCGGGGGACGCGGGCTGCTGGGCCTGCACGGACTCCCCGGGGGCCGGGGCCGCGGACGACGGCACGGCGTCGGGCCTGGACCGGGCACTGTCCGGTGCGCCGGACAGCGGCGCCTGGACCGCGCCGGCCAGATGGCGGGCGACCGTCTCCTGGATGCCCTCGGCGACGGCACGGGCCCCCGCGAGTCCCTGGTCGCTCAGCAGCTCGGCGAGCCCGCCCGCGTATCCCTGGCCGACGGCACGGACCTTCCAGGCGCCCTGGCGGCGGTACAGCTCCAGCGCGACGACGGCGGACTCGGCGGCAAGACCGGTGAGGGTGAAACTGGCGACCTCGGTGCCCTCGGGGGAGGTGACGGCGGCGAAGGGCGCGGCCGTGACCCCGAAGCGGTCCGGTCCTCCGGTGCTCTCGGGCAGGGCGAGCAGGATCCGCACCAGGCCCGCCTGCTCGGGCACGGCTCCCAGATCGACATGGAAGCGCAGGTCGGCGGCGGCCTGCCGGGACACCTCGATGCCCGGCAGCGCGGGCGCGCCGGGGTGGGCGAGCCATTCGGTACCGCGCGTGACCCCGTCTGAGTCGCCGAGCGTGGCACAGGCCAGGAGCGGTGTGCCGGCCGCCACCCGGATCTCCAGTCGAGTGTGGGGCAAGGGGTGGTTCTGCCCCCGGACCAGCTCGGCCGTCATCGCCTCTGTCCCCTCGTCAGTGCCGCGTCGTTGTTCAGGTGTCGGTGGTGCGGTTACGCCGGACGTCGTCCGCGATGCCGATGGCGGCGCGGCTCCGGAAGCCGCTCGTACGGTCCGGCCCCCGGGCCGGAGCAACGCGGGCGGCAGCTCACCGTGCTGCGGCGCCGCTCGTGCGGTCCGGCCCGCTTCCGTTCCCGCCTGCCCTTCGGCCCGCCACCGGACGGGCCGGGCCGTTGCGCCGGGACAGCACGGGCGGGGCCCGCGCGCCCGCACGGACCCGTGCGGTGGCCGCGAACCCGGATCCGGGGACCCGTCTCCACGGACCCGGTCCACGGGTCCGGTGGGGGGCGCGGTCCCCGGACGCGTTCTACAGATGCGGAAGGATCGACGGCATCAGGTCCTGGAACGTACGGCCGTTGGCCGGATTCCCGAGGGCCGTCATCTGCCAGCCCGCGCCCGCTCGGTTCACCTTCGCCATGATCTGCGCGGTGTACTGGCCGCCGCCGTCGAGCGTGTAACGGGCGAGCTCCTGGCCGTTGGTCTCGTCGACTATGCGGCAGAAGGCGTTCTGCACCTCCTGGAACGTCTGGCCGGTGAAGGAGTTCACCGTGAAGACGATCTGGTCGATATGGACCGGGACCCGCTGGAGGTCGACAAGGATCGCCTCGTCGTCGCCGCCCTGCCCCGCGCCGCCGACCAGATTGTCTCCGGTGTGCCGCACCGAGCCGTCGTCGCTGACCAGGTGGCGGAAGAAGACCACGTCGACCGGCTGCTTGTCGGCGAACAGCACCGCCGAGGCATCCAGGTCGATCTCGCGGGTGCGGGAGCCGAACAGGCCCCGGCGCGGCGCGGCCTGCCAGCCGAGCCCCATGCGCACCGCGCTCAGGCTGCCGCCGTCCTTCTTCTCCAGGCTGATGGCCTGTCCCTTGGTCAGATTGACCCCAGGGCCCCCGGGCGCACTGCCCTTGGATACGTCCACCATGCGCCGTCCCCTCTCGAATGGTTCCCCCGCTACCGTCCGTATGCGGTTGCGCAGAACCCTACGCAGCCGCCCGGACGGCGCAGGAGACATGGGCCGTTTTTGTGTCGGTCTTGCAACACACCTGGCGCCCGGGGCCGTCAGGCGAGTCCCGCCTCCCTCATTTGCCGCAACTCCTTCTTCAGTTCGCTCACTTCGTCACGCAGGCGCGCGGCCACTTCGAACTGGAGCTCGGCGGCGGCGGCCCTCATCCGGTCGGTCATCTCCTCGATGATCCCGGCCAGCTCGGCGGCGGGACGGTCGGTCAGAACCGCGCCCGAACCGGCCTTGCCCGCCTTGGACTTCGCCGCCTTGGTGGCCTTCGCGCCGAGCGAGGGCACCGGGGTCTTGCCCGGCTTGCCGTCCTTCGCCTGCCGGTATCCCGTGCCCAGCAGCGCCTCGGTGTCGACCTCCTCGCGCGCGATGGTCGCGACAATGTCGTTGATCTTCTTGCGCAGCGGCTGCGGGTCGATACCGCGCTCGGTGTTGTACGCGATCTGCTTCTCCCGGCGGCGGTTCGTCTCCTCGATGGCCTTCTCCATCGCCGGCGTGATCTTGTCCGCGTACATATGGACCTGCCCCGACACGTTTCGCGCGGCACGGCCGATCGTCTGGATCAGAGAGGTGCCGGAGCGCAGGAAGCCTTCCTTGTCGGCGTCGAGGATCGCCACCAGCGAGACCTCGGGAAGGTCGAGGCCCTCGCGCAGCAGGTTGATGCCGACGAGGACGTCGTACTCACCGGCGCGCAGCTCGCGCAGCAGCTCGACACGGCGCAGGGTGTCGACGTCGCTGTGCAGATAGCGCACCTGGATACCCAGCTCCAGGAAGTAGTCGGTGAGGTCCTCGGCCATCTTCTTGGTGAGGGTCGTCACCAGGACCCGCTCGTCCTTCGCGGTGCGCTCGCGGATCTCGTGCACCAGGTCGTCGATCTGGCCCTCCGTGGGCTTGACGACGACCTCCGGGTCGATGAGTCCCGTGGGGCGGATGATCTGCTCCACAAAGCCGTCGGACCGGGAGAGCTCGTAGTTCCCCGGGGTGGCGGAGAGATAGACGGCCTGCCCGACCCGCTGCTGGAACTCCTCCCACTTCAACGGCCGGTTGTCGAGCGCGGACGGCAGCCGGAAGCCGTGGTCGACAAGGGTCCGCTTGCGGGACGCGTCACCCTCGTACATCGCGCCGATCTGCGGCACGGTGACATGCGACTCGTCGATGACCAGCAGGAAGTCCTCGGGGAAGTAGTCGAGGAGGGTGTTGGGCGCGGTGCCGGGAGAACGGTCGTCGAAATGCATCGAGTAGTTCTCGATGCCGGAACAGGACCCGATCTGGCGCATCATCTCGATGTCGTACGTCGTGCGCATGCGCAGCCGCTGTGATTCCAGCAGCTTGCCCTGCTTGTCCAGTTCGGCGAGGCGGGATTCCAGCTCCTTTTCGATGCCGTTGACCGCCTTCTCCATGCGCTCGGGGCCCGCCACATAGTGGCTCGCCGGGAAGATGTAGAGCTCTTCGTCGTCACTGATCACCTCGCCGGTCAGCGGGTGCAGTGTGGACAGCGCCTCGATCTCGTCGCCGAACATCTCGATGCGGACGGCCAGTTCCTCGTAGACCGGGAAGATCTCGATGGTGTCGCCCCGGACACGGAAGGTGCCCCGCGCGAACGCCACGTCGTTGCGCGTGTACTGGATGTCGACGAAACGGCGGAGCAACTGGTCCCGGTCCATCTCGGCGCCCACCTTCAGCGGCACCATCCGGTCCACGTACTCCTGCGGTGTACCGAGGCCGTAGATGCAGGAGACGGAGGCGACCACGATCACGTCGCGCCGGGTGAGGAGGGAGTTGGTCGCGGAGTGGCGCAGCCGCTCGACCTCCTCATTGATGGAGGAGTCCTTCTCGATGTAGGTGTCCGACTGCGGGACGTATGCCTCGGGCTGGTAGTAGTCGTAGTACGAGACGAAGTACTCGACGGCGTTGTTGGGCAGCAGCTCGCGGAACTCGTTCGCGAGCTGGGCGGCGAGGGTCTTGTTCGGCGCCATCACCAGAGTGGGACGCTGGAGCTTCTCGATCATCCAGGCGGTGGTCGCGGACTTTCCCGTGCCGGTGGCACCGAGCAGGACGACATCCTTCTCGCCTGCGCGCACGCGTCGCTCCAGCTCGGCGATGGCCGCCGGCTGGTCACCACTGGGCTGGTAGGAGCTGACGACCTCGAAGGGCGCCACCGTACGTTCGATCTTGGAAACGGGCCGCATGGATCCACCGTACGACCCCGCACTGACAGTCGGGTCCCGAGCGGTGGCGGATCACCGGTCCCGGAGGTCCGGGGAGTCGCGCCACACGGACCGCGCGGCCGTCCGGCCTGCGGGTTCGTGCGAGGACGGCCGGGGCCGCATCCGCTGTGGAGGCACCTCTCCCCCGCACTGACCGGCCACCGCCCGCGCGGGCGGCCCGCCGTCCGGGTCACCGGTGACGATCAGCGGGTCGATCAGGACGACCGCGCCCGCCAGCACCAGGAAGACCGCCGGGCCGACGAGCATCGGAGCGAGCACTTCGACGGCCGGGACACCCTCGGAGGCACCGGGGAGGACATCAGGCCGGACATGGACCGCCGCCATGCCGGTGTAGTGCATACCGGTGGCCGCGACACCCATCATCAGACAGGCGCTCAGGCTCGCCGGAAAACCCTGGTACGAGGTGATCACCCACAGCGCGGTGATCGCCGCCGCGACGGCGATCATGACCGAGAGCGCGACGGTCACGGTGTCGTACTCGATGCGAGCGTGCAGCCGCAGCCCCTCCATGCCGAGGTAGTGCATGGTGGCGATGGAGAGACCGGTGATGGTGCCGCCCGTGACCAGTGCCATCGGGGTCGCACCGCGGTGGCCCACGATGAGGATCCCGACGCCGGTCATGACGATCACCACGGCGAGGCTGGCGAAGGTCGTCGGCCGGTCGTAGCCGACCGGTGTCCCGGAGACGGCGAAACCCATCATCGCGATGAAGTGCATGGTCCAGACGCCGGAGCCGATCGAGGCCGCGCCGAGGGCGAGCAGTCCGGCCTTCCGGGGACGCGCGGTCCGCAGGTACCGTGCCGCGCAGCGCAGACCGAGCGCACCGCCCAGGCAGGCCATGAGAAAGGCCGCCACGGGTGTGACGAGGCCGTAGCTGAATCCGTCGATTGTCCCCTGCATACCTGTATGTCCTTCCCCCCTGGTGCTCCGCGTGCGGAAGCGCCGGTCGGGCGAGGGTAGGACGGCCGGAGCGGCAGGCGAACAGCGCCCCGGGAACCGGGGACGCGGCACGGCGGCGGAGCACGGCCGTGCCGGGCAAGGACCGCGCCGCCAGGGGCGGAGGGGCGGTGCGCGACAAGCCCGGGGCCCGTTGTCAGTGGGGGATCGTACGGTGGTCCGCATGAACAGTCAGGGACAGCCGTCGGTCGAATGGGCCGTCGTCGGGAGCGACATCGGACCGCTGCTGCTGGCCGCCACCGGCCAGGGGCTGGTGAGCGTCGTCTTCCATGCGGACGGGCCGGTGCGCGAGAAGGCGCTCGGGCGGCTGCGGGACCGGCTCGGCGCCACTCCGGTCGAATCCGCGACGGGCCGGCTGGCCGAGCCGATACGCATGCTGTCCGCGTACTTCGCCGGCGGACTGCGGGAATTTCGCCTGCCGCTCGACTGGTCGCTCTCCTCGGGGTTCAACCGGCAGGTGCTGCGCGAGCTGGCGGCGGGCGTCTCGTACGGCACCGTGGTGGGGTACGGCGATCTGGCCGAAAGAGTGGGGCAGCCCCGGGCCGCCCAGGCGGTGGGTGTGGCGATGGGCTCCAATCCGCTGCCGGTGGTCGTCCCGTGCCACCGGGTGGTGGAGAGCGGCGGAGGGCTCGGCGGATTCGGTGGCGGGCTGGAGACCAAGCGCCGGCTGCTCGCCCTGGAGGGGGTTCTCCCGGAGCCGTTGTTCTGAGTGAAGCGAACCCGCGCGGTGTCGTCGCCACGGTCCCGGATCTCACCGTGGCCCCGGCCGGAGACCGGAGAACGCCGAAACACCGGAAAACGCCGGAAAACACCGGAGACACCGGAGACACCGGAGACACCGGAAAGGCTGTCGCGGTCCCGGCCAGACGCGGGCCGACCGGGAAAACGTGAAGTTATATGTCACGCATCTGCATACCTTTCGGTAATTTGCACATTTCTATAGCCACTTGTCCGTTATGCACGGCGGGCTTAAGCTGATCAACGGAGCACCACCGCGCGTACAACCCGGCGGACACCGTGCACGGACCCAGGGCGTCCGGCACCCGCTGACCGGCCGTCCCGGGTACCCGCAAGCTTCCTCGGCCGGCCCGCCCGCTCGGTAGCAGACTCCACGACGTGATCGCCTCGTCACGGGACGCCCCGATCACGCGCACAGGCCGAGTCATCCGCTGGACGTGTAGAGCCGAAGGGACGGCGAGTCAGCATGAGTGGAGGAAACAAGGCAGTCACGTACATCAAGCCGGGAGAGGTGAACGTCACCAATATCGACTTCCCGACGCTTGAACTCCGCGACGGGCCGGGCGTGGCACCCGCGAACGTCGGCCGTAAGTGCCGGCACGGGGTCATCCTCAAGGTATTGGCGAGCAACATCTGCGGCAGCGACCAGCACATGGTACGAGGCCGCACCACCGCCCCCGAGGGCCTGGTCCTCGGGCACGAGATCACCGGTGAGGTGGTCGAGCGCGGCCCCGACGTGGAGTTCATCCAGGTCGGGGACATCGTGTCGGTACCTTTCAACATTGCCTGCGGCCGCTGCCGCAACTGCAAGGAACGGCAGACGGGCATCTGTCTGAACGTCAATCCGGGACGGCCCGGCGCGGCCTACGGCTATGTCGACATGGGCGGCTGGGTCGGCGGTCAGGCGGAGTACGTCATGGCGCCGTACGCGGACTTCAATCTGCTCCGGTTCCCCGACCGGGACGCGGCGCTCGAAAAGCTCCTCGACCTGACGATGCTGTCGGACATCTTCCCGACCGGCTATCACGGGGCGGTGACCGCCGGTACGGGTGTCGGCTCCACGGTGTACGTCGCGGGCGCCGGCCCGGTCGGTCTGGCCGCGGCCTGCTCGGCGCAACTGCTCGGCGCGTCTGTCGTCATCGTCGGCGACCTCAACGCCAAACGGCTCGCCCAGGCACGCAGCTTCGGCTGTGAGACCGTCGACCTCACCAAGGGCTCGGCCGAGGAGCAGATCGACCAGATCCTGGGTGAGCCGGAGGTGGACGCGGCGGTCGACGCGGTCGGCTTCGAGGCACGCGCCGGCGGCAAGGACTCCGAGGAGGCCCCGGCGACGGTCCTCAACTCCCTGATGAGCGTCGTCAGGGCGGGCGGCGCGCTCGGTATCCCGGGGCTGTACGTCACGGACGACCCGGGCGGTGTCGACTCGGACGCGAAGACGGGGACGCTGAAGGTACGGCTGGGACTGGGCTGGGCGAAGAGCCACACGTTCAGCACGGGTCAGTGCCCGGTGATGAAGTACCACCGGGGCCTCGCGATGGCGATCCTGAAGGACCGGGTCCATATCGCGAAGGCGGTCAACGCCACGGTGATCCCCCTGGACGACGCGCCGCGCGGTTACGCGGAGTTCGACAAGGGGGCGAGCCGGAAGTACGTGCTCAATCCGCACGGCGTGCTGGACGGACTCAAGCCCGTCTGAGGCGGCCGCGACCCTCTCGGAAGCCACGTGCGTGTCCCTGCCAGGACCACTCGCGCGGACGTTTCGCCGACCGGCGCTCCCTGCTGGCCGGCGATTCCGTGCCCGGTGGCTGACCTGACGAGAGTGCCGTCCACTGCCGAACGTTTGCGCGGGCTCCGGGCGTGCCATGGATGGGGACATGCCAGACACCACAACGCATCTGTCCGCCGAGGTACGGGAGGCGCTCGCCGAACGCCGTCCCGTGGTCGCCCTGGAGTCGACGATCATCGCGCACGGGCTGCCACGCCCCCGCAATCTGGCGGTCGCGCAGGAGCTGGAGGCGCTCGTACGGTCCGGCGGAGCCGTCCCCGCCACCGTGGCCGTACTGGACGGCCGGCCCCATGCGGGCCTGGCCAGGCACCAGTTGGAGCGGATCGCCGAAGACGACTCCGTGCGGAAGCTGGGCCATCGCGATCTGGCACCGGCGCTCGCGGCGGGTGCGAGCGGCGCGACGACCGTGTCCGCCACGGCGTTCCTGGCCGCGCGCGCCGGGATCCGGGTTTTCGCGACGGGTGGCCTGGGCGGGGTGCACCGCGGCTGGACGGAGACCCAGGACGAGTCGGCCGATCTGCGGCTGCTGGCCCGGACCCGGATCACGGTCGTCTGCGCGGGCGTCAAATCGATCCTGGACGTACCCGCGACACTTCAGCGGCTGGAGACACTGGGGGTCGGTGTCCTCGGCTACGGGACGGAACGTTTCCCCGGCTTCTATCTGGCCTCCTCCGGCGAGCCGGTGGACTGGACGGTCAGCACGCCCGAGGAAGTGGCGGCGGTGATGGACGCCCAGGAGACCCTCGGCGGTGCGGAGGCGGCGCTCATCGTCGCCAACCCCGTCCCGGAGGCGGAACAGCTTGATCCGGTGCTGCACGACCAGGTGCTCGCCGAGGCGCTGGCCGCATGCGAGGCACGAGGCGTCACCGGTCAGGCCGTCACCCCGTTTCTGCTGGATCATCTGATGCGGCGGACCGGCGGCGCGTCGCTGGAGGCCAATCTCGCGGCGGTCCGCGGCAATGTCCGGCTCGCGGCTCGGATCGCGGCGGCCCTGTGACCTCCGGCGGAGCGCTTCTGGTGGTCGGGGACGTCGTCACCGACGTGGTCGCGCGCTACCGGACGCCGCTCGCGCACGGCACGGACACGGCCGCCGAGATCCGTACGCTGCCGGGCGGCGCCGGAGCCAACGCGGCCTGCTGGGCCGTCCGCACCGGCTGTCCGGACGTTCGTCTGCTGGCGCGCGTGGGAGCGGACGCGCGTGACTGGCACGAGGAACGGCTGCGGCAGGCCGGGGTACGCACGCGTCTTGTCGTCGACGACCGGGTGCCGACCGCCACGGTGATCTGTCTGGTCGACGCGTCCGCCGAGCGCACTCTCCTCACCGACAGCGGCGCGGCCCTGTGTCTCTCCCCGGCGGACTGGTCGCCGGCCCTGCTGGACGGAGTCGGCAGGCTCCATCTCTCGGGCTATCTCTTCTTCGCCGACGCGAGCCGCCGGCTGGCGGTCGCCGCCCTGGGGTCGGCGCGGGAACGCGGTGTTCCGGTGAGCGTGGACCCCGCCTCTGCGGGGTTCATCAAGGAGCTGGGTACGGAGCGGTTCCTGGCGGCGGTCGAGGACGTGGAGACGCTGCTGCCCAACGCCGACGAGGCCAGGATCCTCACCGGTCTGACGGACCCGGCGCACGCCGCCGCCGAGCTGAGCCGACGGGTGCCGGTGGTCGTGGTGACCCTGGGCGCGGAGGGCGCTCTGGTGGCGGAGGCCAGCACCGTCAGCGCGCGGGTCCCGCCCGTCCCGGCGAGGGCGGTGGACACGACGGGGGCCGGGGACGCCTTCACCGGCGCCTTTCTCGCGGCCCGGCTGGCGGGGGCGGACCCGGCGGCCGCCGCGGCGGAGGGCTGCCGGGCGGGGGCGCACGCGGTGACGGTGCCGGGCGGGCGGCCGGCACCGTAACGGGCGGGACGCGAGGGGCGACGGGAAGGAGTCCGCCCGCCGCACCGAGGCCGCGCCAACGCCTGCCTGCTCAGCGCAGGCCGCCCCAGGCGGGGTGGCGCGGATCGTCGGCGCGCACCAGCACATCGGCGGCCTCGGCCGGACCCACCTCCTCCTCGTAGCGTTCGAAGGCCGGCAGCGTCCAGCGCTCCTCCTCATCGGTACGCCGCCGGAGCGCACCCGGCGACAGCCGCAGATGCACGGTGAGGTCGAACGGAAACCACTGCCCGAGCAGCAGCGGCCCGTGCACCACCAGTACACCGCCCTGCGGCAGTTCGCTGGGCGCGCTGCGGGTCGCCCGGTCGGTGACGGGATCCCAGAGATCGGGCAGCACCCGCCCGGTGCCGCCGGGGTCCAGCGGTCCGAACACCTCCCGCCACAGCGCACCGGTGTCGAACCAGCCGCTGTAGTACGTCTCCGGGTCCTCGCGGCCGAACTCGTACCGCAGCGAGGCCGGCCGCAGAAACCCACCGGTCCCGACGACGACCACCGACCGGCCGCGCACCCGCAGGGCTTCGGCGAGCGCCTCCGCCCGCTCCCCGGGCCGGGCGGCGGGCGCTCCGTCGAAGGCGACACGCGGCCACGAGCCCCCGTCCGCCGGCTCGGTCTTCAGAACCCGCTCGGCCAGGGCCTCGGTCAGCCGCTCCCAGGTGATCGCTTCGAGTCGCACCCGTCCATCATCGTCCAGGGCCCTGCGACCGGGCACGGGCGGCCCGGCCTGGCCCGCGAGGGGCCGCGTAGGGGCCCTTCACTCGTCCCAAAGGCCGGTCATTCGCCCCGCAGGACCTTGGCCAGCGTCCCTTCGCCGGACACCTCGATGCGCCCGTCCCGTACACCGTCTCCCACCGTCAGCACGCCTTCGCTCAGCGCGCGGCAGGTGTCGGAGTCGAGCACCAGGCGGGCGTCGGCGGTGTCGGCCGGCCCGTCGCCGTACGCCGGTTCGCCCTCGCCGAGCCGTATGTGAAACGCGCCCTCGTCCAGCCGGACCTCCAGCGTCCCCTCGCCCTGAAGGCCCGACCGGCCGGCGAGTCCGTCCAGCACCGGCAGCAGCGGTATGGCGAACCAGTGCGCCCGGACGGCGTCGGTCGGACGGCGCTCCGCCAGCTCCGGCGCGCCCCACTCCGCGAGCGCCGTGAGGACCGGCAGCAACCCCCGGCCGCGCTCGGTGAGTTCGTACACATACGCGCTGGCCGGCGGGGGCAGCCTGCGCCGCGTCGCCAGTTCGTCGCGCTCCATGTCCTTGAGCCGGGACGCCAGCACATCCGTGCTGACACCGGGCAGATCGGCGTGCAGATCCGTGTAGCGGCGCGGGCCGGCGAGCAGCTCCCGCACGATCAGCAGGGTCCAGCGGTCGCCCACGGCGTCGAGGGCACGGGCGGCGGCGCAGTACTGGTCGTAGCTTCGGCGGCGTGGCATGTGACGCATTCTAGACATGTTGTTGGACTTTCCAAGCTCGTGCTTGGTAAAACCAAGTATCGCAACAAGGTCTGGGAGGCCACCTCATGGAGTTCCGGCAGTCGAGCAAGCTCAGCGAGGTCTGCTACGAGATCCGCGGCCCGGTGATCGAGCATGCCGACGCGCTGGAGGAGGCGGGCCACAGCGTCCTGCGCCTCAACACCGGCAACCCGGCGCTGTTCGGGTTCGAGGCGCCGGAGGAGATCCTGCAGGACATGATCCGGATGCTGCCGCAGGCACACGGCTACACGGACTCGCGCGGCATTCTCTCCGCGCGCCGCGCCGTCGCGCAGCGCTACCAGACCCTGGGTCTGGCCGATGTCGGCGTCGATGACGTCTTCCTCGGGAACGGCGTCTCCGAGCTGGTCTCGATGGCGGTCCAGGCCCTGCTGGAGGATGGCGACGAAGTGCTGATCCCGGCCCCGGACTTCCCCCTCTGGACCGCCGTCACCGCGCTGGCCGGCGGCCGTCCCGTGCACTATCTCTGCGACGAGTCCGCCGACTGGTACCCGGACCTCGACGACCTGGCAGCGAAGATCACCGACCGGACCAGGGCCGTCGTGATCATCAACCCCAACAACCCGACCGGCGCGGTCTATCCGCGCGAGATCGTGGAGGGCATTCTCGATCTCGCCCGCCGCCATCAGCTCATGGTGTTCGCCGACGAGATCTACGACCAGATCGTCTACGACGACGCGGTCCACCACACCGCCGCCGCGCTCGCTCCCGATCTGGTCGTCCTCACCTTCAGCGGCCTCTCGAAGACCTATCGCGTGGCCGGTTTCCGCTCCGGCTGGCTTGTCGTCACCGGACCCAAGCAGCACGCGCGCAGCTATCTCGAAGGGCTGACGATGCTCGCGTCGATGCGGCTGTGCCCCAACGCGCCCGCCCAGTACGCCATCCAGGCCGCGCTCGGCGGCCGTCAGACCATCCACGAGCTGACCGCGCCCGGTGGAAGGCTGCACGAGCAGCGCAACCGCGCCTGGGAGAAGCTCAATGAGATCCCGGGGGTCTCGTGCGTTAAGCCGAAGGGCGCCCTCTACGCCTTCCCCCGGCTGGACCCCAAGGTGCACAAGATCCATGACGACGAGCGGTTTGTGCTGGACCTGCTGCTGCGCGAGAAGATCCAGGTCGTGCAGGGCACGGGGTTCAACTGGCCGCGCCCGGACCACTTCCGGATCCTGACCCTGCCCCACGCCGACGACCTCGACGCGGCCATCAGCCGTATCGGCCGCTTCCTCAGCGGGTACCGCCAGTGACCCCGGCCGGTTGCCCCGGGGAGCGGGGCGCGGCGCCGGCGGGAAGGACCGCGTCCGTCACGGGCCCTTTCCGCGTCCGTCCCCACGGCACGGCACGCCCGCGCACGATCGGTGGGCGCCGGGCGGGCGGGCCGTCGCCCCGGCCGCCCGGCAGGCCCCGGTCGGTGCGCCCCGGCAGTCGTAACCCGCCCGTGCGGCGGGCAGTCATGGGGTATGACGGCTCGCCCGCTACTCCTCCTCGATGTGGACGGTCCCCTCAATCCGTACGCCGCCCGGTTCCCCCGCCCGCGCGGCTTCACGAGCCTGCGGCTGCACCCCTCGGCCTGGCTCGCCCGTCAGACCCCCGGCTCGCGCGGCCACCGTCGCGGCCTGCGTGTGCGGCTCAATCCGGGCCACGGCCCCCGGCTGCTGGCCCTGCCCTTCGAACTCACCTGGGCCACCACCTGGATGCACGAGGCCAACACCCTGATCTCGCCCGTCGTCGGCCTGCCCGGAGACCTCCCGGTGATCGAATGGCCTGAACTCTTCGCCAGGGATCCCGACGGGCTCTACTGGAAGACCCGCCCGTTGCTGGAGTGGGCCGCCGGCCGGCCCTTCGCCTGGGTCGACGACATGATCACGGACCTGGACACGGCGTATGTGGCCGCCCACCACGACGCTCCCGCGCTGCTGCTGCGCACCCATCCCCGGCGTGGGCTGCGGGAGGCGGACTTCACCGCACTGGTGCGCTGGGCGGAAGGAGTCACGCCGTCCGCCTCCTGACCCGCGCACCACGTGGGGCCCAATCGGCCGAACTGATACTTGGCATGGACCTGACCATGAATCCTCCATTACGCTCCGGCCAGGCACCGCCTGAGAGCGCTTTCGGGCGCCTGCTGTTCCACCCCCACGAAGCTGGAACAACAGAAGGGCCAATCCCTTGAGACGCACAGTAGTCACGCGTACCGGCCTGTCCGCCCTCCTCCTGCTCGGCACCTGGGCGGCCGTCGGGCTCGCCCCGGCCGCAGCCGCCTCCCCCACCCCGGCTCCGGCGCCGGGAGTCACCGCCGGCCTGCTCTCCGCGATGCGGGAGGACCTGGGCCTGACCGAGAGCCAGGCGAAGGCACGCCTGGCCGCGGAGAAGACAGCGACCGCCGTGGAAGGAAAGGCCCGGCGCGCCGCGGGATCCTCCTACGGCGGCTCCTGGTTCGACGCGGCCGACAACACACTGGCCGTGGCCGTCACCAACGAGGACAGGGCCGATGCCGTACGGGCGACGGGCGCGACCGTACGCGTCGTCAAGCACAGCGCGCGACAGCTCGACGCGGCCAAGTCGCGCATCGACGCGCTCGACGCTCCCGACGGCGTCAGTAGCTGGCATGTCGACCCGAAGGCCAACCGGGTCGTGGTGAACGTTGTCGCCGCGCACCAGAGCGACAACGATGTCCGCGACTTCGTCGCGCGCGCCCGGCAGGCGGGCCCCGTCACCGTCAAGGAGACCGCCGAGGCACCGCGGACCTTCGCCGCCGGGACCGTCGGCGGCGACCCCTACTACACGGGCAATGTCCGGTGCTCCATCGGCTTCTCCGTGTACGGCGGTTTTGTCACGGCAGGCCACTGCGGCCAGGCGGGCGCCTCCGTCAGCGGCTGGGACGGCTCGTACATCGGCAACTTCCAGGGGTCGTCCTTCCCGGGCGACGACTACGCGTGGGTGAATGTCGGCAGCGGCTGGTGGACCGTCCCGGTCGTCCTCGGCTGGGGCGCGGTGCCCGACCAGCTTGTCCGGGGCTCCGCCGAGGCCCCGGTCGGCGCCTCGATCTGCCGGTCCGGCTCCACCTCGCGCTGGCACTGCGGCAATGTGCTGGCGAAGAACGAGACGGTGAACTACAGCCAGGGCGCCGTCCACCAGATGACCAAGACCAGCGCCTGCGCCGAACCGGGCGACTCGGGCGGCTCGTTCCTCAGTGGTGACCAGGCGCAGGGCGTCACCTCCGGCGGCTGGGGCAACTGCGGCAGCGGTGGCGAGACCTGGCACCAGCCGATCAACGAGATTCTGGGCCGCTACGGGCTGACGCTGCACACGGCCTGACGGACCGTCCGACGGCGCCGGGGGTACGGAGCGCACCCTGCCGGGGCATCACCCGGCGGCTCCGTACCCCCGGCTCCGGTCATGGGCGCCCCGGCGTGCTGGTGAGGCGCCGTCGCGTCTGCCGTCACCGGTGCCGCCGAATCGGTTGCATCGCGCTCCCTCGGCCGGTGGCCGGTACGGCGCGGAGCGGCCGGTCACCGGCCGAGCAGGGCTGTGAGCGCGCCCACCGGATCGGTGTCCGGGGTGCCGCGCGGCCACCAGTCCTCGCGGTCGCGGTCCGATTCATAGCCGTACCAGAGACCGTCCCGGCCGAAGCGGAGTTGCAGGGAGGGCGTCGCGAGCCGGTTGCGCCAGGGGCGGAAGTGGGGGAAGTCGGCCGCGGCGAGCGCGGGCCGCGCCCGGTCGAAGGGGCCGGCCGGCGGATCCCATGCCTCTTCGAGGACGGTGAGTCCGGCGAGACCCCCCTGGCGCCAGGCGGCGACCGCGCGGGCCAGGTCGGTGGGGGTGCGGTTGAGAGCGGCGGCCAGGTCCCGGTAGAGGGCGCGGGTGGAGGCGGTCAGTCCGGAGCCGGGGTGCGCGGCGGCCAGCCGGACGGCGTCCTGCCAGGGAGTGAGGGCCGCGACGGGATCGAGGCCGGTGGTGAGGAAGGTGTACGCGCGGGCCGCCGCCTCGGTGGCGAGGAGGTCCAGCGCGAGCGGGTCGGGAGCGCCCGGATCCGCCGGATAGGCGGGCGGGCGGCCGGGCTGCGAGGGAGCGGGAAACGGAGGCGGAAGCGACGGGAGGGTGCGCGGAGCGAGTGCGACGCCGGCCTCGACCGTGGGCATGGCCGGTGCGGCCGTGGTCCGTTCGGCCGCCGAACGGGTGGCGTTGCGCCGGGTGAGATCGGCGAGCACTTCGTGTTCGCCTCGGCCGCGCATCAGGAACAGGACGAAGGGGTCCTCGTCGAGGAGCCTGGCCGTCTGATAGCAGAGGGCGGCGGCATGCTTGCAGGGGTAGCCGTCGTCCGGGCAGGAGCAGTCCGGGGTGAGGTCGCCGGCGGTGGGCAGGAGGTCGGCGGACTCGGCGAGGGCGTGCGGCATGTCCTTGTCGAGCAGGGCGGCGATGTGGTCGGGACGGTCCGCCGCGGCGTCGAGGAGCTCCTCCCACTCCGTGTCGCCGATGGTGCGAAGACGGATCTCCGTACGGTACGGGCGGGCCCTGGAGCCGTGGACATAGGCCATGACGCGTCCCGGGGTGACCGTGATGGCGTCGACATGGCCTCGGCCCGCGTAGGCACGGCCGCGCTGGAGACGGGCCGGATCGAGGGCGCTGTCCTCCATGGATTCGACCCAGGCGTTGCCCCACCAGGTGGTGGCGAAGGCGCCCTTGCCCCCGCCCGGCCGAGGCGGCAGGGCGGGGAAGGTGCGCCGGCGGTCGTCGTGTCGGGCCGCGCGTGGGGCCGTCATGACAGCCTCCGCAGGGAGACCAGATCGGCCAGCTCGCGGTCGGTCAGCTCGGTCAGGGCCGCCTCGCCCGAGCCGAGCACGGCATCGGCCAGCGCCCGCTTGGACGCGAGCATCTCGGCGATGCGGTCCTCGACCGTCCCTTCCGCGATCAGCCGGTGGACCTGCACGGGCTGGGTCTGGCCGATGCGGTAGGCCCGGTCCGTCGCCTGCTCCTCGACGGCCGGATTCCACCAGCGGTCGAAGTGCACGACATGGCCCGCCCGGGTGAGGTTGAGGCCGGTGCCGGCCGCCTTGAGGGAGAGGACGAAGACCGGCGCCTCGCCGGACTGGAAGCGGTCCACCATGCGCTCGCGCTCAGCGACCGGAGTGCCGCCATGGAGAAGCTGGGACGGGATCGCGCGGGCCGCGAGGTGCGCGGTGAGCAGCCGGGCCATCGATACGTACTGGGTGAAGATCAGGACCGAGCCGTCCTCGGTGAGGATGGTGTCGAGCAGTTCGTCCAGAAGGGCCAGCTTGCCGGAGCGGCCGGTCAGCCGGGACGCGTCCTCCTTCAGATACTGCGCCGGGTGGTTGCAGATCTGTTTGAGCGCGGTGAGCAGCTTCATCACGAGGCCGCGGCGCGCGATGCCCTCCGCGCCCTCGATGGCCGCCATCGTCTCGCGGACGACCGCCTCGTACAGCGACGCCTGTTCCCGGGTGAGCGGGACGGGATGGTCGCTCTCCGTCTTGGGCGGCAGCTCGGGCACGATGCCCGGGTCGGACTTCTTCCTGCGCAGCAGGAACGGCCGGACCAGCCGGGACAGCCGCTCCACCGCCTCCGCGTTGTCGGCGTCCCTGACGCCGGCGCTCTTCGCGTTCTCGACATTCTCCACGATCCGGGCGTGGCGGGATCTGAACGCCTTGAGCGGACCGAGCAGGCCGGGCGTGGTCCAGTCGAGCAGCGCCCACAGCTCGGAGAGGTTGTTCTCCACCGGGGTGCCCGTCAGGGCGATCCTGGCGGGCGCCGGGATGGTGCGGAGGGCCTTGGCCGTGGAGGAGAACGGATTCTTGACGTGCTGGGCCTCGTCAGCGACGACCATCCCCCAGGTGTGGGCCGCGAGGGTGTCCGCGCTGCCGCGCATGGTGCCGTAGGTGGTGAGGACGAAGCCGCCCGCCACCTCGTCCAGGGTGCGGCCGGCGCCGTGGAAGCGGTGCACGGGCACCCCGGGCGCGAAGCGGGTGATCTCCCGCTGCCAGTTGCCGAGCAGCGAGGCGGGACAGACCACAAGGGTCGGTGCCGGGCGGTCCCGGTGCAGATGGAGGGCGATGACGGTGACGGTCTTGCCGAGGCCCATGTCGTCCGCGAGGCAGCCGCCGAGTCCGAGCGAGGTCATCAGATCCAGCCAGGCGAGGCCGCGGAGCTGGTAGTCGCGCAGGGTGGCGGCCAGGGCGGCCGGCTGGGGCACCACAGCCGGGCCCGAGACAAGGCGGTCGCGCAGGGCCGCCAGGGCGCCCGTCGGGACGGCCTCGACCATCTCGCCGTCCACCTCCGCGGTGCCCGCGAGGGCGGCCGCCAGGGCGTCGACCGGTGCCAGCAGGCCGAGTTCCCGTTTGCGGGCCTTGCGTACGAGCGCGGGGTCGACCACCACCCACTGGTCCCGCAGCCGCACGATCGGGCGGTGCGACTCGGCGAGCGCGTCCATCTCCCGCTCCGTGAGGGGATCGCCGTCGAGCGCCAACTGCCAGTTGAATTTAAGCAGCTCCTCGCTGTCGAAGAACTGCGTGCCGTCCGTGGCCGAGCCCGGCGCGGGGCGGACGACCGCGCTCGCGGTGAGCGTACGGGCCAGCTCCCGGGGCCAGTGGACGGCGACACCGGCCGCGGCGAGGCGGGCCGCGCCCGGGCCGAGCAGTTCGTACAGCTCGTCCTCGGAGAGTGCCAGCGCGTCCGGGACATCACGCTCCAGCAGTCGCGCGAGCGGGGCCCAGACGCGCGCGGCGCGGCGCAGCGCGAGCATCGCGTCGATACGGGCGCGCGGACCGAAGCTCTCGTCGCCGTCGCCCGCCCAGAGCCGGGCCGCGTCGATGACCAGCGTCGGGTCGGCCAGACTGTGGATCTGTACGAGGGCGGCTCCGGCTCGTCGCGGTGCCCCGGGCTCGTCAAGACCCGCACCGGAACGGACAGCGTCGTCCGTCCTCGATTCCGGCTCCGGCTCCGGCGAGTCGAAGAGGTCGTACGCGGACAGTTCGAGGCGGAGCGAGACCCGCACGCCCGCGTCCATGCCGGCCGCCGCCTCCGCGGCCCAGGCGCGGGCTCCCGGCAGCCGCTGCGGCGCACGCGCGGCGAACGGCGCCCCCGCGGCGTAGGCGGCCGCGGGTGTGCGCGGCAGTGTGTCGGCCACGGCGTCGAGGAACGCGCGCACCAGGGCCTCGGGGTCCGGCAGCCGGAGGGGCGGCCGATCCGGGAGCGGCACGGCATACGCCTCGGTGGGCATGGCCGCGGCGATCGCCCTCAGCTGCGCGATGTCGTCGGCGTCGAGCGGCCCGGCCCGCCAGGCGTCGTGGTCGGACGCGGTGAGCCCGGGGAGCAGCCTGCCACGCGCGGCCAGTTGGAGGGCGTGCAGGGCGGCGGCGCCCCAGCAGGCGGCGGCGGGGTGCGCCGCCTTGTCGCGCCGCGCGCGGACCAGCAGCGGCACGGCCTCGGCGACGGGCAGCAGCAGCGCGGGCACGGCCCGCGTGCCGACTCCGCCGTCACCGTCGTCATCACGGACCACGACCGTCAGCTCCGCCGGGCCGGACCGGGCCGGCTCCGCCCCGCCGGGCGGGAGACCCGGCACGTCCGGCCCGGTGCGCGCGACGGCCCCGAGCTCCTCCTCCGCCCCGGTGGGCAGGCCGCCCTCCGGAGACCAGAAGGCGACCAGCCCCTCGCGCGGGAGTCCGGCGGGCAGGAACACCGCGGCGCAGCGCGCCAGTCCCACCGTCTCCGAAGCGGCCCCCGCGGGTCCCTGCCGAGGGGTACGCGCGAATTGCGTCATGGCCGCCAACTCCCTCCCCGCCACCAGGTCCGATTACCTCTGCGAGTTTAGGCGGGGGGTGTGACAGCCGGCTCCGGAGCGAGATCCCCGCAGGTCAGCGCGTCCCTTCCCAGAGGTAGCTCTCGCTCCCGGGGCGGAGATCCAGAGCGGTCTCGGAGGCAGTTCCGGCGCCGCCGAGCACCATGGCCCGCCCGCTGCTCCCTGTCGTACTCGTACAGAACAGATACGTCGTACCCGTACAGATACGAACCGGGGCACGGCCTCGGCGAGCCGGCGGCGAAGCGTCAGGCATGGGCGCCGTCGGGCGCGCCGCTGACATCCGGCCGGTCCGGCAGCCCGGTCGCACTCAGCCGGGGGCCGGTGCCCGGTTCCGGTACGGGCGCGTCCTGTCCCGTGCGCGACGCGTCCGCCGCCTGAGCCGGTGCGGCTCCCGACACGGCCCGCACGGCCTGGGCGGCTTCGCCCGGGGTGGCGCGTTCGAGGAAGCGGAGGAGTTCGACGGGGAAGGGCAGGACCAGGGTGGAGTTCTTCTCCGCCGCGACGGCCACCACCGTCTGCAACAGCCGCAGTTGAAGCGCCGCGGGCTGCCCCGACATCTCCTTGGCGGCCTCGGCCAGCTTCTTCGACGCCTGCAGCTCCGCGTCCGCGTTGATGATCCGCGCACGGCGCTCCCGGTCCGCCTCGGCCTGTCGTGCCATCGACCGCTTCATGGTCTCGGGCAGCGACACATCCTTGATCTCCACCCGGTCGATCTGCACGCCCCAGCCGATCGCGGGACTGTCGATCATGAGCTCCAGGCCCTGGTTCAGCTTCTCCCGGTTCGACAGGAGATCGTCGAGATCGCTCTTTCCGATGATCGACCGCAGCGATGTCTGGGCCATCTGCGACACCGCGAACCGGTAGTCCTCGACCCGCACCAGCGCCTCCGCCGGATCCACCACCTTGAAATAGATCACGGCGTCCACCCGGACGGTGACGTTGTCCCGGGTGATGCCGTCCTGTGCGGGCACGGGCATCGTCACGATCTGCATATTGACCTTGCGCAGCGTGTCCACGAACGGAACGATCGCCGTGAATCCGGGCCCTCTGACGCCCTCGCGCAGCCGGCCCAGGCGGAAGACCACACCCCGCTCGTACTGCTTGACGATCCGGGCCGCCGAGAGCGCGTACAGCACGCAGACGCAGCCCACCACGACGACCGCTATGACCAGTTCCTCGACCATCATGACCCCTGACGCCGGACCGAGGTGTTTATAACACGATATGCCCTATATGACCGGCCAGTCGAGGCTCGCGGACCAGGATCTACCGGCCCGTAGCCCGCCCGGCCGCGCATCTGGTGCCGCCCGGGCCCGGATCCGGCAGTGTGACCAGCACGAGCTTCCGCACCGACGAGGAGCGCCCATGTCCGTGACCGACCACAGGCGCCTCGGCATCGCCGCCGGGACGGCGTTCCTGAGCCTCGCCGTCGCCGGCTGTTCCGGACTCGGCAGGACCGCGGTGGGCACGATCGAATACCAGACGCCGCAGAGACAGCGCGTCCAGGTGTCCGACCCCCTGGTCACGGGCTGCCACCGGCTGGTGCGCGCCGGAGCGGTCGAGCTCACCAACCGCACCCTGGTCGATGTCGTGATGTACCCGACGCCCGACTGCACCGGCGGGATGACGACATACATCAGCACCACGCTGACCGACGGGATCAGGCCGGGCGTCGGGCCGTGGCGCAGTTACACCGTCGTCCACTGACCCACGACAACGAAAGCGCCGCCAGCGCCGCCAGCCACCACAGCGACAACAGCACCGCCGGCGCCACCGACTCATATTGTCCGACCGCGCACCGGGTCGGGGCCTCCCTCTGCGGGTACACAAGAGGTCAGAACCACGCAAGAGGGGCAGGAGGCGCGAAAGCCATGCGTACCGGAAGCGAACCCGTGACCGCGCGCAGTCCGCTGCGGATGCGATTCTGGCTGGGGCTGTGGGGGCTCGTCTGGACGGGCTTCGGCACCACGGCATTCGCGCTCGTCGGACGGACGGGCTGGGCGATCGCCTGCGGTGTGCTCTTCCTGATCGTCCTGGCGGACTTGCTGATGGTGCTGCGCCATATCCGTCAGGGACCGCACTACCAGCCCGGACGGGACGTCCCACCCTATGAACCCGACCGCGACGGGGCGGGCGACCCCCTCAAGGACCGGACCGGGGACCGCGGCCGGCCCTGGCTGTGGGGGCCGCACCACCGCGCCCACGGCAGGTAGCGGGAGCGCTCGCGATCACTCCTCGCCGGGGCGGCTGCCGGGGTCGAAGCGCGCGGCCTTCAGATACTCCGGCTTCGGGTCCAGCGCCGCCGCGAGGCGGAAGTGCCGCTTGGCCTGTTCGGGTCGTCCGGAGCGCTCATAGGTACGGGCGAGGGCGAAATGCGCGAAGGCGTTGTCCGGCTCACGCTCCAGCACCAGCTCGAATTCCAGCTCGGCCGGGCGTAGCTGAGCCGCCGCGAAGAACGCGCGGGCCCGCAGCAGCCGTGCGGCGGTGTTCTCCGGATGGGCCGCGATCACCGAGTCGAGGAGTTTCACCGCGCCGCGTGGGTCCCGCGCGGCCAGCAGTTGCTCGGCCGCGCGATAGTCGATGACGTGGGTCTCCGGGCTCTCGGGCACGGTCGCATCCTTCCCTCGGTGCGTGCTTTCAACGCGGGGCGCCGCGGCGCTGTTCCGCACTTCTGTCCGTGTCCCGTCACCATACGGCGGCCTTCCGGACAGCGGCCCGGTGGGAACGCAACCGCGGAATCCGGTCACAACGCGGCGGCCGCCATGACCGCGCCGACCAGGACCGCGCTCAGTCCCACCAGCACAAAGCCCAGGTCGAGACGGTTGTGCCCATGGCCGGGCAGTGCCACCTCCCGGGGATCCACGGGATCGTACGAGAGCAGGACACTCGATCCCGCCGTGAGCGTAACCGGCGAGACGACTTCGAGCAGCCGGCCGTCCGCCGTCTCGAACTGAAGCACCTGGCGTCCCGAGCCGGGCGGCCCGCGTTTGACCAGGGCCACGGCAGGCTCTCCGGCCGCCAGGATCCGGCGCGCCCGGCGGAGACTGTCGCCACCCGCGAGAAGCGCCACCAAACCGCCGAAGGCCGTGATGGCCGCGAAGACGATCTCCACTTGTCCGATGGTAACGCCCGGCCGCCACGCCGAGGCCGGAAGCATGTCCGGGTTTGGCATGATCCGGGTTTGGCATGACCTTGACCGGATTCCCCTCCCGGTCCGGCGCCCCGGAGCGGATGCCGCACTCCGGCGGTCAGCGACCCGCCGCGGCGCGCTCCGCCAGCCGCTCCCATACGGCGCGCACCTGAGGCTCCAGGTCCTCCAGTGGGCCGTCGTTGTCGATGATCACATCCGCGGCCGCGCGGCGTTCCTCGCGCGTCGCCTGCGCCGCCATCCGGTTGCGGGCCTCCGGCTCCGGCATTCCGCGCAGCCTGCTGAGCCGGTCGAGCTGGGTCTCGGGGGACGCGTCCACGACGACCACCAGGTCGTACAGACCGGTCATGCCGTTCTCGACGAGCAGCGGCACATCGTGCACCACGACCGAGTCGGGTCCGGCCGCCGCCTCCAGTTCGGCCGAACGGGCGCGCACCAGCGGGTGCACGATCGCGTTCAGCGCGCGCAGCCGCTCCGGGTCGCCGAAGACGATCGCGCCCAGCCCCGGCCGGTCCAGGCGACCGTCGGCCGTCAGCACCCCGGGACCGAACTCCGCCACCACGGCCGCGAGTCCCGGCGTACCCGGCTCGACCACCTCGCGCGCGATCCGGTCGGAGTCGATCAGAACCGCTCCATAACCGCTCAGCAGGCGGGAGACCTCGCTCTTGCCCGCGCCGATCCCGCCCGTAAGTCCCAGCTTCAGCATGCGGTCAGCCTAAGGGGTGTGTCCCGTCGTCCCCGGTGGAGCAGATCCGGTCCGCCGGTCCGGGGCGCGTACGTCCCGGCGCCCGGCACGCGCCGCCGGGACCGCCTCACGTGCCGCCCTCGCCCTCCCGCTCCGCGAGGAACCTCTCGAACTCGCGGCCGATCTCGTCGGCCGAGGGCAGCTCCGCCGGCTCGGCGACCAGATTGCCGCGGGTCTCGGCGCCCGCCACGGCGTCGTACTGGTGCTCAAGCCCCTGGACCATCGCGACGAGTTCCTCGTCGCCCTCGCCGAGCTGGCGCTCGATCTCGGTCTGGGTGCGCTGGGCCTCGGTGCGCAGTGAGTGAGCGACGCTCGGCAGCACCAGACCGGTCGCGGCCGTGATCGCCTCCAGGGCGGTCAGCGCCGCGTCGGGGTACGAGGACCGCGCGACATAGTGCGGGACATGCGCGGCGACACCGAGAACGTCATGGTCCGACTCCATCAGCCGGAACTCCAGGAGAGACTCGGCGCTGCCGGGCACCTGTGCCTCCTCGAAGGGGCTGCGGTGTCCCGGCATCAGGTCGGTGCGGTTGCCGTGCGGGGTGATGCCGACGGGACGCGTATGCGGAACGCCCATCGGGATGCCGTGGAAATTGACCGACAGACGCACACCGAGGCGGTCGACGATCTGGCGTACGGCCGCCGCGAAACGCTCCCACTCGACGTCCGGCTCGGGGCCCGAAAGCAGCAGGAACGGCGCGCCCGTGGCGTCCTGTACGAGCCGCACCTCCAGCTTCGGGACCTCGTAACCCGTGAACCGGTCACGGCGGAAGGTCAGCAGCGGGCGGCGCGCGCGGTAGTCCACCAGCCTGTCGTGGTCGAACCGCGCCACCACCTGGTGGGGCAGGGACTCCAGCAGGCTCTCGACGATCTGGTCGCCGGTCTCCCCCGCGTCGATATAGCCGTCCAAGTGATAGAGCATGACAAGGCCCGCGGACTCCTGCGCGAGCGCAACGTCCACAACGGCGAGGCCCTTGGGCTCCCATTCGTACAAACCTTGCGGATCAAGCACGATTACCGCTCCTCCTCGTGTTCGTACGGGAGAACGCCCCTCGGGGCGCGGGCATTCCCCGCCCGCGCCCCTTTGAGCAGATCCGGTGATCGGATTCGGCGCGCCGGCTTGCCGGGCGGATCCGCTCACCGGCGCGCCGGTCAGGCGAGGACGCGCTGGTCAGGCGAGGACCCGCTGGTGAAGCGTGGTCACCACCTTGCGCGCCGAGGTGAAGGCGCCGTGCTGCCAGGCGTCGGCGTAGGAGAGGTAGTCACCGGCGAAGTAGACCCGGCCCGCCGCCTGGTTGAGAGGCGCGTACGCGGGCGCGTCCGGACCGCCGGACATGCTGTGCCAGGCGCCTTCCAGATGCGGGGTCTGCCGCCAGTGATGGGAGAAGGAGGAGGCCAGTTCGGTCCGGTACCGGTCGCCGTGGATCTTCACACCCTGGGCCACGGCACGCTTCTCGCGCTCGGCGGGGCTCAGCAGCGCGTAGGAGTCGGCGTTCGTACCGGTGTTGTAGTAGCCGACGATCAGGCCGCGCCTCTCGTGGAAGCCGTACGACGGGTACCAGATGTGGCTGAGATCCATGTCGGTCTCGGTGATGCCGCCGTAGATCCGGTGGTCGGTCTCCCACCAGCGGCTGCGGTACTCCAGGCCGATCTTGCCGGCGGACGAGGGCCTGACCGCCTCCAGCGCGGTCTGTACGGCGGCGCCGAGGTTGTGCGGGATCTTCGCGAGGATGTGCGGCGGCAGGGCGGCGACGCAGTAGTCCGCGTCGATCGAGCGGGTACGGCCGTCCTGGCTGTAGGTGACGGTGACACCGCGCGCCTTGTCGGTGATCTTCTGGACGACCGCGCCGGTCCTGATCCGGTGTCCGCCGACCGCCCTGGTCAGCGCCGCGGGTATGCGGTCCATGCCGCCGACGGGCTGGAACATCAGCATGGCCTGGTCGTAGCCGAACTCGAACGAGAAGTACCGGCCGACACCACTGGCGAAGACCTCGGAGACGGTCGGGACGGAACCGAGCTCGACACCGGGGGTGCCGGCCGCGGCCGGGTCCACGGTGAAGCCCCGGTGCTCGCTCCCGGTGTAGGTGAGCTTGCTGCCGATGTCGCCGAAGCTCTTGAGGAATTCGAGGAGCCGTTCCCGGTCCTCGGCGTTGATCTCGCCGTCCAGCGCGCCCTTGCTGGTGGCCTTGGCGAGCAGCTCGGAGACATAGCCGTAGGTGTCGGCCTTGGCGGTGCGGTAGCGGACCGGGGCCGTCATGCCGGCCTTCTCGTTGTAGATGTACGCGCTGGCGTTGCTGTTGGTGAAGACCTCGATGGGGACGCCCAGTTCACGGCAGTAGTCCAGGGTGATCATCCACTGCGGGATCCGCGCGGGCCCGGCGTTCAGGTACTGGCCGTCGCTGAAGCGCGCGGTCTGGCGGTTGCCGTAGAGATCGACGGTGGAGTCACCGCCGCGGACCGTGAAGTTCCGGCCGCCGGTGCGGTCCCTGGCCTCCAGCACCGTACAGTCGTAGCCGGCTTTGCCCAGTTCGTACGCACAGGTCAGACCGGCTATCCCGGCGCCGACGACAACGACCTTGGCCGCGCCTCTGCCCCTGAGGGTGAAGTCACCCGTACGCGGGGCCCGGAACGCCGGTTCACGGCCGGCGGCCTCGGCGGTCGGTGCGAGGCCCATGGCCCCCATGGTGGCGAGCATCGCGCCCGCCCCTCCGGTGATCCCGACCTGGCGCAGAAAGCTTCGGCGACTGGTGCCCGTGGTGGTGTTCGGCGCATGGCTCATGTCCCGGTACCCCTTCCGATCTTCAGGTGTGCCGGGATCCTGACAACGGCGTGTTACGGCCCGCCGGTTATTCGTGTATCCCACACGTTGCCCTCCGCTCACCGGCTTTCCGGCGGTCTCCCCCATCCCGAATACCGGATTTTGCTTGGCTATTGGTCCAGACCTTGGCATGCTCAGGGCACCCCAGCACGCCCAGAGCACCCCGACGGGAAGGCACCCCCATGCGCACCCGAACCCTGCTCCCCGCACTGCTCGTCCCGCTTCTCGCCGCCGGCGGCCCGCTGCTGACGGCCAGTCCGGCGGGCGCCGCGACCGTCATCCAGGTGACAACCGCCGCCCAGCTCAAGACGGCCCTCACCGCCGTGCGCCCCGGCGACACGATCCGGCTCGCCGACGGCACGTACAAGGGCAACTTCAAGGCGACCACGCCCGGCACCGCCACCGCCCGGATCACCCTCACCGGCTCGTCCGCCGCGGTCCTCACCACCGGCGGCGGGGGCTACGGCCTCCACCTCAACGGAGCCGCGTACTGGACGGTCGAGGGCGTCACGGTCACCGACGCCCAGAAGGGCATCGTGGCGGACGCGGCCAACGGCGTCGTCATCGACTCCGTCACCGTGCACAACCTGGACATGGAGGGCGTGCACTTCCGGGAGTCCAGCGCCAACGGCATCCTCAGGAACTCGCGGATCTACGACACCGGCAACGACGGCCGGGGCATGGGCGAGGGCGTGTACGTCGGCAGCGCCAACACGCTCACCGACCGCAGCGACAACGCGCAGATCCTCAACAACACCATCGGCCCGGACGTCGGCGGCGAGAACGTCGACATCAAGGAAGGCACCACCGGCGCACGGATCATCGGCAACACCTTCGACGGCGACGGCCTCACGGGCGCCAACTTCGACGACTCCTGGGTCGACGTCAAGGGCAACAATGTGCTCGTCGAGGGCAACACCGGCCGGAACACCACCAACAACGGCTACGAGACGCACAGCCAGCAGAGCGGCTGGGGCTGCGGCACGGTCTTCCGCTCCAACACGTCGGACCTGAGGGGCGCGACGGGGGCCAACCAGCTCGCCGTCAATGTCACCAACAACAGCGCGAGCTGCGCCACCACGGTCTACGCCGGCAACACGGTGACCGGCGGCCGGGGCCTGACGAACATCCCCGTCACCCGCTGATCCCCCCTCGGCGCGCACGCGAGGCCCGGCGGACACGCGTAAGGCCCGCTCCCGAAAGGGAGCGGGCCTTACGTTCAGCCGTGCGACCGACTAGCTACGCGACCGGAGCGTCAGCTCTGGCCACCCGCCAGCTTCTCGCGAAGGGCGGCCAGGGCCTCGTCCGACGCCAGGGCGCCGGAGTTGTCCGCGGACTCCGAGGAGTACGAGCCACCGGAGGCGGCCGGAGCACTGCCACCACCGGCGGGCGCGGCAGCACCCTCGGCGGCAGCGGCCTCGTCGGCCTCGCGGGACTTGATGACCTGGGCCTGGTGCTGCTCGAAGCGCTGCTGCGCCTCGGCGTACTGGCCCTCCCACGCCTCGCGCTGGGTCTCGAAGCCCTCGAGCCAGTCGTTGGTCTCGGGGTCGAAGCCCTCGGGGTAGATGTAGTTGCCCTGGTCGTCGTAGGACGCGGCCATGCCGTAGAGCGTCGGGTCGAACTCGACCGAGGCCGGGTCGCTGCCGAAGGACTCGTTGGCCTGCTTCAGCGAGAGGCTGATGCGGCGGCGCTCCAGGTCGATGTCGATGACCTTGACGAAGATCTCGTCGTTGACCTGGACGACCTGCTCCGGGATCTCCACGTGGCGCTCGGCCAGCTCGGAGATGTGCACCAGACCCTCGATGCCCTCGTCGACGCGGACAAACGCACCGAACGGAACGAGCTTGGTGACCTTGCCGGGGACGACCTGACCGATCTGGTGCGTCCGGGCGAACTGCTGCCACGGGTCTTCCTGCGTCGCCTTGAGCGACAGGGAGACACGCTCGCGGTCCATGTCGACGTCGAGGACCTCGACGGTGACTTCCTGGCCGACCTCGACAACCTCGGAGGGGTGGTCGATGTGCTTCCAGGACAGCTCGGAGACGTGCACGAGACCGTCGACGCCACCGAGGTCCACGAACGCACCGAAGTTGACGATCGAGGAGACGACGCCGGAGCGGACCTGGCCCTTCTGCAGGGTCGTGAGGAAGGTCTGGCGGACCTCGCTCTGGGTCTGCTCCAGCCAGGCACGGCGGGACAGGACCACGTTGTTGCGGTTCTTGTCCAGCTCGATGATCTTGGCTTCGAGCTCCTTGCCCACGTAGGGCTGGAGGTCACGGACGCGGCGCATCTCGACGAGCGAGGCCGGCAGGAAGCCACGGAGGCCGATGTCGAGGATGAGACCACCCTTGACGACCTCGATGACGGTACCGGTGACGATGCCGTCCTCTTCCTTGATCTTCTCGATCGTGCCCCAGGCGCGCTCGTACTGCGCGCGCTTCTTGGACAGGATGAGACGGCCTTCCTTGTCCTCCTTCTGGAGAACCAGGGCCTCGATCTCATCGCCCACGGCGACGACCTCGTTGGGGTCGACGTCGTGCTTGATCGAAAGCTCGCGGGAGGGGATGACGCCTTCGGTCTTGTAACCGATGTCGAGCAGGACCTCGTCCCGGTCGACCTTCACGATGACGCCGTCGACGATGTCGCCGTCGTTGAAGTACTTGATCGTCTCGTCGATCGCGGCGAGGAAGGCTTCCTCGTTACCGATGTCGTTGACCGCAACCTGCGGGGTGGTGGCGGTGGTCTCGGTGCTGCTCGTCATGTGGGAAAGGGCTCCGGTGCGGACAGTGAGTCGTAGGTACTGCTACGCCGAGAGCCCGTATCGCCATCTGCGGAAGCCGGACAGCCAAGGAAGCGCCGGCCCCGCACCACGGGGAAAGCGCCTCGACAACCGAGGGGACCACAACAGATGCGAGCGCGGCTGCTACGTCTGAGGCGCGCAAGCCCGCAGCGCAACCTTTAGCATACGGGGGCAGCCGGGCACGGTCAATGCGCGAAGGCGCACACCCGGGGCGGAATGCCCCATACCCGGCACCATCCGCGTTTGATGAGGCCACAGGGCCCCGTCGAGGCCCCCTGGACACACCCGCGTGCGAACACGCGGCCAGGGGCCACGCGGCCCGGCCACGCGACCGCGTGGTCCCAGCACACTACGACGACGGACGAAATGATCCAAGAGTACGAACCGGAAGCGACTCGCCGGGAGACCGGTGACACGGAGAGCACCCGGGCCAACCGGGGCTGGTGGGACCGGAACGCGGACGAGTACCAGACCGAGCACGGCACCTTCCTCGGCGACGACCGATTCGTCTGGGGCCCGGAGGGGCTCGACGAGGTGGAGGCCGGTCTGCTGGGACCGCCCGAGTCCCTGCGGGACCTGGACATCCTGGAGATCGGCGCGGGCGCCGCGCAGTGCTCCCGCTGGCTGGCGGCGCAGGGCGCGCGGCCGGTGGCGCTGGACCTCTCGCACCGCCAGCTCCAGCACGCGCGGCGCATCGACGAGGAGCGCTCCCTGACGTTCCCGCTGGTGGAGGCGGACGCCGGAGTGCTGCCGTTCCGGGACGGCTCGTTCGATCTGGCGTGCTCCGCGTACGGCGCGATCCCCTTCGTCGCGGACCCGGTGAAGGTGTTCCGCGAGATACGGCGGGTGCTCCGGCCCGGCGGACGGTGGATCTTCTCCGCCACCCATCCGATCCGCTGGGCGTTCCCCGACGAACCGGGCCCCGAGGGGCTGACGGTGGCCTCCTCCTACTTCGACCGCACCCCCTATGTCGAGCAGGACGAGCAGGGCCGCGCCGTCTATGTGGAACACCACAGGACGATCGGTGACCGGGTGCGGGACGTGGTGGCGGGCGGTTTCCGGCTGGTCGACCTGGTCGAACCGGAATGGCCGGCCTGGAACACCCAGCAGTGGGGCGGCTGGTCCCCGCTGCGGGGCGCCCTGATCCCGGGCACGGCGATCTTCGTCTGCGTACGGGACTGAGACCCCGCTCGCGTACCGGAGCCGGCGCGCCGCGTACGAGACTGGGCGGGTGATCCGCGACGACATCCTCGGCAGCCTGCCCGTCCGTACCGCGCTGCCCGCGCTGGACCGTGCTCTCGACGGGCACGGCTGCGCGGTGCTCTGCGCGCCGCCGGGGACGGGCAAGACGACGCTGGTGCCGCTCGCGCTGGCCGGGCTGCTCGGCGGGGGTCCCGTACGGAGGGTGGTCGTCGCCGAGCCGCGGCGGATCGCGGCGCGCGCCGCGGCCCGCCGGATGGCGTGGCTGCTCGGCGAGCGGGTCGGCGGACGGATCGGTTTCACCGTGCGCGGGGAGCGGGCGGTGAGCCGCGAGACGGTGGTGGAGGTGGTCACCACCGGGGTGCTGCTCCAGCGGCTCCAGCGCGACCAGGAGCTGGCCGGGGTCGATGTGGTGATCCTCGACGAGTGCCACGAGCGGCATCTCGACGCGGACACGGTGGCGGCGTTCCTGCTGGACGTACGGGCTGCGCTCCGTCCCGAACTGCGGCTGGTGGCGGCGTCCGCCACGACCGACGCGGCCGGGTGGGCGCGGCTGCTCGGGGACGCGCCGGTGGTGGAGGCGCGGGGCGTCTCCCATCCGGTGGAGGTGGTCTGGGCGCCGCCCGTGAAGCCGGTCCGTCCGCCGCACGGGATGCGGGTCGACCCGGTGCTGCTGACGCATGTGGCGTCGGTGGTGCGGCGGGCGCTGGCCGAACGGGACGGCGACGTGCTGTGTTTCCTGCCCGGCGTGGGGGAGATCGCCCGGGTGGCGGGGCAGTTGGGCGACACGGGCGCCGAGGTGCTCCAGGTGCACGGGCGGGCCCCGGCCGCGGTGCAGGACGCGGTGCTGGCCGGCGCCGCGGACGGCCGCCGGGTCGTGCTCGCCACGGCGGTCGCCGAGTCGAGTCTGACGGTGCCGGGGGTACGGATCGTCGTGGACGCGGGGCTCGCGCGGGAGCCCCGTACCGATCACGCGCGGGGTCTGAGCGCGCTGACGACGGTACGGGTGTCGCAGGCGGGCGCCGCGCAGCGGGCCGGCCGGGCCGGGCGGGAGGCCCCCGGCACCGTCTACCGCTGCTGGTCCGAGGCCGAGGACACCCGGCTGGTCCGCTTCCCCTCCCCGGAGATCAAGGTCGCGGACCTGGCGGCCTTCGCGCTGCAGGCCGCGTGCTGGGGCGATCCGGACGCGAGCGGGCTGGCGCTGCTGGATCCGCCTCCGGCGGGCGCGCTGGCGGCGGCGCGCTCGGTGCTGACCGCGATCGGCGCGGTGGAGGGCGCGGCGGGAGCGGACGGCGGCGGCCGGGTGACGGAGCGCGGGGTGCGGATGGCCCGGCTCGGTCTGCATCCCCGGCTGGCGCGGGCCCTCCTCGACGGCGCCGGGCAGGTGGGGACGCGCCGCGCGGCCGAGGTGGTCGCGCTGCTGAGCGAGGAGCCGCCGAGGTCGTACGGGGACGACCTGGCCGCGGCCTGGCGTACGGTCCGCCGGGGCGGGGACGCCTACGCGGCGCGCTGGCGCCAGGAGGCCCGGCGGCTGGCCTCGGCCTCCGGCGGGGACGCGGCGGGCCGGGAGCCGGACGCGACGGACGACACGGTCGCCGGGCTCGTCACGGCGCTCGCCTTTCCGGAACGGGTGGCGCGGGCCCGCGCCGAGGGGACCTTTCTCATGGTGTCGGGCACCGGGGGCGAGCTCGCCGACGGCTCGGGGCTGCGGGGCGCGCCCTGGCTGGCGGTGGCGGTCGCGGACCGGCCGGCCACGGCCGCCGCCGCGCGGGTACGGCTCGCCGCGGTCATCGACGAGGGCACCGCACGCTCGGCGGCGGGCCATCTGCGCACGGTGGGCGAGGAGGTGCGCTGGGAGGACGGTGATGTCGTCGCCCGGGAGGCGGAGCGGCTGGGCGCGGTGGAGCTGTCCGTGCGCGCGCTGCGCTCGCCGCGCCCCGGACTGGTGCGGGCGGCGCTGCTGGAAGGACTGCGGCGGGAGGGGCTCGGGCTGCTGCGCTGGACCCGGGACACGCGGGGTCTGCGGGAGCGGCTGGGCTTTCTGCACCGGGAGTTGGGCGGGGGCTGGCCGGATGTCTCGGACGCGGCGCTGCTCGACAATGCCGACGGGTGGCTGGAGCCGGAGCTGTCCAGGGCCCGGCGCCGGTCCGATCTGGAGCGGCTCGACGCGGGCGAGGCGCTGCGGCGGCTGCTGCCCTGGGCGACCGGCGAGGCGTCGCGGCTCGACGAGCTGGCGCCGGAGCGGATCGAGGTGCCGAGCGGGTCGCGGGTACGGGTGGAGTACGGCGGGGCGCAGCCCGTACTGGCGGTGAAGCTCCAGGAGTTGTTCGGGCTGCGGGAGACCCCCCGGGTCGCGGGGGTGCCGGTGCTGGTGCACCTGCTCTCCCCGGCCGGGCGGCCCGCGGCGGTCACGGCGGATCTGGCGTCCTTCTGGCAGGACGGATACCGGGCCGTACGGGCGGAGCTGCGTGGCCGGTATCCGCGCCACCCGTGGCCCGAGGACCCGTCGACGGCGGTCGCGACCCGCCGCCTCAACACCCGGCGCTGAACGGGCCCGCACCGGCGGCTGCCGGCCGGGGCCGATCATGGCGCCGCCCTCCGTCCGGTGGACGGAGGGCGGCGTGCCGCGCGGTGCGGGGGTCAGGCGACCTTGAGTTCGATCGTCAGGGTCGCGCCGCCCGCCGCTTCGAGACGCAGCAGGAACGTGCCCGTCGTGTCGTCCGCGAAGAGCTTCGGGAGCTGGAGGATGCCGTTGGCGTCCGTCGTGAGACCCTCCAGGACCCGGAGGGGGTTGCCTGCCGCGTCCTTGAAGTAGGGCCCCTGGCCGGGCGTGGTGGGGTCGCCCTCGGAGGTGATCAGGGCGGCCGTGACCGCCACACCCGCCGCGGCGGCGCCCTTGAAGGTCGCCCTGACGCCGACCGGTTCGGCGAACTCGGCGCCGGGCGCGGCCGTCAGCTCCGTGTCGGTGGTCCTGACGAGACCGTCCGCCTGACGGGCCGTCACTGTCGCGGTGAACTCGACGCCGGCGACATCCCGGACGCTCACGGTGGCCCGTACGGTGAAGTCGCCGGTCACCTCGCCCGCCTTGACGGCCGGGGCCGAGGCCCTGCCGTCCGCGCCGGTGGTGACGGTCACCTCGGAACCGCCGCCGCCGAAGCGCGCGTCCGTGTCACCCGCGATCCGGAACAGCACGGGCACTCCGGCGACGGGCCGGCCGGCCGTGTCCACGGCGCGTACCCCGGCCCGTTCGGCGAAGACATCGCCGGCGACGGCGGTCAGCGTGCCGGTGCCCGCCTTCTCGAGCCGCTTGACGATCGGGGTGGGGGTCGGCGAGCCGGGTCCGTCGCTTTCGCCGGGGGGCGGCGAGGACGGTCCGCCCGGCGTGGACGGTCCGCCCGGCGTGGACGGGGCCGGGCTGCCGGAGCCGCCGGGCTTGGGCTCTGTGGGCTTGGGGCTGGGCGAGCCGCTCGGCTTCGACGGAGTGGTGCTGGGGCTCGGGGACGGCGTGGGGGACGAGGGGCCCGCGGGACCGTTGCCCACGGGAAGCACCCCGGTGCCGTCCGGGACCTCGTGCGTGCCCTTGCGGTAGTACTCCAGCCAGGTCAGGACCGTATTCAGGTATTCCTGCGAGTGGTTGTAGCCCAGGATCGACTTGTGGAGGTCGGCCTCGACGGAGAGATCACGGCCACCGGCGCAGAGATAGTGGCCGGCCGCGAGCGCCGCGTCGAAGATGTTGTTCGGGTCCCTGGTGCCGTCGCCGTTGGCGTCCTGGCCCCAGGTCTCCCAGGTCGCCGGGATGAACTGCATGGGGCCGACCGCGCGGTCGTGCGTCGTGTCACCGTCGTACTGGCCCTGGTCGGTGTCGGAGATATTGGCGAAACCGACGCCGTTGAGGACCGGCCCGAGGATCGGCGCGAGCGTGGTGCCCTGGGCGTCCACCCGTCCGCCGCGCGCCTGGCCCGACTCCACTTTCCCGATGGCGGCGAGCAGTTGCCACGGCAGGTTGCAGCCGGGCTTGTCCTCCGCGAGGCGCTGCTCGGCCTGCTTGTACGCCGCCAGGACCGACGCGGGTATGCCGGCCTCGGCCGGAGCCGTGTCCGGCAGATCGACCGAGGAGCCCGGCTTGTCGGGTGTGGTGAGCGGCGGAAGCTCCGTGTAGTACGGGGAGTTGCCGGTGACGGGGGTGCCGGGAGGCGGCGTCACATCGGCCGCCTGTCCGGTGCCACCGCCGGTGGAGATGGCGCCGGGCGCCTGTGAGGCGGAGAGCGCCGCGATCGCGGCCGCGGCCACCGCTGTGGTGGTCGCCCCTCTGCGCAGTCGGCGGCCGAATTGCGCTGCCATACGTCTGGTCCCTCCCCTGAACGGCTGTTCGCGCTCCCCGCGCGAGGACTCAGGCGACCCTACGTCAACTCCGGGCCCGAGCACACCGGTCGGTGACCGGTTTTCACCAGTTCGCCACCTCCGGGTCGCCCGGACGCCCCCGGGGCCGTCCTTCCACCGGCCCCCGGGCCCGGATCAGCGCGTACGGCCGCCGCGGACCGGTCCGGGTGCGAGGCCGCCGGCCCGGGCGCAGCGGGACCGGTGTGCCGCCGGTCAGTGCGCCGCCGACTCCCAGTCCGCGCCCACGCCCACCGACACGTCCAGCGGCGCACGCAGCTCGACCGCGGCGGACATCTCACGGCGCAGCAGCTCCTCCACGGCCTCGCGCTCGCCCGGGGCGATCTCCAGCACGATCTCGTCATGGACCTGGAGGAGCATCCGCGAGGTCAGACCAGCCTGGGTCAGCGCACGGTCCACATGGAGCATGGCGACCTTGACGATGTCCGCCGCCGTGCCCTGGATGGGCGCGTTGAGCGCCATCCGCTCCGCCATCTCACGCCGCTGGCGATTGTCGCTGTTGAGGTCCGGCAGATAGCGGCGGCGGCCCAGCATCGTCTCCGTGTAGCCGGTGGCCCTGGCCTCCACGACCGCACGCTGCAGATAGTCCCGCACCCCTCCGAAACGCTCGAAGAACGTCTCCATCAGCCCGCGCGCCTCGGCCGCGTCGATGTTGAGCTGCTGGGAGAGGCCGAACGCCGAGAGGCCGTAGGCCAGTCC
This sequence comes from Streptomyces sp. NPDC006923, assembly GCF_040635655.1. Lineage (NCBI taxonomy): Bacteria > Bacillati > Actinomycetota > Actinomycetes > Kitasatosporales > Streptomycetaceae > Streptomyces > Streptomyces sp. NPDC006923. The sequence goes on from NZ_JBEYIF010000001.1 coordinate 172,034, forward strand.
GTACGACATCGCCTTGATCTTGCGGCGCATCTCCGGATCGACCGCGGACTTCGCCACGCCGAACACCTGCGACGCGACCGTGGTGTGCAGATCCTCGCCGGATGTGAACGCCTCGATCAGCCCCGCGTCCTCCGACAGATGAGCCATCACCCGCAGCTCGATCTGGCTGTAGTCCGCCGTCATCAGCGACTCGTAGCCCTCGCCGACCACAAAGCCCCGGCGGATCGCCCGGCCCTCGTCGGTACGCACCGGGATGTTCTGCAGATTGGGATCGGTCGACGAGAGCCGGCCGGTCGCCGCCACCGTCTGGTTGAAGGTGGTGTGGATACGGCCGTCCGCGCCGATCGTCTTGATCAGGCCCTCGACCGTCACCCGCAGCTTCGCCTGCTCCCGGTGGCGCAGCATGATGACCGGCAGCTCATGCTCGGTCTGGGCGGCGAGCCAGGCCAGCGCGTCGGCGTCCGTCGTATAACCGGTCTTCGTCTTCTTGGTCTTGGGCAGACCCAGCTCACCGAAGAGGACTTCCTGAAGCTGCTTGGGCGAGCCGAGGTTGAATTCGTGGCCGACGGCGGCGTGCGCCTCCTTCACGGCCTGCTGGACCGCGCCCGCGAACTGCTGCTCCATCGCCTCCAGATGCGACCGGTCGGCGGCGATGCCGTGCCGCTCCATCCGGGCCAGCAGCGCGGACGTCGGCAGCTCCACCCCGTGCAGCAGATCGGTGGCGCCGACCTCGCCCAGCCGCTCGGTGAACGCCTCGCCCAGGTCGAGGACGGCACGGGCCTGCGCCATCAGCGCCTCGGCCTCGGCCTGCTCGTCCGTACCGAACGCGAGCTGTCCGTCGGCGGCGGCCTCCGGCGCCAGCTCCCGGCCCAGATATTCGACGGCGAGCGCGTCCAGCGCGAAGGACCGGCGGCCCGGCTTGACCAGATAGGCCGCCAGAGCGGTGTCCATGGTGACCCCGCCGACCCGCCAGCCGTGCTCGGGCGCGACCCGCATCGCGCCCTTCGCGTTGTGCATCACCTTGGGCCGGCCCTCGTCACCGAGCCACGACACGAAGGCCCGCTCGTCGGCCTCGTCCAGCTCGGTCGTGTCGAACCAGGCCGCCGCGCCGTCCGCCGCGGCGAGCGCCACCTCGCTGACGTTCCCCGTGCCCAGCGCCCAGGTGTCGACCGTGGCCACGCCGAGCGGCTGCCCGCCGTGTTCCGCGAGCCACGGAGCCAGCTCCCCCGAACCCAGCACCGAGCCGTCCAGCTCGACACCGGCGGCCGGCGCCGGGCCCTCCTCCTCGACCGCGCCCGGATCCACCGCGAGCAGCCGCTCACGCAGGCTCGGGTTACGGATCTCCAGCACGTCCAGCACGCCCTTCACCGCCGTACGGTCGTACGGCGCGCGCGCCAGCTCCTCCGGGGTCTTCGGCAGCGACACGTCCCGGACCATCTCCGTGAGCCGGCGGTTCAGCCGGACCGACTCCAGATGATCACGGAAATTCTGTCCCGCCTTGCCCTTCACCTCGTCGGCGCGCGCCACCAACTCGTCGAACGAACCGAACTGGTTGATCCACTTCGCGGCGGTCTTCTCACCCACACCCGGGATACCGGGAAGATTGTCGGAAGGATCACCGCGCAGGGCCGCGAAATCCGGATACTGCCGAGGCGACAGCCCGTACTTCTCCAGGACCTTCTCCGGAGTGAAACGAGTCAGCTCCGAGACGCCCTTCGTCGGATACAGCACCGTCGTGTGCTCACTGACCAACTGGAACGAATCCCGGTCACCCGTGACGATCAGCACCTCGAAACCCGCGGCCTCGGCCTGCGTCGCCAGCGTCGCGATGACGTCGTCCGCCTCGAACCCCTCGATCGCGAACCGGTCCGCGCGCATCGCGTCCAGCAGCTCGCCGATCAGCTCGACCTGCCCCTTGAACTCGTCCGGCGTCTTCGAACGATTCGCCTTGTACTCGGGGAACTCCTCCGCACGCCATGTCTTTCTGGACACATCGAACGCCACGGCGAAATGCGTGGGCGACTCATCACGGAGCGTGTTCGCCAGCATCGACGCGAAGCCGTAGATGGCGTTCGTCGGCTGCCCCGTCGCCGTCGTGAAATTCTCCGCCGGCAGCGCGAAGAACGCCCGGTACGCCAAGGAGTGCCCGTCCATGAGGAGCAGGCGAGGACGGTTGTCTGCGGTCTTCTTCGATGCTGTCTCAGCCACGCCCCCGATCCTGCCACGCCCCACTGACAATCCCGACCGGTCCGACCTCCTCCACCGACCGCCGGCGGCCCGTGGCAGGATCGATGACATACACACATACCCACGGAACACAGGCCCCAGGGAGCGCGCCATGGCCAGCAAACCGCCCACAGGTGATCCGGTCCAGGACGCGCCCCAGGTCGCGGCCCCCAAGCACGCCGCCGCGGGACTCCCCGCCGTCGCGCACACGCTGCGCATCGCCCAGCAGCAGATGGGCATCAGCCGCACCGCCAGGACCCTGCTCAAGGTCAACCAGAAGGACGGCTTCGACTGCCCCGGCTGCGCCTGGCCCGAGGGCGACCACCGGCACACGGCGGAATTCTGCGAGAACGGCGCGAAGGCCGTCGCGGAAGAAGCGACGCTGCGCCGCGTCACCCCCGACTTCTTCGCCGCCCACCCCGTCTCCGACCTCGCCGGCCGCAGCGGCTACTGGCTCGGACAGCAGGGCCGGATCACCCAGCCGATGCTGCTGGACCGGAGCCCCGGAGCGCCGGCCCCGGACCACTACACGCCCGTCACCTGGGAACGGGCCTTCGCGATCATCGCGGAAGAGCTCACCGCCCTCGGCTCCCCCGACGAGGCCCTCTTCTACACCTCGGGCCGGACCAGCAACGAGGCCGCGTTCCTCCTCCAGCTCTTCGCCAGGGAATTCGGCACGAACAACCTGCCCGACTGTTCCAACATGTGCCACGAGTCGTCCGGCTCCGCCCTCATGGAGACCATCGGCATCGGCAAGGGCAGTGTCTCCCTGGAAGACCTCCACCAGGCCGACCTGATCATCGTGGCCGGCCAGAACCCGGGCACCAACCACCCGCGCATGCTCTCCGCCCTCGAAAAGGCCAAGACGGCCGGGGCGAAGATCATCTCGGTCAACCCGCTGCCCGAAGCCGGCCTCGAACGGTTCAAGAACCCCCAGACCCCGCAGGGACTGCTCAAGGGCGCCGCGCTCAACGACCTCTTCCTCCAGATCAGGATCGGCGGCGACCAGGCACTCTTCCGCCTGCTCAACAAACTGATCATCGAGACCCCCGGCGCCGTCGACGAAGACTTCGTCAACGAACACACCCACGGCTACGAGGAATTCACCGCCGCCGCACACGCCGCCGACTGGGACCTGACACTGGCCGCCACCGGCCTGGAGCGCGCCGAGATCGAACAGGCCCTCTCCATGGTCCTCGCCTCACAGCGCACCATCGTCTGCTGGGCCATGGGACTCACCCAGCACAAGCACTCCGTACCCACCATCCGCGAAGTCGTCAACTTCCTCCTGCTGCGCGGCAACATCGGCCGCCCCGGCGCGGGCGTCTGCCCCGTACGAGGCCACTCCAACGTGCAGGGCGACCGCACCATGGGCATATTCGAACGGCCCGCGCCCGCCTTCCTCGACGCCCTCGACCGCGAATTCGCCATCACCTCGCCACGCCACCACGGCTACGACGTCGTCCGCTCCATCGAGGCACTGCGCGACGGCGAAGCCAAGGTCTTCTTCGCGATGGGCGGCAACTTCGTCGCCGCCACCCCCGACACCCACGTCACCGAAGCCGCGATGAGCCGCGCCCGCCTCACCGTGCACGTCTCCACCAAACTCAACCGCTCCCACGCCGTCACCGGCACCCGCGCGCTGATCCTCCCCACTCTCGGCCGCACCGACAAGGACATCCAGGCCGGCGGCCGGCAGATCGTCAGCGTCGAGGACTCCATGGGCAAGGTGCACGCCTCCCGCGGCAACCTCCCGCCCGCGAGCCCCCACCTGCTCTCCGAACCGGCCATCGTCGCCAGAATGGCCCGCGCCGTCCTCGGCCCCGCCTCCCTCACACCCTGGGAGGACTTCGAAAAGGACTACGCCCGCATCCGCGACCGGATCGCCCGCGTCATCCCCGGCTTCGAAGACTTCAACGCACGCCTCGCCCACCCCGGCGGCTTCACCCTCCCCCACGCCCCCCGCGACGAACGCCGCTTCCCCACCGCCACCGGGAAAGCCAACTTCACCGCGGCCCCGGTGGAATTCCCCGAACTGCCGGCAGGACGCCTGCTGCTGCAGACCCTCCGCTCCCACGACCAGTACAACACCACCATCTACGGCCTCGACGACCGTTACCGCGGCATCAAGGGCGGCCGCCGCATCGTCCTCGTCAACGCCGAGGACGCCGCCGAACTCGGCCTCGCCGACGGCTCCCACACCGACCTGATCAGCGAATGGAAAGACGGCGTCGAACGCCGCGCCCCCGGCTTCCGCGTCGTCCACTACCCCACCGCCCGCGGCTGCGCCGCCGCCTACTACCCCGAGACCAACGTCCTGGTCCCCCTCGGCGCCACCGCCGACACCAGCAACACCCCCGCCAGCAAGTCCGTCGTCGTCCGCTTCGAACAAACCCGCTGACAAAAGCACGGAAGCCGCAGCCCCCGTCCGGCCGGTCCCCATGAGCCCCCGGCGACCGGCCGGACCGCGGGGCGTGCCGCACACGTCCCGTCCGGCGAAGGCCCTAAGCGTTCGCTCAGCGATCTGATAAGCAATACGGTGCACCTACCGCACCGCAGACGATCGGAGCCGGGCCCATGGGCGAGCAGAACCCCACCACGTTCCCGCAGGACATCATCGACGAATACGCCGCACTCGGCGTCGACCTGCCCGCGCTCTTCTCCGCCGGACACCTCGGCACCCGCATGGGCGTGCACATCACCGAGGCGTCCGCCGACCGCGTCACCGGCACCATGCCCGTCGAAGGCAACACCCAGCCCTACGGACTCCTGCACGGCGGAGCGTCAGCCGTCCTCGCGGAAACCCTCGGCTCCGTCGGCGCCATGCTGCACGGCGGCAGCGCCAGAATCGCCGTCGGCGTCGACCTCAACTGCACCCACCACCGCGGCGTCCGCAGCGGAATCGTCACCGGCGTCGCCACCCCCGTCCACCGCGGCCGCACCACCGCCACCTACGAGATCGTCATCACCGACGAACACGGCAAGCGAGTCTGCACCGCCCGGCTCACCTGTCTGCTGCGCGACGCCGGCCCCGAGGGCACCACCACCGCCTGAGCCACGCCACGCCGGCGGACCCCCAACAACCAAGAGCGGACGCGGAGTTGCCCCCGCCCGCACCCGCTCGGCCCCCGGCGCCGACGTCAGCGTCGGCGATGGCAGAAAGCGCCAGAAAACGGATTCGAACCACCCGGCGCCCTCACCTCACACCGGACACAACAGCGGCGCGCGCCACCGGAGACCAGCCCCGGAACACCGGCCTCCCTTTCCTCTCCGTAACACTCCGTAATACGCACGCAATACAGAAGCGGAGTCCCGCCGACCGTCCTGGCCACCCGCCATGATCCCGCCGCACCCCCCAAAGCGGCCAGGACCACGCCACACCGCCCTTCCGGCAACTCTCCTTCCGTTCCTGCTGGTTCTCACCATCTGGACACCCGAACAACCCCAAATCACCCTTTCTCTCCCATGCGCCGGAACTCCGATTCGCCTCCGTCATAACAAGAGCGTCACAGCATGGCCCGCACCTCTGCACCATCCCCACCAGCGCGCTTAGAGTCACGGCCAGTCACCGCGCCACCGGATTACCTTCAGTTCGGTTCCAGCGCTCGACCCGGCGTCCCAGCAGGAACGCCGCGCCAGGGGAAAGGACTGATCGTGCGTCACCGTTCCTTGTTCATCATCACCACCGCGGTTACCGCAGGAGCCCTCACACTGTCGGCCTGCGGCTCCCGCGACGACAACGGCGGAGGCAGCGGAGGCGGCGGCGACACGACCACCGTCGTCATCGGCCTCGACGCCCCCCTCACCGGAGACCTCTCCGCACTCGGGCAGGGCATCAAGAACTCCGCTGACCTCGCCGTCAAAACAGCCAACAAAAACCAAGAAGTCAAGGGCGTCACCTTCAAGCTGGAGCCCCTCGACGACGTCGCGCAGGCCGCCACCGGCCAGCAGAACGCCACCAAGCTCGTCGGCGACGCCGCCGTCATGGGCGTGGTCGGCCCCCTCAACTCCGACGTCGGCCAGTCCATGCAGAAGGTCTTCGCCAACGCCAACCTGGTCCAGGTCTCCCCCGCCAACACCAACCCCGAGCTCACCCAGGGCAAGGACTGGCAGACCGGCACCAAGGTCCGCGGCTTCAAGACGTACTTCCGTACCGCGACCACGGACGCCATTCAGGGCCCCTACGCCGCGCAGTACATGTACAACGAGAAGAAGCTCAAGAAGGTCTACGTCATCGACGACAAGAAGACCTACGGAGCCGGCCTCGCCGCGACCTTCGCGAACGAATTCAAGAAGCTCGGCGGCCAGGTCGTCGGCACCGACCACATCAACCCCGACGACAAGGACTTCTCCTCCGTCGCCAGCAAGGTCGCCCAGGCCAAGGCCGACTTCGTCTACTACGGCGGCGAATACCCGGCCGGCGCGCCCCTCGCCAGCCAGATCAAGAACGCCGGCGCCAAGATCCCCACCATCGGCGGTGACGCGCTCTTCAGCGCCGAATACATCAAGCTCGCCAAGAAGAACTCCGAGGGCGACCTCGCCAGCTCCGTCGGCGCGCCCCTCGAAACCCTCGACACCGCCAAGAAGTTCATCGCCGACTACGAGGCAGCCGGCTACAAGGACGCCTACGAGGCGTACGGCGGCTACTCCTACGACTCCGCCTGGGCGATCATCCAGGCGGTCAAGGCGGTCGTCGAGAAGAACGACGGCAAGCTCCCCGAGAGCGACGAAGCCCGTAAGCAGATCACCGAAGCCATGCAGAGCGTGACCTTCGACGGTGTCTCCGGCAAGGTCGGATTCGACGAATTCGGCGACACCACCAATAAGCAGCTCTCCCTCTACGAGGTCAAGGGCGGCAAGCACGTCGCGGTCCAGAGCGGCGAATTCCAAGGCTGAGCCGGGCCCACCGGCCACACCCTGAACACCACACCGCGCGGGGGCGCCACAGCGCCCCCGCGCGGCCGTATCTGACAACACATTCGGAGGCCCCGCGGTGAACGATCTGCCGCAGCAACTTGCCAACGGCCTGCTACTCGGCGCGCTGTACGGACTCATCGCAATCGGTTACACGATGGTCTATGGCATTGTCCAGCTCATCAACTTCGCCCACGGCGAGATATTCATGATCGGCGGCTTCGGCGCGCTGACCGCATATCTGTGGCTGCCGGACGGCACCAGCCTCATGCTCGCCCTGCCGCTCATGATCCTGATGGCCATGGCCTGCTCCGTACTCGTGGCCATGGGAGCCGAACGCTTCGCCTACCGGCCACTGCGCACCGCCCCCCGGCTCGCCCCGCTCATCACCGCGATCGGCCTCTCCATCGCACTCCAGCAAGCCATCTGGGCGTTCTACCCCGAGGCCACCAAATCCCGGCCCTTCCCCGAATTCGAAGGCGGCAGGCTCGACTTCGGCGCCTTCGCCATCGGCCGCGGCGACCTCTTCCTCCTCATCGCTGCCCCGCTCTGCATGATCGCCCTCGGCCTGTTCGTGTCCAAGACCCGCACCGGCCGCGCCATGCAGGCCACCTCGCAGGACCCCGACACCGCCAAGCTCATGGGCATCAACACCGACCGCATCATCGTCACCGCCTTCGCCATCGGCGCCGCCTTCGCCGCCATCGCCGCCGTCGCCCACGGCCTCAAATACGGCGAAGTCAACTTCCGCATGGGCTTCATCGCCGGACTCAAAGCCTTCACCGCCGCCGTACTCGGCGGCATCGGCAACATCTACGGCGCCATGATCGGCGGACTCGTCCTCGGCCTCGCCGAAGCCATGGCCACCGCCTACATCGAGAACATCCCCGGCATGTCCCAGCTCGGCGGCGGCGCCTGGAAAGACGTCTGGGCCTTCGTCCTTCTCATCCTCGTACTGCTGCTGCGGCCACAAGGCCTCCTCGGCGAACGCGTCGCGGACAGGGCGTGATACCCATGACCACCACACCACAGCACACCACCCCCACCACGGCCCGGCAGACCCCACCGCTCATCCCCCTGCCGGCCGCCGCCGCCCGCACCGCCACCGCCGTCGGAGCCCTCGCCACCTTCGCGAGCACCTTCCTCGCGTGGACCTGGACCTCCGAATTCCCCGGCGACCTCACCGTCACCGGCTACCCCGGCGGCCTCCAGGTGCTCACCCTCACCGGCGCACTCCTCACCCTCGTCTACGCCCTCGCCGCCCGCGGCACCCGCGGCCTGCGCTGGCTCTCCCCCGGCGGCAAGAACAGCCCCGTCCTCCTCCTGGCCCTCGGCACCTTCGCCACCACCTGGTACGCCGTCGTGGCCATCGCCGTGGAACTCGGCGGACTCGCCAACCTCGAACCGGGCGGCTACGTCGCCGCCATCACCTCCCTCATCACCCTCGTCGCCGCCCTCGGACTCCCCACCGACGTCCCCGGCAGCGACGACAACCCGCTCGTCTGGAAGCGACTCACCCAGTCCTTCAAAGCCCCCACACCCGACAAAGCCCCACCCCTGCCCTCCTGGGCCGAAATCCTCATCATCGCCGCCGCCTTCGGCCTCGGCCTCTTCGTCTTCACCTACGGCATCGACACCGAATACGCCGAACTCTTCATCGGCTTCCTCATCCTCGTCGCCTTCGGCGCCACCGCGGTCTCCCGAGCCGGCCTGAACCGCCGCCTCGCCACCCTCACCGCGAAACACAAGAACATCACCGTCACCGCGGCCTTCGTCGCCGCGTTCGCCTTCCCCTTCACCCAGAGCAACGACGCCTACGCCACCATCGGCGCGAACATCCTCATCTTCGCCACCGTCGCACTCGGCCTCAACGTCGTCGTCGGCCTCGCCGGCCTCCTCGACCTCGGATACGTCGCCTTCCTCGGCGTCGGCGCCTACACCGCCGCACTCGTCTCCGGCTCACCCAGCTCCACCATCGGCATCCAACTGCCGTTCTGGGCCGCCGTCCTCGCCGGCGCCGCCGCCTCACTGATCTTCGGCGTCGTCATCGGCGCGCCCACCCTGCGGCTGCACGGCGACTACCTCGCCATCGTCACCCTCGGCTTCGGTGAGATCTTCCGCATCGGCATGCAGAACATGGACGGCTCGTCCGGCCCCGACGTCACCAACGGGCCCAACGGCATCCCCAACATCCCCGACCTCGAACTCTTCGGCTTCAACCTCGGAGAGCCACACACCGTCCTCGGGGTCGAACTCGGCAGGTTCTCCAACTACTACCTGCTGATGCTGTTCTTCACCATCATCGTCGTCACCGTCTTCCGCCGCTCCGACCAGTCCCGCATCGGCCGCGCCTGGGTCGCCATCCGCGAGGACGAGACCGCCGCACGCGCCATGGGCATCAACGCCTTCCGGCTCAAACTGCTCGCCTTCGCCCTCGGCGCCACCCTCGCCGGAATGGCGGGCACCGTACAGGCCCACGTGACCTTCACCGTCACCCCAGCCCAGTACAAGTTCGTCGAAGCCGTGCCGCCCAACTCCGCCTTCCTCCTCGCCGCCGTCATCCTCGGCGGTATGGGCACCGTCAGCGGACCCCTCATCGGCGCCGCACTCCTCTACCTCATCCCGGCGAAACTCCAGTTCATGTCCGATTACCAGCTCCTGCTCTTCGGCATCGCCCTCGTCCTGCTCATGCGATTCCGCCCCGAGGGCCTCATCGCCGACCGCAGGAAGCAGCTCGAATTCCACGACACCGGCCAACTCGACGCCCCCAAGGGCGATATCGGCCTCAGCAAGGCGGGGGTGTGAACCACATGACCACCGACACCATCACCCCGAGCACCGCCACCCCGGTCCTCCACGCCTCCGGCGTCACCATGCGCTTCGGCGGACTCACCGCCGTACGCAACGTCGAACTCACCGTCAACAGCGGCGAAATCGTCGGACTCATCGGCCCCAACGGCGCCGGCAAAACAACCTTCTTCAACTGTCTCACCGGACTCTACGTCCCCACAGAAGGCACCGTCTCCTACAAAGGAAACGTCCTTCCCCACCAGTCCCACCTCGTCACCCAGGCCGGAATCGCCCGCACCTTCCAGAACATCCGGCTCTTCGCCAACATGACCGTCCTGGAAAACGTCCTCGTCGGCCGGCACACCCGCACAAAAGAAGGACTCTGGTCCGCACTGCTCCGCGGCCCCGGCTTCAAAAAAGCCGAACGTGAATCCGAAGAACGCGCCATGGAACTCCTCGAATTCACCGGCCTCGCCCACAAGCGCGACCACCTCGCCCGCAACCTCCCCTACGGAGAACAGCGCAAGCTCGAAATCGCGCGGGCCCTCGCCAGCGAACCGGGACTCCTCCTCCTCGACGAGCCCACCGCCGGCATGAACCCCCAGGAGACCAGGACCACCCAGGACCTCGTCTTCGCCATCCGCGACCAGGGCATCGCCGTCCTCGTCATCGAGCACGACATGCGCTTCATCTTCAACCTCTGCGACCGGGTCGCCGTCCTCGTCCAGGGCGAAAAGCTCGTCGAAGGCACAGCCGAAGTCGTCCAGGCGGACGAACGCGTCGTCGCCGCCTACCTCGGCACCCCCTACGAGGGCGCCCCGGACGACCAGGAAACCGCCACGACGGAGGCCGCCCCGACGCACAGCACCACAGGCACCGAAGGAGACAACCAGTGACCGCCCTCCTCGAGGTCGAGGACCTCAAGGTCGCCTACGGCAAAATCGAAGCCGTCAAAGGCATCTCCTTCAGTGTCGAAGCCGGCCAGATCGTCACCCTCATCGGCACCAACGGCGCCGGCAAGACCACCACCCTCCGCACCCTCTCCGGCCTGCTCAAACCAGCCGGCGGGAAAATCACCTTCGACGGCCGGCCGCTCGGCGGAGTCGGCGCCCACAAAATCGTCGCACTCGGCCTCGCGCACTCCCCGGAAGGCCGCAGGATCTTCCCGCGCCTCACCATCGCGGAAAACCTCAAACTCGGCGCCTTCCTCCGCAAGGACAACGACGGCATCGCCAAGGACATCCAGCGCGCCTACGACCTCTTCCCCATCCTCGGGGAACGCAGGAAACAAGCGGCGGGCACCCTCTCCGGCGGCGAACAGCAAATGCTCGCCATGGGCCGCGCCCTCATGTCACGACCCAAACTCCTCATGCTCGACGAACCCTCCATGGGTCTCTCGCCGATCATGATGCAGAAGATCATGGCCACCATCAGCGAGCTCAAAGAGCAAGGCACAACGATTCTGCTCGTCGAACAGAACGCCCAGGCCGCGCTCTCCCTCGCCGACCACGGCCACGTCATGGAAGTAGGAAAAATCGTCCTCTCAGGAAGCGGACAACACCTCCTCCACGACGAATCCGTACGCAAGGCATACCTCGGCGAAGACTGAGCCCCAGCCACACCAAAAGGCCCGCCCCGGCACAACCGGGGCGGGCCCACGCACATCCGCGCGACGGAGCTACTGCCCCTTCGACGCCCGCTTCTCGTCAGCGTCCTCGATCACGGCCTCAGCCACCTGCTGCATCGACAGCCGACGGTCCATCGACGTCTTCTGAATCCACCGGAACGCCGCCGGCTCCGTCAGCCCGTACTGCGTCTGCAGCACCGACTTCGCCCGGTCCACCAGCTTCCGCGTCTCCAGCCGCTGCGTGAGGTCCGCGACCTCCCGCTCCAGCGTCCGCAGCTCCGTGAACCGCGACACCGCCATCTCGATGGCCGGCACCACATCGCTCTTGCTGAACGGCTTCACCAGATACGCCATCGCCCCGGCGTCCCGCGCCCGCTCCACCAGATCACGCTGGGAGAACGCGGTCAGCATCAGCACCGGCGCGATCGACTCCTCGGCGATCCGCTCGGCGGCGGAGATGCCGTCCAGAACCGGCATTTTCACATCGAGGATCACCAGATCCGGCCGGTGCTCCCGGGCCAGCTCCACGGCGCGCTCGCCGTCGCCGGCCTCACCGACGACCGAGTAGCCCTCTTCTTCGAGCATCTCTTTGAGGTCGAGGCGGATGAGGGCCTCGTCCTCTGCGATGACGACGCGCGTCGTCAGCGGCGGGACATGCGACTTGTCGTCATCGTCGACGGGCTGGGGCGACTCGGGGGCGGTCACGGGGGCTCCTCGTTCAGACAGGATGCTGCTGCCCATGAGCCTACCTAGCTGCGGTATGGTTGGGGCACGGAGGGTCCTTGCCTTCCTTCGTTTCGAAGGAGCCCCGGTAGCCCAGCGGTAGAGGCCATGGATTCAAAACCCATACAGCGTCGGTTCGAATCCGACTCGGGGCACTCTCCCTTCGATTCCAAGGTGGATCAACGTCCAGAGGATCTTCACTCGCACTGGTGAACGCGCGCTCGAATTCGCACTTGCCCGCTGATCGCGCGCCAGGCTTGTGGCCATGTACGACCTCGATACCCGCAAGCGCGCAGTCGCCCTGGTCGCCCACGGCCGCAGCCTCAACGCGGTGAGCAAGCAGACCGGCATCTCCCGGGCCTCGATCCGCGCCTGGCTCATCCGCATCGAACCATTACCCCGCATACGCGCGCAGGCTCGCCCCTGCCCCAGGTGCCTGCCCAGACCGAGCGCGCCGGCCGACCCGGCCTCGTACGCCTACCTGCTCGGCCTCTACCTCGGTGACGGCTGCGTCAGTCCCCAGAAGCGCGGGGGCTACCAACTGCGCATCGCGTGCGCGGACGCGTGGCCCGGCCTCATCGACCAGTGCCGGGCCGCAGTCGAGGCCGTACGGCCGGAAGATCCCGTGTGGATCCTCCAGAGACAAGGATGCGTGGCGGTGACGAGTTACAGCCGGCACTGGCTGTGCATGTTCCCCCAGCACGGCGGCGGCATGAAGCACACCCGCCCCATCGTCCTCGAATCCTGGCAGCAGGACATCGTGGACGCTCATCCGTGGGAGTTTCTCCGGGGGCTGATCCACTCCGACGGCTGCCGGAACATGAACTGGACCACCCGCGTGGTGCGTGGCGAGAGGAAGCGCTACGAGTACCCGCGGTACTGGTTCACAAATGTCTCCGACGACATCCGGCGGCTCTACACGGACACCCTCGACACGGTGGGAGTCGAGTGGAGGCACTGCACCCGGGCGGGCAGGCCGTACAACATATCGGTCGCCCGGCGCGCGTCCGTCGCTCTCCTGGACGCGCACATCGGGCCGAAGTACTGACCCCGGCCCGACCACACCCCGCCGGTTACTTCGGGCTGTCGTCCTCGCCGATGTGGTGGACGCGGACCAGGTTGGTGGAGCCGGCCACTCCGGGCGGGGAGCCCGCGGTGATCACGACGATGTCGCCCGTGTCGCAGCGGCCGATCTTCAGGAGTTCCTCGTCGACCTGGGCGACCATCGCGTCCGTGGACTCCACATGGGGGCCGAGGAATGCCTCCACGCCCCAGGTGAGATTGAGCTGGGCGCGGGTGGCGGGGTCCGGAGTGAAGGCGAGCAGCGGGATCGGGGAGCGGTAGCGGGAGAGCCGCTTGACGGTGTCGCCGGACTGGGTGAAGGCGACGAGGAATTTCGCGCCGAGGAAGTCGCCCATCTCCGCGGCGGCCCGGGCGACCGCGCCGCCCTGGGTGCGGGGCTTGCCGCTCTCGTTGAGTTCGGGGAGGCCCTTGGCGAGGATGTCCTCCTCCGCCGCCTCGACAATGCGTCCCATCGTCTTGACGGTCTCGATGGGGTATTTGCCGACGCTGGTCTCGCCGGAGAGCATGACGGCGTCCGTACCGTCGATGACGGCGTTGGCGACGTCGGATGCCTCGGCCCGGGTGGGACGGGAGTTCTCGATCATCGAGTCGAGCATCTGGGTGGCGACGATGACGGGCTTCGCGTTGCGCCGGGCGAGTTCGATGGCGCGCTTCTGGACGATCGGCACCTGTTCGAGGGGCATTTCGACGCCGAGGTCGCCGCGGGCGACCATGATGCCGTCGAAGGCGGCGACGATGTCGGCGATGTTGTCGACGGCCTGGGGCTTCTCGATCTTGGCGATGACGGGGACGCGGCGGTCTTCCTCGTCCATGATCCGGTGGACGTCGTTGATGTCCGCCCCGCTGCGCACGAAGGAGAGGGCGATGACGTCGGCGCCGGTGCGCAGGGCCCAGCGGAGGTCGTCGATGTCCTTCTCGGAGAGCGCGGGGACGGAGACGGCGACGCCCGGGAGGTTGAGGCCCTTGTGGTCGGAGACCATGCCGCCCTCGATCACGAGGGTGTGGACGCGGGGGCCCTCGACTGAGGTGACTTCGAGGGTGACCTTGCCGTCGTCGACGAGGATGCGTTCGCCGGCGGTGACGTCGGCGGCGAGTCCTTCGTAGGTGGTGCCGCAGGTGTGGCGGTCGCCTTCGAGGGGTTCGACGGTGATCGTGAATTCATCACCGCGTTCAAGGAGTACGGGTCCTTCTCGGAAGCGGCCGAGGCGGATCTTCGGGCCTTGAAGGTCGGCGAGGATGCCGACGCTGCGGCCGGTTTCTTCGGCGGCTTTGCGTACGCGTTGGTAGCGCTCGTCGTGTTCGGCGTAGGTGCCGTGGCTGAGGTTGAGGCGAGCGACGTCCATTCCGGCTTCGACCAGGGCTTTGATCTGGTCGTATGAGTCGGTGGCGGGCCCCAGGGTACAGACGATCTTTGCTCGGCGCATATGTCGAGCCTAGACCTTACCGGCGGGTAGGGAATTGGCCGTGCATGACTACCCAACAACCTTTGCGTGAAGGGTTGTTGACAAACGTTGAACTGTGCGAACGGGTGCTCCGATGAGCATTTTTTCTTTTGGCGCCGGTCAGCCCCCGAGGTCCGGCGGGGTCATGGTGAAGCGTGCGTTCACGTGCGCGTAGACGGTCTGGCGCTGCGGTTCGAGATCGAGTACGGGGGCCGTCTCGGCCGTTTCCGTGTTTGCGTATGCGGCTCTGGAGCGGGGGCCGCCGGGGGCGGGGGGCGGGCCGTACCCGGTGTTCTCGGCGCCGAGGTCGGCGAGCTCGACGAGTGCGGCGAGGCGGGCGCCGAGGGCTTCGGCGTATTCGCGGGCGCGCTGGACGGCGTCGCGTACGGCTTGGCGGCGGGCTTCGCCGTGGGCCGGCGAGTCGGGTCGCAGGGCCCACCAGGGCCCGCTGACGCGGGTGAGGTCGAGGTCGGCGAGGCGGGTGGTGAGTTCACCCAGGGAGGTGAAGTCGGTGAGTTCGGCCGTGATGTGGACGCTGCCGTGGTAGGCCCGGACGCGTTCGCCGCGGCCGTGCCGGGTGAGTTCGGGGCTGATGGAGAAGGAGCCGGTTTCGAGTTTTTCGACGGCGTCGCCGTAGGACTTGATGAGGGCGAGGACGTCGGCGTTGCGCCGGGTGAGGTCGTCGAGCGCGGTGCGCCGGTCGGTGCCGCGGGCGCTGACGGCGATGCCGATTCTGGCGATCTCGGGGTCGACTTCGAGTCGGGCTTCGCCGCGGACGGCGACCCGGGGGGTTTCGGGGGTGCCGTGGGGAGGGGCAGGGGCGGATGCGTCGGCGTTCACGGGTGGGTCCCTTGTCCGGCGTTCGGTGGGTACGGACACTCTCGCATCCTGGTATGACGATCGGCAGTCACCTGATCGAAACCTTGTCGTGGTGTTGCGACGCGGCGTACTGAGCCACAATCTACGCGCGTTGTTCGTTGAGTTCACTGGGTCTGCTGGACCGGAGGAGAAGAAATGCCGCTGAACAGAAGGACGTTCCTGGGCCGCTCGGCCGCTGCTGGTGCCGGGGTGGCGCTGGTGGGCGGGGCCGCGGTGCCGGCCGGGGCGACGGGGCGTGGTCATGGGTCGGGGCATGGTCATGGCTCGGGTCACGGGCGTCCTGCGAAGCGGTACTCGTTCACCGTGATGGGGACGACGGATCTGCACGGGAACGTCTTCAACTGGGACTACTTCACGGACAAGGAGTTCGATGACGCGGCCCACAACGATGTGGGCCTGGCGAAGATCTCGACGCTGGTGGAGGGGATCCGGCGGGAGAAGGGCCGTGGCAACACCCTGTTGATCGACGCGGGTGACACGATCCAGGGCACTCAGTTGTCGTACTACTACGCCAAGATTGATCCGATCACGGCGAAGCGCGGGCCGGTGCATCCGATGGCGCAGGCGATGAACGCGATCGGTTATGACGCGGCGGCGCTCGGTAATCATGAGTTCAATTACGGTATTCCGGTGCTGCGGAAGTTCGAGGAGCAGTGTGATTTCCCGCTGCTGGGTGCGAACGCGCTGGATGCGAGGACATTGAAGCCGGCGTTCGCGCCGTATGTGATCAAGAGGTTGCGGACGCCGCACGGTCAGGATGTGCGGGTGGCGGTGCTGGGGCTGACGAATCCGGGGATCGCGGTCTGGGACAAGGCGAATGTGCAGGGGAAGATGACCTTCCCGGGCCTGGAGGAGCAGGCGGCGAAGTGGGTGCCGAAGCTGCGTTCGATGGGTGCCGATGTGGTGATCGTATCGGCGCATTCGGGGACGGACGGTTCGTCGTCGTACGGCGATCAGGTGCCGTATGTGGAGAACGCGGCGACGCTGGTGGCGGAGAATGTGCCGGGCATTGACGCGATTCTGGTGGGGCACGCGCACGCGGAGATCGCCGAGCGGCGGGTCGTGAACAAGAAGACCGGCCGGGAGGTCGTGCTGTCGGAGCCGGCGAAGTGGGGCCAGCGGCTGACCGTCTTCGATTTCGATCTGGTGTGGGAGCGGGGTGGCTGGGCGGTCGAGCGGGCCGGTTCCACGGTGCTCAACTCGAACACCTCGGTGGAGGACCGGAAGATCACGCGGCTGCTCTCCGACGAGCACGCCAAGGCGGTGGCGTACGTCAACCAGGTCATCGGTACGTCGACGGCGGCGATGTCCACGGTGGACGCGCCGTGGAAGGACGAGCCGATCATCGATCTGATCAATCATGTGCAGACGGAGACGGTGCGCGCGGCGCTGGCGGGCGGCGAGTGGGCGGCGCTGCCGGTGCTGTCGCAGGCGTCGTGTTTCTCGCGTACGGCGGCGATTCCGGCGGGTGAGGTGACCATCAAGGACGCGGCGGGGCTGTATCCGTTCGAGAACACGATGGAGGCGCGGCTGCTGACGGGGGCGCAGATCAAGGAGTATCTGGAGTTCTCGGCGCGGTATTACGTGCAGACGGCGGCGGGGGCGCCGGTGGACACGTCGAAGTTGACGAACGCGGGTAATACGCCGGACTACAACTATGACGTGGTGTCGGGTGTGACGTATGAGATCGATGTCGCGAAGCCGGCGGGGTCGCGTATCGCGGATCTGCGATTCGACGGTGCGCCGCTGGATCCGGCGGCGACGTTTGTGCTGGCGGTGAACAACTACCGGGCGAGCGGCGGCGGGAATTTTCCGCATGTCGCCGCCGCCCAGCAGGTGTGGTCGAATTCGGATGAGATCCGCAACACGATCATCAGTTGGGTGAAGGACGCGGGCACGGTGGATCCGGCGGTGTTCGCTTCGGTGGGGTGGAAGCTGACGCGGGACGGTGTGCCGGTCTTCTGATCCGGTGCCCGGGCGCGTTCAGCGCGCTTCGGTGAGTGGGACCAGGCCCCTCGGTGCGGGTACCGGGCGGGTCTGGTTCTGTGTGTGGAGTCCGAAGGTGGTGAAGGCGGTGCGGCGGGGCAGCGGGTAGGGCTCTTTGCCGGTGAGGTGGTTGAGGATGGTGGCGCTGCGCCAGGCGGCGAGTCCCAGGTCGGGGGCGCCGACGCCGTGGGTGTGGCGTTCAGCGTTCTGTACGTAGATGGAGCCGGTGACGGCGGGGTCGAGTGCGAGGCGGTAGTGCTCGTCGACACGGTGGCGTCCCGCGGTGTCCCGGTGGAGGTGGGGTTCGAGTCCGGCGAGGAGGCGGCCGAGGGGGCGTTCGCGGTAGCCGGTGGCGAGGACGACGGCGTTGGTGGTGAGGCGGCTGCGGGTGTTCTGCCGGTCGTGTTCGAGGTGGAGTTCGATTTTGGTGGTGGCGATGCGGCCGGCGGTGCGGACGGTGACGCCGGGGGTGAGGACGGTGTCGGGCCAGCCGCCGTGGAGGGTGCGGCGGTAGAGCTCGTCGTGGATGGCGGCGATGGTGTCGGCGTCGATGCCCTTGTGGAGCTGCCATTGGCGGGGGACGAGGTCGTCGCGTGCCTGTTGGGGCAGGTCGTGGAAGTAGCGGGTGTAGTCGGGGGTGAATTGTTCGAGGCCGAGCTTGGAGTACTCCATGGGTGCGAAGGCCTCGGTGCGGGCGAGCCAGTGGATTTTCTCGGCTCCGGCGGGGCGGGCGCGGAGGAGGTCGAGGTAGATCTCGGCGCCGGACTGTCCCGATCCGATGACCGTGATGTGTTCGGCGGCGAGGATCTGTTCGCGGTGGTGGAGGTAGTCGGCGGAGTGGATGACGGGGGCGGCGGGGGCTTCGACGAGTGGTTTGAGTGGTTCGGGGATGTGCGGTTCTGTGCCGATGCCGAGGGCGATGTGGCGGGTGTGGGTGCGGCCGAGGGCTTCGGCTTCGCCGTCCTGGCCGAGTTGGGTGAAGTCGATTTCGAAGAGGTGGCCTTCTGGGTTCCAGCGGACGGCGTCGATCTGGTGGCCGAAGTGGAGTCCGGGGAGTTGTTCGCTGGTCCAGCGGCAGTAGGCGTCGTATTCGGCGCGCTGGATGTGGAAGCGTTCGGCGACGTAGAAGGGGTAGAGCCGGTCGCGGGCGCGGAGGTAGTTGAGGAAGGACCAGGGGCTGGCGGGGTCGGCGAGGGTGACGAGGTCGGCGAGGAAGGGCACTTGGAGGGTGGCGCCTTCGATGAGGAGGCCGGGGTGCCAGTGGAAGGCGTGGCGTTGCTCGTAGAAGGCGGTGGAGAGGCCGCCGTGGATGCCGTCGGCGAGGGCGGCGAGGGAGAGGTTGAAGGGGCCGATGCCGATGCCCACGAGGTCGTGCGGGTGGTCGGGGTCGGTTGGCTGGGGGGTCATCGGCGGGTGCTGCCTTCCACGAGTTTGAGAAGTGTTTCGAGGTCGTCGGGGGTGGTGTGGGGGTTGAGGATGGTGGCTTTGAGCCAGAGGCGGCCGTTGGCGCGGGCCCGGCCGAGGACGGCGGTGCCCTGGGTGAGGAGGGCGCGGCGGATGTCGGCGACGGTGTGGTCGGCCGCGCCGGTGGGGCGGAACAGCACGGTGGTGAGGGTGGGCTGTTCGTGGAGTTCGAGGCCGGGGTGGTTTTCGACGAGTCCCGCGAGGTGGTGTGCGGCGGCGCAGGTGTGGTCGATGAGGGCGGCGAGCCCGGTGCGGCCGAGGGCTTTGAGGGTGACGGCGGTTTTGAGGATGTCGGGGCGGCGGGTGGTGCGCAGGGAGCGGCCGAGGAGGTCGGGGAGTCCGGCTTCGGTGTCGTCGTCGGCGTTGAGGTAGTCGGCGGTGTGGCCGAGTGGTGCGAGGTGGCTGGTGTCGGGGACGGCGAGGAGGCCGGCGGGGGCGGGTTGCCAGCCGAGTTTGTGGAGGTCGAGGGCGACGGAGTGGGCGCGGTCGAGTCCGTTGAGCGCGGCGCGGCGAGTGGGGCTGAAGAGGAGGGGGCCGCCGTAGGAGGCGTCGATGTGGAGTTCGGCGTGGTGGGTGGCGCAGAGGTCGGCGATGGCGGGGAGTGGGTCGATGCGGCCGGTGTCGGTGGTTCCGGCGGTGGCGGTGACGAGCAGCGGGGGGTGCAGGTCGGTGAGGGTCCGGTGGAGTGCGGGGAGGTCGACGGTGCCGGTGGGGGCGGGGACGGTGACGGGCCGGGGCAGGCCGAGGAGCCAGGCGGCGCGGTGGATGGAGTGGTGGGTGTTGGCGCCGCAGACGATCTGGACGCGGCCGTGCCGTTCGCGGGCGAGGAGGAGTGCGAGGAGGTTGGATTCGGTGCCGCCGGTGGTGACGAGGGCGTCGGGGCCGGTGTGGTGGGGGTAGATCTCGGCGGCGAGGGTCCGGGTGACGAGTGTTTCGAGGGTGGAGGCGGCGGGGGCCTGGTCCCAGGAGTCCATGGAGGGGTTGAGGGCGGACGCGGCGAGGTCGGCGGCGACGGCGAGCGCGAGCGGCGGGGTGTGCAGGTGGGCCGCGCAGAGGGGGTCGGCGGGGTCGGCGGCGCCTTGGGCGAGGGTGTGGACGAGGGTGCGCAGGGCGTGGTGGGCGCCGGTGCCTTCGTCGGGGAGTACGGGTTCTGCCGCTGCCCGGGTGCGCCGGTCGGTGTGGGCGGGTCCGCCCGCGGGGAGTGGCCCGTGGCGTTCCGCGGCGCCGTCGCGCAGCGCGTCGAGCACGGTGGCGAGGAGGGGCCGCAGTGTGTTCGGTCCGTGTTCGCCGCCGGCGAGGGGCGGGAGTGGGGTGGCGAGGGGCGGGAGTGGGGTGGGGGGGCGCGTGTCCGGGTGGGTGGGGGGTGGCGTGCTCATGGGGGGTCCTTCGGTTACGCGGGGGCACCAGGGTGTCCGGGTTTCGGTGGTGGTGCCCGTGGTGCACAACGATCCGAACCCGAAAGTGGTACTGCCGCGCGGTGAAGGACGGCGCAGAGCGCGTCGGCTGCTATGGCGTGGCGCCGGGCGGCCGCCCCGGGGTCCGGCGTACGGGTGCGGGTGTGTACGCGAGTTCGGAGGTCTCGGGGCGGCCGGGCCGCGGGGGTTGGCGGGTCAGGCGGTACGGATCCGCAGTGCCCGGTCCAGGTCGTCGAGCTGGTCGACGAGTTTGCGGCGCAGTGCCGGGATCATGTCGGCGTTGTCGAGGCAGTCCTGGCCGAGGCGCAGTGATGTCCGGTCCACCGCGTGGACGGGGAACGCGTACCGGCCTGCGGCGTCGGCGATGGCGGGGCCCCTGCGGTCGGCGAGGGCCACGGCTTCGGGGTAGTAGCGGGGTACGTACTCCTGTACCAGGGCCGCTTGTTCGGGCTGCCAGAAGCCCTGGGCGGTGGCGGCGAACAGGTAGTTGGAGAGGTCGTCGCCGGCGAAGAGCCGGGCCCACGCGCGGGCTTTGGCGGCGGGGTCGGGCAGGGCGGCGTGGCAGCGGGCCGCGCCTTCCTGGCCGGTGGCGCTGGGGTCCTGGTCGAGTTCGCGGTTGATCGCGGTGTGGTCGGTGGCGCCGAGGACGGCGAGCCGGGTGAGGATGCGCCAGCGGAGTTCCGGGTCGAGTTCGGGGCCGCCGGGGACGCTCCCGGAGGTGAGCCAGTCCTGGATGGTGCCGGGCTGGGTGGCGGCGTCGATGAAGTGGCGTACGGCGGTGAGCCGGAGGCCGGGGTTGCTGCCGTCCTCGGTGCGGCGGATCAGGTCGCGGCTGATCTCGGTGAGGGTGGTGAGGGCGGCGGGCCGGCCGGCGGGGCCGAGGTAGCGGTTGGTGATGTGGGTGGCGGAGAAGGTGAGGACGCCCTGGACGAGTGCGAGGTCCGTCTCGTGCGGGAGATGGGCGCGGGCGGCGTCCAGGTAGGCGGTGGGGGCGAGTTCGCCGTCGCGGACCATGTCGCGGGCGGCGTTCCAGACGACGGCGCGGGTGAGGGGTCCGGGGATGCCGGAGAGGGCGCTCAGGGCGGTGTCCCAGGAGGCGGGGTCGAGGCGGATCTTGGCGTAGGTCAGGTCGTCGTCGTTGAGGACGAGGAGGGCGGGACGGCGGCCGGGGCGGACGGTGGGGCCGCCGGTGGCGGGGAGGTCGAGTTCGACGCGTTCGCGTGCCACGAGCCGGCCGGGGTCGGCGACGTCGAGGTCGTACACGCCGGCGGTGAGGCGGTGGGGCCTGCCGCCGTTGTGGGTGACGTCCAGGGCCCATTCGGTGTCGGTGGCGGTGATCCGGGGCGTGAGGGTGTCGATGCCGGTGGTGCGGAGCCATTGGGCGGCCCAGGCGTGGACGTCACGGTCGGTGGCGTGGGCGAGGGAGTCGATGAAGTCGGCGAGGGTGGCGTTGGCGAATTTGTGCCGGGCGAAGTGGATGTTGATGCCGGCGAGGAAGTCTTTCTCGCCGAGCCAGTTGACGAGCTGGCGCAGGGCGGAGGCGCCCTTGGCGTAGGAGATGCCGTCGAAGTTGAGCAGTGCGGAGGCGGTGTCGGGGACGGCTTCCGGGTCGGGGGCGACGGGGTGGGTGGAGGGGCGCTGGTCGGCGTCGTAGCCCCAGCTCTTGCGGCCGATGCCGAAGTCGACCCAGGTGTCGGTGAATCGGGTGGCCTCGGTGAGGGTCTGGTAGCCCATGTACTCGGCGAAGGACTCGTTGAGCCAGATGTCGTCCCACCAGGTGAGGGTGACGAGGTCGCCGAACCACATGTGGGCCATCTCGTGGGCGACGACCATGGCGCGGGTCTGGCGTTCGGTGTCGGTGACGGCGGAGCGGTAGACGAATTCGTCGCGGAAGGTGACCAGGCCGGGGTTTTCCATGGCGCCGGCGTTGAATTCGGGGACGAACGCCTGGTCGTAGGAGTCGAAGGGGTAGGGCTCCTGGAATTTCTCGTGGTAGCGGTCGTAGCAGGCGCGGGTGATGTCGAGGATCTCGTCGGCGTCGGTGTCGAGGTGGGGTGCGAGGGAGCGGCGGCAGTGGATGCCGAAGGGCAGTCCGGCGTGTTCGGTGCGGACGGAGTGCCAGGGGCCGGCGGCGATCGCGACGAGGTAGGTGGAGATGAGCGGGGTGGGGGCGATGGTCCACTGGCGGGCGTCGGTCCGCCGGGCGATGCCGTTGCCGAGGACGGTCCAGTGTTCGGGCGCGGTGACGGTCAGTTCGAAGACGGATTTGAGGTCGGGCTGGTCGAAGGCGGCGAAGACGCGCTGGACGTCTTCCATGAAGAGCTGGGTGTAGACGTATGTCTCGCCGTCGGCGGGGTCGGTGAAGCGGTGCATGCCTTCGCCGGTGCGGGAGTAGCGCATGGCGGCGTCGACGCGCAGTTCGTGTGCGCCCGTGTCGAGGCCGGTGAGCCGGAGCCGGTTCCCGGTGAGTCCCGCCGGGTCGAGGGGGCGGCCGTCGAGGGTGACGGTGCGCAGCTCGGCGGGCTTGAGCTCGACGAAGGTGTCCCCGGCCGTCCGCGCGGTGAAGCGGATGACGGTGTGGGAGTCGAAGGTGTCCTCGCCGGTGGTCAGATCGAGGGCGATCGTGTATCGGTGGACGTCGAGGAACTGGGCTCGGGTCTGCGCTTCGTCGCGCGTCAGTACGGACATGGGGCCATGCTGCCCGATGGGCCGCGGGCGGCGCAGCGGGTTCACC
Source organism: Streptomyces sp. NPDC006923 (assembly GCF_040635655.1). Taxonomy (NCBI): domain Bacteria; kingdom Bacillati; phylum Actinomycetota; class Actinomycetes; order Kitasatosporales; family Streptomycetaceae; genus Streptomyces; species Streptomyces sp. NPDC006923. The sequence goes on from NZ_JBEYIF010000001.1 coordinate 195,317, forward strand.
TGTCGGCGGACGTTCCCGCTTCTTGATCTCCGCCGCTGGTCAGGGGCTTGTCCGCGAGGCGTTCATGGTGCCGGATGACCTCGGCGATGATGAAGTTGAGGAGCTTTTCGGCGAAGGCCGGGTCCAGTCTGGCGCTCTCGGCGAGCTGGCGGAGCCGGGCGATCTGACGGGCTTCGCGGGCCGGGTCGGCGGGCGGGAGCCGGTGTTCGGCTTTGAGGACGCCGACTTGCTGGGTGCATTTGAAGCGCTCGGCGAGCATATGGACGAGGGCCGCGTCGATGTTGTCGATGCTCTCGCGGAGGCGGTTCAGTTCGGCTTGTACGGAGTCGTCGATGCCGTGGGCGCTCGTGGTCATGGTCCGGAAGCTTAAGGGTTGGCCCGTATACCTGGTGGATCGGCGAGCGGCGCCGGATGCGGTGCATCGCGAGGCGGAGGGGCGGACGGGGAGGGGCGGGTACGGGGCGATGCGCCCCGTACCCGCCCCTCCCCCGGTCTGTTCCGGGTCAGAGGGTCGCCGCGGCGGAGGCGATGGCGGAGGCGAAGGTGGAGACCTCGGTGTAGACGCCGGGGTAGCCGGGCCGGGCGCAGCCGTTGCCCCAGCTCACGATGCCGACCTGGATCCAGGCGTTGGCGCTGTCACGGCGGAACATGGGGCCGCCGGAGTCACCCTGGCAGGTGTCGGTGCCGCCCTGGGCGAAGCCGGCGCAGATCTCCTCGGCGGTTATCACGTCGCCGCCGTAGGACGAGTCGCAGCTCGCGTCGGAGACGAACGGCACGGTGGCCTTGAGGAGGTAGCGCTGCTGGCCGCCGCCCTCGGTCGCGGCGCCCCAGCCGGCGACGGTGAAGGTGCCGCTGTTGTAGGCGGTGGTGGTGGCGATCTTCAGGGTGGGCTGGTTGATGGGCTGGGCGAGCTTGATGAGTGCCCAGTCCTTGCCGGCGCCGTTGTAGCCGGGCGCCTGGAGCACCTTGGTGGACTTGACCTTGACGGCGCTGGCGCTCTGGAGGTCGACGACGCCCGCGGTGGCGGTGATGCTGGTGTTGTTGCCGGATCCGTTCACACAGTGTGCGGCGGTCAGGACGATGTTGGGGGCGTACAGTGCGCCGCCACAGCCCATGGAGAGGCGGACCATGAAGGGGAATTCGCCCTGGGCCGCGCGGGTGCCGCCGACGACGGGCGGCGCGACGGGCGCGGCGGCGCGGGTCGCGGGGGCCGGGGTGGGCGCGGCGGAGGCGGAGGTGGGCTGGAGGCTGATGGCGGCGAGGACGACGACGCCGGCGGCGGCGCATCTCTTGAGGGCACCCAGGATTCTCAACGGTCTGCCTTTCGTGGGGGGCTGGAGGTGGTGTTCGGTGGCGGTGTGTGCGGGCGCTGCGTACGCGGCCGGGCCCGGTCGGCGTCTCCGTACGGACGACGTCCCTGACATGCGCCCGACAAAAAAGCGTGATCCGGATTATGCGGAGGAGGCAAGCCGCGCCACAAGATCAGGGATCCGGCCACGGCGAGGGGGCGTCCTTCGGCCGCCGTCCGGTCATCGGACGGCTCCGGGGCCCGTTCGCCGTAGAGTGGGCCCGGGCTGGACGTCCCTCAGGGGGGTACGGGCGTGACCAACGGCGGCGAGGTCGAACACGGCTATCCGCATCTCGACACCGCGCGGGCGGCGATCAACGCGCTCTACAGGCGGCTGTCGCCCGACGGTGTCCGCGCGTACGCCCTCAGCGTCGCGCCGGGCGATGTCGCCTTCTCCGACGCGGACGATCTGTATCTCGGCACCCAGCGGGTGGCGCGTGCCCTGGTCCACCAGCTCCGGCTGCCGGACGCGCGGGTGGTGGTGAGCTTCCGCGAGATGCGGCACGCGGCGAGCGTCGAGCTGACCGCGGGGCCCGAGTATTTTGTCGAGCTCAACAACCGCTTCCGCAGGCACCGCCGGGACATCGGCGCCGCACTCGCCCACGAGATCACCCATGTGCTGCTGCACCGGCTCGGGCTGAGCTTTCCCGGCACCCGCGACAACGAGATCCTCACCGACACCGCGACGACCTATCTGGGCGCGGGCTGGCTGCTGCTCGACGCGTACCGCGAGGACGCCGACTCCAGCCAGAAGCTCGGTTATCTCACGCCCGAGGAATTCGGCTATGTCCTCGCCAAGCGCGCGCTCGTCTTCGACGAGGACCCGCGGATCTGGTTCACCAGCCCGCAGGGCTACACCTCGTACACGAAGGGCAGGGCGCTGGCGCTGCGCGACGAACAGCAGCCGCCGCTGACCACCGCCGGCTGGACGGGCCGTCACCGCTACGCCAGGGACCGCCGTGCCGCGCTCGACCAGCCGGGCGGCGCACCGGATCCGGCCCCGTCCGGCGCGTTCTACGCGTTCGAGCGGCTGCCGGACGGGCCGCGGGTCTCGTTTCCCTGTCCCACCTGCCATCAGCGCATCCGGGTGCCCGTCCGGGGCCGGGTACGGGCGCGGTGCGGGCTGTGCCGGACGGTGCTGGACTGCGACACCTGACCGGAGTCGCACGTAGGGTCGATCCATGACCAGAGAGCCGACAGCGGGTGTTGAGGACCTGTTCGAGGCGGTGCACGGTGGTGCGGACGACACCGTTGTACGGCTGCTCCGGGCGGGGGTCCCCGCCGAGGCGAGCGACGAGGACGGCCAGACGGCCCTGTATCTGGCGGCGGTCAGCGACGAGGCGGGGCTGGTACGGCTGCTGCTGGCGGCGGGCGCGGACCCGGAGCGGGCCAGTGGCCGGGACGGCGGGGACCTGCCGTTGTGCGGCGCGGCGTGCGGCGGGCACACCGAGGTCGTACGGGCCCTGCTGGCGGCGGGCGCCCGGCCCGACAGCCGGGAGGAGTTCGGCTTCACCGCGGTCGCCTGGGCGGTCGTCCAGGGATTCCCCGACACGCTGGAGGCGCTGCTGGAGTACGGCGCCGACCCCGGGCTACCGGGCCCCGGCGGTGAGCCGCCGCTGCTGCTTGCCGCGCGCCGGGGCTCGACGCCGACGGTGCGGGTCCTGCTGCGCTACGGCGCCGGCGCGCCGGACGGAGCGGGCCGCGAGGCGCTCGGCGCGTCGCTCGCCGAGGCGCGGCGCTGGATGGCCCTCGACGTGGAGCGGGAGCTCCGGGACGGCCTGTGGCGCGCGTACGGGGACGGCCACGAGACGGTGGTGCGGCGGATCGAGGAGGACGGCTCGGTGACCGTCGTCGTCGAACTCCTCCGGGACGGTGAGCCGCTGGCCGGGCGGGAGCAGGGGACCGGGCACGCGGCCGTCGCGACGGTGCTGGAGGCGGAGCTGGGCATCGTGACGCCGTACGGGGAACTGGCGGCGCGGGCGCTGCGCTGCGGGGAGCCGGGCCGGGACGACTGGACCGAGTCGGTGGCCGTGCTGTGGCGGCGCGGTGACGAGGAGACGTTCCGGGCCGCGGCGGCGTGGTGCGGGAGCGAGGAGCCGCTGCGGCAGACCTTCGCCGCCGAGGTGCTGTCCCAGCTCGGCGCGGCGGACGGGGCGAGCCCGTTCACCGCCCGCGCGGTCCCGCTGCTGCGGGAGATGTCCCGGCGGGCCGTGGAGCCCGAGCTGGTCCGGGCGGTCGTGACGGGACTGGGCCTGCACGGCGATCCGGCCGCGCTGCCAGAGATCCTGCGGCACACCGGGCATCAGGACGCGGGGGTGCGGCGGCGGGTGGCGCTGGCGCTGACCGGACTCCTGCCGGGTGATCACCGGGACGGGGTGTGGGCACTGACCCTGCTGAGCAGGGACGCGGAGCCCTCGGTCAGGGACCGGGCGGTGACGGCACTGGCCGGGGTGGACGCGGACACACATCCGGTCAGGGAGGCGCTGGCGGCCCGGCTGAACGATCCCGACGCGGAGACGGCCGCCGAGGCCGCCAGGGGCCTGGCGGCGCGTCAGGACCCGCGCGCGGTCGGCGCGCTGGCCCGGATCCTCGCGGACGAGGACCCCGACGGGTACGCGTGGCGGACGGCGGCCGACGCCGTGCGTCATGTGCCGCAGGGGCCGGACCGGCGACGGCTGGAGCGGACGCTCCCGCGCCGCCGGTGACGGACCGCCGGTGACGGGCCGCCGTCCGGGGCGGGTGGTGACAGCCCCGGTGAGCGGTGGCCGGAGGCGACCCGGCCGGTTCGACCGCCGCCGCGGCCGAACCGGCCCCTGACACCTGATCAGTTCAGCCGCAGCACTCCGGGCGCTTCCTCCTCGATGAGCTCCACCAGCTCGTCGAAGACGGTGCTCCCCCGGCCCGCCCGGACGTCGTCCAGCCGGGCCTGGAGAGCGGCCCTGTTGTCGGGGTGCGCACGCTCCAGCCGCTGCTGGAGCGTGCGCGCGGTCTCCTCCTGGCCGAGCGACCTGCGGGAGAGCTCGTGCCGGCGCCACTCGATGACGAAGTCGCCGTCGTCGGGTGTTCCGTACCCTCCGTGCAGGCAGTCCGCGAGCGCGTCGAGATTCCGCCCGAAGTATCCGCCGGGCCCGTTCACGGCCGCGCCGATCACCTGCCAGAAGCGATCGAGGTCGGTGACCTCCGCCCCGTCGATCACATACGTCACCGTCATGAGGCGGAGATTACCTTCCGGTCAGCAGCCGTAGTTGACGAGGGAGAACGACGCGTAGTGGTTGGAGGTGTAGTAGTCCTCGTTGTTCTTCTTGCCCGTGATGATGCGGCGGGCGCCGCGGTCCGGGGAGCCCGGGGTCACGACGGTGTACTCGTGGTAGTAGCCGTTCGACTGGCTCGGCAGCAGGCGCTCCCGGTTCTGGAAGACGCCCCCGTCCTGCGAGTACGGGAAGGGGCCGCCGGCCTCGATGAGGTCGAGGGTGTGGTGCGCCTGGGTCGGCAGCTTGGAGTAGCAGATGCTGCCGACCGCGGACGGGGCGGCGGTAGCGGTGGCGGAGACTCCGCCGACAAGGAGCGTGGAGGCCAGGGCCGCGAGGCCGCCGAGGGCGGCGATACGTGGGGGAATTCGCATGGGCACCATGATGACGCGCGTAGACGCGTACACGTCAATGCCAACTCCGTGGAATTTCCGGGAAGTTAACCGGGCGCCGCGGGCCTTTCGCGTGCCGTACACCGGCCGGGCGGAGCCCTACCGGCCATCCGTACGTACGGCGGCGGGCGCCCGGCGGCGGCGCGTCCGCCGGTACGGACACGGCAGGGGACGCGCGAAAGCCCGGCGTCGCGCGGGGCGCGGTGCCGGGCTTTCGTGCGGGTCCGCAGGCGCGGACCGGTGTCCGTGTCGCGGGCGGTCCCGGGTCAGGCCGCGGTGCGGCGGCCGCCTTCGGCGCCCCGGCCGGGACGGCCACGGCGGCCACGGCTGCCGCGTGCCGCGCCGCCCAGCCGGGGGGCGCCGCCCCCGGCCGACGCGGCGGCGCCGGTGCCTGTGCCCTTGCGCGCCGGACGCGATGTCCTCGGCTTCTGCTTCGCCTGCACGACGGGCTGGGGCACCTCGATGGTGACCGCCACCCCGGAGGGCTCCCGCGCGCCGGTGAGCCGCGCCAGCTCCTCGTCGGTGGACTTGATCCGCGCCGATCTGGGCGCGATACCGGCGTCGGACATCAGCCGGGTCATCTCGCGCCGCTGTTCGGGCAGGACCAGGGTCACCACGCTGCCGGACTCGCCCGCACGGGCGGTGCGTCCGCCACGGTGCAGATAGTCCTTGTGGTCCACCGGCGGGTCGACGTTCACCACGAGATCGAGATCGTCGACATGGATGCCACGGGCCGCGACATTGGTCGCGACGAGCGCGGTGACCTGGCCGCTCTTGAACTGGTCGAGGGTCCGGTTGCGCTGCGGCTGGGAGCGGCCGCCGTGCAGCCCGGCGGCCCGTACACCGCTGGCCAGCAGCCGCTTCACCAGCCGGTCCACCGAACGCTTGGTGTCCAGGAAGAGCAGCACCCGGCCGTCGCGCGCCGCGATCCGCGCGGTGACGGCCTTCTTGTCGGTCTCGTCCGCCACATACAGCACATGGTGCTCCATCGTGGTGACCGCGCCCTGGGACGGGTCGACGGAGTGGACGACCGGGTCCGTCAGATACAGCCGGACGAGCCGGTCGATGTTGCGGTCCAGGGTCGCCGAGAACAGCATCCGCTGACCGTCCGGCTCGACCTGCTTGAGCAGCGCCGTGACCTGCGGCATAAAGCCCATGTCGGCCATCTGGTCGGCCTCGTCGAGCACGGTGATCGAGACCCGGTCGAGCCGGCAGTCGCCGCGCTCGATGAGGTCCTTGAGTCGTCCGGGCGTCGCGACCAGCACCTCGGCGCCGCGCCGCAGCGTGCCGGCCTGCTTGCTGATCGAGAGACCGCCGACCACCGTGGCCAGCTTCAGGTTCACCGCGGTCGCGTACGGCGTGAGCGCGTCGGTCACCTGCTGCGCCAGCTCACGCGTGGGGACGAGCACCAGCGCGAGCGGCGCGCGGGGCTCGGCGCGCCGGCCGGCGGTACGGGCGAGCAGCGCCAGACCGAAGGCGAGGGTCTTGCCGGAGCCGGTACGCCCCCGGCCGAGGATGTCCCGGCCCGCGAGGGAGTTCGGCAGGGTGGCGCCCTGGATCGGGAAAGGATCGGTCACGCCCTGGGCCGTGAGGGTCTTCAGCAGGCCGCCGGGCATGTCCAGCTCGTCGAACGCCTCGACGGCGGGCAGTGCGGGGGTAATGGTCTCCGGCAGCGTGAATTCCTGCGGGCGCACGGACGCGCGGCGGGCGGGGGTTTTCGCCGAGCCCTTCGCGGGTCCCTTGGCGCGGGAACTCACCGGGCGCTTGCCGGCGGGTCGGGCAGCACGGGCCGGGCGTTCGGATCGAGTCATACGGAAAAAGCCTTCCTGGGCCTGAGGACAGCGCGAGCCGGGGCCCGCACCTGCACGGTGCGGGCCCCGGCTGCGAGGTACACGTCCGGAAATTAGGCCGGGACGATGTTCTCCGCCTGCGGGCCCTTCTGGCCCTGCGTGACGTCGAACGAGACCTTCTGGCCCTCCTGGAGCTCGCGGAAGCCCTGGGTGGCGATGTTGGAGTAGTGGGCGAAGACGTCGGCGCCGCCGCCGTCCTGCTCAATGAAGCCGAAGCCCTTTTCCGAGTTGAACCACTTCACGGTGCCAGTAGCCATGTCATTCTCCTAAAACAGGTGCAGAGCCGGAAATCCGCACTTTACGAATTCCTCGTCGCCGCATTGAGCCCCATCCGGAGAAGCCGGCAAAAACCAATAATGCGCCTGAGGAACATTCCCGTCAGGCGCACATAAAGTTCATGGGTACCAAAACTGCAACGGAGTCAGCCTAGCACGCCCGGCGGGCCGGACGTCGAGGGGCACGGGCCGACCGGGCCGGGCAGTCGGGTGATCGCGGACACCCGCGACCGGAACGCCGGACGATCACGGGCCGCGGGCCCGGCGATCACCCGGCGGGCACGGCGCCCCGGGCCGCCGCGCCGGTGGTCAGGCGAGGCGGAGCGTGACGAGTGCGGCGCGTCCTCCGGTGCGGAGCGTCGCCGGTCCGGCGCCCGGCTCCGCCGGGGTGAGGACCGCCGCGTCGTGGCGGGCCAGGATGGAGTCCCCGAGCGCGGTCGGCCCCTCCAGGGCGACGGCCACGACGGTCGCGCCCGGCGGCACGACGAGCTGGCGGCTGCCCCGTACGATCGCGATCACCGCGGTCGTACGGCCCCTGCGGCACATGACATTGAGGTTGACCACCGGCCCCGCCCGCAGCACGCAGTCGGCGGGCTGGTCGCCGGGAAACCGCAGCGGGGCGTAGCGCTCCGCGCCGATCCGGCGTCCGCCGTCGACGGTGAGGTCCAGGCCGGCGCCCTCGACCACGGTCAGCGTCCGGTCGACACCGGGGAAGACGGAGAACGGTCCGTCGGCCACGACCTCCGCGAGACTGATCCGCCAGTCGAAGCCGTCGAAGCCGCCGGGGCCGGTGGCACTGTCGGGGCCGGTGGGGCTGTCAGGGCCGGTAGGGCTGCTGGTGGAGGCAGTGCCCGCGCTCTCGGGCCAGGAGGCGATCTCGCGGGTGACCCCGCCGCCGTTCTTCCACGGCTTCGCCGGCCGTCCTCCGGCACGCAGGACGCGTGGCGTCATGACAGGAACCCCCAACAGGCTTTCCATCCGGTGCACGCTCGGGCGTCGTTGAGGTTACGCGAGGGACGGCGCCGCGATGCCCGCCCGGACAAGGCGCCCGCTGTCTCGCGTGATCCGGACGCTGATCTCCGCCGGGTCCGCGTCCTGATCGTGCCGGTGGTGCTCAAGTCATCCGCGCCGACGGCCGGTTCGGCGCAGCCGCGGCGGGTCCTGGCCACATGCCACGGCGCCTGCCGTCGGTCCGGTCGGGGACTGGGGGCAGGCGCCGCGTCCTGCGGAGGGCCCGGGAGACGCTCCCCGGGCCGACACCGCCCGTACGCCGTTGTACGGGACGTCTCATCGGGCCGGCCGCTCGCGGGGAGCGGCCGGCGCGGGGTCAGACCGTCAGCGCGCGGTCCGTGGGACGGATCGGGGCCGGCAGATCGCTGGCGCCCGTGAGATGGCGGTCCACGCCGCGGGCGGCCGAGCGGCCCTCCGCGATGGCCCACACGATCAGGGACTGGCCGCGGCCGGCGTCACCGGCGACATACACGCCGGGCACATTGGTCGCGAAGTCCGCGTCCCGCGCGATGTTGCCGCGCTCGTCGAGCTCCAGGCCGAACTGCTCGACCAGTCCGTTCTCCTGGTCCGTACCGGTGAAGCCCATGGCGAGGGTGACGAGCTGGGCCGGGATCGAGCGTTCGGTGCCCGGCTTCTGCTCCAGCTTGCCGTTGGTGAACTCGACCTCGATGAGGTGCAGGGACTGGACGTTGCCGTCCTCGTCGCCCTCGAAGTGGGTGGTGGAGACGGAGTAGAGCCGCTCGCCGCCCTCCTCGTGCGCGGAGGTGACCTTGTAGAGCATGGGGAAGGTCGGCCACGGCTGGTGGCCGGCGCGCTCGTCACCGGGCCGCGGCATGATCTCCAACTGGGTGACGGAGGCGGCGCCCTGGCGGTGCGCCGTGCCGACGCAGTCCGCGCCGGTGTCGCCGCCGCCGATGACCACCACGTGCTTGCCCTCGGCGGTGATCGGGGAGACCGTCAGATCGCCCTCCCGCACCTTGTTGGAGAGGGGCAGGTACTCCATCGCGAAGTGGATGCCCTTCAGCTCACGGCCGGGTACGGGCAGGTCGCGCGAGACGGTCGCGCCGGCCGCGATGACGACGGCGTCGTACCGCTTGCGGAGCTTCGCCGCGTCGATGTCGCGGCCGACCTCGACCTCGGTGCGGAACTTGGTGCCTTCCGCGCGCATCTGCTCGATGCGCCGGTTGATGTGCACCTTCTCCATCTTGAACTCGGGGATGCCGTACCGCAGGAGACCGCCGATGCGGTCGGCCCGCTCGTACACCGCGACGGTGTGTCCGGCCCGGGTGAGCTGCTGGGCGGCGGCCAGGCCCGCCGGGCCCGAGCCGATGACGGCGACGGTCTTGCCGGAGAGCCGCTCGGGCGGCTGCGGGGTGACGTCGCCGCTGTCCCACGCCTTGTCGATGATGGAGACTTCGACGTTCTTGATGGTGACGGCGGGCTGGTTGATGGCGAGCACGCACGCGGACTCGCAGGGTGCGGGGCAGAGCCGTCCGGTGAACTCAGGGAAGTTGTTGGTGGCGTGCAGCCGCTCGCTCGCCGCCGTCCAGTCCTCGCGGTACGCGTAGTCGTTCCACTCGGGGATCAGATTCCCCAGCGGACAGCCGTTGTGACAGAACGGGATGCCGCAGTCCATACAGCGGCCGGCCTGCTTGCTGATGATCGGCAGCAGCGAGCCGGGAACGTAGACCTCGTTCCAGTCCTTGACGCGTTCCTCGACGGGACGGGTCCTGGCGACCTCGCGGCCGGTGGTGAGAAAGCCCTTCGGGTCAGCCATGGGTCGCCGCCTCCATCATCTTCTCGGTGGTCTCGGTCTCCGAGAGACCGGCCAGCTCGGCGGCGTCCTTGGCGGCGAGCACTGCCTTGTACGTGGTCGGAATGATCTTGCTGAAGCGGTCCACCGCGGTGTCCCACTCGGCGAGGAGCTTCCCGGCGACGGTGGAGCCCGTCTCCTCCTGATGGCGGTGCACCACGGCGTGCAGCCACTGCTTGTCGGAGTCGCCGAGCGGCTCGACGGCCGCCAGGTTCCCCGCGTTGACGTTGTCCGGGTCGAGGTCGATGACGTACGCGGTGCCGCCGGACATACCGGCGGCGAAGTTGCGTCCGGTCTCGCCGAGGACCACGGCGTGGCCGCCGGTCATGTACTCGCAGCCGTGGTCGCCCACGCCTTCCGAGACGACGGTGGCGCCGGAGTTGCGGACGCAGAAGCGCTCGCCGGTGCGGCCTCGGAGGAACAGCTCGCCGCCGGTCGCGCCGTAGGCGATGGTGTTGCCCGCGATGGTGGAGAACTCGGCGAGATGGTCGGCGCCGCGGTCGGGGCGGACGACGATCCGGCCGCCGGAGAGGCCCTTGCCGACGTAGTCGTTGGCGTCCCCCTCCAGCCGCAGTGTCACGCCGCGCGGCAGGAAGGCACCGAAGGACTGGCCGGCCGATCCGGTGAAGGTGATGTCGATGGTGTCGTCGGGCAGGCCCGCGCCGCCGAACTTCTTGGTCACCTCGTGGCCGAGCATGGTGCCCACGGTGCGGTTGATGTTGCGGATCCCGATCTGGGCACGCACCGGCTGGGCGGCCTCGGCGCTGTCGGCGCCCAGGGCGTCGGCGGCGAGCTTGATGAGCTGGTTGTCCAGGGCCTTCTCCAGGCCGTGGTCCTGGCTGATCACGCGGTGGCGTACGGCGCTGTCGGGCAGGGCGGGCACATGGAAGAGCGGCCTGAGGTCGAGGCCCTGGGCCTTCCAGTGGTTCACGGCCCGCTCGGTGTCGAGCAGTTCGGCGTGGCCGACGGCCTCTTCGAGGGTGCGGAAGCCCAGCTCGGCGAGGAGTTCGCGGACCTCCTCGGCGATGAACTCGAAGAAGTTGACGATGTACTCGGCCTTGCCGGAGAAGCGCTCGCGCAGCACCGGGTTCTGGGTGGCGATGCCGACCGGACAGGTGTCCAGGTGACAGACGCGCATCATGACGCAGCCGGAGACGACGAGCGGCGCGGTCGCGAAACCGAACTCCTCGGCGCCGAGCAGCGCGGCGACGACCACGTCGCGGCCGGTCTTGAGCTGGCCGTCGGTCTGGACGACGATGCGGTCGCGCAGGCCGTTGAGCAGCAGGGTCTGCTGGGTCTCGGCGAGGCCCAGCTCCCAGGGGCCGCCCGCGTGCTTGAGGCTGGTCAGCGGGGACGCGCCGGTGCCGCCGTCGTGCCCGGAGATCAGCACGACATCGGCGTGGGCCTTGGAGACGCCCGCGGCGACGGTGCCGACACCGACCTCGGAGACCAGCTTCACATGGATGCGGGCGCCCGGGTTGGCGTTCTTGAGGTCGTGGATGAGCTGGGCGAGGTCCTCGATGGAGTAGATGTCGTGGTGCGGCGGCGGGGAGATCAGACCGACACCGGGGGTGGAGTGCCGGGTCTTGGCGACCCACGGATAGACCTTGTGGCCGGGGAGCTGGCCGCCCTCGCCGGGCTTCGCGCCCTGCGCCATCTTGATCTGGATGTCGTCCGCGTTGACCAGGTATTCGCTGGTGACGCCGAAGCGGCCGGAGGCGACCTGCTTGATGGAGGAGCGGCGGGCCGGATCGTACAGCCGGTCCGCGTCCTCGCCGCCCTCGCCGGTGTTGGACTTGGCGCCGAGCTGGTTCATGGCGATGGCGAGGGTCTCGTGTGCCTCGCGGGAGATCGATCCGTACGACATGGCGCCGGTGGAGAAGCGCTTGACGATCTCGGAGGCCGGCTCGACCTCGTCGAGGGGGATCGGTGTCCGGCCCGAGGCGAAGGTGAACAGGCCGCGCAGTGTCATCAGCCGCTCGGACTGCTCGTTCACCCGGCCGGTGTACTTCTTGAAGATGTCGTAGCGGCGCGAGCGGGTGGCGTGCTGGAGCCGGAAGACGGTCTCCGGGTCGAAGAGGTGCGGCTCGCCCTCGCGGCGCCACTGGTACTCGCCGCCGATCTCCAGCTTGCGGTGGCTCGCGGAGATCCCGGACGCCGGGTAGCCCTTGGCGTGCCGGGCGGCGACCTCGGTGGCGACGACATCGAGACCGGCGCCGCCGATCTTGGTGGCGGTGCCGTTGAAGTACTTGTCGACGAAGGCCGCGTCCAGGCCGACGGCCTCGAAGACCTGCGCGCCCCGGTAGGAGGCGACGGTGGAGATGCCCATCTTGGACATCACCTTGAGGACGCCCTTGCCGAGCGCGTAAATCAGATTGCGGATGGCCTGCTCGGGGGCCAGGCCCTCGATGAACGTGCCGGCCCGGACGAGGTCCTCAACGGACTCCATGGCGAGGTACGGATTGACGGCGGCGGCGCCGTACCCGATGAGCAGGGCCACATGGTGCACCTCGCGGACGTCACCGGCCTCGACCAGCAGGCCCACCTGGGTGCGCTGCTTGGTGCGGATGAGGTGGTGGTGGACGGCGGCGGTGAGCAGCAGGGAGGGGATGGGCGCGTGCTCGGCGTCCGAGTGCCGGTCGGACAGGACGATGATCCGGGCGCCGCTCTCGATCGCGCCGTCGGTCTCGGCGCAGATCTCCTCGATCCGGGCGGCGAGGCCCTCGCCGCCCTCGCCCACCCGGTAGAGCCCGGAGAGCGTGGCGGCCTTCATGCCCGGCATGTCGCCGTCCGCGTTTATGTGGACGAGCTTGGCCAGCTCGTCGTTGTCGATCACCGGGAAGGGCAGGGTGACGCTGCGGCAGGACGCGGCGGTCGGCTCCAGCAGATTGCCCTGGGGGCCGAGGGAGGAGCGCAGCGAGGTGACGAGTTCCTCGCGGATGGCGTCCAGCGGCGGGTTGGTGACCTGGGCGAAGAGCTGGGTGAAGTAGTCGAAGAGCAGCCTGGGCCGCTCGGAGAGCGCGGCGATCGGCGAGTCCGTGCCCATGGAGCCGATGGGTTCGGCGCCGGTGCGGGCCATCGGGGCGAGCAGGACGCGCAGCTCTTCCTCGGTGTAGCCGAAGGTCTGCTGGCGGCGGGTGACCGAGGCGTGGGTGTGCACGATGTGCTCGCGCTCGGGGAGGTCCTCCAGCTCGATCTCGCCGGCGCCCAGCCAGTCCTGGTAGGGCTTCTCGGCGGCGAGGGACGCCTTGATCTCGTCGTCCTCGATGATGCGGTGCTCGGCGGTGTCGACGAGGAACATCCGGCCGGGCTGGAGGCGGCCCTTGCGGACGACCTTGGCCGGGTCGATGTCGAGGACGCCGACCTCGGAGGAGAGGACGACCAGTCCTTCGTCGGTCACCCAGTAGCGGCCGGGGCGCAGACCGTTGCGGTCGAGGACCGCGCCGACCTGGGTGCCGTCGGTGAAGGTGACACAGGCGGGGCCGTCCCAGGGCTCCATCATCGTGGCATGGAACTGGTAGAAGGCGCGCCGGGCCGGGTCCATGGAGTCGTGGTTCTCCCACGCCTCGGGGACCATCATCAGCACGGAGTGCGGCAGCGACCGGCCGCCGAGGTGCAGCAGTTCGAGGACCTCGTCGAAGGTGGCCGAGTCGGAGGCGTCGGGTGTGCAGATGGGGAAGATCCGCTCCAGCTTCTCGGTGCCGAAGAGGTCGGAGCCGAGCTGGGACTCGCGGGCGCGCATCCAGTTGCGGTTGCCCTTGACGGTGTTGATCTCACCGTTGTGCGCGACGAAGCGGTACGGGTGGGCGAGGGGCCAGCTCGGGAAGGTGTTCGTGGAGAAGCGCGAGTGGACCAGGGAGATGGCGGTCGCGAAGCGCCGGTCGGAGAGGTCCGGGAAGAACGGTTCGAGCTGGCCGGTGGTGAGCATGCCCTTGTAGACGATGGTGCGGGCGGAGAGCGAGGGGAAGTAGACCCCGACCTCGCGCTCGGCGCGCTTGCGCAGCAAAAACGCCTTGCGGTCCAGGACGATGCCGGTGCTGGCGCCGTCCGTGACGAAGAGCTGGCGGAAGGCCGGCATCGTCGCCCGGGCGGTGGCGCCGAGCATCTCGGGTGCGACGGGTACCTCCCGCCAGCCGAGGACGGTCAGGCCCTCTTCCGCGGCGATCGTCTCGATCCGCGACACGGCCGCCGTGGCGTCGCCCGCGGGCAGGAAGCCGGTGCCGACGGCGTAGGAACCGGCCTCGGGCAGTTCGAATCCGGCGACCTCGCGGAGGAAGGCGTCGGGGACCTGGAGGAGTATCCCGGCGCCGTCGCCGGAGTCGGGTTCGGAGCCGGTGGCGCCCCGGTGCTCAAGATTGCGCAGTACGGTCAGCGCCTGCTCCACCAGCGCGTGGCTGGGTACACCGGTGAGGGTGGCCACGAACCCGACACCACAGGCGTCGTGTTCGTTACGGGGGTCGTACATCCCCTGCGAGGCGGGGCGACCGTCCATGGGCGACCAGGCGTCGGAACGCATCGGCTCTCCCGTCGTCGTCGTGGCATATGCGGTACCGAGGGACGACGCTGGCCCTCCGAGAAATTTCGTGCAGGTTACATGATGGGCGGCTTCTCAGGAAGCGGATAGCGCATTCCAGCATGTGGACACCGCGCAAAGCGGTGGATGAGGGACGCAGACGGACAGATCGTCGTCCGATCGGCTTGGCGAAGTAGGCTTCGTTGCCCGCAGCGCCTACGGCTCATGCCCGGTGATTGCGGATTCGAAACCGCCGGGTAACGGCTACATGGGGGCGCCGGAGAATAGTGTCTCATTTGGGGGAAGCCAGCGCTTGGGGAGATATGTCACAGGCCGGGCGTTCCCTCCGGGCGGCCCCGGCCGCTGCCCCGCCGCCCGGCTTTCTCCAGACTTCTCGCAGGTCAGAGCGCTGCGCCGAAGGCCGCGCCCAGCCCGTAGGTGAGCGCCGCGGCCGTCCCGCCGAGGACGAGCTGGCGCAGCCCGCTGTACCACCAGCTCCGCGCGGTCACCCGGGCGACCAGCGCGCCGCAGGCGAACAGCCCGATCAGCGCGAGAAGCACGGCGGGCCACAGCGCGGTGGCGCCCAGCAGATACGGCAGCACCGGGAGCAGCGCGCCCAGGGCGAAGGAACCGAACGACGACACGGCGGCGACCAGCGGTGACGGCAGGTCGTCCGGGTCTATCCCGAGTTCCTCGCGGGCGTGGATCTCCAGGGCCTGCACGGGGTCCTTCGAGAGCTGCCTGGCGACCTCGCGGGCCAGCTCGGGCGCCACGCCCCGGGACTCGTAGAGCGAGGCGAGCTCTTCCATCTCGTCGGCCGGGTGGCTGCGCAGTTCCTGGCGCTCCACGTCCAGCTCCGCCTGGACCAGCTCCCGCTGCGAGGCCACCGAGGTGTACTCGCCCGCGGCCATCGAGAAGGCGCCCGCCGCGAGTCCCGCCAGCCCGGTGATCACAAGGGTGTGCTGGGAGACCGCGCCGCCCGCGACACCGGTCATCAGCGCCAGGTTGGAGACCAGTCCGTCCATCGCGCCGAACACCGCGGGGCGCAGCCAGCCACCGTTCACGTCGCGGTGCGTGTGGTTGTCGCGGTGCGCCACGTGCAGCGTCGCCTCGGTGTCGATGATGGACATGCTTCTCCTCTTTCCACCGGAGCGGATCCGAGTCCTCCACGGACCGGTCTCCACCCCTCCCGACCCTCGAAAATACGCACGGAAAAACGCCGCCGCCAGCAAGGAAGGCCGTACTTACCAGGCCCGATCCAGGAGGAATCCAGGAGAAATCCAGGAGGAAACGCCGCTGTCAGCCGGGTGACAGCGGCGTTTCCCCGACTCCTCGGGCGCCTCGCGTGGCAGAGATCCAGAGAACCCGGAGAACCCGGAGAACGGAAAGCGACCGGCGGTGACCGGGGCGGGGGCGGGACACCGACACGGCCGCCACGATCCGCCGGGATCACCGGGAAAGGCTCGGGCTCGCCGCGCGTGAAAGGGCCACACGATGGAGTCGACCGCATGCGATCCGGCCGCCCAGGAGATCGCCGCGCTCCGGGACCGGGCGCGTGGCGCGCTGCTCGGTCTGGCGGTGGGGGACGCCCTGGGCGCCCCCGCGGAGAACATGCGGCCCTCCGAGATCCGCCGCCGCTGGGGCCGGATCGAAGGCTTCGTCACCGACAATCCGGTGGGTACGGACGACACGGAGTACGCCATCTTCTCCGGGCTGCTGCTCGCCCGGCACGGCTCCGCGCTGACCGTCGCCCATGTCGAGAAGGCCTGGCACCACTGGCTGGCGGACCTCGACGAGGGCCCGTTCCGCGGTGCGGGTTTCAGCGAACGCGGCACGCTGGAGAACCTCAGACGCGGTCTCGCCGCGCCCATCACTGCCCAGCACCGCCACGCCTGGAGCGACGGCCTCGCGATGCGCGCCGCTCCCTTCGGGGTCTTCGCGGCGGGCGATCCCGGGGAGGCGGCGCGGCTGGTCGCGGTCGACGGCACGGTGAGCCATGACGGTGAGGGCATCTACGGCGGCCGGGCGGTGGCGGCCGGTGTCGCCGTCGCGATGACCGGCGCGGGCCCCGCCTCGGTGATCGCCGCGGCGCTCTCCGTCATCCCCATGGACTCCTGGACGGCCCGCTCACTGCGCCGCGCGGTCGTCGCCGCCCAGTGCGACCACCTCGACACGCTGGCCATGGAACGCGCGGTCCGTTCCGCGGTGGTCATCGGCGGCTACCCCTGGACCGATCTGGCCCCCGAGGCGGTGGGGCTGGCCTTCGGTGCCTTCTCGGCGGCCCGGGGGGACTTCCGTATGTCGGTGCTGACGGCCGTCAACATGGGCCGCGACGCGGACACCACCGCCGCGGTCGCGGGCGCCCTGGCCGGAGCCATGTCGGGGGCCGGCTCCATCCCCGCCGAATGGTCCTCCGCCATCGGCCCGGCGCGCGGGAGCTGCCTGCCCTCGATGCGCGGCTACCACGTGCTGGACATCGCGGATCTGCTCACCCCGTACGACGACGAACAGGCGGCCTCATGACTGCGGACCAGACGGAAGACCGCCCAGACCCGGCGCGCGGGGACGACCCGCGGGGCCGGGGCGCCGGGCCGGTCCGCCGTATCGAGGGGCTGCTCCTCGGGCTGGCCGCCGGGGACGCCGCAGGATGGCCCGCCGCGCGGCACCGGGCCGCCCGGATGCCCGAGTGGACCCGGCGGCTCACCCGGGAGCTGGACACCTTCGCCGAGCAGAACGCGACGACCACCCTGCCCGTGCCGATCGCGCTCAACCAGCCGCCGGAACCCCTCCGGCTGGGCCCCTCGGACGACGCCGAATGGGCCGCCTTCGCCGCCGAGACGGTGCTCACCGCCGCCGGCGGCCTCTTCCGCGGTCTCGGCGCCGAGCGCCGGATGCGGGCCGCCGTCGATCTCGCCTGGAACTCCCTGGCCGGTGAGATCGCGGCGGCCGCCGCCCGCGCGCCCGAGGTCGAGTCCGCCGTACCGCCGCTGCGGGCGCGGATCTCGGTGCGCGCCGGTCTCGGCAATCTCGCCACCGGGCTGCGCCCGCCCGCCACCGGCCACGACAATCCGCACTACTTCGACGACGCGGCGTGTGTACGGGCCGCCGTCCTCGCGGTCGTCCACCCGGGCGACCCGGCGGCGGCGGCCGAGCTCGCCGAGTTCGACGCCCGGTACACACAGGACGGCGACGGGGTGCACGGCGCCCGTGCCGTCGCCGCCGCCGTCGCCGCCGCGCTCGGCGGCGCGGACGCCGGGAGCGCGGTGGACGCGGCCCTCGCCCAGCTTCCCGAGACCACGGAGATCGGCCGCAACGCCCGGCACGCCGTCAAGCTGGCGGACGACTTCACCGAGGAGCCGGCCGGGGCCTTCGCGCTCGTCCCGCTGCTGGAGCATCAGATCGTCGACCATGTGTACAGCTACGGCATCGCCGCGGCCGAGACCGTGCCCGTCGCTCTGGCGCTGACTCTCGCGGCGCGCGGTGAGGTCGCCGGGGCGGTGCCGGCCGCCGCCTGCCTGTCCCGGGTCGCCGACTCCGCGCCCGCCCTCGCCGGCGCGCTGACCGGCGCGCTCGGCGGCGGGGACAGCGTGCCTGCCGCCTGGCGGGACGCCTGCCGCACCCTGGCGGGCTGCGCGCTGCCCCGGCTCGCCGGGACCGATCTCGTCGAACTCGCCGGGCTGCTGGCAGACACGGAACTGACCACTCCGGGGGGACAATTCCGACATGACGACGCTCAGCACTTCTCCGCACCAGGCACTCCCGACGGCCCCGGCCGCCACGGCACCCGTCCCCACGCTCGCTGACCGGATCACCGGCTGTCTGATCGGGGCGGCCGTCGGTGACGCGCTCGGCGGACCGGTCGAGGGCTACTCCCCCGACCAGATCGCCGAACGCCACGGCGGCCGGGTGTCCGGCATCGTCGGGCCGTGGCACGAGGACTGGCGCACGGCCCGCCCCCTCGCCCCGTACCACAAGGGCGACGGCCATGTCACCGACGACACCCTGATGACACACGCGCTGATCCGCGTGTACGAGGCCGTCCGCGACCATCTCGACGCCTACGCGGTGGCCGGCCATCTCGTACCGGACCTGATCTCCACGCCCCGCTGGATCCCGGAGCTGGAGGCCGAGGCGCTGCCGCTCCAGCGGATCTTCCTGGCCGAGAAGTGGCTCGTCGCCCGCCTCCACTACGGGCACGTCGACCCGCGCGAGGCGGGCACCGGGAACATCGTCAACTGCGGTGCGGCGATGTACATGGCGCCGGTGGGACTGGTCAACGCGGCGCATCCGGAGGCCGCCTACGCCGAGGCGATCGATGTGGCGGGCGCACACCAGTCCTCGTACGGGCGGGAGGCCGCCGGAGTGTTCGCCGCGGCGGTCGCGGCGGCCTGCCTGCCCGGCGCCACCCCGGCGACGGTCGTCGAGAGCTGTCTCGCCCTCGCCAAGGACGGCACGCGCGCCGCGATCGAAGCGGTGTGCGAGGAGGCGTCGCGGCACCACGACACGGAGTCCGCGCTGCGCGGGCTGCGCGACGCCGTCGCGCCCTTCGACACCGTCGGCCCGGACTACCGCGCCCCGTCCCTGGGCGCCCGCCGCCCCTCCCGGCTGCACTCCATCGAGGAACTGCCGGTGGCGCTCGGCATGCTGCTGGCCGGCGCGGGCGACTTCCGCCGTACCGTGCTGGGCTCGGTCAACTACGGACGGGACTGCGACTCCATCGCCACCATGAGCGGCGCCCTGGCCGGGGCGCTGAGCGGCGAGTCCGGCGTACCCGCGGAATGGGCCGCCCGGGTGGCCGAGGCGAGCCGTCTGGACCTGCACGCTCCGGCACGCGCCCTGACGCGCGTGGCGTCCGAGGTCTTCGCGCGGGACACGGAGCGGCGCCGCGCGCACGAGAAGGCGTTCGCCCGGCTGACGGAAGTCCGGTGAGCGGCCTGCGTCTCACCTGGGTCCAGCCCGAGGACCTGATCGGCCATGAGCTGCGCCAGGCGTCGGAGGACGGCCGCGACGCCGCCTGGATCGCGTACCGCTGGCGCTCGGCGGGCGGCCACCTGGCCCCCGAGCGCGCCGGTGTCTCCTGGGAACCGGCGTCGCCCCGGCTGCGGGCCCTGGCCGAGAGACTGCTGGACGAGCTGTCGCTGCTGCCCTCGGCGGCCGCGGAGTCGGAGCCGACGGATCTGCCGGCGATCCGGGGAGCGTGCCCGTCCTGGCCCGAAGGACCGCGGGCGTCCCGCGCCTCCCGTGACTCCCCCGCCTCCCTCGCCTCCCCCGATGGCGGCCCCGGCGGCCCGGGCCCCGGCTCTGGGGAGACCGGCTCCCGGGAGACCTCTCAGGAGGCGCTCCCCGTCCTCTCCGTCGCCCGGCTGCATGCCGCGTGGCTCGGCCGGGCCGTGGGGTGTCTGCTCGGCAAGCCGGTCGAGAAGCTGCCGCTCCAGGGCATCAGGGCCCTCGCCCGCGCCACCGGCAACTGGCCGCTGCGCACCTGGTTCACCGCCCGGGGCCTGCCGCCCGGCCTCGCCTACGCGTATCCCTGGAACCGGCGTTCCGCGCCGACCTCGCTCGCCGAGAACATCGACGGGATGCCCGAGGACGACGATCTCAACTATCCCCTCCTCAATCTGCTGGTGCTCCAGCGCCATGGCCGGGGTTTCACCACCGCGCAGGTGGCGGGGGTCTGGCTGGACGAGCTGCCGGCCGGGCGTACGTTCACGGCCGAACGGGTCGCGTACCGCAATCTGCTCTCCGGGATCGAGCCGCCGTACACCGCCCGGTACCGCAATCCGTTCCGGGAGTGGATCGGCGCGGTGATCAGGGCCGATGTGCACGGCTGGACGCATCCCGGGGACCCCGCGGCCGCCGCCGAGCAGGCGCACCGGGACGCCACGCTCACCCATACCGGCAACGGCGTGTACGGCGCGATGTTCACCGCGGCCGTGATCGCCGCGGCGGCCGGCGGCACGGAGGTGCACGGCTGCCTCCGAGCCGGGCTGTCCGTCGTACCGCCGTCTTCCCGGCTCGCCGGCGCCGTCCGGCTCGGTCTCGAATACGCCCGCGCCCACGCGGACTTCGAGACCGTCGTCGACAAGCTCCACGCCGGACTCGGCCACTACCACTGGGTCCACGCCGTCCCCAACACCGCCCTGGTCGCGGCCGCCCTGGCCCATGCCGACGGCGACTTCGGCGGGTCCATCTGCCGTGCCGTGTCCGGCGGCTGGGACACCGACTCGAACGGCGCGACGGCCGGTTCCGTCGCCGGCCTGCTGGCCGGCCGTCCGGCCGGGCTGCCCGAGCACTGGACAGCACCGCTCAAGAACCGGCTCGCCACATCCGTCGGCGGTTTCGACGGCATCGGATTTGATGTCCTCGCGGAACTGACCCGCACCGCGACCCACAGAGAGGCATTCCGGCCATGACCGCCATCGTGGTGCTCGGCAGCACCAATATGGACCTCGTCACCTATGTCGCGCGGGCCCCGAAGCTCGGCGAGACCGTCACCGGCCGGGAGTTCCGTACGATCCCCGGCGGCAAGGGCGCCAACCAGGCCGTCGCCGCCGCCCGCGCGGGCGGGGACGTGGCGATGGTCGGCGCGGTCGGCGCGGACGAGTTCGGCGAGCAGCTCCGGCACACACTCGTCTCCTCCGGTGTCGACACGGACCTCCTGCGCACCGCCGAGGGCCCCTCGGGGACCGCCCATATCGTCGTCGACGACGAGGGCGGCAACTCGATCGTCGTGATCCCTGCCGCGAACGGCACCGTCACCTGTCTCGGCCCCGGTGACGAGACCCTGATCGCCGCCGCGGACTCCCTGCTCCTCCAGCTCGAACTGCCCCTGAGCGCCGTCCTGGCCGGCGCGGAGGCCGGCCGCCGCCACGGCGTACGGACCGTCCTCACCCCCGCGCCCGCCCAGCCGCTGCCGCCCGGACTGCTCGCCGCCGTCGATCTGCTCGTTCCCAATGAGCACGAGGCGGCCATGCTCACCGGGATCGCCGACCCGCGAGCGGCGGCCGACGCCCTGCTGCGCCAGGTCCCGGAGGTGGTGATCACCCTGGGGGCGGCGGGCAGTCTGTACGCGGCCCGGGGCGCGGAGCCCCTGAACGTGCCCGCGCCGCGGGTCAGCGCCGTGGACACCACCGGCGCGGGCGACACCTTTGTCGGTGCCCTCGCCGTCGCGCTGGGCGAGGGCCGGCCGATGCCCGAGGCGATGGGCTGGGCCTCGGCGGCGGCGGCGCTCTGCGTCCAGCGCCCCGGCGCGTCCACCTCCATGCCGTACCGCACCGAGATCGAGGTCTGATGACCGCTCCCGTCGCCATCCCCACGCCCACCCCCGCCCCCACGCCCACCCCCTCCGCTCCCCCGGACGCGCCGGCCCCGCCGCCCCTCGCCGGTCTGCGCGTCCTCGACCTCGCGACGCTTTTCGCGGGTCCGCTGGCCGCCACCCTGCTCGGTGACTTCGGCGCCGACGTGATCAAGGTCGAGCACCCCACCCGGCCCGATCCGTCGCGCGGCCACGGCCCCGCCAAGGACGGCGTGGGCCTGTGGTGGAAGCTGCTCGGCCGCAACAAACGCGCCATCACCCTCGATCTCTCCACCCCCGGCGGCCGCGACGTCCTTCTCCGGCTCGCCGCCGACGCCGATGTGATCATCGAGAACTTCCGCCCCGGCACCCTGGAGAAATGGGGCCTGGGCTGGGAGACGCTTTCCACCATCAACCCCCGGACCGTCCTCGCCCGGGTCACGGGCTTCGGCCAGTTCGGCCCGTACTCGCACCGCCCGGGGTTCGGCACCCTCGCCGAGGCGATGAGCGGCTTCGCCGCCGCCACCGGGGAGCCCGGCGGACCGCCCACGCTGCCGCCGTTCGGCCTGGCCGACTCGATCGCCGCGCTGGCCACGGCGTACGCGGTGATGACCGCCCTCAACGGCCGGGCCGTGACGGGCCGGGGCCAGGTGGTGGATCTGGCGATCATCGAGCCGATCCTCACCGTCCTCGGGCCGCAGCCGCTCTGGTACGACCAGCTCGGCTATGTCCAGCCGCGTACGGGCAACCGCTCCCGCAACAACGCCCCGCGCAACACCTACCGCACCGCCGACGGCTCCTGGCTGGCCGTCTCCACCTCCGCCCAGTCCGTCGCGGAACGGGTCATGCGCCTTGTCGGCCGCCCGGAGCTGACCGAGGAACCCTGGTTCGCCACCGGCGGCGGCCGGGCCGGCCACGCGGACGTACTGGACGAGGCGGTCGGCGGCTGGATCGGCCGCCACACCCGGGAGGAGGCCATGACCGCGTTCGAGAAGGCCGAGGCGGCGATCGCGCCCGTCTACGACATCCGCGACGTACTGGAGGACCCGCAGTACCGGGCCCTGGGCACCATCGTCGAGGTCCCCGATCCCGAGCTGGGCCCGCTCAGGATGCAGAACGTCCTCTTCCGGCTCTCCGAGACCCCGGGCGCGATCCGCTGGGCGGGCCGGCCCCATGGCGCGGACACCGACGCGGTGCTGGCCGAGCTGGGGCTGACCGCGGCGGAGATCGCCGCGCTCCGTTCGGACGGGGCGCTGTGAACGTCGCTCTCACCTGGCTCTATGTCCCCGGAGACCGACCGGAGGTCATGGCCAAGGCGCTCACCTACGGCGCGGACGTCGTCATCGTGGACCTGGAGGACGCGGTGGCGCCGGACCGCAAGGAGTACGCGCGCGCCGCCACGACGGAGTTCTTGGCCGAGGCCAGGACCGTCCCGGTCCATGTCCGTATCACCGACGAACACGATGTCCCGTCGCTGGTCGGCCTCGCAGGGCTGACCGGGCTGCGCCTTCCGAAGGTCACCCACGCGTCCGATGTCCACCGCGTCGCCGCACGCGCCCCGGACACCGCGCTCTATCCGCTGCTCGAATCGGCCCTCGCCCTGGAACACGCCTACTCCATCGCCACCGCACATCCCGCCGTCCGGGGGATCGCGCTCGGTGAGGCGGATCTCCGTGCCGATCTGGGCGTACGGGACGACTCCGGCCTGGACTGGTCGCGCAGCCGGGCCGTGGTGGCGGCCCGCGCGGCGGGTCTGGCCCCGCCGGTCCAGTCGGTGTTCCCGGACATCAGGGACCTGGACGGGCTGGCGGCGTCCTGTGTCCACGGCCGGTCCCTGGGGCTGCTCGGCCGGGCCGCGATCCATCCGCGTCAGCTCCCCGTCATCGAGCGCGCGTATCTGCCCACGCCGCGGGAGATCGGGGAGGCCGAGCAGATCATCGAGGCGGCGGGCGACGGCGTGGGGGCGCTCGCGCTGGCCGACGGCCGGTTCGTGGACGCGGCGATCGTGGCGGCGGCCCGCCGCACCCTGTCCCTGGCGGCACGCCACGGCGCGTTCTGAGAACCCGGCCGGTCTCCCGGAAAAAACACCGGGGCCCGCAGAACCTCTCGGTCCTGCGGGCCCCGGTGACACGGGCGGTGCCCGTCAGCTCTTCTCGGCCGCCCCGGCGCCGGTGGAGTCGGCCACGACGGCCCCATCGGTCTTCTCAGAGGCGTCGTTCACCGTGGCGTCCTTGACGAACTTGTCGTCCTTGACGTCTTCGGCGTCCTTGGCATCGTCCGCGTCGCCGTCAGCCGCCTTGGCGTCCCCGGTGGCCGCGGCGTCGTCGGGGGCCTTGGGCGTGCCCCCGGTCTCCGGCTCCACGACCTCCTCACGACCCGGCCGGACCCGCGCCGAGATGACGAAGTAGACGACCGCCAGCACAAAGACGACCGCCGCGGTCCAGACGTTCAGCCGGACGCCCAGAATGTGGTGCGCCTCGTCCACCCGCATGTACTCGATCCAGGAGCGCCCCACGCAGTACAGCGCCACATAGAGGGCGAAGACCCGCCCGTGTCCGAGCGTGAAGCGGCGGTCGGCCCAGACGATCAGCAACGCCACACCCACGCACCAGAGCGACTCGTACAGGAACGTCGGGTGGTAGAGACCCGCTTCCCGGTTCGCGCCGGCGCTGATCTTCAGTGCCCACGGCAGGTCCGTCGCCTTGCCGTACAGCTCCTGGTTGAACCAGTTGCCCCAGCGGCCGATGGCCTGCGCGAGGACGATGCCCGGCGCGATGGCGTCCGCGTACGCCGGAAGCGGGATGCCGCGACGCCGGCAGCCGATCCAGGCACCGACCGCGCCCAGCGCGATCGCGCCCCAGATCCCGAGGCCGCCCTCCCAGATCTTGAAGGCGTCGACCCAGTCCTCACCGTCGCTGAAGTAGAGCTGGTAGTCGGTGATGACGTGGTAGAGCCGGCCGCCGACCAGGCCGAAAGGCACCGCCCAGACGGCGATGTCGGCCACGGTGCCGGGTTTGCCACCCCGGGCGACCCAGCGCTTGCCGCCGTACCAGACCGCGACGAAGACACCGATGATGATGCAGAACGCGTAGCCACGGAGCGGCAGTGGTCCGAGATGGAGCACTCCGGTCGAGGGGCTGGGAATGTAGGCAAGTTTCATGGCGGAACCGACGCTACAGTGCCGGGCGGGACGTAGGGCAACCCGCCCGGCAACTTCTGGATAACGGGCTCAGGCCGACGGAGTCGAATCGGCCGGGGCCGAGCGGGGGGCGGACGGGGAGACCGTGCCCGGCTTCTTGCCCTTGTCGGCCGCCGCGACCCATTTCTGCAGATTGGCCGGGGTGATCTCTTCGTTGCCCTTCTTCGGGAAGACCGGCTCCCCGTTGAGCAGCACGGTCGGCGTGCCGGAGAAGCGGCCCGCCCGGAACGCCGCGGCGGACTTGTTCACCCAGGCGTTGTGGAGACCGCCCTCCACACACTGGCGGAAGCCGGGCGCCCTCTCCAGGCCGTCGACCCTGCCCGCCAGATCCAGCAGACGGCTGTTCCTGGCGTAGGTGTCCTCCGTCTCCGGCGGCTGGTTCTTGAACAACACGTCGTGGTACGGCGCGAACTCACCGACGTCCTGCGCGCACGCCGCGGCGTTCGCCGCGTTCAGCGAGCCGCTGCCGCCCATGTTGTTGTCGATGAGCGTGACGAGGTGGTACTCGACCTTGAGCTTGCCCGCCTTCTCCAGCTTGTTGATCGTGCTCCGGAAGGTGTTCTCGAACTGGGCACAGGCCGGGCAGCGGAAGTCCTCCCACACCGTGAGCGTGGACGGCGCGTCCGGCGCCCCGACGGGGATCGCCAGATCGTCCTTGCCGTTGGCACCCGACGGCGCGGCGGCCGGTCGCGCCACGTCGACTTCCTCGTCCTCGCCGGCGTTCGCGGCGATCAGCCCGATCACCGCGGCCAGGCCGAGGGCTCCGACCACCGCCGCGGACACGATCAGGGTGCGCCTGCGCTTCTCGCTCACATTCTGCTCGTCACGTTCCTGCTGGAGCCGCTCTCTCGCGCTCCGGGTTTCCTCACGGTTCTTCTCGCTCACGCACACAGCAACGAGCCGGGGAGGCATCTCCGCACCTCCCCGGCCGCAAATCCACCCGTACGGGCTATGCCGGGGCTCAGCGCTTACGTACGCCCTGGGCCAGCTCGCCCGCCAGCTCGCGCACCGCCACCAGACCCGACGCCGCGTCGGGCGCGTCCAGCAGGCGCTGCACAAAGGCCGAGCCGACGATCACACCGTCGGCGAAGCCCGCGACCTCCGCCGCCTGCGCGGCATTGGACACGCCGAGGCCGACACACACCGGCAGCCCGGTAGTGGCGCGGGTGCGCCGTACCAGGTCCTGGGCCTGCACACCCACCGACGCGCGCGTACCGGTGACGCCCATCAGGGAGGCCGCGTAGACAAAGCCGGTGCCCACGGCCGTGATCTTCGCCAGCCGCTCGTCCCGGCTGCTCGGCGCCACCACGAAGACCGTGGCCAGACCGTGCTTCTCGGCGTGCTCGCGCCACAGCACGGACTCCTCGACGGGCAGGTCGGGCAGGATGCACCCGGCGCCGCCCGCCTCGGCCAGCTCGGCGGTGAACCGCTCGACGCCGTACCGGTCGACCGGATTCCAGTACGTCATCACCAGCACCGGCCTGCCGGTCGCCTCGTATGCCTCGCGGACCGTGCGCATCACGTCGGCGATCTTCACACCGCCGCGCAGCGCGATGTCGTCGGCGGTCTGGATGACCGGCCCGTCCAGCACCGGGTCGCTGTGCGGCAGGCCCACCTCCACCACGTCCGCGCCGCCCTCGAAGGCGGCCTTCACCGCGGCGATCCCGCCGTCGACGGTCGGGAAGCCGGCCGGCAGATAGGCGATCAGGGCGGCCCTGTTCTCCTCGCGGGCGTGCGCGAGCGTGTCGGCCAGTAGCTGAATGTTCCCGCTCACTTGGTGTCCTCGCCGTCGTACAGCCCGAAGTACCGGGCGGCCGTGTCCATGTCCTTGTCGCCACGTCCGGAGAGGTTGACGACGATCAGGCCGTCCTCGCCCAGCTCCTGTCCCAGCTCCAGCGCGCCGGCCAGCGCGTGCGCGCTCTCGATGGCCGGGATGATCCCCTCGGTACGGGAGAGCAGGCGCAGTGCCTCCATCGCGGCGGCGTCGGTCACCGCCCGGTACTCGCCGCGTCCGCTGTCCTTGAGATACGCGTGCTCGGGGCCGATGCCCGGATAGTCCAGTCCGGCCGAGATCGAGTACGGCTCGGTGATCTGGCCCTCCTCGTTCTGGAGGACGTACGACCGCGATCCGTGCAGGATGCCCGGCTCACCCGCGGTCAGTGTGGCGGCGTGCTCGCCGGTCTCGATCCCGTGTCCCGCGGGCTCGCAGCCCACCAGCCGCACGCTCTCGTCGGGGATGAAGGCGTGGAAGAGGCCGATCGCGTTGGACCCGCCTCCCACACACGCCACGGCCGCGTCCGGGAGCCGCCCGGCCCGCTCCAGGATCTGCCGGCGCGCCTCGACACCGATGACCCGGTGGAAGTCACGCACCATCGCGGGGAAGGGGTGCGGCCCGGCGACCGTGCCGAACAGATAGTGGGTGCGGTCCACATTGGCGACCCAGTCCCGGAACGCCTCGTTGATGGCGTCCTTCAGCGTCCGGCTGCCGGACATGACCGGCACGACATCGGCGCCGAGCATCCGCATCCTGGCCACGTTGAGCGCCTGGCGGCGGGTGTCGATCTCGCCCATGTAGATGGTGCATTCGAGCCCGAACAGGGCACAGGCCGTCGCGGTCGCGACACCGTGCTGGCCGGCGCCGGTCTCGGCGATGACCCGGGTCTTGCCCATGCGCCTGGTCAGCAGCGCCTGGCCCAGCACATTGTTGATCTTGTGTGAACCGGTGTGGTTGAGGTCCTCGCGCTTGAGGAACACCCGGGCGCCCCCGGCGTGCGCCGCGAACCGCGGGACTTCGGTGAGCGCGCTGGGCCGGCCAGTGTAGTTGACCATGAGCTCGTTCAGCTCGGCGGCGAAGGCCGGATCGGACTTGGCCTTCTCGTACTCGACGGCGACCTCGTCGACGGCGGCGACCAGCGCCTCCGGGATGAACTTGCCGCCGAAGGCACCGAAGTACCCGTCGGCGCCGGGCGTCAGGCCCTCGGGGTCGGGGACGAAAAAGCCGGACTGGTCCGGCGGCAGGGAGGACTCTGAGGTCACGGAGGACTCGGAGAACACGGAAGAAACTCCTCGGGAGGTACGGGCGGGATTCACCGTATGCGCGCTGAGGCGGCACAGCCCCGGGCCCGGCGAGGGCACGAGCCCGCGGACCGCGGCGGCCGGTGCCCGGGATGACCCGGGTACCCGGTCACCTCGATATACGCGGGTGAACGGCGGTTCGGCGTCACGACTCGCGGGACCGGTGGCAGGGGCGCCACCGGTACGCCGCGCGGGCGGACGTCGCTACTTCTCGGACACGCCCCGACCGCGCCATCGCATCCCGTTGACCTGACCGGGCTCGTCGCCGATCACATAGCGGACCCGCCGTCCGTGCACGCGCCGGGCCGGTGCCCGGCAGCCGCGCGGGCGGCAGCCGCGCGCCAGCGGCGCGTGCGGTACGCGCGCCGGGGCCCCGGCCGGGCAGGGGCCCTGCCGGGTACCGGGCGTACGGACTGCGACGGCGGCGCTCACGGTGCGGTCAGTCCCTCCCGTGCCGCAGCGCGGGGTGCGCTCCCGCGGCGACCAGATCGGCCACCGCGCCCTTCGGGTCGCGGCCGGTGACCAGCGACTCGCCGACCAGCACCGCGTCGGCCCCCGCGTTGGCATAGGCGATCAGGTCGTGCGGTCCCCGCACACCCGACTCGGCGATCTTCACGATGCCGGCCGGGATCTCGGGGGCGACCCGCTCGAACGTGCCGCGGTCGACCTTGAGCGTCCTCAGATCACGGGCGTTGACCCCGATGATCCTCGCGCCCGCGTCCACGGCCCGCTCCACCTCGTCCTCGTCGTGCACCTCGACGAGCGGGGTGAGCCCGATCGACTCGGCCCGCTCGATCAGCGAGATCAGGGCCGGCTGGTCGAGGGCCGCGACGATCAGCAGCACGAGGTCGGCGCCGTAGGCCCGCGCCTCCCAGAGCTGGTAGGAGGTGACGATGAAGTCCTTGCGCAGGACCGGGATGTCGACCTTGGCCCGTACGGCCTCCAGGTCGGCGAGCGAACCGCCGAAGCGGCGCTGCTCGGTCAGTACGGAGATGACGGCGGCGCCGCCCGCCTCGTAGTCGGCGGCGAGTCCCGCCGGGTCGGCGATCGCGGCGAGCGCGCCCTTGGACGGGCTGGACCGCTTGACCTCGCAGATCACCCGGACGCCCTCGCCGCGGAGCGCGGCGACGCCGTCCTTGGCCTGGGGCGCCTTGGCCGCGCGCTCCTTGAGCTCGTCAAGGCCGACGCGCGCCTGCCGCTCTGCGAGGTCGGCGCGGACGCCTTCGATGATCTCGTCGAGCACACTCACGCGAGCGGGCCCCCTTCCGGGACAGTGAGGGTGGTTCGGAACCGGGTCCTGCGTGGACCAGGGAACGAATCACGTACGTGTGGTGATCAAGTCGGTCATTGGATCAGGATCAGCCATATCGATGCTAGCCGGAAGAGGCCGAAGGACCCGCATCCGGTTGGCCGAGCATGCCACCACCTGGGTCTTCACGGTGCGAGCGACGAGCCGAAGGGCAGGTTTCTGACCACGCTGAAGGCAAGGAGCAGTCCGCCCAGCGTCCACCACCACACGGGCGCCAGGGAGATCCGCAGTGGGAGCTGCTTCCGGATCCGGACCACCCAGGCCACCCAGAAGACGGCGAAGACCGCGTAGCCGAGGACGGCCACCGCGTTGTCGCCCAGGGCCCCGGTCAGGTCGCCGTGCGCGACGGCATGGGCGCTGCGCAGCCCGCCGCAGCCGGGACAGTAGACGCCGGTGAGGCCGTAGAGCGGGCAGACCGGGTAGTGGCCGGCCTCATTCGGGTCGACCAGTCCGACATAGGTGAACGCGGCGCCGGCCACCGCGAGCGTGACGAGCGGCGCCAGAAGCCGGCGGACGAGCGGGGCGGGCGGCCTGGCCGGTGCGAACGGCTCCGCGGGCCAGGAGTCCGGGGCGCCCGGTGCGGGCCCGGTACCGGAGTACGGCGGGCCCGGCGCGGCCCGACCGGGACCGTCCGGCTCCGGCGCGGCGGGGATGGGCATGGGGTTCATCCGGTGATTGTCACCGCCCGTGCCGGAAGTCGCAGCCCGCTCAGGACCGCGACCCCCGAAGGCCGCCGCCGGCGGTTCCCGCCGGACCGCGCCGCGCTGTGGAGCCGCGCCGGTCAGACGGTCTGTGCCTGCGCCTGGCCCTGGCCCTGGGTCTGCGGCTCGGAACCCGCCTGGACCTGCGCGCTGGCGGCCTCGGCCCTGGCCTGCACCATCGCCGCGGACTCCTTGGGCATGCCGAGGCCTGCGGCCTTCATCGCGAGACCGACGACGCCGCCGAGCAGGACGACCCCGATGCCGGCCCAGAACCCTGCCTGGTTCGCCGCCACCATGAAGACTCCCGCGATGCAGAAGCCGAAGAAGGAGATGGTGACACCGGTCCAGGCGGCCGGGGTATGTCCGTGGCTGCTGCCCGCCATGAGTTGCTCCTCAGTTGCTGTTGCGCTATGTGAGTCGGACACTCACCCAACATTGTCCCGCATCCGCCCCCCGTACAGCGCCGGGGGTCGGCCGGAACCGCCACATGTGGCACACCCCATACGGCCCATGCCGTACGGGCGGTGCCGCGGGGCCGGTCACCCGCTCAGCTCCCGCGCGTCGGGTCCTCGCCGCGGTCCAGGGCCTTCCACAGGTCCTCGGGACGGTCGGGGTCCACGACGGGCGCCCGGCGGGCGGCGCGGGAGGGCCCGGCGGCGACGCCAGCGCCGGGCCGTTCGTAACGGCGGGACATGGCGGGCCAGCGCCGGCCGTAGCCGACGGCCAGCAGTCCGGCGGCCAGGATCAGCACACTGCCGACGGCGGTCACATAAGGCCACGCGGTGTGTGTCAGGGCCTCGACGGTGGCGGCCGCGTCGCCGGTCGTCCGCGCGGCCTTCTCGTCCAGGGCCGTGCTGTCCGACGCTCCGGTGTACGCGGCGGCTGCCGCGCCCGCGCCGCTCAGCGCGAGCAGCGCGGAGACGAGCAGCCGTCCCGCCCTGCGTACGGCGAAGACGGCGACCAGGGCCGCGAGGCCGACGACGGCGAGGGCGGCGGGGACGCCGGTGATGTCACGGCCGTTGGCGTCGAGCGGCACGGAGCCGCCTCCGACGGCAGCCGTGCCCTTGGCCCAGATCTGGCCGGAGGCGATCAGCACCACGGCTGCGCCGACGGCACCGAGGAGCAGCGCGATCGCGAGACTGCGGCGACCGCTCGCGGGGTTGTCGGCCGGGACGGCGGCGCGGGGCTGGGGTACGGGTACGGCACTCACGCCCCCCACTATCCCTTACCGGCCCGCGCCTCCCGGGGCCCGGGGTTCTTTCCCGGGCCCCGGGAGCCGGGCGGACGCCGGGTCAGACCTCGTTCAGCCGGTTCGCGGTGTGGACGGCGCGCAGCACCGCGGCTGCCTTGTTGCGGCACTCGGTGTCCTCGGAGACCGGGTCGGAGTCGGCCACGACACCCGCTCCCGCCTGCACATACGCCGTGCCGTTCCGGAGCAGGGCGGTACGGATGGCGATGGCGGTGTCGGAGTCCCCGGCGAAGTCGAGATAGCCGACGCAGCCGCCGTAGAGCCCGCGCCGGGTGGGCTCCAGTTCGTCGATGATCTGCATGGCGCGCGGTTTGGGCGCCCCGGAGAGGGTGCCCGCGGGGAAGCAGGCGGTCAGTACGTCGAAGGCGCCGCGTCCCTCGGCGACCCGTCCGGTGACGGTCGAGACGATGTGCATCACATGCGAGTAGCGCTCGACGGACATGAAGTCGACGACCTCGACGCTGCCCGGCTCGCAGACCCGGCCCAGGTCATTGCGGCCGAGGTCGACGAGCATCAGGTGTTCGGCGCGTTCCTTGGGGTCGGCGAGCAGTTCGTCGGCGAGCGCCTGGTCCTCCTGCGGGGTGGCTCCGCGCGGCCTGGTACCCGCGATCGGGTGGACCATCGCGTGCCCGTTCTCGACCTTGACCAGTGCCTCGGGGCTGGAGCCGACGACGTCGAAGGCCCCGCCGTCCTCGCTGGGGAGGCGGAACAGATACATGTACGGGCTCGGGTTGGTGGCCCGGAGCACCCGGTACACATCCAGCGCGCTCGCGGTGCACGGGGTCTCGAAGCGCTGGGAGGGCACGACCTGGAAGGCCTCGCCCGCCCGGATCCGCTCCTTGATGTCGTCGACGGCGGCCTGGTAGGCGGCGCCGCCCCAGAGCGCCGTGTACGGGGGCAGTTCTGAGGCGGGCAGCGCGGTGGGCGACGAGTGGGCGGGCTGGGCGAGGTCGGCGGCCATGGCGTCGAGGCGGGCGACGGCGTCGGCGTACGCCTCGTCCACACCGGTGTCCAGGTCGTTGTGGTTGATCGCGTTGGCGATCAGCAGGACCGTGCCGTCCCAGTGGTCGAGGACGGCCAGGTCCGAGGTGAGCAGCATGGTCAGTTCGGGGATGCGCAGGTCGTCGCGGGCGTGGTCGCCGATCTTCTCCAGGCGCCGGACGATGTCGTAGCCGAGGTAGCCGACCATGCCGCCGGTGAAGGGCGGCATTCCGGCGGAGAGGTCGCGCGGGGTGTGCAGCGTCTCCACGGTGGCGCGCAGCGCGGCGAGCGGATCGCCGTCGACGGGAACACCGACGGGCGGGGTGCCGAGCCAGTGGGTGCGGCCGTCGCGCTCGGTGAGCGTGGCGGAGGACCGCACGCCGATGAAGGAGTAGCGGGACCAGGAGCGGCCGTTCTCCGCGGACTCCAGCAGGAAGGTGCCGGGGCGCTCCGCGGCCAGCTTCCGGTACAGGCCGACCGGGGTGTCGCCGTCCGCGAGCAGCCGCCGGCTGACGGGGATGACACGGCGGTCCACCGCCAGCTTGCGGAAGGTCTCAAGATCCATGGCCGCTGACCCTACTCGTTGGGGAGTCGCTCGGAAGCCCGCGCACCCGGCGGGTCACCGGCCGAGCGGAAGGATGTCCGCCGCGAAGCAGGTACGCGCTCCGGTGTGGCAGGCCGCGCCCTCCTGGTCGACCCGGACCAGGACGGTGTCGGCGTCGCAGTCCAGGGCGACGGACTTGACGTGCTGGACATGGCCGGAGGTGTCGCCCTTGACCCAGTACTCCTGACGGCTGCGCGACCAGTAGGTGCAGCGGCCCGTGGTCAGCGTGCGGTGCAGCGCCTCGTCGTCCATCCAGCCGAGCATGAGCACCTCGCCGGTGTCGTACTGCTGTGCGATCGCCGGAATCAGTCCGTCGGCGCTGCGCTTGAGGCGATCGGCGATGGCGGGGTCGAGTCCGGCGGTCGGGCCCTGGGCCGCGGTCGTACTGGTCATACGGCCATTGTGCCGCGCCCGCTCGGGTCACCGGGCCGGACGTCCACTGGCCGGACTCGGCGCGGCCACCGTAGGGTGACGGACATGTCGACCCATGCCAAGCGTGAACGACTCCTGCTCGCCGACCTGTTGGAGGCGGCGGGCCCCGATGCCCCGACGCTGTGCGACGGCTGGCTGGCCCGGGATCTGGCGGCCCATGTGGTGGTGCGCGAGCGCCGCCCGGACGCGGCCGGCGGGACGGTGGTCCCGCTGCTCAGAAACCGGCTGGACCGGGTGCAGGGCGAGTATCTCTCGAAGCCGTACGAGGAGCTGATCCAGCTCATCCGTACCGGACCGCCCCGGATGTCCCCGTACGGCATCAAGCAGGTCGACGAGGCGGCGAACACCGTCGAGTTCTATGTCCACGCGGAGGATGTCCGGCGGGCGCAGCCCGACTGGTCGCCCCGGGAGCTGGACAGCGTGTTCGCGAACACGCTGTGGTCGCGGCTGGAGAAGACCGCCAGGCTGACGGGCCGGAAGTCGCCGGTCGGTCTGGTGCTGCGCCGCCCGGACGGCCAGACGGCCGTCGCCCATCGCGGTACCCCGGTGGTGACCGTCACCGGTGAGCCGGGTGAGCTGGTGCTCTTCGCCTTCGGCCGACAGGGCGCGGCGGATGTGCGGCTGGACGGCGACAAGGACGCGGTCGCGCGGCTTCAGGAAGCGAAGCTGGGCATCTGAGCCGCCGCGCCGGACGGCCGGCGGGGTGCGGTGCGGTACGTGGCCGTCAGCCGGGGAGCTCGGCACGGCGGACTGCCCGGAACACGAAGCCGAGCAGGCCGCCCGTGCCGCAGACGGCCGCGCTGACGACAAAAACCGGCCCGGTGCCCCACAGGCTGACCGCCGCGCCGGTGAGCGGGTAGCAGAGCGGCGCGATCCCGAGCATGAAGAGGGTCGCCACCGAGGTGACCCGTCCCAGGTAGGCGGGGTCGGAGGCGGTCTGGAGCAGGGCTCCGTTCAGCGCGCCGCTCAGGCCGGCCAGCAGTCCGATGAGGACGCCCACGGCGACGGCCGCGCCGATGGAGGGCGCGAAGGCCAGTGCGGCGACGGCGACCGATCCGGCGCTGAGCACGAGGGCCTGGACGAGTCCCGCGCGTGGCACTCGTCCCTTCACCGCCAGGGCCAGGGAGCTCGCGCCGGCGCCGGCGCCGAAGGCCGCGACGATCCAGCCCATGCCGTCGGCGCCCCAGCCGCGCTCCTGGACGAGCAGGGTGAGACCGATGTTGAGCGGGCCCAGGAAGCCCAGTTCGCCGACGGCGACGACCAGCAGCAGCGGAGCCAGCACCCGGTGGCGGCGGATGTAGCGCAGGCCGTCGACCAGTTCGCTCCAGGCGGTGCCGGCCTGACCGGCCGCCTCCCTGGCGGGCCCCGGAGCGATCCGTAGCGCGAGCAGCAGCGGGATCGACACCGCGAACAGTGCCCCGGCGACGGCGAACGCGGTCACCGAGCCGCCGAGGGCCACCGCGAGTCCGCCGAGCGGCGCCCCGGTCACATGGGCGGCGCGGGCCGCGAGTCCGCGCAGTCCCTGGACCCGTGCGAGTTGGCCGGGCGTGGTGATACGGGGCGGCAGAGCGCCGACGGCCGGCAGGAAGAGCGCGTCCACGGCGCCGAAGACCAGCGCGACGGCGGCCAGCAGCCAGAGGGTGGGCGTGGTGAACAGCAGCGCGGCGGCCATGCCCAGGATGAAGACGCAGCGCGCCGCGTCACTGCCGATGACCACCCGGCGCGGTCCGAACCGGTCGGCGAGCACTCCGCCGCCGAGCATCAGCACGGCGCGCGGTACGGCTCCGACGGCGAGCACCAGGCCCGCCTGGGCGGGACTGCCGGTGCGGGTCGCGGCCCAGGACAGCGCCAGGTAGTAGACGCTGTCACCGACCATCGAGGCGGTGTAGGCGCCGAGCCAGCGCAGGACATTGCCGTCACGGTGGGCGGGCCGCTCGGGAGCCGGTGCGACAGGTACGGACGCGAGTGCGGAGACGGGCAGGGCGGTCTCGCTCATGGGCGGGTGATCCTTCCGGGCTCGCCGGTTCAGGTGCGGAACGGGAATCCGTACAGGTGCAGCGCGACGTGCTCGCGTCCCCCGGTGTCACCGGCGTCCTCGGCGGCCCGGCCCGCGGCCTCGTACTTCTTGACGAGCTGGTGCATCTCACCGGCGAGCGCGGCGAGTTCGGCCGCTGTCAGCGGTGCCAGGTATTCGCTGCTGAAGGCGGCGCGGCGCCAGTCGGCGTCCCAGGCGCTCTGGGTGTCGAGATAGCGGCAGTAGAGATCGGAGCGCTGTTCGAAGGACATCCGGCCGACTGCGGCATGGGTGGCGGCCTTCTCGGGCGCGTCGCTGAAGTCCTCGTCATGGAAGCTCAGCCCCTGCGAGGCGAGCTGCCACCACCGCTCCCGCCCGTCCCTGCCCTGCGGCTCGGCCTGTTCGATCAGCCCGTGGTCGGCGAGTTTGCGCAGGTGGTAACTGACCAGCGACACAGCCTCGTCCACCTGGTCGGCGAGTTGCGAGGCGGTGGCCGTACGCGCGATGTACAGCGCCCGGTAGAGCTTCATGCGCAGCGGATGCCCGAACGCCTTGAGGGTGTCGAGATCGGTGATCCTGCGGGGATTGGTCTCCGGCATGTCCCGAGGCTAGACAGAAAAGAAAAGTTGCGCAATATAAATTGCGCAATAAAAGTTGCACGATCTGGGACGGGAAGCCGGAGGGGTACGCACGGAAAAAAACCGGACGCCGGAGCGGCGCCGGGCGCGGTCCTCGCGCCCGGCGACTGGGTGTCCGGGTGTCCGGGTGTCAGCGGACGGGGTGTCAGCGGACGGGTGTCAGCGGACGGGGTGCCCCGCTCCGCGCAGCGCGTCCTTGACCTGCGAGATCCGCAGATCGCCGAAGTGGAAGACGGACGCGGCCAGTACGGCGTCGGCGCCCGCGTCGATCGC
This sequence comes from Streptomyces sp. NPDC006923, assembly GCF_040635655.1. Taxonomy (NCBI): domain Bacteria; kingdom Bacillati; phylum Actinomycetota; class Actinomycetes; order Kitasatosporales; family Streptomycetaceae; genus Streptomyces; species Streptomyces sp. NPDC006923. The sequence continues at coordinate 231,536 of NZ_JBEYIF010000001.1, forward strand.
CGGCGGGAAGTCCGCGAGCCGCCCCGCTCCGCCGGAGGCGATGACGGGCACGCTGACATGCTTGCGCACGGCCGCGATCATCTCGGTGTCGTAGCCGTCCTTCGTGCCGTCCGCGTCCATCGAGTTGAGCAGGATCTCTCCCGCGCCCAGCTCCGCCGCCCGGTGCGCCCACTCGACCGCGTCGATGCCGGTGCCCCGGCGCCCGCCGTGCGTCGTGACCTCGAAGGAGCCCGCCGCGGTCCTGCGCGCGTCGACCGAGAGCACCAGCACCTGGCGCCCGAACCGTTCGGCGATCTCCCGGAGCAGTTCGGGCCTGGCGATGGCCGCCGTGTTGACCCCGACCTTGTCGGCGCCCGCCCTGAGCAACTTGTCGACATCCTCGGGCGCACGGACGCCGCCGCCGACGGTGAGCGGGATGAAGACCTGTTCGGCGGTGCGGCGCACCACGTCGTACGTCGTCTCGCGGTCGCCTGACGAGGCGGTGATGTCGAGGAACGTCAACTCGTCGGCGCCCTCGGCGTCATAGAGCTTGGCCATCTCGACCGGGTCGCCCGCGTCGCGCAGATTCCGGAAGTTGACGCCCTTGACCACCCGGCCGTTGTCCACGTCCAGGCAGGGAATGACTCGGACCGCGAGCGTCATGCGGGCGCTCCCCTGAAGGCTTCGACCTCGACCTCGACGACCAGGCTCGGATCGATGAGGCCGGCGACGATGACCATCGAAGCGGCGGGCCGTACGGCGTCGAAGAGTTCCTTGTGGGCGCGGCCGATGTCGTCCGCGTCCCGGGCGTGGGTGATGTACATCCGGGTACGCACCACGTCCGCCACGCCGAGGCCCAGTTCCTCCAGCGCCTTGACGGCGACACCGAAGGCGGTCTTCGTCTGTTCGTACGGTCCGCCCTCCGCGATCCTGCCGCCGACCACCGAGGTGCAGCCGGACACCAGGACAAGGCCGTTGGGGAGTTCCACGGCCCGGGAGTAACCGAAGGTCTCCTCCCAGGGGCCGCCCGACGCGATCTTCCGCACGTCGCTCATCCGGACACCGCCGCGAGCGCCTCTTCCAGGGTGAACGCCTTGGCGTACAGCGCCTTGCCGACGATCGCGCCCTCGACCCCGGCGGGCACCAGGGTGGCGAGGGCACGCAGGTCGTCCAGCGAGGAGACCCCGCCCGAGGCGACGACCGGCTTGTCGGTCGCGGCGCAGACGCTCTTCAGCAGTTCCAGGTTGGGGCCCTGGAGGGTGCCGTCCTTGGCGATGTCGGTGACGACATAGCGCGCGCAGCCCTCGGAGTCGAGGCGGGCCAGGGTCTCGTAGAGATCGCCGCCGTCACGGGTCCAGCCACGGCCGCGCAGGGTGGTCCCGCGTACGTCGAGGCCGACCGCGATCCGGTCGCCGTGCTCGGCGATGACCTTGGCGACCCACTCCGGGGTCTCCAGCGCGGCCGTACCGAGGTTGACCCGGGTGCAGCCGGTGGCGAGGGCGGCGGCGAGCGAGGCGTCGTCACGGATGCCGCCGGACAGTTCGACCTTGAGGTCCTTGTCCGCGAAGGACGCGGTGACCTCGGCGATCAGCGCGCGGTTGTCACCGGTGCCGAAGGCCGCGTCGAGGTCGACAAGGTGCAGCCACTCGGCGCCGGCGCGCTGCCAGGCGAGGGCCGCTTCCAGCGGAGAGCCGTACGACGTCTCCGTACCGGACTCGCCGTGCACGAGCCGCACGGCCTGGCCGTCGCGGACGTCGACGGCGGGGAGGAGTTCGAGCTTCGGCACAGATGACATTCAGAGGGTTCCGATCCAGTTGGTCAGCAGCCGGGCGCCGGCGTCGCCGGACTTCTCGGGGTGGAACTGGGTGGCCCACAGCGCGCCGTTCTCCACGGCGGCCACGAACGGCTCGCCGTGCGTGGACCAGGCGACCTTGGGGCCGCGGATCCTGGGGTTGGTGACCTCCAGGCTCCAGTCGTGCGCCGCGTACGAGTGCACGAAGTAGAAGCGGGCGTCGGCGTCGAGCCCGGCGAACAACTCGCTGTCCTCCGCCGCCTCGACCGTGTTCCAGCCCATGTGCGGGACGATCGGGGCCCGGAGCGGACCGACCGTGCCGGGCCACTCGTCGAGGCCCTCGGTCTCCACACCGTGCTCGATGCCGCGCTCGAAGAGGATCTGCATCCCGACGCAGATGCCCATGACGGGACGGCCGCCGGCCAGCCTGCGGCCGACGATCCACTCGCCGCGTGCTTCCCTGAGCCCCCGCATACAGGCGGAGAAGGCGCCGACACCGGGGACGAGCAGTCCGTCGGCGTTCATGGCCCGGTCGAAGTCACGGGTGATTTCGACATCGGCCCCGGCCCGGGCCAGGGCGCGTTCCGCGGACCGGACATTGCCGAATCCGTAGTCGAACACGACCACACTGGCGCGCTTGCTCATTCCCAGATCCCTTGGATACGCAGGACTCCCGCGACCAGACAGAGCAGCGAGCAGAGGGCCAGCAGCCCGATCACGCCCTTGGGCAGCTTCTGTTTGGAGAAGGAGTAGACACCTCCGGCCAGAAAGAGTCCCACGACAATCAGAATGGTGGACAGACCGGTCACAGGGCGCCCTTGGTAGACGGAAGGATTCCCACCGCGCGCGGGTCGCGCTCGGAGGCGTACCGCAGGGCACGGGCGAGCGCCTTGAACTGGCACTCCACGATGTGGTGCGCGTTGCGGCCGTACGGCACATGGACATGCAGCGCGATCCGGGCCTGGGCCACGAAGGACTCCAGGATGTGCCGGGTCATCGTGGTGTCGTAGGCGCCGATCATCGGCGCCATGTTCTCCGGCTCGGTGTGCACCAGGTACGGGCGGCCCGACAGATCGACGGTGACCTCGGCGAGCGATTCGTCCAGCGGGACGGTGCAGTTGCCGAAGCGGTAGATACCGACCTTGTCCCCGAGGGCCTGCTTGAACGCGGCGCCGAGGGCGAGGGCCGTGTCCTCGATGGTGTGGTGCGAGTCGATGTGCAGATCGCCCTCGGTCTTCACCGTGAGGTCGAAGAGGCCGTGCCGGCCGAGCTGGTCGAGCATGTGGTCGAAGAAACCGACCCCGGTCGACACATCGACCCTGCCGCTGCCGTCGAGATCGATCTCGACGACGACGGAGGTCTCCTTGGTACTGCGCTCCACGCGGCCGATGCGGCTCATGCGCTCTGCTCCTTCGGGGGTGTGGGCGTGTCTCCCACATAACTCGGCATGTCTCGTACCGCGTCGAGGAACGCGTCGTTCTCGGCCGGGGTGCCCGCGGTGACCCGCAGCCATCCCGGTACGCCGTTGTCCCGGATCAGGACGCCTCTGTCGAGGATCCGCCGCCAGGCCGCGTGGGCGTCCTCGAAGCGGCCGAACTGCACGAAGTTCGCGTCCGACTCGGTGACCTCGAAACCGATCGCCCGCAACTCGCGCACCAGGCGGTCCCGCTCGGTCTTGAGCTGTTCGACGTATCCCAGCAGCGTATCGGTGTGCTCCAGCGCGGCCAGCGCGGTGGCCTGGGTGACGGCGGAGAGGTGGTACGGCAGGCGTACGAGCTGGACAGCGTCCACCACGGCCGGGTGCGCGGCGAGATAGCCGAGGCGCAGTCCCGCCGCGCCGAAGGCCTTGGACATCGTGCGGGAGACGACCAGCCGCGGCCTGCCCTCGATGAGCGGGAGCAGCGAGGGCCGGTGGCTGAATTCGACATATGCCTCGTCGACGACGACCAGGGATGGCCTGGCCGCCTGGGCGGCCTCGTACAGCGCGAGGACCGTCTCCGCGTCGACCGCGGTGCCCGTGGGGTTGTTGGGCGAGGTGATGAAGACGACGTCGGGGCGGTGCTCGTCGATCGCCTTGCGCGCCGCCGCCACATCGATGGTGAAGTCCTCGTGGCGCGGTCCCGAGAGCCAGCCGGTGCCGGTGCCGCGCGCGATCAGACCGTGCATCGAGTACGAGGGCTCGAAGCCGATGGCCGTGCGCCCCGGGCCGCCGAAGGTCTGGAGGAGCTGCTGGATGACCTCGTTGGAGCCGTTGGCCGCCCAGACGTTCGCGTGGGTCAGCGGGTGCTTGCCGGTGCGGGTCAGATAGCGGGCCAGCTCGGTGCGGAGCTCGACGGCGTCCCGGTCCGGATAGCGGTTGAGCCCCCGGGCCGCCTCGCGGACGCGCTCGGTGATCCGCTCGACCAGCGGCTCGGGCAGCGGGTACGGGTTCTCGTTGGTGTTGAGCTGCACGGGGACGTCGAGCTGCGGCGCGCCGTACGGGGTCTTGCCGCGCAGTTCGTCCCGTACCGGCAGGTCGTCGATGCCGAAGCTTCCGGGGTCGCTCACTTGCCGGGCACCTGCCATCCGAACCGGGCCCGGACCGCCGCGCCGTGCGCGGGCAGGTCCTCCGCCTCGGCCAGCGTCACCACATGGTGGCCGACATCGGCGAGCGCGTCCCTGCTGTAGTCCACGATGTGGATGCCACGCAGGAAGGACTGGACGGAGAGACCGGACGAGTGGCAGGCACAACCGCCGGTCGGCAGCACGTGGTTGGAGCCCGCGCAGTAGTCGCCGAGGGACACCGGGGCGTACGGGCCGACGAAGACGGCGCCCGCGTTGCGGACCCGCGCGGCGACGCCGGCCGCGTCGGCGGTCTGGACCTCCAGGTGTTCGGCTCCGTACGCGTCGACGACCCGCAGGCCGTCCTCGACGGAGTCGACCAGGACGATCGCGGACTGCCTGCCCGACAGGGCGGGCAGGATCCGTTCTTCGGCGTGCCTGGCCGCCGCGACCTGCGGCTCCAGCTCCTTCTCGACGGCGTCGGCCAGGTCGGCGGAGTCCGTGACGAGGACGGCCGCGGCGAGCGGGTCGTGCTCGGCCTGGCTGATCAGATCCGCGGCGACATGCACCGGGTCGGCGGTCGCGTCCGCGAGGACCGCGATCTCGGTCGGGCCCGCCTCGGTGTCGATGCCGATCCGGCCGGTGAAGTAGCGCTTGGCGGCGGCGACCCAGATGTTGCCGGGGCCGGTGACCATATTGGCCGGAGCGCATTCGTCCGTCCCGTACGCGAACATCGCGACGGCCTGGGCGCCGCCCGCCGCGTACACCTCGTCGATCCCCAGCAGCGCGCAGGCGGCCAGGATCGTCGGGTGCGGCAGGCCGCCGAATTCCCGCTGCGGCGGTGAGGCGAGGGCGATGGACTCGACGCCCGCCTCCTGCGCGGGAACCACATTCATGATCACGGACGACGGGTAGACGGAGAGTCCGCCCGGCGCGTAGAGGCCGACCCGCCCGACCGGCACCCATTTCTCGGTGACCGTGCCGCCGGGCACGACCCGGGTGGTGTGCGGTTCGCGCCGCTGCGCGCGGTGGACCAGCCTGGCCCGCAGGACCGACTCCTCCAGAGCGGCCCGTACGGCCGGATCGAGCCGCTCCAGCGCGTCGGTGAGGGCGGCCGCGGGCACCCGCACCCGCTCCAGCGTCACCCCGTCGAACCTCTCCGCGTACTCGATCAGCGCCGCCGTGCCCCGATGATGGACGTCCTCGCAGATCGGACGCACCTTCTCCAGTGCGGCTTCCACGTCGAACTCGGCTCGGGGCAGCAGGTCACGCAGCTTTCCGCCCTCGGGAAGGGCGTCGCCGCGCAGATCGATTCGTGAGATCACGGGGTCAATTCTCGCAGACCGGAACGGGCGGCCGGACGCGTGTATCACTGGCTGATACTCGCCGTGGACATCGCCCCTCACTCCTCGCGTTCAGCACGTCACCCAGTGGGCACAAAAGGAGTACAGACCCTTCTGTAACGATCTGTACGCAAACGGGGAAGCGGAGGGCGGCCGTGACCGAGCCGCGGAACGACGAATCTCCCGACTGGCTCAGCGCCGCCGAGCTGGGCATGTGGCACGCGTTCCGCAACGGCGGCACGTACGACCTGAGCACCTCGGACCCGGTGCTCGACGATCCCTTCTCGGCGCCCCCCTGGGGCACGGAGCGCAGTGTGCGCGCCCGGGTCATCGCCCTGCTGCTGCTCAGCGGCCCGCCGGCGCTGCCGGGCCGGGTCGCGGCGCTCAAGCTCAGCGGGGTACGGATCACCGGGACGCTCAATCTCGCGGGCGGCACGATAAACCCGTATGTCGAGCTGACCGACTGCCTCTTCGAGAACGAGGTGGTGCTGCCCGAGTCGCACTTCACCACGCTGCGCATGGTGGGCTGCGCGCTGCCCCGGCTGGAGGCCGCGCGGCTGCGCACCGAGGGCGACCTCCATCTGCCGCGCTGCCGGGTGGAGCGCGGCATCCGGCTCACCGACGCCCAGATCGGCACGGATCTGCTGATCAGCCAGATCCGGGTGCGTCCCGACCGGACGGGCCGCGCGATCGCCGCCGACGGGCTGTGTGTGGCGCAGGATCTCCAGGCCGACCGGATCGAGACCTATGGCGAGGTCAGCCTGCGCGGCGCGAAGGTCGGGGTGTCGCTGAGCCTGCGCGGCAGCAGACTGCGCGCGGCGCGCGAGCTGCGGGCGCTCAACGCGCCGCGGCTGACGGTCGAGCGGACCCTCCATATGACGGGCGCGTGGGTGACCGAGGAGAACGGCCCCGCGGGCACGACTCCGCCGCACGGCCTCACCTGTCCCGCCGCGCCGGGCGACGGCGCCCGGCTGCGGCGCTTCGAATGCCGGGGCGGGGTGCGGCTGGACGACGGCCGGTTCGGTGACGCGGTCGACATGGAACAGGCACGGTTCACCATGACGGCCACGGAGGAGCTGTCGCTGCGCAGAATCGTCACACCCGAGTTGCGGTTCACGTGCGACCACATCGAGGAGGGCCGGGTCGTGCTGAACGGCGCGAAGATCGTCACGCTGGTCGACATGTCGACGAGCTGGCCCGGCCCCGGCGGGCTCGCCATGGGCGGTCTGGTGTACGAGAACCTCGTGCCGTTCGGGCATTTCCCGCTCACCCGGCGGCTGGAGTGGCTGGCCGCGGCGACCCCCGAGTACGCGCCCGAGCCCTATGAGCGGCTGGCACAGGTGCTGCGGAACAGCGGCGAGGACGCGGACGCCCGCGAGGTGCTGCTCGCCAAGCAGCGCAGGAGGCGCGAGACAATGCCGCTGGCGCCCAAGCTCTGGGGGTACCTCCAGGACTGGACGGTCGCCTACGGCTACCGGCCCGGGCGGGCCGCGGCGTGGATGGCGGTGCTGTGGGGCGCTGGCACCGTCGCTTTCGATCTCCATCCGCCGCCGGCGCTCCACGCCGATCAGCATCCGGACTGGAATCCCGCGCTCTACGCCCTCGATCTGCTGGTGCCGGTGATCAATCTCGGCCAGGACGGCTACTGGCGGCTGGAGGGCGGCTGGCAGTGGGCGGCGGCGGCGCTGGTCCTGCTCGGCTGGGTCCTCGCCACCACGGTCGCCGCGGGCACCTCGCGGCTCCTGCGTCGCGGCTGATCCGCTTTCTTTACGGTCCCTTGACTTCGGTCAGGACAACCTTTCCGCCTGATACGAAAGCTTCACAGCCACCCCCTGGCGCGTCCGCGACCTGCGGTTTTCAATGGTCCGCACCATGTCATTGCTTCGCGCCCTGATCAGCACCGCGCGTATGGTCCGGTACACCCCGCAGCTCGCCGCCGGGCTGCCGCCGGACAACGCGGTGCTGCTCGACGCCCCCGACGGGCGGCTCGCTCCCGCACTGGTCTCGGCCGCCCTCGGCGAGTACGAGTGCGCGGCGAAGCTGCTCGCCACCACACGGGAATCGGCCGAGTGGGAGAACCGCGACCGCTATGTCACCCGGCTCGCCGCCTTCGCCCACGGCCGTGACGCCTGGCTGGGCGCGTGGCTGCGCGCCTCGCCCCGTGACCCGGACGCGCTTCTCGTCAGGGCCGAACTGGCCGTCCGCAGGGCCTGGGAGTCACCGGCGCGCGCCGAACGGCTGCGGGACACGGGCCCGCTGATCGACGCGGCGGCCGACGGCGATCCGCGCGATCCGGTGCCCTGGCGCATCGCGCTGGACCACGCGCGCGGTACGCACGCCACCCACTCCGCCTTCGAGTCGCTGTGGGCGCAGGCCGTGCGCCGCTCCTCGCACCACTACGGCTGCCATGTCGCGGCGCTGCAGTACCTGTCGGCGCAGTGGTACGGCTCGCACCGGGAGTGCTTCGACTTCGCCGAACAGGCGGCGCACGACGCCCTGCCCGGTTCCCTGGTGCGGGCGCTGCCCGTCCGGGCGGCGTTCACCCAGATACTGAACGGCGATCCCACCACGCCGGTGCAGGCGGACCGCATCGACGCGGCGGCCGATCTCGCGATCGAGGTCTCCGCCGGGTACGAGGCGGCCGACCCCTGGCCGGCCGAGGTCCGCAATCTGCTGGCGTACGTGCTGGTGGGGCGGGGACGCTGGACCGCCGCGCTGGAGCAGTTCCGGCTGATCGGGCCGTACGCGACCTCCTTTCCCTGGACCTCCGTCACCGACGATCCGCTCGGCCAGTTCCTCGAAACACGGGACGGCGTGCGGCTCCAGGTGGCCTCCGCGATGCCTTTGCGGAGCCGGGCCGACCGGAGAGGTCCCGGCGGCCATTACGCTTGACCGCTGTGACCACAGCACGCCTGCCTCTCTTCCCGCTGAACGCGGTGCTGTTCCCGGGCCTCGTCCTGCCGCTGAACGTCTTCGAGGAGCGCTATCGCGCGATGATGCGTGAGCTGCTCAAGACGGATGAGTCCGAACCGCGCCGATTCGCCGTGGTCGCCATCCGTGACGGGCACGAGGTCGCGATGACCGCCCCCGGGATGCCGGACCCGACCGCCGTGCTCCACCGAGGCCCCGCCGCCGGCTTCGGTCCCGCGCCGCTCGACTCCTTCCACCCGGTCGGCTGTGTCGCCGACGCGGCGACGATCCGCGAGCGCCCGGACGGCAGCTTCGAGGTACTGGCCACCGGCACCACCCGGGTGCGGCTGCTCTCGGTCGACGCGGGCGGCCCGTATCTGACGGCCGAGACCGAGGAGTTGCCCGAGGAGACGGGCGAGGGCGCCGGCGCGCTCGCCGAGGGCGTGATGCGGGCATTCGTCAACTACCAGAAGAGGCTGGCCGGAGCGCGCGAGCGCTCGCTCTCCACCAGCGACGAACTGCCGGACGAGCCCGCGGTCGTCTCGTATCTGGTCGCCGCCGCGGCCATGCTCGACACCGCGACGCGGCAGCGGCTGCTGGAGGCACCGGACGTCGCGGCCCGGCTGCGCGCGGAGCTGAAGCTGCTGCGGTCCGAGACCGCGGTGATCCGCCATCTCCCCTCGCTGCCCGCCGTGGATCTGACTCAGACACCGACCAGCCCCAACTGACGCAAGGGACAGGCGCGTTGGCGAAGAAGGCCAAGAAACAGCAGCAGTCCGGCGGCACTCCGGCGACGGTCGCGCTGACGGCCGCCGGCACGGCGTACACCCTGCACGCGTACGAGCACGATCCCGCGTCCGCCTCCTACGGCGAGGAGGCGGCCGAGGCGCTGGGCGTCTCACCGGACCGCGTCTTCAAGACCCTGGTCGCGGACGTCGACGGCGAGCTGACCGTGGCCGTCGTGCCGGTCGCCGGCTCACTGGACCTCAAGGCCCTCGCGGCGGCGGTCGGCGGCAAACGGGCGTCGATGGCGGACCCGGCGGCGGCCGAGCGTACGACGGGGTATGTCCGCGGCGGCATCTCCCCGCTCGGTCAGCGCAAGCGGCTGCGCACGGTCCTGGACGCCTCCGCCCGGGCCCATCCGACGATCTGTGTCTCGGCGGGCCGCCGCGGCCTGGAGGTCGAACTGTCCCCGGCGGATCTGGCGGCGCTCACGGCGGCCGTACTGGCCCCCATCGGCCGCGCCTGACCCGGCTGCTTCACCGACCCGGCTGCTTCACCGACCCGGCTACTTCTCCGGGCCGGCTACTTCTCCGGGCCGCCCCACGCCCCGCCGTGCTCCTCGCCCCGGCGGGGGGCCTGGGCCGTGCCCCAGTCCCATTCCGGCTCCGGGTCCCGCGGGCCGAACAGGGCCGTCAGCGCCAGATGGACCACCATCGCGGCCACCGGCCACGCCAGCAGCGCGCCCTTCGCGTTCAGTTCGAGCGGCGCGTCGAAGGTGACCCCCTTGCCCGCCGCCCTGGCGTGCGCCACCACGTCCGAGGTGGGGCCGAGCCACGCGCCGAGCTGCCAGGCCAGCAGCCCGCCGAGGACGCCGCCCAGCGCCAGGCCCACCACCAGGCCGACGCCGCCGCGTCTGCGGAACAGCAGGAAGGCCAGGGCGGCGCTGACCGCGCCGAAGGCGAGGGCCAGCAGCGCGAACGTACCGTCGGCGCCGATCGCCTCCTCGCCCTCCGTGTCCTTCAGGAAGACCGCCGTGTCGTCCGAGATCAACGGGATACGCGGCGCCAGCCACAGCCAGAGCAGCCCGAGCGCCACACCCGACACCGCGACCGCCACCGTCACCACGACGGCCTGCCGCACTTCGGTCTTCATGTCGGGGCCCTCCTGCGCCGCGGCGAAGGAAGCGGGGTGCGATCCCCCGTCCTCGGGCGTCTGCCAGGGGTCGTGCGGCGGCTGGTGGGGCGGCGTCAGAGGTGCGGTCACTCCGCCATCGTGCCAGGCCCGGCCAAGGGGCGCCTCACCGGACCGCTGCCCGCCGGTACGCCCAGGTCGCGACGGCCAGCGAGAAGACGCCGACGGCCGCGCAGACCGCCAGGTCGAGACCGACGGCGGCCCAGTCGGGATGCGCGTCGAACGTCCGGGCGAGGGCCTCGACGCCATAGGTGGAGGGCAGCAGATCGCGCGCGTACGCGACCGGCCCCGGCAGCCGATCCGCGGGCAGCACCCCCAGCAGCAGCGCCGCGGACATCCCGAGCTGCCCGAGCAGGGTGGCCAGCTCCTGGCGCGGCGCCAGCAGGCCCAGCGCGCCGCCCAGCCCCGCGAGGGCCGCCCCGGCCAGCGGAATGACGGCGGCCAGCACCCACAGATGGGTCAGGGGCAGATCGAAGAGCACACTTCCCGCGACGGCGGTGACGGCCGTCCCCGGCGCCGTGAAGGAGGCGTACGCGGCGGCCGTGCCGAGCACCACCGCGGCGGGCGGCACGGGCAGCGTGGCGTAGTGGTCGAGGCCGCCGCCGGCCCGTAGCTGGCCGAAGTACTGCGCGAGCAGATTGAGCGCCACGAAGGCGACAACCAGCACGCTGGACCCGGCGACGACGGCCCGTGCCTCGTCGCCCCCGTCGACGACGCCCCGCATCAGGATCATGATCCCGACGGACTGGAAGGTCGCGACGAACAGCAGCGGGATCCGGGCGACCCGGGCCCGGGAGAGCTGGGCGCGGTAGACGGCGGCGAGCGAGGGCAGCAGCCGGGCCCTGGGCGCGAGGGGCGCGGGCGCGGCGGCCGTCCCTGCGGTGCTCTCTCCTGGCGTCCGGACGCTGCCGGCCACGGCCTCCACAGGCACGATGCTCACCTGGCGCTGCTCCTCGTTCGTACGGACGGGCGGGTGGGGGCCCCGTTACGGCATGGCGGCGCGGCCGCCCGGCCCCACGGTGTCATGGAGCGGTCCGGGGCCGCCATGGCGCTCCTGGCGCCGCCCGTACCGCCGCTCATGCCTTCACCAGCCCTGACGCACGGCCGCCGAGCGCCAGATAGACGTCCTCCAGGCTGGGCGTGGCCAGCGTGAAGTCGTCCAGGGCCGCGAAGGCCGCGCCGCCGGTCACGGCGGCGACCGCCGCGCGTGCCTCGTCCGGGGCGAGCCGCAGGACCCAGCGCCGGCCCGACTCCTGGGCGGAGCCGCGCAGGGCGGCGACCTCGGGCACGTCGAGCGGCGCGCGTTCGCGCCACACCAGCTCGACCCGTACCTCGCCGGCGACCTGTTCCTTGAGCCCGGACGGGGTGTCGCAGGCGATGACCTTGCCGCGCTCCAGCACGGCGACCCGGTCGAGCACGGTCTCGGCCTCGATGACGTTGTGCGTGACGAGCAGTACGGTCGCACCGTGCTCGGCCCGCCGCCGGTCCACGGCGGCCCACACCGCGCGGCGCGCGACCGGGTCCATACCGGTGGTGGGTTCGTCGAGGACGAGCACCGGCCGCTCCCCCACCAGCGTGGCGGCGAAGCAGGCCAGCCGCCGCTGGCCGCCGGAGAGCTTCTTGAGCGGGCGCCCGGCGATCTCGGTGAGCCCCAGCTCGGCGAGGACCGCGTCCCGCTCGGCCCGCGCGGCGCGCAGCGCGAGTCCGCGCAGCCGGCCGGTGGTCTCGGCCGCGAGGGCGACGGTCAGCTCGTCGAGCGCGGTCGATTCCTGGCCGAGGTAGCCGATGAGCCGGGAGGCCCGCTCGGGATGGCGCACCAGGTCGTGGCCGAGGACCTCGACGGTGCCGGAGTCGGGCCGCATCAGGCCCGTGAGCTGGCGCACGAGCGTCGACTTGCCGGCGCCGTTGGGCCCGAGCAGGCCGAAGATCTCGCCGCGCCGCACATCGAGGGAGATCCCGTCCGTGGCGCGTACCTCCGGAGTCCCGGTGGCACCGCGTCTGCCGCGCGCGGCGGGGTACGTCTTGACCAGATCGCGCACCACGCACACCGTACTCACGAGGGACGAGCCTACGGGGTCCGGCCACCGGGGCCCATTTCGGGTCCCGCGCCCCCGGGGCGTACCGAGCCGCGAAAGTCCGGCCCGGCGGGGCCTCACTCCGCCGTGGACGCGTGGTCCGCTGCCGCCCTGACGTCGATCTCGCGCCAGAAGCCGGCCCGGATCGCATAGCGGTCGTGCTCGTCGATCTGGTCGTCCTTGTGCGCCAGCAGTCCGAAGCGCGCCGCGTAGCGCAGCAGCTCACCGTCGATACGGTGCGGGACGCGCGGATACATCACGGACAGCCGCTGGACATGGTTCGCGTCCGGCAGCCGCTCCATCCAGCGGCGGGCGAAGACCTGGCCGACCTCGAAGGGGTCGCCGCCGACGGCGGTGATGTCCTCCTCGCGGTCGGCCCAGCGCTGCTCGGCGCTGGTGAGCTGGGCGAGGGTGGGCAGTGTGGCCGTTTCTGGCGGTTCACCCCCGGCTCCGCCCGGCCGTTCGACCCAGCCCTTGTCGGAGGACCAGCGGAGCGTCGCGCCCGCCGGCTGCTGGCCGGACGGCTGGGCTCCGGGGCCGCGCAGGCTCGCGAGGTCCTTGGGGGTGGGCACGCCCTTGGTGCCGGCCGGGGCGGGGTGGGCCTCCTGGCCGTGCTGCTCCGGCGGGGCCGACGAGCCGTTGCGGGCGGCCGGTGGCTGGGCCTCCGCCGCGCGTTCCGCCGAGGCGAGCGCCGACTCGGGCAGCGGGGCGGAGAGGATCGCCGCGATCTCCGGCCGCGGGGCCGGCGCGGGCGCGCAGACGCCGGTCAGTTCCTTGGCCCGGACGGCCTTGGTGATCCAGGCCCGGTCGAGCACGCGCCGTTCGTCGGCCTCGGCGACCAGGTCCTCGGACTGGTTGTAGTCGCCGTCGGCGGCCTGGACCGCCCAGAGGTGGACGGCGACGCCATGCTCCTTGGCGGACATCAGACCGGGCAGCAGATCGCCGTCCCCGGTCACCAGCACCACATCGGAGCAGGCGCGATTTCTGGCCAATTCGGTCAGCTCCGCGTGCATGGCCGCGTCGACGCCCTTCTGCGCCCAGCGCCCGTCGCTGCGGGTGAGGGCGCCGAGCCGTACGGTGACCCGCGACATCACACGCAGCCGCCGGTGCTCGGGCTGGGGGACCCGGTCGGGGGCGCCGTCGAACCAGTAGATGCGGAGCAGCGGCTGTTCCGTATCGGCTTCCGCGCGCTCGCGCAGGCCCTGGATGAGGGCGGCGTGGTCGACGGTGATGCGGGAACGGGCCGGTTCTCCGGCGAGGAGACTCGCGGCGGCGCCCAGCAGATAGCCGGCGTCCACCAGGACGACGCAGCGGTCCACGTGTTCCACCTTCTTTCGGGAACCTCGGGATCATCGGGAGTTGCTTCGGGTTTCCTTCGAGTCTGCCCGACGGCAACAGGCTTGACGTCCGGAACTCGATCATCGGCGTGGCGTATCTCCGGACAACGCGTTGACAGGCTCCCACTACACACGGCAATGATCCAAAATGCGACAGTTCAAACCCTATGTGACTCTGAACGCGGTCCTGGCCGCCAATCCGCGCAGGAGGCACATCATGGCCAAGAACAAGAACCGAGATCGCAATAAGCAGCAGGGCCGGCCGGCCGCCCCGCGGGGCGCCGAACAGGCGAAATCCTCCATGGAGGACCAGGCTGAGCAGATGCAGTCGAGGATCGCGCCGGCGGAAGCTCCTCACAAGGGGCGGCAGAAGCGTTTCGGCCACAACTGACGCGCGGGGAAGCAGAAAAATCGCAGACATGAGGGGCACACCCGTTTTTGGGTGTGCCCCTCACATGTCCGGCCCGCTGCGGGCCGCTTTATCGGGTTGTCCATCCGCTTGCCTGTCCGGTGTGCGGGATGGATTATCCGGTATTCGGTTGTCCGGTATTCGGTTGTCCGGCTGGATTACCCGGCCAGGCAGGACGGGCCGAGCAGGACTTTCAGATCGCCGAAGAGGGCCGGGTCGGGCTGCACCCGGTGCCGGTCGAGCCGGAGCACCGTGGTCTTCTGGGCGCCCTGGAGCTTGATCCTGACCTCGGAATTGCCGCGGTGGTGGCTGAGGATCTCGCCGAGCCTGCTGACCATCGGCGGCGTCACCTTCACCGTGGGGATGGTGATGGTGACGGGCGCGTTGGTCCCGGCGGACGACAGGTCCGGGACCGCCAGCTCCATCGCGACGAGCCGCGGCACGTCCTCGCGCTTGTCGAGGCGCCCCTTGACGAAGACGACAGTGTCCTCGACGAGCTGGGTGGAGACGAGCTGGTAGGTGGCGGGGAAGAACATGCACTCGATGGAGCCGGCCAGGTCCTCGACCGTGGCGATCGCCCAGGCGTTGCCCTGCTTGGTCATCTTGCGCTGGAGGCCGGAGATGATGCCGCCGATGGTGACGACCGCGCCGTCCGCGTGCTCGCCCCCGGTGAGCTGGGAGATCGCCGCGTCGGACTTGTCGGACAGCACATGCTCGATACCGAAGAGCGGGTGGTCGGAGACATAGAGCCCGAGCATTTCGCGTTCCTGGGCGAGCAGATACGCCTTGTCCCATTCGACGTCGGAGAATTCCACGTCGAGCCCGAAGCCCGGCTCCGTGGTTTCCTCGTCACCCATGCCGCCGAAGAGGTCGAACTGTCCCTCGGCCTCCTTGCGCTTGACCTGCACCACGTTGTCGATCATCGGCTCGTGGTGGGCGACCAGGCCCTTGCGGGTGTGGCCCATCTCGTCGAAGGCACCGGCCTTGATGAGCGATTCCACGGTGCGCTTGTTGCAGACGACCGCCTCGACCTTGTCGAGGAAGTCGGGGAAGCTGGAGTATTTCCCCTTCGCCTTGCGGCAGCGGATGATCGAGTCCACCACGTTCTGTCCGACGTTCCGCACGGCCGTCAGACCGAAGAGGATCACGTCGTCGCCCTGGGCGGCGAAGTTCGCCTGGGATTCGTTCACATTGGGCGGCAGTACCTTGATGCCCATGCGGCGGCACTCGTTCAGATAGACGGCGGACTTGTCCTTGTCGTCCTTGACCGAGGTCAGCAGGGCGGCCATGTATTCGGCCGGGTAATTCGCCTTGAGATAGGCGGTCCAGTAGGTGACCAGTCCGTACGCGGACGAGTGCGCCTTGTTGAACGCGTATCCGGCGAACGGGACCAGGACGTCCCACAGGGCCTGGATCGCCTCGTCCGAGTAGCCGTTCTTCTTCGCGCCGGCCTGGAACAGGACGAAGTTCTTCGCCAGTTCGTCGGCCTTCTTCTTGCCCATGACGCGGCGGAGGATGTCGGCCTCGCCGAGGGAGTACCCGGCGATGATCTGGGCGGCCTTCTGCACCTGCTCCTGGTACACGATCAGGCCGTGGGTGAGGCCGAGGACCTCCTTGAGGGGCTCCTCCAGCTCCGGGTGGATCGGCGTGATCTCCTGCTGGCCGTTCTTGCGCAGCGCGTAGTTCGTGTGCGAGTTCATGCCCATCGGGCCCGGCCGGTACAGGGCCGAGACGGCGGAAATGTCCTCGAAGTTGTCCGGCTTCATCAGCCGCAGCAGCGAACGCATCGGCCCGCCGTCGAACTGGAAGACCCCGAGCGTGTCGCCCCGGCAGAGGAGTTCGTAGGTCTTGGGGTCGTCCAGCGGCAGCGCGAGCAGGTCGAGGGCGACGCCCTTGTTGGCCTTCACCATCTTGACGGCGTCGTCCATGATCGTGAGGTTGCGCAGCCCCAGGAAGTCCATCTTCAGCAGGCCGAGCGACTCGCAGCTCGGGTAGTCCCACTGGGTGATGGTGACGCCGTCGGTGTGCCGGACCCAGACCGGGACATGGTCGGTGATCGTCTCGCTGGACATGATCACGCCGGCGGCGTGCACACCCATCTGCCGGACCAGGCCCTCGACACCCTTGGCGGTGTCGATGACCTTCTTCACATCCGCCTCGTTCTCGTACATCCCCCGGATCTCGCCGGCCTCGCTGTAGCGCGGGTGCTTGGGGTCGGTGATGCCGTTGAGATCGATGCCCTTGCCCAGGACGTCGGCGGGCATGGCCTTGGTGAGCCGGTCGCCCATGGCGTACGGATAGCCGAGCACACGCGCGGAGTCCTTGATCGCGTTCTTGGCCTTGATCTTGCCGTAGGTGCCGATCATGGCGACCTTGTCGGCGCCGTACTTCTCCGTGACGTACCGGATGACCTCACCGCGCCGGCGCTCGTCGAAGTCGATGTCGACATCGGGCATCGAGATGCGCTCGGGGTTGAGGAAGCGTTCGAAGATCAGACCGTGCTCGATCGGGTCGAGGTCGGTGATGCCCATCGCGTACGAGACGATCGAACCGGCCGCGGAACCACGGCCGGGGCCGACCGCGATGCCGTTGTTCTTCGCCCACATGATGAAGTCGGCGACCACGAGGAAGTATCCGGGGAAGCCCATCTCGATGATGATCCCCATCTCGTACTCGACCTGCTTCTGCCGGTCCTCCGGGATGCCGTTCGGATAGCGGCGGGCCATGCCGCGCATGGTCTCTTCCCGGAACCAGGTGACCTCGGTGAAGCCCTCGGGCACCTCGAACTTGGGCATCAGGTTCCGTTCCTGGAACATGCCCTCGGTGTCGATCTGCTCGGCGACCAGCAGGGTGTTGGCGCAGCCCTCCTGCCAGGCGTCGGAGGAGTCCACCGCGTACATCTCGTCCGTGGACTTGAGGTAGTAGCCGGTGCCGTCGAAGCGGAAGCGGTCCGGGTCGGAGAGGTTCTTTCCGGTCTGGATGCACAGCAGCGCGTCGTGCGCGGTCGCCTCGTGCGCGTAGGTGTAGTGCGAGTCATTGGTGACCAGCGGCGGGATGCCGAGCTTCTTGCCGATCTCCAGCAGCCCGTCCCTGACCCGGCGCTCGATCTCGATGCCGTGGTCCATCAGCTCCAGGAAATACCGGTCCTTGCCGAAGATGTCCTGGTACTCGGAGGCGGCCTTCAGGGCCTCGTCGAACTGGCCGAGCCGCAGCCGTGTCTGCAGCTCGCCCGAGGGGCAGCCCGTCGACGCGATCAGGCCCTCGGACCACTGGGCGATGGTCTCCTTGTCCATCCGGGGCCATTTCTGCAGCCAGCCCTCCGCGTACGCGTCGGAGGACAGCCGGAACAGGTTGTGCAGCCCCGTCCTGTTCGCCGCCCAGATCGTCTTGTGGGTGTAACCACCGGAACCGGAGACGTCGTCCCGCTTCTGGTGCGGCTGGCCCCACTGGATCTTGCGTTTGTTCCGCCGGGACTCCGGCGCCACATACGCCTCGATGCCGATGATCGGCGTCACGCCCGCCTTCTTCGCCTGATGGAAGAAGTCATAGGCGCCGTGCAGATTGCCGTGGTCGGTCATGGCGATGTGCGACATGCCCATGTCCTTGCAGGCGTTGAACATGTCCCCCAGCCGCGCGGCACCGTCCAGCAGCGAGTACTGGGTGTGGACATGCAGGTGCGTGAACGGCGGCTTGGTCACGGTGGGGGCCTCCAGCGAGCGTACGGAACGGTCTTTCCCGGGGGCAACACCCCGGACCCCCGGGCCGCAGAGAGTCTGGGGGGACAGCGTGGAAGTCTACGTCTCAGGACTGACAGCCGACGGGCACTCGCGAGTAGCTTCGCGCGTTGCGAGTAGCGTCGTGCGTTGCCTCTCCGACGATGCCCCGGCGTCGTCGGAGAGGCGAGCCGGCGCACCCGACCTGTACGTCCGGCCCTGTTCCCCCGACCCGATTTGTCATGCGCCAGGAGGCACCCAGCGATGTCGGTCCCGCGACCCGTTGAAGAAGCTGACGAGCAGCGCGGCGAGGAGATCCTCGCCGTTTTCGACACCGCCTTCGGTGAGCTTCTGGGGGCCGATCCAGCGGCCTTCCGGGTGAAGTTCCGGAAGATGGCGGCCTCCGCGTTCGCCTTCTACCGGGGCACCGCACCCCTGTTCTACTCCGACCTGGAGCGGGAGCGCTCCAGCAGCGGCGCCGGCGCGTTCCTGGACGAGCGCACCAGCAGGGTGTGGATCCACGGCGATCTGCACGCGGAGAACTTCGGCACCTACATGGACGCCAACGGCCGGCTGATCTTCAACGTCAACGACTTCGACGAGGCGTACATCGGCCCCTTCACCTGGGACCTGAAGCGCCTCGCCGCGTCCCTCGCGCTGATCGGCTACACCAAGGCCCTCAGCGACGAGCAGATCACCGAGCTGGTGGAGATCTACGCGGGCGCGTACCGCGAGCGGATCCACGCGCTGGCGACCGGCGCCAAGAACGACGAGGTGCCGCCGTTCACCCTGGACACGGCGCAGGGCCCGCTGCTCAGCGTGCTCCGCTCGGCCCGCTCGCTGACCCGGTTCGGGCTGCTCGACTCGATGACCGAGATCCGTGAGTACGAGCGGCGCTTCGCTCCCGGCGGCGGCTCCATCGAGCTGGACGCGGCCACCCGGTACAAGATCCTCGCGGCCTTCGACGGCTATCTGGAGACGCTTCCCGAGTCGAGCCTGACCCGGCCCGACTCGTACCGTGTGAAGGACGTCGTCGGACGGCGGGGCGTCGGTATCGGTTCCGCGGGGCTGCCCTCCTACAACATCCTGCTGGAGGGCAACAGCGACGCCCTGGAGAACGACGTCGTGATCTATATGAAGCAGGCGCAGATCCCGGCGGTCTCCCGGCACATCACCGACAGCGCCGTCCGCGAGTACTTCCAGCACGAGGGCCACCGCACGGTGATCTCACAGCGGGCGCTCCAGGCCCACGCCGATCCGTGGCTGGGCTGGACCGAGCTGGACGGCAGCGGCCAGCTCGTGGCGGAGATCTCCCCGTACGCGGTGGACCTGGACTGGTCCGATCTCGACGATCCGGAGGAGATCGCCGCGGTCGTCGCCGACCTCGGCAGGGCCACGGCCACGATGCACGCGGCGGCGGACGACGACAGCGGCCACTCGCTGGTGCCGTTCTCCACGGAGCGGGCCATCAACGCGGCGATCGCGGCGGACGAGGACGGGTTCGCCGAGCTGCTGGTGGACTTCGCGCACTCCTACGGCGCGCGGGCCAGGGCCGACCACCAGATCTTCGTCGACCTGTTCCGCAACGGCCGCCTGGGGCAGCCGGCCGGCCTTTAGGGACCGCTTACCGGGGGTCATGGCACACTCGGCGACGATGGACATCTCGGGGACGCGGCTCAGAGCGGCGCGGGCAGCACTGTTCACGGCGGTGGTCGTGACGCTGTCCGCGGGCTCCCATGTGCTGCTGTCCCGGGCCCCGCTCCCGCTGTCCGTCGTCGCCGCGCTCAGCGCCGTGGTGTTTTTCCTCGCCTACGCGGCGGCGGGCCGGGAACGGGGCTTCTGGCGGATCGCCGCGCTGCTCGTGCCGCTCGAACTGGCCGCGGACACCGTCTTCACCAGCGGCCAGCAGGTCTGTTACGGCCCGGCCGGCGGCCCCGTCGCGGGGTCGCTGCGCTCGGTCGGCCTCGATGTCCTGTGCGGAAGCGGATTCGGGGCGCCGCTGCCCGGTGTGGTCTCCCCCGAGTCCACCGGTGCCGCTCTGCTGAACTCCACCGACCCGGCCCTCCCATGGCTGCTGCTCGCCGTCCATGTGTCGATCGGGCTGCTCGCCGCGGCCTGGCTGCGGCACGGCGAGGCCGCGCTGGCCGGTCTGGTGCGGACGGCGGCGGCCGCCGCGTTCCGGCCGCTGCTGACCGCGTTCGCCGCGGCCCGGCCGGTCCGCGCGGCCGCCCGGCCGGGCACGCCCGCCACGGGCCGTCCGCGCCCGTCCCGTACGCGTCTCCTTGTGCACTCCGTGGGACGGCGGGGACCGCCGCGTCCGGCGCTCGGCTCTGTCTGAGCCGGCGTCTCCCCGCGTACGTCCCCGATCATCAGCACCTCACACGGAGTGAACAGTCATGAGCGCACGCAACAACCAGTCCAGCAAGGCCGCCGCCCGCGAACGGCTGCGCGAGGAGCGCGAGCGGCAGGCGAGGAAGGACCGGGTCCGCCGGCAGCTCGTCGTCATCGGCTCGGCCGTCGTGGTCCTGGCGATAGCCGGCGGCGTGGGCTTCGCCGTCGTACAGAACAACAAGCCCTCGCACTGGGAGGCGATGAAGGACGAGACGAACGTCACCGCCCCGAAGAACACCGAGGGCGCGGACGGCACGACCGTCGTCATCGGCAAGGCCGACGCCAAGAAGACGCTCGAACTGTACGAGGACTCGCGCTGCCCGATATGCGCGAACTTCGAGCAGACGGTCGGCCCGACCGTCCAGAACGACATCGACGCCGGCAAGTTCAAGGTGAAGTACGTCGGAGCGACCTTCATCGACAACTCCGACAACGGCACCGGCTCGAAGAACGCCCTGTCCGCGCTGGGCGCGGCGCTCAATGTGAGCCCGGAGGCCTTCCTCCAGTACAAGACCGCGCTGTACTCGGCCAAGTACCACCCCGAGGAGAGCACGGACAAGTTCGCCGACGACAGCTACCTGATCAAGGTGGCCGACTCGGTGAACTCGCTCAAGGGCGACAAGGCGTTCCAGAAGGACGTGCGTGAGGGCACGTTCGACGCCTGGGCGATGAAGATGTCCGCCGCCTTCGACAAGAGCGGTGTGCAGGGCACTCCGACATTCAAGATGGACGGCAAGGCGCTCACCGCCGAGGGCAGCCAGAACCCGCCGATGACGGTGGACGAGTTCAACGCGGCGATCACCAAGGCCCTCGCGGCGTAGGCCGCCGGACCGGCGCGGTCAGGTCCGGCGGGCGGGCGAACCGAGGGGTTCGCCCGCCCGTCGCCGTTCGGTGCCGCGCCCCGCTCAGAGCGATGCGATGAAGGCGAGCCCGATCCGCCAGGTCTCCTCGGCGGCGGCCTCGTCGTAGTCCGGCAGCTCCGGATCGGTGTACAGGTGTCCGGCGCCCGGATAGCGGTAGATCTCCACGTCGGCGCCCACCTGCCCCATCCGGAGATACCAGGCGGTCAGCCAGTCGTGTGTCTCGAACGGGTCCGGGTCGGCCACATGCAGCTGTACGGGCAGGTCGTCGACGGACGCGTTCTCCGCGATGTCGGACGTGCCGTGCAACAGCAGCAGCCCCCGGGCCCTCTCGTCGCCCAGCGCCAGGTTCTGCGCGATGGATCCGCCCAGTGAGAGGCCCGCGTAGAGCAGACCGCGCTCGGAGTACGGCGCCGCGGCCAGGACCGCGCGCCGGAGCAGCTCGTCCTTGCCGATCTTGTCCTTCAGCGCCATGCCCTCCTCGACGGTGTCGGCGGTTTGCCCCTCGAAGAGGTCGGGCACGCGCACGTCATGCCCAGCGGCACGCAACCGGTCGGCGGCCGCGTGCACCGCTGGGCGCAGACCGTAGACCGAGTGGAAAAGCATGATGTCCATCCGGCCATCCTGCCAGCACCCACCGGAACCACCGAGGGAGCCATGGAGAACGTACTGCGCCCGCTGACCGTGCTCGGCGGCGCGGTCCTGCTCACTCTGGTGCTCGGCTGGGGGGTCGACGTACTGCTGCGCCGCGTGGACGGCCGCCACCCCGAGACCCCGCTGTGGGGGCTGCTGCGCCGCTGCCGGCTGCCGCTCCAGGTCGTCCTGCTCACCGCGCTGCTGCGCGGCACCTTCCACGAGACCCGGTGGCGGATCATCGAGGACCGCCAGGACGGGATCGGCCGGGCGCTGACGCTGGTGCTCATAGGCGCCGGCGCCTGGCTGATGGTGCGGATCGTGTCCGCCGCGGTGGAGTCGACCTACGCCCGTTACGCGACGTCGACCCGCGACCCGGCCCGGATCCGCCGGGTCCGCACCCAGGTGACGATGATCATGCGGATCGTGACGGCGGTCGTCGTGGTCGTGGCGATCGCGGCGATCCTGCTCACCTTCCCCGACATGCGCGCCGTCGGCACCTCGGTGCTCGCCTCGGCGGGCATCATCGGCGTGGTCGCCGGTGTCGCCGCCCAGCCGACGCTCGGCAATCTCTTCGCGGGCTTCCAGATCGTCTTCGGCGACATGGTGCGGATCGGCGACACGGTGGTGGTGGACGGCGAGTGGGGCGTGGTCGAGGAGATCACGCTCACCTTCCTCGCCGTGCGGACCTGGGACGAGCGGCGCATCACGATGCCGGTCTCCTACTTCACCAGCAGGCCCTTCGAGAACTGGTCGCGTGGCGGGGTGCAGATGACCGGCACGGTCTTCTTCCAGCTCGATCACTCGGCGCCGGTGCCGCTGATGCGCGAGAGGCTGCGGGAGATCCTGAAGGAGTGCGCGGCCTGGGACGGACGCGACTGGAGCCTGGCGGTCACGGACACCACACCGAGCACGATCGAGGTGCGCGCGGTGGTCACGGCCAAGGACGCGGACGACATCTGGACGGCCCGCTGCGCGGTACGCGAGCAGATGCTCGCCTGGCTCTCGGAACGCCATCCGTACGCCCTGCCGAGGATCTCCACGGCGACCGCGGCGGCCCTGCCCAGGAACGGCGCGCATCCGTCCGTCGCCGCCGAGGGCGCCGCGCCGCCGCGCACCGGCCGGGGCTGAACGCGCGGACTCAGCGCATGCTGCGCACGTCGAGATGGCGCAGCACGCGGTCCACCACCTCGGGGTCCACACCCGGTTCGTTGCGTGCCGACAGGACCTCGTGGCGGGCCGCCGACATCATGTCGCGCTGGACGCGCTGAACGGTCCTGACCCGGTCCGCCCGCTTGGCGAACCACTCGCGCCGCTCGTCGTCGACGATGTCGGGGCTGATCCGCACTCCGATGTCGAACGCGCCGCGCTGCAGCCGCTCGCTGACGTCCTCCGGCAGGTCCTCGACGTTCTCGATCTCCCGGAGCCGCCGCCTGGCCGCCCGCGCCGCGCGCACCGCGAGCGAGTGCTCCAGCTCCCGCTCGGCGCCGGTGTCCGCCCGTACCCCGAGCCGCCGTACCAGCCAGGGCAGGGTCAGCCCCTGGAAGACCAGCGTCGTCACGATGACCGCGAACGCGATGTAGATGATCTCCTCCCGGCCGGGAAACGGCTCTCCGCTGTCGGTCCTGAGCGGGATCGCCAGCGCCAGGGCGACCGAGGCCACCCCGCGCATCCCGGCCCACCACATCACCACCGTCTCGCGCCAGCCGAGCGGGATGTCCTCGTCGTAGTCGCGGAGCGTGTGCATCCGTTTGGCCAGCCAGGTGGCCGGCAGCAGATACAGCAGCCGTACGCCCACGACCACCCCGACCACCGCCGCGCCCCAGCCGAGGAGTTGGAACTCCCGGCCGGCCGCCGCGCTGACGGCGTTGTGGAGTTCGAGTCCGATCAGCCCGAAGGCGACGCCGGTGACCAGCGTGTCGACGACCTGCCAGAAGGCGTTGCCGGCCAGCCTTCCCATGACGTCGTCGGCGTCCGCGGTGTGCTCGGCGAGATAGAGCGCGGTGGTGAGTACGGCGAGCACACCCGACCCGAGCAGTTCCTCCGCCAGTACGTAACTGACGAACGGCACCAGCAGCGTCAGTCCGATCTGCAGCGTCGCGTCCCCGAGCAGCGACATCAGATGGTTGGAGAGCCACCCCAGCGCGAGGCCCACCGCCACCGCCACCACCGCGGAGAGCACGAGCGTGCCGACCGCCTTCGGCCAGGAGAACGTTCCGCTGACCGCCGCCGCGACGGCCACGTGGTAGAGCACGATCGCGGTGACGTCGTTGAAGAGCCCCTCGCCCTCCAGGATCGACACCAGCCGCCTGGGCAGCCCCAGGGAGCCGGCGACGGCGGTCGCGGCCACCGGGTCGGGCGGGGCGACAAGCGCGCCCAGCACGACCGCGGCGGCGATCGGCAGTCCCGGCACGATGGAGTTGGCCACCCAGGCCACGGCGGCCGTCGTCACGAAGACCAGGGCGACCGCGAGCAGGAAGATGGGGCGCTTGTTGGCCGCGAACTGCCGCCAGGAGGTGCGCTGCACGGCCGCGTACAGCAGCGGCGGCAGCAACAGCGGCAGGATGAAGTCCGGCGGGACCTGCACGTCCGGTACGAAGGGCAGCAGCGCGAGCGCGATGCCCACCAGGGTCATCAGCACCGGCGGCGGCAGCCGCAGACGCTCGCCGAGGGGCACCGTGACCACCGCTCCGAGCAACAGCACGAGCAGCAGCGCGAGCTGGTCCACGGACGTCCTCCGGCGGTCGACGGGCGGGCTTGGCGATCAAGGGCCCAAGCCTGCCACGCGGCTCATCCGAATCCGGCCAAGAGGTAACCCGGACTGAGCCGCCGGCACCGCTCGTACGGCGCCGGCCGCCCCCGGCGCGGCAGAACCGCTACAGCGCGCGCCGCATCGACCGGTGCGCGATGCCCGCGTCCAGGAACTCGGGTCCGTACGCCTCGTACCCCAGCCGCTCGTAAAAACCCAGCGCGTGCGACTGGGCGTGCAGATCCACCACCGCGAGACCGCGTCCGCGCGCCGCCTCCTCGATCGCCCGCACCAGCGCGGCGCCGACGCCGCGGCCCCGGGCCGCCGCCCCGACCGCCAGCCGGCCCAGGGAACCGACGGCCGGATCCCCGCCGGTCCTGTCGGCCGCGCCGGGGCCGTACAGCAACCGGCCGGTGCCCAGCGGGAGCCCGTCGTCGCGGACGGCCAGCACCTGGACGGCGTCGCCGTCCCGGCCGTCGTACTCGATGTCCTCGGGCACCCGCTGTTCGACGACGAAGACTTCCTTGCGCACGGCGAAGCACGCCTCGATGTCCGCCGGATCCACCGCGACGCGCACCGTGTACGCCAGAGGTATCGAAGCCCCCGGGGACCCGGATTCACCGTTCGTGGCCGCGCTCATACGTTGCTCTCCGCCCTGACCGTGTCCAGCGCGCCCTGGAGATCCGCCGGATAGCCGCTGGCGAACTCCACCCACCGGCCGTCCGAGGGGTGTTCGAAGCCGAGCCGCACCGCGTGCAGCCACTGCCGGGTCAGACCCAGCCGCTTCGCCAGCGTCGGATCGGCGCCGTAGGTGAGATCACCCACGCACGGGTGGCGGTGGGCCGACATGTGCACCCGGATCTGATGCGTACGGCCCGTCTCCAGCTTGATGTCCAGCAGCGAGGCCGACCGGAACGCCTCGATCAGGTCGTAGTGCGTGACCGACGGCTTGCCCTCGGCGGTGACGGCCCACTTGTAGTCGTGGTGCGGGTGGCGGCCGATCGGGGCGTCGATGGTGCCGCTCATCGGATCCGGGTGGCCCTGCACCAGCGCGTGGTAGCGCTTGTCGACGACGCGCTCCTTGAACTGCGCCTTGAGCAGGGTGTACGCCCGCTCCGACTTGGCCACGACCATCAGCCCCGAGGTGCCCACGTCCAGCCGGTGCACGATGCCCTGCCGTTCGGCCGCGCCGGAGGTCGAGATCCGGTAGCCGGCCGCGGCCAGACCGCCGATGACCGTCGTACCGGTCCAGCCGGGGCTCGGGTGCGCGGCCACTCCGACCGGCTTGGCGATCACCACGAGATCGTCGTCGTCGTGCACGATCTCCATGCCCTCGACCGGCTCGGCGACGATCCGCACGGGCGCGGCAGCCTCGGGCATCTCCACCTCGAGCCAGGCCCCGCCGTTCACCCGCTCGGACTTTCCGACGACGGCGCCGTCGACCTGGACCTTCCCGGAAGCGGCCAGATCGGCCGCCTTCGTCCGGGAGAACCCGAACATACGGGCGATGGCGGCGTCGACGCGCTCACCCTCCAGGCCGTCGGGCACGGGCAGCGTTCTGATCTCGGGAAAGCTCACCCGTCGAGTATGCCCTGTCAGTCCTTGTGGACGGTCCCGTCGGGGTCCAGCCCCCGGAACGACAGCAGCACGATCAGGACGCCGCCGCAGACGATCGCGGAGTCGGCGAGATTGAAGACCGCGAAGTGCGACGGCGCGATGAAGTCCACGACGGCGCCCCGGAACACCCCCGGCGCGCGGAAGATCCGGTCGGTGAGATTGCCGAGCGCGCCACCGAGCAGCAGACCGAGCGCGATCGCCCAGGGCAGGCTGTAGAGCTTGCGCGCGAGCCGGGCGATCACCACGATCACCGTCGCCGCGATGATCGTGAAGATCACCGTGAACGCCTCGCCGATCCCGAAGGCCGCGCCCGGGTTCCGTACCGCCTCGAACCTCAGGAGATCGCCGATGACATCGATCGGCTCATGGTGCTCCAGCCGGGCCACCACCAGCATCTTGCTGCCGAGATCCAGCAGATAGGCCACGACCGCGACGCCGAAGAGCGCCAGGATCCTGCGCCTCCCCCGGGGCCGCTCGGCGGAAGCCACAGCCTGGTCGTCAACATCCGGCGTACCGATGCCGCGCTCCGCCTCTGCCACGTGAGTCCCTCAACCTAGGTGCCTGAATGAGGACGAGGGTACGGCACACGCGTACGCGTTCAGCCACGCCGTTCCTGCTTCTGCTTGTCCTCCACACAGAGTGTGGCTCGCGGGAACGCCTGCATCCGGGCCTTTCCGATGGGATTGCCGCAGATCTCACAGAGTCCGTACGTCCCCGCGTCGAGCCGCAGCAGCGCCCGCTCGGTCTGTTCCAGCATCTCGCGGGCGTTGGCCGCCAGGGCCATCTCGTGCTCCCGCGTGATGTTCTTGGTACCGGTGTCCGCCTCATCGTCCCCGGCCCCGTCGCCGGAGTCCCGCATCAGCCCGGCCAGCGCGGTCTCCGACGAGGTGATCTCGGCGGTCAGCCGGGCGATCTCGCCTTCCAGCTCGGCCCGCGCGCCCGCGACCTCCTCCGGGGTCCACGGCTCCTCGCCGGGTCGTACCGCGAGCTCCCCCGGCGTTGTCGCGGCGGCGGCGCGTGCCGTGGGGACCGCTGTCGCGGCCGCCGCGGCGCCCTTACCGGCAGCGGTGTTCCCGCCGCCCGCACTCTTCTTCGCTGCCACCGTCCTGGCTCCCGTCTGCTTCGCGGCCTGGGCCGCCCCCTCGGCCGCGGACGCGGCCTTCTTCGCGGCTCCGCCGGCGGCCCGGTCGGGTACCGCCCGCTCGGCCGCGGACTTCTTCACCGGTGTCCTGCTCGCCGGCGACTTCTTCGCGGACTTCTGCTTCGGGGCCGTCCGGTCCGCCGCCGTCTTCTCGGCCGGTGTCTTCTTCGCCTTCTTCGCCGGCGGCGTGGTGTTCTTCGCGGTCGCCTTCTTCGCGGCGGTCTTCTTCGCCACCATGCCGCGGCCCCTTCACATAGTGTGATCTTGCGCGCGAATCGTGGTGGGACGATAAATCGACCCCGACCCCGCGACAAACGGGGCACGCCGCCGGTTCGGCCCTCCCCATGCGATGACAAGACAAGCCTGCATCCGTTGTGCCCAGCGCGCCGCCCGGTAATCCGCCTCCGGGGCGACCACCCCCCTGTGCCGGGCCCGGAGTAACCGTTCGGGTCACGCGTTCGGCCGTACGGCAGCCCCGGCAAAACCGGTCGGCCGCGCCCCGCCGGGCCCCGTACACTGGGCCGAGCGAGAGGCGTGGATGGGGACGAGTAGCGTCGTACGCGGCCATGAGCGACCCGGGGACGGTGAGAGCCCGGGGGCGAGCGCGAAGCGAAGGATCACCCCGGAGCCGCCGGAAGAAAGCCCACGGTGCGCCGGGGGCGAGTAGAACCGGCAGCGCGACCCCAATGAGGGGGCCGCGGGTGGACACACCCGGGGCCAAGGAGGGTGGTACCGCGGGAGCCCAGCTCTCGTCCCTCCGACGGAGATGCCAGAGTTCCGCCGGAGGAAGCGCCTCATGACACCAGTGAACCCGCCCCAGTACCGCCAGGTGCCCGCCCAGGTCGACCTGCCCGCGCTGGAGCACGCCGTGCTCGATTTCTGGCGCGACCACAAGGTCTTCGACAAGAGCCTCGAACAGTCCGAGGGCCGTCCCGAGTGGGTCTTCTACGAGGGCCCGCCCACCGCCAACGGGATGCCCGGCGCACACCACATCGAAGCCCGCGTGTTCAAGGACGTCTTCCCCCGCTTCCGCACCATGCGCGGCTACCACGTCGCGCGCAAGGCCGGCTGGGACTGCCACGGCCTGCCCGTGGAGCTGGCGGTGGAGAAGGAGCTGGGCTTCAACGGCAAGAAGGACATCGAGGCGTACGGCATCGCCGAGTTCAACGCCAAGTGCCGTGAGTCCGTGACCCGGCACACCGACGCCTTCGCCGAGCTGACGACCCGCATGGGGTACTGGGTCGATCTGGACGACGCCTACCGGACGATGGACCCGGAGTACGTCGAGTCCGTCTGGTGGTCGCTGAAGGAGATCTTCAACAAGGGCCTGCTGGTCCAGGACCACCGTGTGGCGCCCTGGTGCCCGCGCGACGAGACCGGCCTGTCCGACCACGAGCTGGCCCAGGGCTACGAGACGATCATCGACCCCTCGGTCTTCGTCCGCTTCCCGCTCACCTCGGGACCGCTCGCCGGCGAGGCCGCGCTCCTGGTCTGGACGACCACGCCCTGGACCCTGGTCTCCAACACCGCCGTCGCCGCGCACCCCGGCGTCACCTATGTCGTCGCGACGAACGGCGAGGAGAAGCTCGTCGTCGCCGAGCCGCTGCTGGGCAAGGCGCTGGGCGAGGGCTGGGAGACCACCGGCGAGTCCTTCTCCGGCCGCGAGATGGAGCGCTGGACCTACGACCGCCCCTTCACCTTCGTCGACTTCCCGGCCGGGACCGAGGCGCACTACGTCGTCAACGCCGAGTACGTCACGACCGAGGACGGCACGGGTCTGGTCCACCAGTCCCCGGCCTTCGGCGAGGAGGACCTCAAGGTCTGCCGCGCCTACGGACTGCCGGTGGTGAACCCGGTCCGTCCCAACGGCACCTTCGAGGAGGACGTCCCGCTGGTCGGCGGGGTGTTCTTCAAGAAGGCGGACGAGGCGCTGACCGAGGACCTGCGCGAGCGCGGGCTGCTGTTCCGGCACGTCCCGTACGAGCACAGCTATCCGCACTGCTGGCGCTGCCACACCGCGCTGCTCTACTACGCGCAGCCGTCCTGGTACATCCGTACGACGGCCGTCAAGGACCGGCTGCTGGACGAGAACGAGAAGACCAACTGGTTCCCTGACTCGGTCAAGCACGGCCGGTACGGCGACTGGCTGAACAACAACGTCGACTGGGCGCTGTCCCGCAACCGCTACTGGGGCACCCCGCTGCCCATCTGGCGCTGTGAGGACAACCACCTCACCTGTGTCGGTTCGCGTGCCGAGCTGAGCGAACTGACGGGCACGGACCAGTCCGCGCTGGACCCGCACCGCCCGTACATCGACGAGATCACCTTCGGCTGCCCGGAGTGCGGGCAGCGGGCGACGCGCGTCCCCGAGGTCATCGACGCCTGGTACGACTCGGGTTCGATGCCGTTCGCGCAGTGGGGCTACCCGTACAAGAACAAGGAGCTGTTCGAGAAGCGCTATCCGGCGCAGTTCATCTCGGAGGCGATCGACCAGACACGCGGCTGGTTCTACACACTGATGGCGGTCGGCACGCTGGTCTTCGACAAGTCGTCGTACGAGAACGTGGTCTGTCTCGGCCACATCCTCGCCGAGGACGGCCGGAAGATGTCCAAGCACCTCGGCAATATCCTCCAGCCGATCCCGCTGATGGACCAGCACGGCGCGGACGCGGTCCGCTGGTTCATGGCGGCCGGCGGCTCCCCGTGGGCGGCCCGCCGGGTCGGCCACGGCACGATCCAGGAGGTCGTCCGCAAGACGCTGCTGACGTACTGGAACACGGTCGCCTTCCAGGCCCTGTACGCCCGTACCGCGGACTGGGCGCCGAGCGGGGCCGATCCGGCGCCGGCCGACCGGCCGATCCTCGACCGATGGCTGCTGAGCGAGCTGCACGCGCTGGTCGACCAGACCACCCAGGCCATGGAGGCGTACGACACCCAGCGCACCGGCAAGCTGCTCTCGGCCTTTGTGGACGACCTGTCCAACTGGTACGTCCGCCGTTCGCGCCGACGCTTCTGGCAGGGCGACAAGGCGGCGCTGCGCACCCTGCACGACGTGGTCGAGACCGTCACGCGTCTGATGGCCCCGCTGACCCCGTTCATCACCGAGCGGGTCTGGCAGGACATGGTCGTACCGGTGACGCCGGACGCCCCGGAGTCGGTGCATCTCGCCGGCTGGCCCGAGGCCGACCTCACGGCGATCGACCCGGCGCTCTCCCAGCAGACGGCGCTGGTACGGCGGCTGGTGGAGCTGGGCCGGGCGACACGGGCGGAGTCCGGGGTGAAGACCCGTCAGCCGCTCTCCCGCGCGCTCATCGCGGCGACGGGCTTCGAGGCCCTCTCCGCCGAGCTGCGCGCCCAGATCACCGAGGAGCTGAACGTCTCGTCCCTGGCCACGCTCTCCGAGGTGGGCGGATCGCTTGTCGACACGACGGCCAAGGCGAACTTCCGCGCGCTGGGCAAGCGTTTCGGCAAGGGCGTCCAGGCCGTGGCCAAGGCGGTCGCGGAGACGGACGCGGCGGCGCTGTCCGCCGCCCTGCGCGACGGCACCGCCTCGGTGACCGTGGACGGCGAAACGGTCTCGCTCGCTCCCGACGAGGTGATCATCACCGAGACCCCGCGCGAGGGCTGGTCGGTCGCCTCCGACTCGGGTGCGACGGTCGCCCTGGATCTGGAGATCACTCCTGAGCTGCGGCTGGCGGGGCTGGCGCGGGACGCGATCCGGCTGATCCAGGAGGCCCGCAAGAACAGCGGCCTGGATGTCGCGGACCGTATCGCCGTGCGCTGGATCACCACGGCCGACGAGACGGCGCGGGCCCTGGACACCCATGCCGCGCTGGTCGCCGACGAGGTCCTGGCGCTGGACTTCGCCCCCGGCGAGGGGGACGACTCGTACGGTGAGCCCTTCACCGACGAGGGCCTGTCCCTCACCTTCCGCCTCCGCAAGGCCTGACCCGTCCCGAGGGCCCGCCTCCCGGTCAACCGGGGCGCGGGCCTTCGTGGTTCCCGCCGCGGCGCTGCCCCGGCGGGCGAGAGCGGGCACAGACAAGGGCTGGGCCCGGGGTGCTCACCCCGGGCCCAGCCCTCTCAGCCTGCCGACGGCTACGCGTGGTCCACGCGTACCCCCGTCAGTTGTCGTCCTCGTCGATGAGGAATCCGCGCATCGGCGACGGAGCCTGCTGCATCGGCTGCGGCGCCTGCGGCCGCACCGGTGCCATCGGCTGGGTCATGGCCGGCGACATCTGCTGCTGGCCGCCGTACGACGGGCCCGCGGAGGGACCGCCGTGGCCACCCATGGACGGGCCGCCTCCCATGCTGTGTCCCATCGCGCCCGCACCGGCCGGAGCCATGGACGGCGACGGCGGCAGCGAAGCGGCGGCCGGGGTCCGCGGCGGGGCCAGCGAGTCGTCGGCCTGGGTCTCCAGTTGACGGAGCTGGCTCTCCAGGTAGGACTTCAGACGCGTGCGGTACTCGCGCTCAAAGCCGCGCAGGTCCTCGACCTTGCGCTCCAGCGTCGCGCGCGCGGACTCCAGCGAGCCCATCGCCACGCGGTGCTTCTCCTGGGCGTCCCGCTCCAGCGCGTCCGCCTTGGCGCGCGCGTCGCGCTCCAAGCCCTCGGCTCGGCTGCGCGCCTCGCCAACGATCTTGTTGGCTTCGGAGCGCGCCTCGGCGATCGCCTGGTCCGCGGTCTGCTGAGCGAGGGAGAGCACCCGCGCGGCGCTGTCGCCGCCGGGGCCCTGACCGGGCTGCTGCATCTGCGGGTTGTGGCCGCCCATGGGGCCGCCCATCGGTCCACCCATGGGACCGCCCTGCATGGGACCGCCCTGGCCCATCGGACCACCCTGGCCCATGGGACCGCCCTGCATCGGGCCACCCTGCATGGGACCACCCTGGCCCATCGGACCACCCTGGCCCATGGGACCGCCCTGCATCGGGCCACCCTGCATGGGACCACCCTGGCCCATCGGACCACCCTGCATGGGGCCGGGGCCGTGCTGGCCCTGCGGGCCGTGACCCTGAGGACCGTGACCCTGGGGACCATGACCGCCGTGCGCGCTCGGTCCCGCGGGAAGCTGCGGAGCGCCACCGGGCAGTTGGGGCGGACCCATCTGCGGCGGCTGCTGCTGGACCGGCGGTCCAGATATGGCGGCGGGCACCGGAGCCCCCGGCCGGTCCTGCTGTTCGGGCGGCTTGCGCATGCCCTGCTGCTGCTGGTTCTGCGCGGCGGCACGCGTAGCGGCGGCCAGCTTCGCGCGCAGGTCCTCGTTCTCGCGAAGGAGGCGGGTCAGTTCGGCCTCGACCTCGTCGAGAAAGGCATCGACCTCGTCCTCGTCGTAGCCTTCTCGGAGGCGGACGGTCGTGAACTGCTTGTTCCGCACGTCCTCAGGGGTCAACGGCATCTCTTCTTCACCTCTACGTAGTCGTCGGCAGTCGGCAAGACCGTATCGTTCACATTCCCCTCGCAAGGCTGCTCACGAGCGAGATCAGGATGTACACGATGATCATCAGAACGAAGAAGGACAGGTCGAGTGCCACGCCCCCGAGACGCAGCGGCGGAATGAACCGCCGCAAAAGCTTGAGCGGTGGATCGGTGACAGTGTAGGTGGCCTCAAGAACGACCACCATCGCCTTGCCGGGTTGCCATGAACGGGCGAACTGGAAGACGTAGTCCATGACCAGCCGGAAAATCAGCACGATGAGGAAGCACATCAGCACGATGTAGACCACCTGTAGCGCTACGCCCATCCCGCGCTTCCCTCTCCCCTGGTTCACTCTGCTCCGGCCGTCCGGCCGGTTCTGCCCCGCCGTGCGACCGGGTCGTTCCCGGTGTTGTGTTCTCAGCTCTGGTTGAAGAATCCGCCCTCTGCGATGCGGGCCTTGTCCTCCGCCGTGACATCGACGTTAGCAGGAGACAGCAGGAACACCTTCTGCGTCACCCGTTCAATGCTGCCATGGAGACCGAAGACGAGTCCCGCCGCGAAGTCGACAAGTCGCTTCGCGTCCGTGTCGTCCATCTCCGTGAGATTCATGATCACTGGGGTGCCCTCGCGGAAGTGTTCCCCGATGGTACGGGCCTCGTTGTAGGTCCTCGGGTGCAACGTGGTGATGCGGTAGGGCTCCCGCTCGGACACAACCTTGGGCATGATCACCGGTGCGTTCTTCTCCAGACTCGGGCGTTCAGGTGTGATGGATGCCACGGGGGCGATACGTGCCGGACGTCCGCTTTCTGCCGCTAGCGGAACCGGTTCACGCTCACGTTCACGCTGCGGAGGCGGGGAAACCACCCGGACCGGTTCCTCCCGCTCCGGTGTGTGGACGGGCTGGTGACGCCGGTGCTCCCGCTCGGGTTCCGGCTCGGGTTCGAAATCGTCGTCGGGGTCGAAGCCCCGGCCGTCGTACCCATCGTCCTCCACGAGGCCGAGGTAGACCGCCATCTTGCGCATCGCGCCGGCCATGCTCTGAGTCCTCCGCTCTGTGGTGGATCGGCCTCGTCACCAAGTGCCCGCGATCCACTAGGCCTGTCCGCCTTCGGCGGAAATGACCATATTTTCTGCTGTGGTCCGACTTGCTTCGCGACGTTACCCGAGGCTGGGTCGGACTCCGAGTACCGCCGTACCGACGCGAACATGTGTCGCTCCGGCCCGCACGGCGTCCTCGAGGTCCGTACTCATCCCTGCTGACACCATGTTCGCAGCCGGATGGTCCGCGCGCAGGCGGGATGAGAATTCCAGCAGCCGCTCGAACGCCGCCTGTTGCCGGCCCGCGTACGGCCCGGCGAGCGGCGCCACGGTCATCAGACCGCCGAGCCGCAGTCCTGGTGCGCCGGCCACCGCGGCGGCCAACTCCTCGATTCCGCCGGGTGCCACGCCGCCTCTCGACCCGCGCTCCCCGGTCTCCGCGTCGAGCGCCACCTG
Organism: Streptomyces sp. NPDC006923; assembly: GCF_040635655.1. NCBI lineage: Bacteria > Bacillati > Actinomycetota > Actinomycetes > Kitasatosporales > Streptomycetaceae > Streptomyces > Streptomyces sp. NPDC006923. The sequence goes on from NZ_JBEYIF010000001.1 coordinate 265,851, forward strand.
GATCAGGCACTCCAGCTCGCGCCCCGCGCGCACCGCCGCCGCGGAGAGTGCGGAAACGAGCTTGAGCCGGTCCAGAGACTGCACGACATCGGCATAACTGGCCACAGAGCGAACCTTGTTCGTCTGCAATTGGCCCACGAAATGCCAGGTGAGCGACAAATCGGCGCAGGCGGCGGCCTTGGGCGCGGCGTCCTGATCACGGTTTTCGGCCACATGCCGCACACCGAGTTCATGGAGGAGCCGGACATCACTCGCGGGATAGGTCTTGGTGACCACGATCAGGGTCACCTCCCGCCGCTCTCGCCCGGCGGCGGCACAGGCGGAGGCGATACGTTCCTCCACCGTCGCGAGATTTTCCGCGAGTTCGGTCTTGCGGTCCTTCATGCCTTATCAGTCCAGCCAGACATAGCCGGCGAGCCTGCCGGTCGTGCGGTCGCGGCGATACGAGAAATGATCGTCCGACTCCATTGTGCAGACCACCGACCGCTGCCGGTCGCGGACCCCGAGGGCATCGAGCTGCGCGTGCACTCCGGCCGTGACATCGACGGCCGGAGTGGACCAGCTCGTCTCGGACCGGGCCTCCGGTACGACCGCGGCGACCTCGTCGCGCATCGGCGCGGGCACTTCGTAGCAGCGGCCGCAGACGGCGGGTCCGGTACGGGCGGTGATCCGGGACGGTTCCGCGCCGAGCGAGACCATGGCCTCGACCGTGGCCGGGACGATCCCCGCGACCATTCCGGGCCGGCCGGCGTGGGCGGCGGCCGCGACCCCCGCGACCGGGTCGGCCAGCAGCACCGGAACGCAGTCCGCGGTGAGTACGGCGAGGGCGAGTCCGCGGCGCCGGGTGACGATCCCGTCGACGGCCGGGATCTCCGCGTCCGCCCAGGGACCTTCGACAACGGCCACGTCGCGGCCGTGCACCTGGTTCATCCAGACCACCCGGGCCGGATCGAGGGCCAGGGACTTCGCCGCGAGTTCGCGGTTCGCGCGCACGGCGGCGGGGTCGTCGCCGACCGCGCCGCCGAGATTGAGCTGCTCGTACGGAACGGCGCTCACCCCGCCCCACCGGTCGGTGAAGGCGAAGTGCGCGCCGCTCAGTGTCTCGTGCTGCCGTATCACTTCAAGAAGTCCGGGACGTCCAGCTCCTCCGCCTGGGCGTCCTGGTAGGGACGGGCCGGGGGGACCTGCGGCGGGCTCACCTGGGAGTACGACTTCTCGCTGATCGTCGGGGCGGATTCCGCCCGCACCGGGCTGTCGTCACGCGGCGGTACGGTGCCGAGTCCGCCCGTGGGCCGGCCGCTGTCCGTGGAACGGGCCGAGGAGGGCTGCTCGTCGCGCTTGGAGGAACCGGAGCCCAGGACCGTCTCACGGCGGGTGGGCGGCTGTCCGCCGTCGAACCCGGCCGCGATCACGGTGACCCGTACCTCGTCGCCCAGGGCGTCGTCGATGACGGCGCCGAAGATGATGTTGGCTTCCGGGTGGGCCGCCTCGCTCACGAGCTGCGCGGCCTCGTTGATCTCGAAGAGACCGAGGTCGGAACCGCCGGAGATGGAGAGCAGGACACCGCGAGCGCCGTCGATGGAGGCTTCGAGCAGCGGCGAGGAGATCGCCATCTCGGCGGCGGCCACCGCGCGGTCGTCGCCGCGGGCGGAGCCGATGCCCATGAGCGCCGAGCCCGCCTCCGACATCACGGACTTGACGTCCGCGAAGTCGAGGTTGATCAGCCCGGGGGTGGTGATCAGGTCGGTGATGCCCTGGACACCCGACAGCAGCACCTGGTCCGCGGACTTGAACGCGTCGAGCACGCTGACCTGGCGGTCCGAGATGGACAGCAGCCGGTCGTTGGGGATGACGATGAGGGTGTCGACCTCTTCGCGGAGCTCGGCGATGCCGTCCTCCGCCTGATTCGCGCGGCGGCGGCCCTCGAAGGTGAACGGGCGGGTGACCACGCCGATCGTCAGGGCGCCCAGCGAGCGCGCGATATTGGCGACGACGGGCGCGCCGCCGGTGCCGGTGCCGCCGCCTTCACCCGCGGTGACGAAGACCATGTCGGCCCCCTTGAGGACCTCCTCGATCTCCTCGCGGTGGTCCTCTGCCGCCTTGCGGCCGACTGCCGGGTTGGCTCCGGCCCCGAGGCCACGGGTGAGTTCCCGGCCGACGTCGAGCTTGACGTCGGCGTCGCTCATCAACAGTGCTTGCGCGTCCGTGTTGATCGCGATGAACTCGACGCCCTTGAGGCCGACCTCGATCATCCGGTTGATGGCATTGACACCACCGCCGCCGACACCGATGACCTTGATGACTGCGAGGTAGTTCTGCGGTGCTGCCACGTCGAAGGCCTCTCGCCTCGAGTTACGTGTCGTCGCTTCGCGGTTGTGGCGCCGCGACGACTGATGCCGATGGGACGGTTCGAAACGCCGACCCAAACCCTAACGTTGAACTTTAGGGTTACCAATGTGTCCGCTTCGTGGACTTTCTTGGACTCTTCCGAACAGGACACTAAGTCGACAAGTGGCGCGCGTTCAACGAACACGCCGAACCTCCCGTTTTTCTTTTCACCCTATGTGATCACCCATAGCGCTGACCAACCAGGGTGCTGGCCAGCACATATGTCCGTCAACTCCCCGATACCGCAGGCGCGGTGGGCGCGCTGACGTCGAAGTGCGCCGCCCCCGGAGCCGCTTTCATGAGAGCGGTGAGCGCTCGCGCCTTGGCGGCGCCACCCTCGGCACTGCCCCACATCACCGTACGGCCGCCGCTCAACTCCAGTGAGATCGAGTCGTACGAACGGACCTCGATCACCCTGGTGTCCTGGGCGACTTTCCCGGGCAGCCCGCTCCGCACCCGCACCGCTTCGCGCGCCAGACGGTCCGTTCCGAAGCGCCGCAGACTGGCCGACCGGTCCGCCGACAGCCGCAGCAGCGGAACCCCCCTGGGCGCGGTGTCCACCGTGGCAAACCGCTGGCCGGCTCCGTCCATTTCGATAAACTTCGCGTCTTTTTCGATCAGCAGGACGGGGATTCGCTCGACCACTTTCAGGTCGATCCCGTGCGGCCATGAACGAACGACGTCGACCGAGTCGATGCGCGGCAGTCTCCGCAGGAGGCGGCGCTCAATCGCGTCCGTGTCGACGGAAATCAGCGGCGCCCCGACCGGTACGGCGGCGGCCGCCTCCACCTCGCCACGGGTGAGCACGGCGGTGCCCGAGGTGCTCACCCGCTCGGCCCGCAGCCAGTTCGAGCCGTACAGCACCCAGAGTCCGCCGGCGAGAACCACCACCGCGCCCACCAGTACGATCATCTGCCGCCGGCCCGGGAGCCGGAGCCGGCGGGACGGCGGCTCCTGAGAAGGGCGGCCGGACTTCAACCGCGGTCGTGCGCCGCGCTCGGCGGTCGTCGGTCCGGCCACGCTCCCCTGCCTCCCTATGCCTTACGGCGCCCGGCGATCGCCTCGTACACCATGGCGACCAGCAGCTCATCGGCGTCCCTGCGGCCGAACTCGGAGGCCGCGCGGGACATCTCGTACAGCCGGTGCGGGTCGGCGAGCACCGGAAGCACTTGGCTCTGCACCCACTGGGGGGTCAGTTCGGCGTCGTCGACCAGCAGTCCGCCACCGGCCTTCACCACCGGCTGGGCGTTGAGCCGCTGTTCGCCGTTGCCGATCGGCAACGGGACATAGGCGGCGGGAAGCCCGACGGCGGAGAGTTCGGCGACGGTCATCGCGCCGGCGCGGCAGAGCATCATGTCGGCCGCGGCGTACGCGAGGTCCATACGGTCCACGTACGGTACCGGGATATAGGGCGGCATCCCCGGCATGTTGTCGACGCGCGGCATTTCGTTCTTCGGACCGACGGCGTGCAGGATCTGGATTCCGGAGCGCTGGAGCACCGGAGCGATCTGCTGGATCACCTCGTTGAGCCGGCGCGCGCCCTGTGACCCTCCGGAGACGAGCAGCGTCGGAAGGTTGGGGTCGAGCCCGAAGGCGGCGCGTGCCTCGGGGCGGACCCGGGCCCGGTCCAGGGTGGCGATGGTACGGCGCAGCGGGATACCGATGTAGCGGGCGCCCCTGAGCTTGCTGTCCGGGGTGGAGACGGCGACGCCGGCCGCGTACCGCGAGCCGATCTTGTTGGCCAGACCGGGCCTCGCGTTGGCCTCATGGACGACGATGGGCACCCCGAGCCGCTTGGCCGCGAGGTAGCCGGGGAGCGCGACATAGCCGCCGAAGCCGACGACACAGTCCGCCTTGGTGCGTTCCAGGATCTGCTCGGCGGCCTTGATCGTGCCGCGCAGCCGCCCGGGGACGGTGATCAGCTCCGGGGTGGGTTTGCGCGGCAGCGGTACGGCGGGGATCAGTCCCAGCTCGTACCCCCGCTCCGGGACGAGCCTGGTCTCCAGGCCGCGCTCGGTACCGAGGGCCGTGATTCCCACGGTGGGGTCCTGCCTGCGCAGGGCGTCCGCGAGGGCGAGCGCGGGCTCGATGTGGCCGGCGGTCCCCCCGCCGGCGAGTACGACATGCACCGAAATTCACCGCTCTCCGGACGGACGCTTCTTGACGCGCCGTCTCATCGTCTTCCATCTCACCCCGGGCCGTCGCATGGCCAGGGCCGCCTTCGCGGCGGGATCCTCTCGCGCGAACGCGATCAGCAGCCCGATAGCGAACATGGTCGGCAGCAGGGCTGAGCCTCCGTAGGAGAACAGCGGGAGCGGGACTCCGGCGATCGGCAGCAGACCGAGCACCGCACCGATATTGACCACGGCCTGCACCGTGATCCAGGTGGTCACACCTCCCGCTGCGTACCTCACGAAGGGGTCCTCCGTGCGTCCGGCCACGCGGATACCCGCATAGCCTAGAGCCGCGAAGAGAGCGAGCACCGACAGCGTCCCCGCCAGACCCAGTTCCTCCCCGGTGATGGCGAAAATGAAGTCGGTGTGCGGTTCGGGCAGTTGGCCCCACTTTTCGACACTGGCGCCCAGTCCGGATCCGAACCATCCGCCGGAGGCGAGAGCGTAGATTCCGTGCACCGCCTGCCAGCACTGTCCCTGCGGGCCCAGGTCGATCGCGCCGACGCACGAGAAGCGGGACAGCCGGTTCTCGTTGGTCTTGATGAGCGTGAAGCCGACCAGGCCGGCCAGCAGGAGCACCCCGCCGAAGAGGCGGGTGGGTGCGCCGGCCAGCCAGAGCAGGCCGAAGAGGATGGAGGTGAGAATGATCGCGGTGCCCATGTCGCCGCCGAGCATGATCAGCCCGAGCAGCATGAAGGCGACCGGGACAAGCGGCACAAGCAGGTGTTTCCACTGGGTGAGCAGCCGTCTGTCCTGCTTGCGGGCGAGCAGATCGGCGCCCCAGAGGATCAGCGCCAGCTTGCCGAACTCACTGGGCTGGAGCTGGAACGGGCCGCCCAGATAGATCCAGTTCTGGTTGCCGTTGACGGACCGCCCTATCCCCGGGATCTGGACGAGCACCATCAGGAAGACCGTGCCGACCAGCAGCGGATAGGAGAAGGCGCGGTGGAGCTTGGCCGGCATCTTGGAGGCGAGCAGCAGCAGACCGGTGCCCAGGACCACCGCGACGAACTGCTTGCGGAAGAAGTACGTGCCGGGCAGCGAGAGCTGGAGCGCGTAGATCATCGACGCGGAGTACACCATCACGAGCCCGAGCACGGTGATCAGCAGACCGCTGCCGAGGATCACGTAGTACGCGGTGAGCGGGCGGTCCCAGGCCCGCCGTGCCCGTTCGTAGATCCCCCGCGGCCCGGCACCGCGGGGCAGCCGGGGCCGGCCGTTACCGCGCCCCGCGCCGCGAGCGCTCGTGGGGCGGCGTACGGCGGCCCGGCCGCGCAGCGCGAGCCCGCGCCGGGTCCCGCGCCCGCCGGCCGGGGCCGCCCCGGCGAATTCCCAGCGGCGTACGGCGGGATGCGGATCTCGGCCCGCGATGTCGTCGGCCGGCATCGTCGCTGCCCCCTCCAGTCGTGCCTGGCGCGGCTGCCGGCGCTCCGGGGCCCGCGGCGAAACCGCCGGTGTCGCGGCCCCGGGACAGCGCGGCACGGCACGGGGCCGGACCGGTCAGGCGTGCTCGGCGGCGAGTGCGTGTACCGCGTCCGCGAACGCCTCGCCTCGCTTGTTGTAGTTGGCGAACATGTCCATCGAGGCGCAGGCCGGGGCCATCAGGACCGTGTCCCCCGGCTGTGCGAGCCGTGCCGCTTCGCGGACCGCCGCCGACATCGCCCCACTATCGGTCCGGTCGAGGTCCACGACCGGGACTTCGGGCGCGTGTCGCGCCAGGGCTTCCCGGATCAGGGCCCGGTCGGCCCCGATCAGGACCACACCGCGCAGCCGCTTCGCCGACGACTCGACGAGTTCGTCGAAGGCCGCGCCCTTGGCGAGGCCGCCGGCGATCCAGACGATCGGTTCGTAGGCGGCCAGGGACGCCTCCGCGGCATGGGTGTTGGTGGCCTTGGAGTCGTCGACGTAGCCGACCCCGCCGATGTCCGCGACGTGTTCGATGCGGTGCGGGTCGGGACGGAAGGCGCGCAGTCCATCACGTACGGCGACGGGTTCGACACCGAAGGCGCGGGCCAGGGCCGCCGCCGCGAGGGCGTTGGCGATGTTGTGCGGGGCGGCCCCGGATGCTCCGGAGTCCGCTGCGATGTCGCTGACCAGGGCGAGCTCCTGGGCCTGCTCGCGGCGGTTGTCGACGAAGGCGCGGTCGACCAGGATGCCGTCCACCACACCCAGTTGGGACGGCCCGGGGGTGCCGAGGGTGAAGCCGATCGCCCGGCAGCCCTCCTCGACATCGGCCGCGCGCACCAGGTCCTCGGTCGCCGGGTCGGCCGCGTTGTAGACGCAGGCGACGGTGTTGCCCTCGTAGATACGGCCCTTGTCGGCGGCGTACGCCGCCATGGAACCGTGCCAGTCGAGATGGTCGGGGGCGAGGTTGAGGACCGCCGCGGAGTGGGCGCGCGGGCTCGGTGCCCAGTGCAGTTGGTAACTGGACAGTTCGACGGCGAGCACGTCGTACGTCTCGTCGCCGGTGACGGCGTCCAGCAGCGAGACACCGATGTTGCCGACGGCGGCCGTGCGGAGCCCGGCCGCCTCCAGGATGGCGGCGAGCATCCGCACGGTCGTGGTCTTGCCGTTGGTGCCGGTGACCGCGAGCCAGGGAGCCGCGCCGGTCCCGCGCAGCCGCCAGGCCAGCTCCACATCGCCCCAGATCTCCACCCCGGCCGCCGCGGCCGCGGCGAAGAGCGGCTTGTCCGGCCGCCATCCCGGCGCGGTGACGATCAGCTCGGTGGATTCGGGCAGGGTCGCCCCGTCGCCGAGCCGGACGGTGACGCCCAGCTTCTCCAGCCCGGCGGCCTGGGCGCGGGTCCGCTCGTCGTCGCCGTCGTTCACGACGGTGACCTCGGCGCCGAGTTCGCGCAGTACCCGGGCCGCCGGGATCCCGGAGATCCCGAGACCCGCGACGGTGACCCGCTTTCCCTGCCAGTTCACTTATCGGCCGCCCAGCCCGCGTAGAAGAGTCCGAGGCCCACGATCACACACATGCCCTGGATGATCCAGAACCGCACCACGACAAGGACTTCTGACCACCCCTTGAGCTCGAAGTGGTGCTGGAGCGGAGCCATCCGGAAGACGCGCTTCCCGGTCATCTTGAAGGAACCGACCTGGATGACCACGGACATGGTGATCATCACGAAGAGGCCGCCGAGGAGCGCGATCAGGAACTCCGTGCGGGAGCAGATCGCGAGACCGGCGAGGGCGCCGCCCAGCGCGAGCGAGCCCGTGTCACCCATGAAGATCTTCGCGGGTGAGGTGTTCCACCACAGGAAGCCGAAGCAGGAGCCCATCAGCGCGGAGGCGACGACCGCGAGGTCGAGTGGATCTCGTACCTCGAAACAGGCGTTGGGGTTGGTCAGGGTGACCGCGTTGGCGCAGGACTCCTGGAACTGCCACAGCCCGATGAAGGTGTAGGCGCCGAAGACCATCACCGAGGCGCCGGTGGCGAGGCCGTCCAGCCCGTCCGTGAGGTTCACGCCGTTGGACATCGCGAGGATCATGAAGAGCGCCCAGACCACGAACAGCACCGGGCCGATGGACCAGCCGAAGTCCGTGACGAACGACAGCTTGGTGGACGCCGGAGTGTTGCCTCGGCTGTCGGCGAACTGGAGCGAGAGCACCGCGAAGGCGATACCGACGATCAACTGGCCCGCCATCTTGGCCTTGGCCCGCAGGCCGAGCGACCGCTGCTTCACGATCTTGATGTAGTCGTCCAGGAACCCGACGAGACCCATGCCCGCCATCAGGAACAGGACCAGCACACCCGAGAACGTCGGGTCCTCGCCGGTGATCACCTTCGCCAGGGCGTAGGCGATCAGGGTGGCCAGGATGAAGGCGATGCCGCCCATGGTGGGCGTGCCCTTCTTGCTGCCATGGGTGCGCGGGCCGTCGTCCCGGATGAACTGCCCGTATCCCTTGCGGGCCAGGAGCTTGATCAGCAGCGGAGTGCCGATCAGGGTCAGGAAGAGCCCGATGGCTCCCGCGAAGAGGATCTGCCTCATCGGCCGGCGACCTCGCCCTCGGTGGAGCTCTCCAGCAGTGCCTGGGCGACCTGCTCAAGACCGACCGACCTCGAAGCCTTCACCAGCACGACGTCTCCCGGACGCAGTTCACTGCGCAACAGGTCGATCGCCGCCTGCGTGTCGGACACGTGCACCGACTCCTCACCCCACGAACCCTCGTTGTAAGCGCCCAATTGCAGCCAGGACGCTTCCCTGCCCCCGACTGCCACGAGCTTGCTGACGTTGAGCCGGACGGCGAGCCGTCCGACCGCGTCGTGCTCGGCGAGCGAGTCGTCACCCAGCTCGGCCATCGGGCCGAGCACCGCCCACGTACGTCCCCCCGTGGCCCGTGTGGCACCGCCCATGGCGACCAGCGCGCGGAGCGCCGCTCTCATGGATTCGGGGTTCGCGTTGTAGGCGTCGTTGACGATCGTCACGCCGTCCGAGCGCTCGGTGACCTCCATACGCCAGCGGGAGAGGGTTCCCGCCTCGGAGAGCGCCACGGCGATCTCGTCGACGGACATGCCCAACTCATGGGCGACGGCGGCCGCGGCGAGCGCGTTCGACACGTGGTGCTCACCGTACAGCCGCAGCGTCACGTCGCTGCACCCGGAGGGTGTTCGAAGCCGGAAAGCGGGCTGTCCGGTCTCCGTGAGGCGGACGTTCTCTGCCCGTACGTCTGCTTCGTCTGACTCTCCGAAGAGGACGACACGGGCCTTGGTGCGGGACGTCATGGCGCGGACAAGGGGATCGTCGGCGTTGAGCACGGCGACGCCGCCCTCGGCCGCCGACGGCAGGGACTCCACCATTTCGCCCTTGGCCAGGGCGATCTGCTCACGGCCGCCGAACTCGCCGATATGGGCCGTGCCCACATTCAGCACGAGGCCGATCCTGGGCGGCACCAGCCCGGTGAGGTACCGGATGTCTCCGATGTAGCGGGCGCCCATTTCGAGGACGAGATAGCGGGTGTCCTCGACGGCCCGCAGCGCGGTCAGCGGCAGACCGATCTCGTTGTTGAGATTCCCGGCCGGCCAGACGGTGGGACCCCTGCGCTGGAGGAGCTGGGCGATCAGATCCTTGGTGCTGGTCTTGCCTGCCGAGCCGGTGAGCGCCACGGCGGTGGCGCCGAGGCGCTCCACGACGGCACGCGCGAGGGCGCCGAGGGCCCCTACGACGTCCTCGACGACGATGGCCGGGACTCCGAGGGGCCGGGCGGCCAGCACGGCGACCGCGCCCGCCTCGACGGCACGTGGCGCGTAGTCGTGGCCGTCGACGTGCTCGCCCGCGAAGGCGGCGAAGAGGCTGCCGGTCTCCACCTTGCGGGAGTCGATGACGACGGGTCCGGTGACCCGGACGGCCGGATCCGGTATGTCGTGCGGCTGCCCGCCGACGATGGCGGCGATCTCGGCGAGGGAGAGGGCGATCACTGGGTCATCCCTGACTGTTGTTCTCGTGACGGGGCTCGTGGCGTAGCGAGCGCTCGATGGCTTCGCGCAGGACCTGGCGGTCGTCGAAGGGACGCACCACCCCGGCGATGTCCTGGCCCTGCTCATGGCCCTTGCCCGCGATCAGCACGGTGTCGGCGGGCCGGGCCCGGGAGACCACCTCGGCGATGGCGGAGGCCCGGTCGGCGTCGACCAGGACATTGCCGCGCTCGTGGATCGGCACCTCGGCGGCGCCGGCGAGCATGGCGGCGAGGATCGCGAGCGGGTCCTCGGAGCGGGGGTTGTCGGAGGTCAGTACGGCGGTGTCGGCGAGCCGGGCGGCGGCGGCGCCCATGGGTCCGCGCTTGGTCTCGTCGCGGTCGCCGCCACAGCCGAGCACCAGGTGCAGCTTGCCCTCGGTGACCTTGCGCAGGGAGCGCAGAACCGATTCGACGGCGTCGGTCTTGTGCGCGTAGTCGACGACGGCGAGATACGGCTGGCCCGCCTCGACGCGCTCCAGCCTGCCCGGCACTCCGGGCACGGCGGCGATGCCGTCGGCGGCGGTCTGCGGGTCGATCCCGGCGACGGCCAGGGTGACGACCGCGGCCAGGGTGTTGGCGACATTGAACGCGCCGGGCAGGGGCGCCTCGGCGCTGATCCGCTCGCCCTTGGGGCCGACCACGACGAAGGTGGAGCCGTGCGTGCCGATCTCGACGTGCTCGGCCCGCCAGTCGGCGTCCGGGTGGCCCTCCGCGGAGAAGGTCGTGACCGGGACGGACGCCTCGGCGACGAGCCGGCGGCCGTACTCGTCGTCGAAGTTCACCACGCCGGACCTGCTGCGCCTCGGGGTGAAGAGCTGGGCCTTCGCCTGGAAGTAGTCCTCCATCCCGGAGTGGAATTCCATGTGCTCCGGGCTGAGGTTGTTGAAGACGGCGACGTCGAACACACATCCGTCGACCCGGCCGAGCACCAGGGCGTGGCTGGAGACCTCCATCGCCACCGACTCGACGCCGCGTTCCCGCATGACCGCGAAGAGTGCCTGGAGATCGGTGGCCTCCGGGGTGGTGCGCTCCGATTTGATGCGCTCGTCCCCGATCCGCATCTCCACGGTGCCGATCAGGCCGGTGCGGTGGCCCGCGCCGCGCAGTCCGCCCTCCACGAGATAGGCGGTGGTGGTCTTGCCCGAGGTGCCGGTGATGCCGATCTGGAGCAGGTCGGCGCCGGGGCGGCCGTAGATCTCGGCCGCGAGGTCGCCCATGGCGCCTCGCGGGTCGCGGACGACCAGGACCGGCAGTCCGGTGGCCGAGGCCCGTCCTGCGCCCGCCGGGTCCGTGAGGATCGCGGCAGCGCCGAGGCCGGCCGCCTGCGCGGCGAAGTCGGCGCCGTGGAAGCGGGCACCGGGCAGCGCGGCGTACACGTCCCCGGGGCGTACCGCCCGCGAGTCATGGGTGATGCCCGTCACTTCACCGGGGGCCTTCGCCTCCCCGTGTCCCGGTGCCTCGGCGCCCAGCCGGGCGGCCAGCTCCGCGAGGGAGGTCGGTCGGACCCGGTCCGGGCGGGGCGTCCCCGGCTGGTTCACCGGGGCGTCCTCAGGGGTGGTTCTGTACTGGTCAGCGTGTGGCACGGCGGTGAGCGTACCGGGACCGGCGGGCCCCGGGCCACGTGAGACGGACCCGTGCGCGGCGGGCTCTGGGCGGTTCCCGGAATCGGGCGTGATGGTTGTCACTGGGGCTTTCCCTGGGGTCACTCGCCGGGCTTGAAGGTGACCGGCAGCGGGGCGGATGTACTGCCGGTCGGTGCGACCTGCAGGGTCTTGAGAGCGAACTCCATGACCTTCTTGTAGATGGGGCCGCAGATCTGTCCGCCGAAGTAGCTGCCCCTGGTGGGGTTCTGGATGGCGCAGTAGACGGTGATCTGCGGGTCGTCTGCGGGCGCGAAGCCCGCGAAGGAGGCGGTGTAGCCCTTGTAGCGGCCCAGGTCCGGATCGACCCGGTTGGCCGTACCGGTCTTGCCCGCGACGCGGTAGCCGGGGATACGGGCCTTGGTGCCCGTACCCTCCTCGTCGCCCACGACCGATTCCAGCATGGTGGCGACCGTCTTCGCGGTCCGCTCGCTGACCACGCGGCTCTTCTTCGGGACGGGCGCCGGGCTGAAGCGGCCGTCGGGGCCCTTGATGCCACGGATCAGGCTGGGTTCGATCCGTACGCCGCCGTTGGCGATGGTCGAGTAGACCGAGGCGGCCTGCATGGCGTTGAGGGAGAGTCCCTGGCCGAAGGGGATCGTGTACTGCTGCGAGGTGGACCAGTCCTCCGGCGCGGCGAGGATGCCCCGGGTCTCGCCCGGATAGCCGAGACCGGTCGGGCGGCCGATGCCGAATCGGGTCAGGTACGAGTAAAGGACCTTGTTGGCCTCGCGCTGGGTCCTGCCGAGCTGGCCGGTCGCCAGGATGGTGCCGATGTTGCTGGACTTGGCGAGGACGCCGTTGAGCGTCAGATACCAGGTGGGGTGGTCGATGTCGTCCTTGAAGAGCCGGTCGCCCCGGTGCAGCCGGTTCGGGACGACGACATGGGTGCCCGGGGTGGCGACCTTCTCCTCCAGCACCGCCGCCATGGACATCACCTTGGCTGTGGAGCCCGGTTCGTACACGTCCTGGAGCGCCGCGTTGCCCATGGCGGCCGCGTCGGCCTGGGAAAGATCGTTGGGGTCGAAGCCGGGGGCGTTGGCCATGGCGAGGACCTCGCCGGTCCTGGTGTTCTGGACCACCACATAGCCGCGGTCCGCCCTGGACTCCTTCACCTGGTCCGCGATGGCCTGCTGGGCGGCCCACTGGATGTCCCGGTCGATGGTCAGCTCGATGTCCGAGCCGGGCACCGCCGGTGTCTCGTGGGAACTGGCGGTGGGGACCCGGCGGCCGCCGGACTGCGCGTACGTGACCTCGCCGTCCTCGCCGGCCAGCTCCTTGTCCAGCATGGACTCCACGCCGCCGGCGCCGTGTCCCGCGGCGTTGACGTAACCCAGTATCCCGGCGGCGAGGTCGCCGTTCGGGTAGACCCGTCGGCTGCTGGGCTCCTGGAAGACTCCGGCCAGCACATTGACACCGGGGCCGCCGGCTGCCTTGTCCTTGCTCGCCTTCCGGGCGAGGACCCCCCTGAGGTCCTTGATCTGGTTCCAGACCTGGGGGCTCTGACGGCGGGCCAGCACTGTGTAACGGGATTTGGGGGTCTTGAGCTTGATCACGAGCTGGCCCGCGTCCGCGCCGAGGATCGGGGCGAGCAGCGCGGCGGCCTGTTCCGGCGCGTCCGGGGCCTTGCTGGTGCCGGGCGTGAACATCAGCGGGTCGGCGGTGATGTCGTACGCGTCGACGCTGTCGGCGAGGGCGATGCCGGAGCGGTCGGTGATCTCTCCGCGCTCCGCCGCGATCCGGTGGCTGAGATAGCGGCTCTTCTCGGCCTTGGCGGCGAACGCGCTGGCGTCCACGGCCTGCACCTGGAGCAGCCGGACGACAAACGCGAGCATCACCAGGGTCAGACCCAGACTGACCAGCCGCAGCCGGGGGCGGGGGCTGCCGAGCTGGATCCGGTTCACGGGGGCGGACCGGGTGCGCGGGCGGCGGGCGGCGGGCCGGGGACGTCCGCCGGTTCCCGGGCGCCCGGGGTGCGGCACCCGGCGGCGCTGCGGTTCCTTGGGGGGCACTGCGTCACCTGCCGGAGATCGTGGGGGCCGGCTTGCCGGATGTCTGTGCGGAGGCGGACGGGGAGACGGGCACCGCGGCGCCGGGCGGGGCGGGCAGCGGGGCCGAGGGGGCCGTCAGCGGGACCTGCCCCATGAGGGACGGCCGCGCGGAGGGCGGCGTCTCCGCCTTGCCGGGGACGCCCCGGACCGTACCGTCCGGGTTGAGGAAGGCGGGACTGCCGCCGGGCACCATGCCCAGCTCGCGGGCCCGCCGTTCGAGCGCGTGGGGCGCGGAGTACGAGTCGACGTCCCGTTGCAGCTCCTGCTGCTGGTCGGTGAGGTCGGTGGTCCGCTTCTTGAGTTCGCTCAGCCGGAACGATCCCTCGTTGAGGGCGGAGTTCAGCAGCAGCAGGGTGATCAGTCCGCCGCCGAGGAGCAGCACGACCAGCAGGACGAAGGGGGTGCGGGCCGCCGAGCTGGTCCCGGAGGGCATCAGCCGGGCGAGCCGCGCGGCGCGCCCCTTCAACTGCTTGGCCGGTCCGCTCACTGAACGTCCTCCCGGATCCGCTGCGCCCCCCGCAGCCGGGCAGGGGCCGCCCTGCGGTTCTCCGCGACCTCTTCCTCGGTGGGCAGTTCGGCGCCGCGGGTGAGCAGTTTGAGACGGGGCTGGTAGCGCTCGGGGACAACGGGCAGGCCGGGCGGCGCGGTGTTGGCGGCGCCGGCCGCGAAGACCTGCTTGACCAGCCGGTCCTCCAGCGAGTGGTACGAGAGGACGGCGATCCGGCCGCCGACGGCGAGGGTCTTCACGGCGGCCGGGATCGAGGTCTCCAGGACGGACAGTTCGCCGTTGACCTCGATGCGCAGGGCCTGGAAGGTGCGCTTGGCCGGATTGCCGCCGGTGCGCTTGGCGGCCTGCGGGAGCGCGTCGCGGATCAGCTCGACGAGCCGGGCGCTGCGGGTGAACGGTTCCTTCTCGCGTTCCCTGACGACCGCGGAGACGATCCGCTTGGCCTGCTTCTCCTCGCCGTACGCGCGCAGGATCCGGACCAGCTCGCCGGGCGGATAGGTGTTGAGGACCTCGGCGGCGCTGACCCCGGCCGTCTGGTCCATCCGCATGTCGAGCGGGGAGTCCTGGGCATAGGCGAAGCCTCGGTCCGCCTCGTCGAGCTGCATCGAGGAGACACCGAGATCGAAGAGCACACCCTGCACCCGGGGGATCCCCAGCCGGGCGAGGACCTCGGGCAGCTCGTCGTACACGGCGTGTACGAGCGTGGCCCGGTCGCCGAACGGGGCGAGCCGCTCACCGGAGAGCCGCAGCGCCTCCTTGTCGCGGTCGAGCGCGACCAGCCGGGCGGAGGGGAAGGCGGTGAGCAGCGCCTCGCTGTGTCCGCCGAGGCCGAGCGTGCAGTCGACGACCACCGCGCCGGGCCGGGAGAGCGCGGGCGCCAGCAGGTCCAGACACCGCTGGAGCATCACCGGGACATGCCGGACGTCGTTCATGCCCGCCCCTCGCGAGGACCGGCGCAGCCCTGTGTCCGCCCGGCTCCTGGGTCGAGCCGGACCCGGGAGGACGCACGGCTCTCCAAGACTCGGTCGCTGCGCTCGCTCATGCGCCCTCTCAGGTCCGACGCGGCCGTACGTACCGCCGGGTCCCCGCCCGCTCAGAAGGGGAAGTGGTCCGCCGGCGCCGGAAAGGCGTCGGCCGACCGCCGAGCGGGAGGAGGCCGAGCCGCACGTACGCCGCACACGCGGGGAAATCGGGATGTGTTCGCGATGTGTCCGTGAACTTCGCGTCACTTTAGTCCACTCGTCCTTCCGGTCAATCAACCGGTCAGCGGGGCGCACGGGTCACGCGCGAGGGGGCAACAATCGGCGTAGTTCACCCGTTCGGATCCGCGCCATCCGCCCATGTGGGTTAGCTCACAACAAGCCACGTTGACGTTCTTTGTCCTGTCCCACAGCGGGCTTCACCGCCTCATGCCCATTACCGTCATAGGCATGTCGACTTCCGCACACCTCCCCGCAGACCCCGCCGAGGCCCCCGCCGGCGCGGCCCGTACCGGCGGAACGGTCACCGACCGGCTCATCGAGGCGAACCACCACTACGCCGCCGGATTCGGCGACCCGGGGATGGACGCCCGTCCCGTCCTCCAGGTCGCCGTGGTCGCCTGCATGGACGCCCGGCTCGACCTGCACGACGCGCTGGGCCTCTCCCTGGGCGACTGCCACACCATCCGCAACGCGGGCGGCGTCGTCACCGACGACGTCATCCGCTCCCTGACCATCAGCCAGCGGGCGCTCGGCACCCGCAGCGTCGTCCTCATCCATCACACCGGCTGCGGCCTGGAGAGCCTCACCGAGGAGTTCCGGCACGAGCTGGAGATGGAGGTGGGACAGCGGCCGGCCTGGGCCGTGGAGGCGTTCCGCGACGTCGATCAGGATGTGCGGCAGTCCATGCGGCGCGTACGGACCTCACCGTTCCTGCTGCACACCGACGATGTCCGCGGGTTTGTCTTCGACGTCAAGACGGGCCTGCTGCGCGAGATCGAGGCGGCCGGCTGAGTTCCGGCTGGACGAGATAACCGGACCAGATCACTGGACCAGATAAACAGCAAAGCCGACATATCACACCGACTTATCCACAGGCGAGTGACACGAAGCGGTAACGGCAACAAGAATGCGTCTGTGACAACGTTCCGGAATCATCCGGAGGCGGTGTCCGTGTTGGGGTGGGCCGGGCCGTCTGTTGAGCGTCGGCCACCGGAAAGGGCCGAGGAGGGCCGGGTGACGACCTATGACGATCGAGCGAGCCTCACTGATCTGACCACCACAGCGGAGCGTGTGCGCGCATCGGTGGAGGGTGTGATCGAGGGCAAGCCTGAGGTCGTACGGCTTTCGCTGACCGTGCTGCTCGCCGAGGGACATCTTCTGATCGAGGATGTCCCCGGCGTGGGCAAGACCATGCTGGCCAAAGCGCTCGCGCGCTCCATCGACTGCTCGGTGCGGCGTATCCAGTTCACCCCCGACCTGCTGCCGTCGGACATCACCGGGGTGTCGATATACGACCAGCAGCGGCGGGACTTCGAGTTCAAACCGGGCGCGATCTTCGCCCAGATCGTGATCGGCGACGAGATCAACCGCGCGTCGCCCAAGACCCAGTCCGCGCTGCTGGAGTCGATGGAGGAGCGCCAGGTCACCATCGACGGGCAGACCTATGAACTGCCCAGCCCCTTCATGGTGGTGGCCACCCAGAACCCGGTGGAGATGGAGGGCACCTATCCGCTGCCGGAGGCCCAGCGCGACCGCTTCATGGCCCGGGTGTCGATCGGCTACCCGAGCGCGGAGGCCGAGTTGCGGATGCTGGACGTGCACGGCGGGATCTCCCCGCTGGACGACCTGCAGCCGGTGGCCCACGCGCACGACATCGTGAAGCTGATCGACGCGGTGCGCGTGGTCCATGTCGCCCCCTCCGTCCAGCGGTACGCCGTCGAGCTGGTCGGGGCGACCCGTACCCACCCCGATCTCAGACTCGGGGCGTCGCCGCGTGCGACGCTCCATCTGCTGCGCGCCGCGAAGGCTTCGGCCGCGCTGAGCGGCCGGGAGTACGCGCTGCCCGACGACGTACAGGCCCTGGCGCCCGCGGTGCTGTCGCACCGGCTGCTGCCCACGGCCCAGGCGCAGCTCAACCGCCGCACCGCCGAGCAGGTCGTGCTGGAGATCCTCCAGCGCGTTCCCGTGCCCACCGGTGAGGCGGGCCAGGGCGCGGGCCACCCGGCTCCCGGCGGGCGGATCTACGGCCAGCGGCCCGGCGGCCGGCGGCTGTGACGGCTCCCGGGGGGCCTGCCGCACCGGGCGGTGAGGACCGGGGCGGGCTGCGGGCCGCGCTGTCCGGACTGACCACGCGCGGCCGGTCGTTCCTCGCCGCCGGGATCGCGGCGGCGGTGTGCGCCTATGTCCTCGGCCAGTCCGATCTGCTGCATGTGGGGGTGCTGCTCGCCCTGCTGCCGCTGATCTGTGTGACGGTCCTGAGCCACACGCGCTACCGGGTCGCGGGCAGCAGGCGGCTGTCGCCCTCCCAGGTGCCGGCCGGCTCCGAGGCCCGGGTCCAGCTACGGCTGGACAATGTCACGCGGATGCCCACCGGGCTGCTGATGCTCCAGGACCATGTGCCGTACGTGCTCGGCCCGCGGCCCCGTTTCGTGCTGGACCGGGTGGAGGCGGGCGGCCGCCGCGAGGTGGCCTACCGGGTCCGCTCGGATCTGCGCGGGCGCTATCCGCTGGGCCCCCTCCAGCTACGGCTGGCCGATCCCTTCGGAATGTGCGAACTGACCCGCTCGTTCAGCGCGTACGACACCCTGACCGTCGTCCCCCGGACCGAGCCGCTGCCGCCGGTGCGGCTCGTGGGCGAGTCCTCGGGATACGGCGACGGGCGGCAGCGCTCGCTGGCACAGGCGGGTGACGACGACGTGATCCCCCGCGGCTACCGCCACGGGGACGATCTGCGCCGGGTGCACTGGCGCTCCACCGCCCGCTACGGCGAGCTGATGGTGCGCCGCGAGGAGCAGCCGCAGCGGGCCAGGTGCACGGTGCTGCTGGACACCCGGCGCATCGCCTACCAGGGCGCGGGACCCGACTCCGCCTTCGAATGGGCGGTCTCCGGCGCGGCCTCCGCTCTGGTGCACATGCTGGAACGGGGCTACGCGGTACGGCTGTTGACGGACACGGGCAGCTCGGTGCCCGGCGAGGGGGCCGACGGTTCCGCCGGGGCGACCCAGGACTCCGCCGACTCCGCCGGGCTGTTGATGGACACGCTCGCGGTCGTCGACCACTCCGACGGTGCGGGTCTGTCCCGTTCGTACGACGTCCTGCGCGGCGGCACCGAGGGGCTGCTGGTGGCCTTCCTCGGGGATCTCGACGAGGAACAGACCGCGGTGGCGGCCCGTATGCGGCAGCGCAGCGGCGCGGCCGTCGCCTTTGTGCTCGACAGCGACGGCTGGGCGGGAGGGGTCCGGCCGGGCGCCCGGGCGGAGGAACGGCTGCGGCAACTGCGGGAGGCGGGCTGGACAGCTCTCGCCGTCGGCCCGGGCGCCTCGCTGCCCGAGCTGTGGCAGCACGCCGCGCGGCAGCGCTCCGAATCGCCCGTCGCGGGCGGCACGACAGGTTTCTCCGGAGGATGGTCATGAGCGGTCGCGGAAGGGTGGCGCTGTGCGCCTTCGCCGCCACGGTGATGGCGGCGGGCGCCCTGCTGCCGCTCGTCAGCCCCGCGACCTGGCTCGTCCAGGCCGCGGTCATGGTCGCGGTCCTGAGCGGGGTGGGCGCGCTGGCCCGGCGGGTGCCGCTGGCCCGGGCGCTGACCGTGGCGCTCCAGGCCGTCGCGGCCCTGGTGATGCTCACCGTGACCTTCGGCGGGGACCGGGCGCTCTTCGGCTTCCTGCCCGCGCCCGGAGTCTTCGAGGAGTTCGGCGCGCTGCTGACGTCGGGCGGCGAAGACGTCGGACAGTACGCGATACCGGCGCCCGCGACCGACGGCATCAGGCTGATGCTGATCGGCGGCGTTCTGCTCATCGGGCTCGCGGTGGACGCCCTCGCGGTGACATTCCGCAGCGCGGCCCCCGCCGGACTGCCGCTGCTCGCGCTCTACTCGGTCGCCGCGGGGCTCTCCGGCGGCGAGCAGTCCTGGCTGTGGTTCCCGCTGGCGGGCGCCGGCTATCTGCTGCTGCTCCTGGCCGAGAGCCGGGACCGGCTCTCCCAGTGGGGCCGGGTCTTCGGCGGCGCGCCGCGTGCGCCGGGCCGGGTCTCCGCCGGTCTCGGCACGGGCGGCGGCGCCGCGATCGCCCCGGTCCGTACCGGACGCCGGATCGGTGTGCTGGCGCTCGGGATCGCCCTGGCGGTGCCGGCCGTCCTGCCGGACCTGCAGGGCGGGCTGCTGGTCGGCACGGGCGGCGGGAGCGGCCCGGGAGTGGGCCGCGGCGCCGGGATCAACGAGGTGACCCCGCTGGTCTCGCTCAAGGACGATCTGAACCAGGCCGAGGACCGCGAGGCGCTGCGCTACAGGACCAACGCGGAGGACACCAGCGGTCTGTATCTGCGGATCATGGCCCTGGACAGGTTCGACGGGACGACGTGGAGGTACACGCCACGCGGTTTTGAGGACGTCCCCGAGCGGCTGCCCGATGCCCCGGGTCTGCGGCCCGATGTGAGCACCACCGAGATATCGACCATGATCTCGGCCGCCGGGTGGTACCGGCAGACCTATCTGCCGATGCCGTATCCGGCGACCGAGGTGAAGATAGCCGGACGCTGGCGCTTCGACCCCGCCGGCCGGATGGTGGGGGGCCGGGACCGCGGGGTGTCGACCCGCGGCGCGAGCTACCAGGTCAACAGCCTGGTGGTGAATCCGACCCGGGAGCAGCTCGCCTCGGCGCCGCGGGCCCCGGCCGCGCTGCTGCGTGAGTACACGCGGGTGCCCGCCGTACTGCCGGCCGTGGTGAAGTCGACCGCGCTCAGGATCACGGCGGGCGCGGCGAACGACTACGAGAGGGCCGTCAAGCTGCAGGACTGGTTCGCGGTGGACGGCGGTTTCACCTACGACACCCAGGTGGAGTCGGGCACCGGGGTCGCGGCCATCACCCGCTTCCTGGAGGACAAGGAGGGCTTCTGCGTCCACTTCTCCTTCACGATGGCCGCGATGGCCCGCACGCTGGGGATACCGGCGCGGGTGGCCGTGGGCTTCGCGCCCGGCACCCCGCTGCCGGACGGCAGCGTGTCCGTGGGGCTGCACGACGCCCACGCCTGGCCGGAGCTGTACTTCGAGGGTGTGGGCTGGACCCGGTTCGAGCCGACCCCGAGCCGGGGCAGCGCCCCCGAGTACACGCTCCCGGAGGCCCCGGCGGGTTCGCCGAGTGATCCGCTGCAGCCCGAGGCGAGTGCCTCGGCCGCGCCCTCGGCGGCGCCCTCCGCCTCGGAGAGCTGCCCGGCGCAGGAGAGGCGGCTGGGTGCTTGCGGCGCCGCCGCGGCCGACGGGGCGGCGCCGCCCTCGGACTCGGGCTTCTCGCTGACGTCCTGGCTGCTCGGCGCCCTGATCGTCTCGGTGGTGGCGCTGCTGCTGATGGTGCCGCTGCTGCCGATGTTCCTCCGGATCAGGGCCCGCGCGCGGCGGCTGGGCTCCGGCGGCCGTACGACCGCCGACGCCGTGGCGAGGACGCTCGGAGCATGGCGGGAAATCATCGATACGGCGTGGGATCTCGGGGTCCCGCCGGACGATTCGCTGACGCCGCGGAAGGTGGCGGTCCGGATCGTGGAGCGCGGTCGGCTGGCGGGTGAGGCGGCCGAGGCGGTACACCGCGTCGCCGGCTCTGTGGAGCAGGTGCTGTACGCGTCGCGCCCTCAGCCCGGGACAGGTCTGACCGACGACATCGAGCGGGCCCGGGAGGGGCTGCGGGCCTCGGCCGGGCGCTGGACCCGGCTGCGCGCACTTCTCCTGCCGCGCTCCTCCATACGGGTGGTCTGGACCGTCTCGGAACGCTGGACGGCATATCTCTCCCGCTGGGAGGTCCAGCGGCTCCAGTTCGCCCGGCGGCTGCCCGTGCTCCGGCGGCGCCCCTCCCACGAGCAGGGCTGACGGGCGCCGAAGGGCCGGGGCAGCCCCGACCAGAACCATGCGGCACACAGCGGCTGAGGGGCGAACGCGCGATGCGTTCGCCCCTCAGCCGCTGTGCCGGAGGAGTCGCTCCCCCGGCGGTATCGCTCTGTCAGTGTTCTCAGTGTTCTCAGTGTTCTGAGAGTTCTCAGGGTGCTGAGAGTTCCGTCGAAGTGTTTCGGCGACCGGAGACCGCAGAACCTCAGAGGTTCACTGGCCCTGTTCGTCGCGGCGACGCTGCCACCGCTGCTCGATCCGGTCCATCATCGAGCGTCGCTGTCTGGGTCGTCGTCGGCCCGCCGGAACGCCGCCGGCCGCCTGTTGCTCGCCTGGTTTGGGCGCTTTGCGCCAGCCGGTGACCGCGAGGACCGCACAGCCGAGCATGACGAGGAACCCCACCACGCTGATCCAGATCTGCTGGGCGACCATTCCGGCCATGAGGAGCGCGATACCCACCAGGAAGCCTGCGACTGCCTGATAGACCCGTCGCCGGGTGTAGGTACGCAGCCCGCTTCCCTCAAGCGCTGTCGCGAACTTGGGATCTTCGGCGTACAGCGCTCGCTCCATTTGCTCGAGCATTCGCTGCTCGTGCTCCGAGAGCGGCACGGAGTCCTCCTAGTCGTCGGTCGCGGGGGGCGACCGGTACGCGGCCCCTTCAAGGATAGGCAGGGAATCGCCCCCGTGAAACCCGCCCTCAACGCCATTTCGCTGTTCCGGGCCGCCATATCGGCTCAGCCGCTGAGGCGTTGATTCCCCAACAACCGATCCGTCATGCCGGATGGCGTACCCCGATCATACGGCGCCCGGCGCGTCCCCGGGGGGCCCGAGGCCGACTCCATGTGCCGCTGCGTCGCTGATCAGCCATACGATCAGCGCTTCGGACCGCCTTCCACGGCGTCCGGTCAGCCCCGCTTCTCGCCCAGGACGTGCAACTGAGTGGCGACGGCGTGGAAAGCGGGCAGTTCGGCGGCTGCCGCCTCCAGCTTCAGCAGCGCGTCCAGCGCCCCGGGCTGGGTGTCCACCAGACCCCCGGAAACCAGGTCCGCGAAGACCCGTACACCGTGCACGGCAGCGATCCGGAGGCCGGCCGCGCCGACCAGACCGGTGAGCTGCTCGGCGGTGAAGCGCCGGGGCACCGGGTCGCCGTCGCCCCAGCGCCCGGCCGGGTCCGTGAGCGCCTGCCGGGCCTCGGTGAAGTGCCCGGCGAGCGCCCTCGCCAGCACGGCGCCGCCGAGACCCGCGGCGAGCAGGCTCAGCGCACCGTCCGGGCGGAGGGCGTCCACGGCGTTCCGTACGCCTTCGGCCGGGTCGTCCACATACTCCAGGACGCCGTGGCACAGCACCGCGTCGAAGCCGCCGCGGTCGACCACGTCGAAGAGGCCGTGGACATCACCCTGGACGCCCCGGACCCGCTCGGCCACTCCGGCCTCGGCGGCCCGGCGCTCCAGCGCGAAGAGCGCGTTGGGGCTGGGGTCGACCACGGTGACCCGATGGCCCAGACGGGCGACGGGCACCGCGAAATTGCCCGTGCCTCCCCCGGTGTCGAGCACATCCAGGGCGTCCGAGCCCGCGGCCTTGACCCGGCGGTCGAGAGCGTCCTTGAGAACCTCCCACACCACGGCGGTCCGGAGCGGGCCGCGGGGGCGCGATGGCGTCTCCCCACCGAAGGCGGGGGAAGGGTCCGACACGGCAGTTGACTCCTCGGCGCGGCGCCGCCCTGGCGGCGGGCGTGAACGGTGCGGGCTCCGCCCACCTTATTGCCTCGGCCGCGCGTCCCGGTCACCCCGCGGCGCCCTCCTGTCGCGGCTGTCCGGCCCTGGGCAGGGGCAGCACAGGATCGAGCACCAGCAGCCGCTCCACCAGCCGGAGGAACATGGCCGCGTCCCGCAGCAGATCGTCGGCGTCGCGGGTGCCGGCCGCACCCCGTATACCCGCTTCGGCCCGCGCCCTGCGCGCGGCGCCGGAGGCGAAGAGGGCGCTCCATTCGGAGAGCTCGGGCGCGATCTCGGGGAGGACCTCCCAGGCGCTTCTGATGCGACGGCGCTTCTGCGGCGTGGTCTCCGGGCGGCCGCGGGCCGCGAGAACCGCGGCGGCGGTGCGCAGGGCGGCGAGATGGGCGGTGGCATAGCGCTCGTTCGGAGCGTCCAGGGTGGCGGCCTCGTCGAGCCCGGTACGGGCCTGGGCGAGCAGATCGAGGGCGGCGGGCGGCGCGGTGGCCTTGCGCTGGACGGGGTGGACATCACTCGGCGGTCCGGTCAGTGAGGGTGCAGGGCCGCCGGTACGGCGTCGGCGCGGTGCGCCGACGTGGGAGCTGGCCATGACGAACCTCCTGTCGTCGGGTGACGGCACTGTGGCCGTATGTGTCCATCCTGGGGTGCGCCACTGACAATCCGCCCTGACCTGCTGTTTTGCTTCGCAACTCCGTTCGCAGTACATTTTTGCACTGACTGGTCAGTGCAAAGAACAGGAGCGCCCATGAAAAGCCCGGAGGACGGCAGCGAGGCCGGGGCCGCCGGTGACCGGACCGCACATGGCGCGGCCCTCACCGCGGCGGACTTCGGGCTCAGGGGCCCGCGCGGCTGGGCGTTCCGCCATGTCCGGATCGACGCCGGGCCCGGCGCGCTGATCGCGGTCGAGGGCCCCTCGGGCTCCGGCCGCACCTGTCTCCTGCTGGCGCTCACCGGCCGGATGCGCTCCACCGAGGGCCGTGCCGAGGTGGGCGGACTGCCTCTGCGGCGCGGTCGCGGACTGGCCGCCGTACGCCGTATCAGCGCTCTCGGCCCGGTCCCCGGCGTCAGCGATCTCGATCCGGCCCTGACCGTGGCCGAACATCTGCGCGAGCGCGCGTCGCTGCTGAGGCGCTTCGACGGATCGCTGCCGGCCCCGCTGCGGCCCCGCGCCGAGCGGGCCGCCCGGACACACGGCCGTATCGACACCGCGCTGGAGGCCGCCGGTCTCGACCCGTCGGCCCTGCCGAAGGGCGAGCGCACCGCGGTGCGCGACCTGGAGCGGCTGGAGGCGCTGCGCCTCTCGGTGGCCCTCGCGCTGATCGGCGGGCCCCGGTTGCTCGCGGTGGACGACCTGGACCTCAAGCTCTCCGACGCGGGCCGCGACGAGGCATGGCGGCTGCTGCGGTCCGTCGCCGCGGGAGGTGTCACCGTCCTCGCCGTGTGCGGCCAGGCCCCCGGGGACGCGGACGTCGTCGTCCGCACGCAAGACCGGCCCGAGCGGTCCGGGCCGGCCGGCACACCGGACGAGAGGAGGACGGCCGATGCGCTCGCCGGGACTGGCCGCGCTTGAGCTGAAGCGGTTCGGCAGGGGAAAGCTGCCACGCGCCGCACTGGTCGCGGTGACGCTGCTGCCGCTGCTGTACGGCGCGCTCTATCTCTGGTCCTTCTGGGATCCGTACGGACGGCTCGACCGGATACCCGTCGCGCTCGTCAACGACGACAGGGGCGCCCATGCCGGGGGCCGCGAGATCTCGGCCGGTGACGAGATCACCCGTGGACTGCGCGAGAGCGAGGTCTTCGCCTGGCACGAGGTGAGCGCGGCCGAGGCCCGCCGGGGTGTGGAGGACGGCTCCTTCTATCTCTCCCTGACCATGCCCGCCGATCTGAGCGAGCGGATCGCCTCCAGTTCGGGCGACGCACCGGAGACCGGTGCGCTCCAGGTGCGGACCAACGACGCCAACAACTACATCGTGGGCCAGCTCTCCCGCACGGTGTTCTCCGAGGTACGCACCGCCGCCTCGACAAACGCCTCCCGCTCCTTCCTCGACCGGATCTTCATCTCCTTCTCCGGTATCCATGACTCCACCGCGCGGGCGGCGAAGGGCGCCGACCGGCTCAAGAGCGGTATCAGCCGGGCGAAGAAGGGATCCGAGGATCTCGCCGAGGGACTGCGGACCGCCAAGGACGGCAGTGGCGAGCTGGCCGGCGGACTGACAAGACTCAACAAGGGCGCGGGCGACCTGGAGAGCGGTGCCCAGCAGGTCGCCGACGGGACCCAGTCGCTCGCCGACAGGGTCAACCGCCTGGCGGACGACGTCCGTCCGTATCTCCGGGACAACGGCAAGTCCATCGCCGCGTCGGCGCGGCTGGTCGCGGACTCCGCGCAGGCCGTACGGGACAACCTCGACGTCCTCGTGAAGGCCGCGCCCGCCGCCGCGACCGGCGCCCACCGGGCCTCCACCGAGCTGGACGGCGTCTACCGGACACGCTGCGAGGAACGGGCCGTCCCCGACCCGGCCGCCTGCCCGCCGCTCGACCGGGCCAGGACCGCCGCGGCCGATGTGGCCACCGTCGCCGACGACCTCAACACATTGGTGCGCGACGAGCACGGCGATCTGAAGAGCCTGGACGGCCGTCTCGCCACCCTGCGGAAGCAGGCGGAGGCACTGGCCGAACGCGCTCCCCGGCTGGACGAGGATCTGGAGAGCGCCGTCAGTAGCATCAACGCGCTCAACACCGGTGCCAGGGACGTCGCCAGGGGCGCGGACCGGCTGCACACCGGGATCACCGGCGCCGGGAAGGGCGCCTCCGCGCTCGACACCGGCGTCGGCGAGCTCACCTCCGGCGCGGACACCCTCGGCGGAGGCATCGTCGGGCTCGCCGACGGATCGGCCCAACTGGCCGACGGGCTCAACGATGGTGTCGCCAAGATCCCCGACTACGACAAGCACGACCGCGACCGGCGGACCGGTGTGATGGCCGACCCCGTCCAGCTCGCGTCGCGGTCACTGCACCCGGCGCCCAACTACGGGACCGGCTTCGCCCCGTACTTCATCCCGCTCTCCCTCTGGGTCGGCGCGATGGTGGCGTACATGCTGATCCAGCCGCTGAACCGGCGCGCCCTCGCCACCGGCGCCCCCGCCCGGCGGATCGCCCTGGCGGGCTGGCTGCCCGTCGCCGCGCTCGGCGTGCTCCAGGCCGGCGCCCTGCTCTCCGTACTGCACTGGGCGATCGGGCTCCGGATGGCGCACGCCGTCGGCACGGCCGCTTTCCTGACGCTGGTCACCTGCTGTTTCTCCGCGATCGTGCAGTGGCTCAACGCCTGTTTCGGAGCGGCGGGCCGGATTCTCGTGCTCGCGCTGCTGATGCTCCAGCTCACCTCGGCCGGCGGCACCTATCCCGTGCAGACCAGTCCGGGCTTCTTCGGCGCCATCCACCCCTTCCTGCCGATGAGTTACGTGGTCGAGGCGCTGCGCAGGCTGATCACCGGCGGCGGGCTCGGCCGGGTCTGGGGGGCCTGCGGTGTGCTCACCGCCTTCACCGCGGCCGCCCTGCTGCTGACCGCCGTGTCCGCCCGGCGCAAGCAGGTATGGACCTTCGACCGGCTCCATCCGGAGCTGAGCCTGTGACCGGACGTGAGCCGCGGACCTGTGAGAATCGTCGCCATGGACAGCAGCAGCACCCGCCGCCGGGCCACCCGCCAGAAGCTCTACGAGGCAGCCGTCACCCTCATCGCCGAACAGGGTTTCTCCGCGACGACGGTGGACGAGATCGCCGAGCGCGCCGGGGTCGCCAAGGGCACGGTCTACTACAACTTCAAGAGCAAGACCGAGCTGTTCGAGGAGCTGCTCCGGCACGGCGTCGGGCTGCTCACCTCCTCCCTGCGGACCGCCGCCGACGGGACCGCCGAGCGTGGTGGCAGCCGGGTCGAGGCGCTGGACGCCATGATCAGGGCCGGACTGGTCTTCATCGACCGCTATCCGGCCTTCACCCAGCTCTATGTCGCCGAACTCTGGCGCACCAACCGGGCCTGGCAGTCGACGCTGCTGGTGGTGCGTCAGGAAGCCGTCGCCGTTGTCGAGTCGGTCCTCAGGGGCGCTGTCGAGGGCGGTGAGCTGAGCGACGAGATCGACATCCCGCTGACGGCGGCGGCCCTGGTCGGGATGGTGCTGGTGGCGGCCCTCGACTGGCAGGCGTTCCAGCCGGAGCGGTCGCTCGACGAGGTGCACGCGGCGCTCTCGCGGCTGCTGCACGGTCGCGTCGGCGGACGCTGACAGCACCCCGCCGACGTGCGAAAAGGCCGGTCCGGTGCGGCTCGGATCTCCCGAGCCGCACCGGACCGGCGCTTCCCCCGTGGACCCCGTTTCCCCCGTGGTCCCGCGTGATCCCCCGTCCCCGTTTCCGCGTGATGCCGGAGAGCCCGCTCCCCCGTGATCCCCCGTGGTCGCTGGGCTCCCCGTCGTGCACCCCCGTTCCGTCAGGGGAGCCGCGCCGTTCCGCCGCCCCGTGTCGGCGGTACCGGCGCCGCGCCCCTTCCGTGGTCTCCACTCTTCCGCCGATACGGTCGGCGCCCCATCCGTGCCCCTACTCATCTCCGCCCCTAGGTACGGGTACTCAGACCTGGGTGCTCGCCGGGGCGGGCGGCCCGGCACACCGGCCGGTCCCGGCGTCGCGGGGGGCGTCATCCGCGCGCCGGGACGGCGGATAAGGTCACTGACATGGCACGGATTGCGGTGATCGGCGCCGGGATGGGCGCCATGGCGGCGGCCGCCCGGCTGGCGGTGGCAGGCCAACGGGTGACGGTGTACGAGCGCTCGGCGACCTACGGCGGCTCGGTGGGCCGGTTCGAGCGGGACGGCTTCGTCTTCGACACCGGGCCCGGCCTGCTGCATCTGCCCGCCGTCTACCGCGATCTGTTTGTCAAGACCGGCCGGGAGCCGCTGGAGGAGAGCGTCCGGCTCGACCAGGTCGACCCGGCGAGCCGGCATGTCTTCGCCGACGGCACCGATGTCCTGCTGCCGAACGCGTCGCGGGCCGGTGTGGTCTCCGCCCTGGACGCGGCCCTGGGCGCTGGCGCCGGCGAGCGTTGGGCCGCGTTCCTCGGCCGGGCCCGGGACGCCTGGGACCGCTCGCGCCGGCCGCTGCTCGAAGAGCCGCTGTGGGCCGACTGGCAGACGCTCGGCCGCGATCCGTATCCGGCCCCGCGGCAGCGGCGACTGCTGCGGGGCGCCCGCCGGGCGGGCACGGTCGGTGAGATCGGCGCCTGGGAGCTGGCGGACCCGCGACTCGCCGCCCTGCTCGACGGATACGCCCTGTCGTACGGACTCGATCCGCGCCATGCCCCGGCGAGCGCCGCCCTGTTGCCCTATCTGGAGCAGACCTTCGGAAGCTGGTATGTCCGGGGCGGCATGCGGGAGTTGGCGCGCGCGGTGTACGAACGGTGCCTGGCCCGCCGGGTGGAGTTCGTGTTCGGGGCCGAGGTGACCCGCGTCGCCGAGAAGGACGGCGCGGCCGTGGGGGTCGAGCTGGCGGACGGCACCGTCGCGGCGGCCGACCAGGTGGTGGCGGGGGTCTCTCCGGTACACCTCGTGGAACGGGACCTCTGGGGCGACGGCGATGTACGGCCGCGTCCCGAGGCGTCCGCTCCGGTGCCCGGGCGGTTCACGGTACTGCTGGCACTGCGCGGCGCCCGGGACGCGGACGCCGCCCACCGGACGGTGGTGCACTCCCCCGACGGCGGCGCCGAGGCCGCCGAGGTCTTCGGAGGCCGGACGGCGGAGCGGCCGACGGTCACGGTGCTGCGGCCCGACGACCCGGAGACCCGCCCCGACGCGGACCATGAGGCGGTCACGGTCACCGCGACCGTCGCCCCGCACGGACCGGTCGACTGGTCCGGCACGGCATCGCGCGAGCGGTACGCGGAGGTGCTGCTGACCGCTGCCGGGGCGGCCGTGCCGGGGCTGAGGGAGCGGTTGATCTGGTCCGAGGTACGGACGCCCGCCGACACCGCGGCGCTCACGGGGGCCGAGGGCGGCTCGGTACCGGCTCCCGCGCTGGCCGGGGCGGAGGGCCGGATGCTGTATCCGGCGAACACCGCGCGGCTGTCCGGGCTTTATCTGGCGGGAGGCTGGGCGCATCCGGGCGGCGGGCTCGCCCACGCCGGTATGTCGGGCTCGCTGGTCGCCGGGCTGATCGTCGAGGGGGCCGGCTTCCGCGGCTCACAGTGAGCCGCGGTTCGCTGACGTTGTGTCAGTAGCGGTACTGCTGGTCGTTGTAGTTAGGGTCGTAGTCGTAGCGCTGGGGCTGTTCCTGCGGTATCGGCGGGCTCTGCTCGCCCTCGCGCTGCTGCGGGACCCAGACCCCGCCGGGCGGTGTGTCGGCGCCGTACTGCTGGCCGCCGTACGGGTCGGCGTACTGCTGCCCGCCGTCGAAGCCGTCGTACGAGCCGTACTGCTGGCCGCCGTCGGCCGGGCCGGCGTACGGATCGGAGTAGGCGGCGTACTGCTGCTGGCCGTTTCCGTAGTCGTACTGGTTCGCGTAGCCGCCCTGGGCGGCGTACGCGTCCTGGCCCTGGTACGTGGGCTGACCCGGCTGATAGGGGTCCTGGCCCGGGTAGGCGTCCTGCGCCGCGTAGGCGTCCTGGCCCGCCTGCTCCTCGTAGCCGGGATAGCCGTGGTAGGCGCCGTTGCCGTAGTCGTCCCCCCGGCCCGGCTCGTGGGGCGCGTCGTTGTAGTCGTTGTACACGCCGTACTGCCCGGTGTCGTCGGGCAGCGGCTCCGGTTCGTACACCGAGGCGGCCTGTACGGCCTGTGCGGCCGGGGCCGCCTGCTCGTACTCCAGGTCCGAGACCTCAAGGGTGGGTTCGCGTTCGGCGGCCGGACCGCTTCCGGCCCTGCGGCGCCGGCTGGCCCCCGGGCTGCCGCCGATCGCCCAGCCCGTCGAGAAGCCGCGGCGGAAGGACAGCGTCACATAGGTCTGGCCGGCCGCGAACGCGAGGGCGCCCAACGCGATGACGAAGACGGACGGCATCAGGACACCGAGCACCACACACATGAACCCGGCGAAGGCGAGCAACCGCCAGCGCAGCCGCGCCTTGTACTGCAACAGCACCTCGCCGAGCAGCCACAGCGCCACAATGCCGAATGCGATGTAGAGGACCGTCCAGCCCATGCCCGCCCCTCTCCTGCGGCCACCGCCCCGGGACAGGGCGGGTACGGCCGGTCACGACTGCTCGTGCAGTCCGAGATTCTCGTAGATTTCGAGCGTCGCCGTGGAGTTGTTGAGTGTAATGAAGTGCAGCCCGGGCACACCCTCGGAGAGAAGCCCTGCGCAGAACTCCGTCGCGAACTCGATGCCAATGGAGCGTACAGCGACGGGATCCTCCTTGACGGCGAGGATCCGCTCTTTCAACTCGGCCGGAAACACCGCGGTGCTGAGCTGCGGCAGCCGCTCCAGCATCTTGACGCTGGTGACCGGCATGATCTCGGGAATGATCGGTGTCGCGCAACCGGCGGCCGAAACCCGGTCACGAAGCCGCAGATATCCCTCCGGATCGAAGAACATCTGAGTGATCGCATAGTCGGCCCCGGCATGACATTTGTCTACGAAGTGCCGGATATCGGAATCCCAGTCCGCCGAGCGCGGGTGCATCTCGGGGAACGCCGCCACACCGACGCAGAAGTCTCCCGACTCCTTGATGAGCCGGACCAGTTCGGCCGCGTAGCGCACGCCCTGCGGATGCTCGACCCACTCGCCCATCGGGTCGCCCGGCGGGTCGCCGCGGACGGCGAGGATATTGCGGATGCCGGCGTCGGCGTACTGCCCGACCATATTGCGCAGTTCGGCGACGGACTGGCCGACGGCCGTGAGATGCGCGACCGGGGTCAGCGTGGTGTCGGCGGCGATCCGCTCGGTGGCCCTGACCGTGCCCGCCCGGGTGGAGCCGCCCGCGCCGTAGGTCACGGAGACAAAGCTCGGTGCCACCGCCTCGACCCGGCGCAGCGCGTTCCAGAGGTTCCGCTCGCCCTTCTCGGTCTTGGGCGCCCAGAACTCGAACGAGAACGTTGTTTTACCGGTCGCGAGCAGATCACGCACAGTAGGCGCGTGATCCGATCTGGTCGAAGCTGTGCCAAGGGCCATATCCGAAGGCTATCGAGGGCCCGACCGTCCCCCAACCGGACCGGGGGCTTTTGCCGGGATTGCCGGTTAACTGGCCATGTCTCGGACGCCCCCGGACACCTGCCGGATCCCTCCGGGGACACCGCCTCGGGCCGCCGGACACCCGCCGTGACAGCGCGGCCCCG
The DNA here is from genome assembly GCF_040635655.1 of Streptomyces sp. NPDC006923. Lineage (NCBI taxonomy): Bacteria > Bacillati > Actinomycetota > Actinomycetes > Kitasatosporales > Streptomycetaceae > Streptomyces > Streptomyces sp. NPDC006923. The sequence continues at coordinate 297,176 of NZ_JBEYIF010000001.1, forward strand.
GCATGTCACCCGGTGCGCTCCGCCACCCGCTTGGCCAGCGCGGCCGCCGCCCCCGCCGGGTCGTCGGCCTCGGTGATCGCCCGTACCACGACAATGCGGCGGGCGCCCGCGTCCAGTACCTCGTCGAGATTGCCCGCGTCGATCCCGCCGATCGCGAACCACGGACGGTCCCCGGCCCGTGCCGCGGCGTACCGCACCAGGCCGAGACCCGGCGCGTGACGGCCCGGCTTGGTCGGTGTGGGCCAGCACGGGCCCACACAGAAGTAGTCCGCGCCGGCCTCCGCGGCCGCCGCGTCCACCTCGGCCTCCGCATGGGTGGAGCGGCCGATCAGCGGTGTCTCCCCGAGGATCGCGCGGGCCGCGGGGACGGGCAGATCGCCCTGGCCCAGATGGAGGACGTCGGCCCCGATGGCGTGCGCGACATCCGCGCGGTCGTTCACGGCGAGAAGCGCCCCGTGGCGGCGGCAGGCGTCCGCGAAGACCTGGAGGTGTTCCAGTTCCTCGGCCGCCTCCATGCCCTTGTCGCGCAACTGCACGATGTCCACGCCGGAGCCGAGCACCGCGTCGAGGAACTCCGGCAGATCCGCCTGCTTCTTGCGGGCGTCCGTGCACAGATAGATCCGGGCGGCGGAGAGCGCCGTGCGAGCCGCGGATATGGCCGTGGACATGTGTGATCCCCCGTTGGGTCGGCGGTGTGCGGCGGCGCCATGACCGCGCGCGGTCGCGGGGCGCCGCACACCGCGGGTGATGAGGTCCTCAGACGGCGAGCGCCTGGGCCCGGCGCTTCACCTCCGTGCCGCGATTCTCGCTGAGCGCCTGCGCGGGCGTGCCCGGCAGGGTCGGGTCGGGGGTGAAGAGCCATTCGAGCATCTCTTCGTCGGTGAAACTGTCGTCCCTCAGCAGCGTCAGAGTGCCGGCGAGGCCCTTGACGACCTTGCCGCCGTCAATGAAGGCGGCCGGCACCTGAAGCGTCCTGTTCTCACCGCGGCGCACGGCGATCAGCTGGCCTTCCTTGACCAACTGCCGCACACGCGTCACCTCGACATCGAGCATTTCCGCGATGTCGGGCAGGTGGAGCCAGGCGGGGACGAGAGCATCGATCTTTCCGTCAATCTCGGTCACAGGACAAGCGTGCCATCCCGGACTGACAGACGGTAGCCGAGGCACCCAGTCGTGGCCCTCCCGGCCCGGCCGCGGCAGCCGCCGGGGCCGCCGGAATCGGGGCCGTGGGCCGCCACGGGTCAGAGAACGGCCTTCCGCAACGGTACGGAGGCATCGGCGGCCCGCTCCGGATCCAGCCGCGCCCCCGCCTCGATCAGCTTGCGGCCCTGCGCCAGGTCCCGGGGTCTGCCCACGGCGAGCAGCGCGACCAGCACCCCGTCCCGCAGCCACACCACCGACCAGGCGGCCTCGGCCGGATCGCCGCGCCAGACCAGCGTGCCCGCGGTGTCCTCCCGCGCGCCGGTGTGGCCCGCGTACTGCACGAACCGGCCGAACTGCTCGGACCAGAAGTACGGCACGGGATCGTAGACCTGCTCGCTCTCGCCGACGATCTGGGCCGCGACCGTCCGGGGCCCCTGGAGCGCGTTGTCCCAGTGGTGCACGAGCAGTCGCTCGCCGTAACGGGCGGAGGGAAAGGACGCGCAGTCGCCCACGGCGTACACATCGGGCAGCGAGGCGCGCAGCCGCTCGTCGGCCGTGACCGAACCGTCCGGTCCGAGCGCGATACCGGAGCCGCTCAGCCAGCCCGTCGCGGGCCGCGCCCCGATGCCCACGACCACCGCGCCGGCGTTCAGCCGCCGGCCGTCGTCAAGGACCACCGCCCCGGGCTCGACCCGTGCCACCCGCGCGTTCGTCAGCAGCTCGGCGCCGCTCTCCGCGTACCAGCCGGCCATGGGGGCGGCGACCTCGGCCGGCAGAGCGCCCGCGAGCGGCCGGTCCCCCGCCTCGACGACCGTCACCGCGCACCCGGCCTCACGCGCCGCCGTGGCGAACTCCGCGCCGATCCACCCCGCGCCGACCACCACGATCTCGTGCTGCCGGGCCAGCACCGGACGCAGCCGCTCCGCGTCGTCCAGCGTGCGCAGCAGATGGACACCGGGCACGTCCTCGGCGCCGGGCAGCCTGATCGGCTCCGCGCCGGTGGCGACGACCAGCACGTCGTACGGGACGGGCCCGGCGGCCGTGTCGATCTCCCGCGCGGAGGCGCGCAGTCCGGTCACCTCCAGTCCGAGCCGCAGCTCGACGGAGAACGCCCCGAAGTCGATGTCGAAGGCCGAGCTGTCCGCCTTGCCCAGCAGCAGCGCCTTGGAGAGCGGCGGCCGGTCGTAGGGCGGGTGCGATTCCGCGCCGATCAGGGTGACCGGTCCGCGACAGCCCTTCTCCCGGAGCGCCACGGCGGTCTGCACCCCGGCCATGCCCGCGCCGACGACGACCACGCGCGGCTCTCCGGCCGGCCCCCGGTCCGCGTGCGTCCGCTCCCGGGCTCCCCGCTGCTGCTCACTCACCCGATCACCTTAGGCCCTGTCCGATCGCCTCGGAGGAGGTGGCGCGGTGCCGGCGCCCCGGCGGGCGGCGCCCCCGCCGCGAGCATCTCTCAAGCGGCTGACGGAGCGCCAGAGGGCCCGCCACGGTGACCGCTCCCTTACTGAGCGGGGGGACGGGGCGTTAGTCTGGATCGGACACTACCTCGCGGGAGCCCGGACGCACCGGGCTGAGAGGGAGGCTGAGACGGCCTCCGACCGTACGAACCTGATCCGGGTCATGCCGGCGAAGGGAGGGGCTGGACGCCCATGCAGTCGTCTCAGAACGAAACCGGTGCCCGCAGTACGGGGTCCGACGTCCTGGTCGTCGGAGGCGGGATCATCGGCCTGGTCACGGCCTGGCGGGCGGCGCAGCGGGGGCTGCGTACCGCCGTGGCGGATCCCGCTCCCGGCGGCGGGGCCGCGTGGGTCGCGGCGGGCATGCTCGCGGCCGTCACCGAACTCCACTACGGCGAGCAGACCTTGCTCGCCCTCAACCTCGCCTCCGCCGCGCGCTATCCGGACTTCGTCGCCGAACTGGAGGCGGAGAGCGGCCAGGACACCGGCTACCGCGCCTGCGGCGCGCTCTCCGTGGCGCTCGACGCCGACGACCGCGCCCAGCTCCGCGAGCTGCATGCCTTCCAGCAGCGCTCGGGGCTCTCGTCCGAGTGGCTCACGGGCCGCGAATGCCGGCGGCTGGAGCCGATGCTCGCGCCGGGCGTGCGCGGCGGTCTGCGGGTGGACGGCGACCACCAGATCGATCCGCGCCGGCTGGCGGCGGCCCTGATGACGGCGTGCGAACGGGCCGGAGTGGTCTTCCACCGCTCCTGGGCCGAACGGCTCCGTGTCGAGGGCGACCGCGCCACCGGCGTCGTCCTCGCCGACGGCCGCGCGCTCGGCGCGGACCGGACCGTCCTGGCGGGCGGCAGCCTCAGCGGAAAGCTCGACGGGGTGCCCGGAGACGTCCTGCCGCCGGTACGTCCGGTCAAGGGCCAGGTCCTGCGGCTGACGGTGCCCCGCGCGTACGCGCCGTTCCTGTCCCGGACGGTACGGGCCGTGGTGCGCGGCAGCCATGTCTATCTCGTCCCGCGCGAGAACGGCGACCTGGTCGTCGGCGCCACCAGCGAGGAACTGGGCTGGGACACCACCGTCACCGCGGGCGGTGTGTACGAACTGCTGCGGGACGCCCACGAACTGGTCCCCGGCATCACCGAACTGCCGCTCACCGAGACCCTCGCGGGACTGCGCCCCGGATCGCCGGACAACGCGCCGCTGCTCGGTCCCACCGCGCTGCCGGGTCTGCACCTGGCCACCGGCCACTACCGCAACGGTGTCCTGCTCACGCCGGTCACCGGCGATGTCATGGCCACCGCGCTGACCACGGGCGAACTCCCCGCGGAGGCCCGCCCCTTCACTCCCCTGCGCTTCTCCCCCGCCGCGTCCGTACGTCAGGAGCAGCCCGCATGACCCGTACGAACCCAGACATCGTCAACGTGTCCGTGAACGGCGAGCCGCGCGCGCTGGCGGCCGCCACCACACTCGACATCCTGGTGGCGGCCCTCACTCCCGCGCCCTCGGGTGTCGCCGCCGCCGTCAACGAGACGGTCGTCCCGCGCACCCGCTGGTCCGGCACCCTGCTCGGGGACGGCGACCGGGTGGAAGTGCTCACCGCCGTCCAAGGAGGCTGACCAGTCATGGCGGACGACCGCCTCATCATCGGCTCCACCACCTTCACCTCCCGGCTGATCATGGGTACGGGCGGGGCGCCCAGCCTCGACGTACTGGAACGTTCCCTGATCGCCTCCGGCACCGAACTCACCACGGTCGCGATGCGCCGCCTGGACCCCGCGGTCCAGGGCTCCGTCCTCTCCGTGCTCGGCTCCCTGGGCATCCGCGTCCTGCCCAACACCGCCGGCTGCTTCACCGCCGGCGAGGCGGTGCTCACCGCGCGCCTCGCCCGTGAGGCGCTCGGCACGGACTGGATCAAGCTGGAGGTGATCGCGGACGAGCACACCCTGCTGCCCGACCCGATCGAGCTGCTCGACGCCGCCGAGACGCTGGTCGACGACGGTTTCACCGTCCTCCCCTACACCAACGACGACCCGGTGCTCGCCCGCAAGCTGGAGGACGTGGGCTGTGCCGCGATCATGCCGCTGGGCTCGCCGATCGGCTCCGGGCTGGGCATCCGCAATCCGCACAACTTCGAGCTGATCGTGGAGCGGGCCCGGGTGCCGGTGATCCTGGACGCGGGCGCGGGCACCGCCTCGGACGCGGCGCTCGCCATGGAGCTGGGCTGCGCCGCCGTGATGCTGGCCTCGGCGGTCACCCGCGCGCAGGAGCCGGTGCTGATGGCCGAGGCGATGCGGCACGCGGTGGAGGCCGGCCGGCTCGCGTACCGCGCGGGCCGGATCCCGCGCCGGCACTTCGCGGAGGCGTCGTCCCCGGTGGAGGGACGGGCGGCCCTGGACCCGGAGCGCCCGGCGTTCCCGGCGACCGGTGCCGGGGTTCCCGGGGACGGTGTCAGGGCCGTGTGACCCGCCACTGTCACGGCTCGGCTGCGGAACAGTGTCCGGTCTGCCCCGGGGCTTCGGGAGTGTCCGCCGCGGATCGTAGACTCGCCGAGTGGACATGACCCTTCAGGACCCCATCGTCGGGCAGGTGCTCGACGGCCGCTACCGCGTCGACGCGCGCATCGCCGTCGGCGGCATGGCCACGGTCTACCGGGCCGTCGACATCCGCCTCGACCGGGTCCTGGCCCTCAAGGTCATGCATCCGGCCCTCGCCACCGACGCCGGCTTCGTGGAGCGCTTCATCCGCGAGGCCAAGTCGGTGGCCCGGCTGGCGCACCCCAATGTGGTCGCCGTCTTCGACCAGGGCGCGGAAGGGGCGTACGTCTATCTGGCGATGGAGTACGTCGCGGGCTGCACCCTCCGTGATGTCCTGCGGGAGCGCGGCGCCCTCCAGCCACGGGCGGCGCTGGACATCCTGGAGCCGGTGCTCGCCGCGCTGGGCGCCGCGCACCGCGCCGGGTTCGTGCACCGTGACATGAAGCCGGAGAACGTCCTCATAGGGGACGACGGACGGGTCAAGGTCGCGGACTTCGGCCTGGTGCGGACGGTGGGCGATGTCACCAGCAGCACCGGGTCCGTGCTCGGCACGGTGTCGTATCTCGCGCCCGAGCAGATCGAGTCCGGCACCTCGGACACCCGGGTCGACGTGTACGCCTGCGGGGTCGTCCTGTACGAAATGCTGACGGGCGCCAAGCCGCACACCGGGGACACCGCCGCCCAGGTGCTGTATCTGCATCTCAACGAGGACGTGCCCGCGCCGTCCGCCGCCGTCCCGGGTCTCGCCGTCGAGCTGGACGCGCTGGTCGCGGCGGCCACCGCCCGCCACCCCGACGCCCGTCCCTATGACGCGGTGGCGCTGCTCGCGCTGGCCCGCGAGGCCCGCACCCGGCTCACCGACGCCCAGCTCGACGCCGTACCGCCGCGGGCCAGGCCCGAGACGGGGGCCGGCGCCGGGGCCGAGGCCCGTACGTCGGTGATCCCCCGCCCCTTCGCCGGACACCCCGAGCGGACGACCTCGGAGCCGCGGCGCGCATCGCCGGTCGAGCACACGAGCGTGCTGGAAATGGCGCCGCAGGACCGCACGCCCCCGCGCTCGCGGGGCCGCCGCGGAGCGGCGCCCCGGCGGGGCATGATCGCGTCGATTGTGGCGGTGCTGCTGGTCCTCGGCGTGGGTTCCGGGGTCTGGTACATCAATTCCGGTCAGTTCACCCGCGTTCCCTCGCTGCTGGGCCAGAGCGAGCAGGAGGCCAGGAGCCGGCTCGCCGACGCGGGGCTCGACGCGAAGGTCACCAGGGACTTCAGCGACACCTTCGCGCGCGGCACGGTGCTGCGCAGCGACCCCGGAGCCCGCGGGCGCGTCCGCGGCGACGGCCCGGTGACCATCGTCGTCTCACGGGGCCCGGAGGTCGTCCGGGTCCCGGATCTCGTGGGCACCTCGCTCGACGACGCCCGGCGTACGCTGAAGGAGACCGGGCTGGCCGCCGGGGTGGTCACGCGGTCGTTCGACGACAATGTGGCGCAGGGCGCGGTGATCAGCTCCGACCCGACGCCCGGCCGCGAGGTACGGCCCGACTCGGGTGTGGCCCTGGTCGTCAGCAAGGGCGGTGCCGTCGAGGTCCAGGACGTGACCGGCGAATCCGTGGACGAGGCGACCGCCGAGCTCGAAGAGTCGGGGCTCAAAGTCAGAATCGCCTCGGACCGGGTGGACTCACCCGAGGAGGAGGGCACCGTGGCTGTGCAGTCTCCGGCCGAGGGATCCCGGCTGGCGCGGGGCGACACCGTCACGCTGACGGTGTCCGGCGGACCGCGGATGGTCTCCGTCCCCGATGTCACGGGGCTGAAGACCAAGGAGGCCAAGAGCGTGCTGGAGGGAGCGGGCTTCCAGGTCGAGGTCGACCGCAGCTTCCCCTTCCTGGACGACCGGGTGTCCGAGCAGTCCGTCGAGGGCGGCGACGAGGCACCGGAGGGCAGCACCATCACCATCAAGACCGAAGGACTCTAGAGACACCATGCGCAACCCCGTCGGCGGCCATGTCCCCGTGGCCGGCGGCCTCGCCACGACCGGCCTGGCCTACGCCCGCGAGCTGGGCGCCGAGACCGTGCAGGTCTTTGTCGCCAACCCCCGGGCCTGGGCGACGTCCGCCGGGAGTCCGGCGCAGGACGAGCTGTTCCGCGCCGAGTGCGCGGCGGCCGGCATCCCGGCCTATGTGCACGCCCCGTACCTGATCAATTTCGGGTCGCACACCGAGGCGACCGCCGAGAGGTCGGTGGAGTCCCTGCGGCACAGCCTGCGCCGGGGCCGGGAGATAGGCGCCCTGGGTGTGGTGGTGCACACCGGCTCGGCTACTGGCGGCCGCACCCGCGAGGTGGCGCTGGCCCAGGTACGGGAGCGGATGCTGCCGCTGCTGGACGAGCTGACCGACGACGACCCGTTCCTGCTGCTGGAGTCCACCGCGGGCCAGGGCTTCTCGCTCTGCTCCAGGACCTGGGACTTCGGTCCGTATTTCGAGGCGCTCGACTCCCATCCGAAGCTGGGCGTCTGCCTGGACACCTGCCATGTCTTCGCGGCCGGGCACGATCTCAGTGGCCCGCACGGCATGCGGCAGACGCTGGATCTGCTGGTGGACACGGTCGGCGAGGGCCGGCTCAAGCTGATCCACGCCAATGACTCCAAGGACGTGGCGGGCGCGCACAAGGACCGGCACGAGAACATCGGCCTGGGCCACATCGGTGAGGAGCCGTTCCGTGAGCTGTTCTCGCATCCGGCGACCGAGGGCGTTCCGCTGGTGATCGAGACACCGGGCGGCAAGGAGGGACATGTGTCGGACGTCGAGCGGCTGAAGAAGCTGCGCGACGGCTGACCGCCGCGCCCACCGGGCCGGGCGGGGCTCAGAGTTCGGGCCCGTCCCCGGGGCCCTCCTGGTAGGAGTAGCGCTGCTCCGCCCAGGGGTCACCGATGTTGTGGTAGCCGCGCTCCTCCCAGAAGCCGCGGCGGTCGGCGGTCATGTACTCGACGCCCCGGACCCATTTCGGCCCCTTCCAGGCATAGAGCTGCGGGACGACGAGACGCACCGGGAAGCCGTGCTCGGCGGTGAGGAGCTCGCCGTCCTTGTGGGTGGCGAAAATCGTACGGTCGGAGACGAAGTCGGCGAGCCGCAGATTGGAGCTGAAGCCGTACTCGGCCCAGACCATGACATGCGTGACGCTCGACGCGGGCGGTGCGAGTTCGGCCACCGTACGGGCGGGCACACCGCCCCATTCGGCCCCCACCATGCTGAATTTCGTCACGCAGTGCAGATCGGCCACCACCGTCGAGAACGCCAGCGCCGAGAATTCCTCGTGGTTCCAGCAGTGCTTGTCACCGTCGGCGGTGGCGCCGAAGACCCGGAACTCCCACCGGTCGGGCTTGAACTTGGGTACGGGCCCGTAATGGGTCACCGGCCAGCCGCGCTGCAGCCGCTGCCCCGGTGGTAGCACGGACTGTTCCGGCTCGTGATATTTCCGGCTTTCCGGCTGACCCATGCCGTCCATGGTGACAGACAGGAAGGGGTGGTCATGACCAGGCCCGATCCAATTCGGTCAATTCATATTAAGCTCGCCCTTACTGGACGGTCAGTGATCACCGTGCGACGATGCGCGCCGTCTGGCCCGTCACTCGCCTGGAAGGAGCGTCGCGATGCAGGGCGACCCCGAGGTCATCGAGTTCCTCAATGAGCAGCTGACCGCCGAGCTGACCGCGATCAATCAGTACTTCCTGCACGCGAAGCTGCAGGAGAACTTCGGCTGGACGAAACTCGCCAAGTACACCCGGGCCGAGTCCTTCGACGAGATGAGACACGCCGAGCTGCTCACCGATCGGATCATCTTCCTGGAGGCCCTGCCGAACTACCAGCGGCTCTTCCATGTACGCGTCGGCCAGACCGTCACCGAGATGTTCCAGGCCGACCGGCAGGTCGAGGTGGAGGCGATCGACCGCCTGAAGCGCGGGATCGATGTCATGCGGGGCAAGGACGACCACACGTCGAAGCGCATCTTCGAGTCGATCCTGGCGGACGAGGAACACCACATCGACTATCTCGACACCCAGCTCGAACTGGTCGAGAAGCTCGGCGAGGCGCTCTATATCGCCCAGGTCATCGAGCAGCCGGAGAGCTGACGCTAAGCGGCTTCACCCAGACCGGGTGCGGGAGCTCCCGCCACCCCGTCCACCGGCGCGCCGAAAGCGGTGCCGGCCTGACCGAGCAGCTCCCGGCGCGGGCAGCCGCCCCGGCCGAGGATCGACTGGATCCGGCGGACGCATGACCCGCAGTCGGTGCCGGCCTTGCTGGCCGAAGCGATCTCGCGCGGAGTGCGGGCACCGGCTTCCGCGTGTTCCCTGACCTGTGTCTCGGTGATGCCGAAGCATGAGCAGATGTACACGCGGTTCACCTCCCGGCAAGGTCATTGGTCGGGCCGCCCGGACTCTCCGGTGAGGCAAACCTAACCTTACCTGTGACCCGCGGTACGCAACAGCCACGGACACGGCGGTGGGGCGCGAATCACATCGATCCGCGCCCCACCGTCGTCTGGCCGCCCGCCCCGCCCCTACTGGTCGCGGTACATCTCGGCGACCAGGAACGCCAGGTCCAGCGACTGACTGCGGTTCAGACGCGGGTCGCACGCCGTCTCGTAGCGCTGGTGCAGATCGTCGACGAAGATCTCGTCGCCGCCGCCCACGCACTCGGTGACATCGTCGCCGGTCAGCTCGACATGGATACCGCCCGGGTGGGTGCCGAGGCCCTTGTGGACCTCGAAGAAGCCCTTCACCTCGTCAAGCACGTCGTCGAAGCGGCGCGTCTTGTGGCCGGACGCCGCCTCGAAGGTGTTGCCGTGCATCGGGTCCGTCACCCAGGCCACCGTGGCACCGGAGGCCGTGACCTTCTCGACCAGCTCGGGCAGCTTGTCCCTGACCTTGTCGGCGCCCATCCGGACGATGAAGGTCAGCCGGCCGGGCTCCCGGTCGGGGTCGAGCCGGTCGATGTAGGTGAGCGCCTCGTCGACGGTCGTGGTCGGGCCGAGCTTGATCCCGATCGGATTGTTGATCTTCGAGGCGAACTCGATGTGCGCGCCGTCGAGCTGGCGGGTGCGCTCACCGATCCAGACCATGTGGCCCGAGACGTCGTACAGCCGTCCCGTCCGCGAGTCGACGCGGGTCAGCGCGGACTCGTAGTCCAGCAGCAGCGCCTCGTGCGAGGAGTAGAACTCGACGGTGCGGAACTCCGCCGGGTCGGTGCCCGCGGCCTTCATGAAGTTCAGCGCGTTGTCGATCTCACGCGCGAGCTGCTCGTAGCGCTGGCCGGACGGGGACGACTTCACGAAGTCCTGATTCCAGGCGTGCACCTGGCGCAGATCGGCGTAACCGCCGGTGGTGAAGGCGCGGACCAGATTGAGCGTCGCGGCGGACGCGTTGTACATCCGCTTGAGCCGCTCCGGATCCGGGATCCGGTCCTTCTCGTTGAAGGCGAAGCCATTGACGGAGTCGCCGCGGTACGTCGGCAGCGTCACACCGCCGCGCGTCTCGGTCCCCTTGGAACGCGGCTTGGAGTACTGGCCCGCGATCCGGCCGACCTTCACCACGGGCACGGAAGCGGCGTAGGTGAGCACCGCGCCCATCTGGAGCAGCGTCTTCAGCTTGTTGCGGATCTGGTCCGCGGAGACGGCGTCGAATGCCTCGGCGCAGTCGCCGCCCTGCAACAGGAACGCCTCGCCCTTGGCGACGGCTCCCATCCGGGCGCGTAGCTGATCGCACTCGCCCGCGAACACGAGCGGCGGATACGACTTCAGCTCGGCCACGACCTCGCGCAGGGCTTCCTGGTCCGGATACTCCGGCTGCTGGGCAGCGGGAAGACCTTGCCAGGAGGGCACATGGGCGGCGGGGTTCTCAGCGTTCACTGTCACGGCTCCAGATTACGTGGTCGCGGGCTGTGTCACGGGCAGCGCTCACAGTGTGGAACATCCGGCACCCCCGGAACCCGTTAACCGCCCGCCCCGGGTCGTAACCGGGCAAGCCGGCACCGGATGCGCTAAGGTGCCTCGCATGTTCGCGCATTCGAATCAGACCTGGTGGTGGACCGCTCGTCCGGCGGCCCACTGATTCACCGCGCGCACCACGAACCGCGAAGGCCGCCCGAGGGGCGGCCTTCTGTGTTCTCCGGGCCCGGACCGGAGAGACGGGCCGTTCCTCCCATCGGAAGGAACACCTCAGATGCCCGACCTGCCGCTCGACGGACTCGTCCGCCGGCTCCTCGACGACGACTGCCCGCCCTTCGCCCTGCTGCGCAGGCGCACACCCGGCCGGGACCACAACACCGTGGAACTCCTGATCGGCTCCGTGCACGAGACCGCTCTGCTCGCCGGCCTCCCCGCCGGGGACCGGCCCTCGCTCGCCCTGGTGCCGTTCCGCCAGATCAGGGAGCGCGGCTTCGACGCGCGGGACGATGGGACGCCGCTGTCCGTACTGGTCGCGGACGAGACCTACGAACTCCCCCTCGGCGAGGTGCTCGACCGGCTGCCCGCCCATGACGTACGGGTCGAGGACGGCGCCTTCGACATCGACGACGAACGGTACGCGGAGATCGTCCGACGGGTCGTCGAGGACGAGATCGGCCGGGGCGAAGGCGCGAACTTCGTGATCCGGCGGACCTTCGAGGGCCGCATCCCCGGCTTCGGCCGCGCCGACGCCCTCGCGCTCTTCCGGCGGCTGCTCGCCGGTGAACGGGGCGCGTACTGGACCTTCGTCGTGCACACCGGCGAGCGCACCCTTGTCGGGGCCAGCCCCGAGGTCCATGTCCGGATGAGCGGCGGAACCGTCGTGATGAACCCGATCAGCGGGACCTACCGCTATCCGCCGGAAGGGCCGACCCCGGAAGGGCTGCTCGCCTTCCTCGGCGACCGCAAGGAGACCGAGGAACTCTCCATGGTGGTCGACGAAGAACTGAAGATGATGTGCACCGTCGGCGACCGCGGCGGCGTGGTGATCGGTCCCCGGCTCAAGGAGATGGCACATCTCGCCCACACCGAGTACGAACTGCGCGGCCGGTCCTCGCTCGATGTGCGCGAGGTCCTCAAGGAGACGATGTTCGCGGCGACGGTCACCGGCTCGCCCGTCCAGAACGCCTGCCGGGTCATCGAGCGCCATGAGACCGGCGGGCGCGGCTACTACGCGGGCGCGCTCGCGCTCATCGGGCGGGACGCCGGCGGCGCGGGGACCCTCGACTCCCCCATCCTGATCCGCACCGCCGACATCGACCGCGAGGGCGGGCTGCGGGTGGCGGTCGGAGCGACGCTCGTACGCCACTCGGACCCGGCGGGCGAGGTCGCCGAGACCCATGCGAAGGCGGCGGGGGTGCTGGCGGCGCTGGGGGTGCGGCCGGGACGCCCGCGCGACGAGTCCGGACGGCCGCGGCTCGCCGACGACCCACGGGTGCGGGCCGCGCTGGACGCCCGGCGGGCGGGCCTGGCGCCGTTCTGGCTGAAGATGCGCAGCGGGCCCGCGACCCTCACCGGGCACGCCCTGGTCGTCGACGGCGAGGACACCTTCACCGCGATGCTCGGTCATCTGCTGCGCTCCTGCGGCCTGGAGGTGACGGTACGGCGCTACGACGAACCGGGCCTGCGCCGGGCCGTGCTGGCGCACCCGGGCCCGGTGGTGCTCGGGCCGGGCCCCGGCGATCCGGCGGACGCCGCCGATCCCAAGATGCGGCTGCTGCGCGGGCTCGCCGCGAAGCTGATCCGGGCCCGGCGGCACGGCCTGCTCGGGGTCTGTCTCGGCCATGAGCTGATCGCTGTGGAGCTGGGCCTGGAGACCGTACGCAAACGCCTCCCGTACCAGGGCGCGCAGACCGGGATCAGTCTCTTCGGCCGGGAGGAGACGGTCGGCTTCTACAACAGCTACACCGCGCGCTGCGACGAGGCGACGGCCGCCGAACTGGCCGCGCACGGCATCGAGGTGAGCCGTGACGCGGAGAGCGGCGAGGTGCACGCGCTCCGGGGAGGAGGCTTCGCCTCGGTGCAGTTCCACCCCGAGTCCGTACTCACCCTGAACGGTCCGGCGATCGTCTCCGAGCTGCTCACCGAGGTGCTGCGCACGGGCGCGGAGGGCGCGCGCGTCGGCCAGGGCTGAGCGCGGCCGGCGGAGCCGGGGCGCCGCCGCCCCGGCTCTGCCGGAGACCCCGGTCTCGCCGGTGGCGAAGGTCTCGCTGCCCCGGCGCGAGGAGGCTCAGACGTCGTCGAGGCCGCGCTCGATGGCATAGCGCACCAGCTCGACGCGGTTGTGCAGTTGCAGCTTGCCGAGGGTGTTCTGCACGTGGTTCTGCACGGTGCGGTGCGAGATGACCAGGCGCTCGGCGATCTGCTTGTACGAGAGCCCCTTGGCGACCAGCCGCAGCACCTCCGTCTCCCGCTCGGTGAGCTCCGGCGCGCCGGGCTCGCCGGAGGCGGCCGGCGCGGGCTCCGAGGCGAGCCGGCGATACTCCCCCAGCACCAGCCCCGCGAGACCCGGGGTGAAGACGGGGTCACCGGCGGCCGTCCGGCGCACGGCGTCGATCAGCTCCTCCGTACTGGCCGACTTGAGCAGATAGCCGGTGGCGCCGGACTTCACCGCCTCCAGGACATCGGCGTGCTCCCCGCTGGCGGAGAGCACCAGGACCCGCAGTCCGGGATACGGACCGACCAGCTCCTTGCAGACCTGAACCCCGGGCATACCGGGCAGGTTGAGGTCGAGGACAAGCACCGCCGGGAGAGTGGCCTTCGCCCGGCGCACCGCCTGGTGGCCGTCTCCCGCCGTCGCCACCACCTCGAAACCGGCCGCGTCCAGATCACGGGCGACGGCGTCCCGCCACATCGGATGGTCGTCGACCACCATCACCCTGATCGGCTGCCGCGTCTCCACCGCGCCCCGCTCGCTCATCGCGCCGCCTTCCCCCGTCCCCGTGGAACCTTCAATTCGACTTCCGTACCCTGCCCCGGCACCGAGACCAGCTCCGCCGTGCCGCCCAACTCCCGCAGCCGGCCACGGATCGAGAGGGCGACGCCAAGGCGTCCCTCCCCCTCGGCTTGGGCCAGCCGCCCCTCGGGGATGCCCGGCCCGTCGTCCCGGACGGTCACGATCACTTCCTCCGGCCAGTCCTCGACCAGGATCCAGGCGCGGGCGCCGGCTCCCGCGTGTCTGCCGACATTGTCCAGGGCGGCACTGACAGCCGCCGCCAGCTCACCGGCCGCCCCGGGGTCGAGCAGCACGGGGGCGCCGGGCTCCGCGAAGGTGACCTTCGAGCCGGCGTACGGCGCGAGGAGCGAACGCAGATCGCACAACTCCGGCCGCTCCGGCGGCTTCTCGCCACCGCCGGCGGCCCCGGGCCCCCGCGCGGCGTCCTCCGACGCGCGAGTCGCGGGCACCAGCCCGCTGGAAACGAGGGTCCGCAGCGCGACCTCCTGCTCGCCCGCCATCCGCCCGAGCTCCGCGGCCTCGCCGCCCAGCGCCGTACCGCGCCGCTGCACCATCGCCAGCACCTGGAGCACGCTGTCATGGATGTCGCGGGCCAGCCGCTCGCGCTCCCGCGTCGCGGCCTCGATCTCCAGGGCGCGGGCGAGCGTGCGCTCGGAGGCGCGCGCGACCTCGACGACATAACCGATGGCGATGGAGGCGACCCAGACGAGCAGCACATTGTGGAAGGTGTCCCGGCTGGGGTGGGCGCGCTCGACGAGATTGGCCACGGCCACGAACGACGAGGCGACACAGGCCCAGCGCCAGCCGCCCTTGACGGCGAAGGCGAGGACCGAGCCCGCGGTCCATATCGACGGCAGGGTGGGTTCGTCGATCTGCTGGGCGTGGGCGTCGGCCAGCGGGGTGAGCAGAATCCCGGTGAGGGCCACGGTGAGATCGGCGACCAGGAAACGCCTGGTGCAGCTCTCGGCGTTGGCCACTCTGGGGAGCGTGGCCAGGGTCCAGACGGCCAGGACCGCCAGGAACCCGGCGGCGACCCAGGGCCGCTCGAAGCGCTGCCGCTCGTAGACGAAGAGGAGGACCGCGTACACCATCGTCAGCAGGCGGTAGGCGCTCAACGCGCGCCACAGCGGCTGCTCGACGGACATCCTCATCGGCACGCGGCCCCCCTTTTTTGTGGCTCCTACTCGCCGGCCGGCCCCGCCGCCCTGGCCGCTTCGGCCAACTGCCGCTTGGCCGCGGTCGCGTAGATGTCCACGTACTCCTGGCCCGAGAGTTTCATGATCTCGTACATGACCTCGTCGGTCACCGACCGCAGAATGAAGCGGTCGCCCTCCATGCCCTGGTAGCGGCTGAAGTCCAGCGGCTTGCCGATCCTGATCCCCGGGCGCATCAGCTTGGGCATGACCTTGCCGGGCGGCTGGATCTTCTCGGTGTCGATCATGGCGACCGGAATGACCGGTGCGCCCGAGCCGAGCGCCACACGTGCCAGGCCGCCGGGCTTGCCGCGGTAGAGACGGCCGTCGGGCGAGCGGGTGCCCTCCGGATAGATACCGAAGAGCTCACCGCTCTCCAGGACCTTTATCCCGCTGTTGATCGCCGCCTCGCCCGCGCCCCGGGCGCCGGAGCGGTCCACCGGAAGCTGCCCTACGCCCTTGAAGAAGGCCGCGGTGAGCTTGCCCTTGAGACCCGGCGAGGTGAAGTACTCGGCCTTGGCGATAAAGGTGACCTTGCGGTCGAGCACGGCCGGAAGGAAGAACGAGTCCGAGAACGACAGGTGGTTGCTCGCGAGGATCGCAGGCCCCTCGGCGGGAATGTTCTCGAGGCCCTCCACCCAGGGTCTGAAGGCAAGCTTCAAGGACCCGCCGATGGAGAACTTCATTGCGCCGTAGATCAACTCGGATGCCTCCTGTGTGCCGTCGGACAGACCTTAACGCGTGGGTGGCCTGTCCTCTCCTTCATGGGGACCGACGGACCTGGTCGGTGTCGGTCCGGTCGCGTACGGTGAAGTACACCTTCCGAGCCTCACGAACAGGAGACCCCCGGTGCCGGTCCTTCCCGGAGCCGAGCCGTACCGCCATGAGGGCGGCGAGGTCGGCGTCCTTCTCTGTCACGGATTCACCGGTTCCCCGCAGTCGCTGCGTCCATGGGCCGAATATCTGGCCGCGCGCGGACTGACCGTCTCCCTGCCCCTGCTGCCCGGTCATGGCACGCGCTGGCAGGACTTGCAGCTCACCGGCTGGCAGGACTGGTACGCGGAGGTGGACCGGGCGCTGCGGGACCTGCTGGAGCGGTGCGGCCAGGTCTTCGTCCTGGGGCTCTCGATGGGCGGGGCGCTGGCGCTGCGGCTCGCCGCGAAGCACGGCCCGGCGATCACCGGGGTCGTCGTGGTCAACCCGGCGGTCAAGGTGCACGGAGCGGTCGCCCACGCCCTTCCGGTCGTCCGCCATCTGGTACCCAGCACCAGGGGGCTGACGAACGACATCGCCAAGGAGGGCCACGCGGAGCTGGGCTACGACCGGGTGCCGCTGCACGCCGCCCACTCCCTGCGGAATTTCTTCCGGCTGGTGGACGGGGCGCTGCCTCAGGTCACCCAGCCGCTGCTGCTGTTGCGCAGCCCGCAGGACCATGTGGTGCCGCCGGCGGACTCGGCCCGGGTCCTCAGTCGTGTCTCCTCGACGGATGTCCGGGAGATCCTGCTGGAACAGAGCTACCACGTGGCGACGTTGGACCATGACGCGGAGCGGATTTTCGAGGAGAGTCACGCGTTCATGAGCCGGCTCGCTCCGAGTGTCGGGAAGAAGGGGAGCACTACCGGTGGCTGAGCATGACGCGGACCGTGAGCCGCAGCCGATCGACGAGGACGCGGCCTGGGCGGCGATCGTGGCCGGGTACGGCGAGGAGCCGGCGGATCCGCCGGGCGCCAAGCCGTTCAAGTCGGTCGAGGGTCTCGCCGTGCTGGAGAGCGAGCGGAACAGGTCCGGGCCGGACCCGGAGCCCGCGGCTCCGGAGAAGGAGCCGGAGGATCCGAAGCCCGCGCTGGGCGGCTCGGTGGTCTTCGCGCCCGGTGTCGGGGGCCCGCGCGACTATCAGGTGGCCGAGCCCCAGGAGGATGACCTCGACGACGGTGACGAGGGACATTTCGTCCCGCCGGAGCCGCCGCCGCTGCCGGAATCCGATGTGACGGCGAAGTTCGCCTGGCTCGCGGTGGTCGGCGGCCCGGTGCTGATGCTGGTCGCCGTCCTGCTCCAGTGGGACATGACCTGGTGGCTGACCACCATCTGTATCGGCGGCTTCCTGGGGGGCTTCGCCACCCTGGTGGCGCGGATGCGGCACGGCGACGAGGAGGACGACGACCCGGGCCGCGGCGCCGTCGTCTGACCCCGCGGGGTCCCTGAGCCGGTCACGGCTTCAGGACGCCGGCACCCGGAGGGCGGCCAGCACCGGAAGGTGATCGGTGGCCGCCCTCAGATCGTCCCCGGTCAGACCGGGCACGTCCCTCGGCACCCCGCAGCCGAGGACTTCGACGCCCTCGGTGGCGAAGACGGCGTCGATGCGCTGACGCGGGTCCGCGGGCGTCGAGGTGTACTCGTCGCCCCACGGCCGGACCGCCCAGCAGTCCTGGAGCTCCCCGGCCAGCAGCCGGAAACCGGGCCCGGCCGGGCCCTCGTTGATGTCACCGGCCGCGATCGCGTGGGGCACGTCCATCGCCTTGAGCCGGTCGAGCACCATCCCCGCCTGCGCGTACCGCTCGTCGCTCCGCAGGCTCAGATGGCAGCTCAGCAGCCCGAGCCGGGCCCGCCCGATCCGTACCACCGCCGTGGCGAAACCGCGCCGGTGCAGCCCCGGAGTGAGCGGCAGCAGGATGTCCTCGGTCCGCTCGACCGTGGTGCGCAACGAGCAGAGCAGCAGCGGTCCGGACGCGGTGGCACCGCCGCTGAGCACCACCAGACCGGTGTGGGCGGCCAGCCAGGCCGCGCGCTTGCGCCAGCGGAAGAAGCGGGGCGCCTCCTGGATGAAGACGAGGTCGGGTGCGCACGCCCGGATCACCCGGGCCAGCGCCTCCCGGTCGTCGCGCATCGAGCGGACGTTGTAGCTGAGGACCCGGATCACCGCCGAACCGTCCGGCTCGGTACGGGAGTCGGGCAGCGTGGGCTTCACCATTCCCCACACGATACGTGAGGGGGCGACGGCGCCACGAGCCGACACCGGGGTGCCCGGAGACGGCTGTGCCCGCCGGTCCCCGGGCGGGGCACGGCGGGCACAGTCGCGCTGGATCAGCCCTGTCTCGCCAGGTCCGCCGCGCCCACCAGCCCTGCCTCGCCGCCCAGTTGAGCGGCGAGCACCTGGGCGTGCGGGCGCCACTCGCCGCCGATCAGCCAGCGCCGGAAGGACTTGCGGATCGGGTCGAGGACCAGCTCGCCCTCGTCCGAGACGCCGCCGCCGACGATGAACGCCGACGGGTCGAAGAGCGAAGCCAGGTCCGCGAGACCGGCGCCCGCCCAACGGGCCAGCTCACGGAAGGAGTCCACGGCCACCGGGTCACCGGCGCGGGCCGCGGCGCTGACATGACGGCCCTCGATGGCTTCCGGTGTGCCGTCGCCGAGACCGAGCAGGATCTCGGCGTTCTCCGGCGTCGCGTGGGCGCGCTGCCTCGCGTACCGGACGAGGGCGCGCCCGGACGCGTACTGCTCCCAGCAGCCCTGGCTGCCGCAGCCGCACAGCAGACCGTCGGGCACGACCCGGATGTGCCCGAACTCGGCCGCCACACCGAAGCGTCCGCGCCGCAGCTTGTTGCCGATGATGATGCCGCCGCCCAGGCCCGTGCCCAGGGTGATGCAGATGACGTCGTCGTGGCCCTGCCCGGCCCCGAACTTGTACTCCCCCCACGCGGCGGCGTTGGCGTCGTTCTCCACGACGACCGGCAGGCCGACCCGCTGCTCGACCTTGTCCTTGAGCGGCTCGTGCCGCCAGTTGATGTTCGGCGCGAAGAGGACGGTGGCGCGCTTGTCGTCGACGTAGCCGGCGGCGCCGATGCCGACCGCCTCGATCTGGTGCCCCTCGCCGGCACCGGAGACAGCCGCGCAGATCGCGTCGACGATGCCTTCGGAGGTCGGCGGGGTGGGCACCTTGTGCGTCTCCAGGATGGCGCCCTCTTCGTCGACCACGCCGGCCGCGATCTTCGTGCCGCCGATGTCGACGCCGATGGTGAGTCCCATGTGTCCCTCAGTTTTCGGTCGAGCCCCGCTATGGGCAACCGTACCCGAGGGCGGGCACCCGCCTGTCAGTCCAGGTCGATGTGACCGCCCGGACCAGGTCCTTCGTCCCTGGGGTCCGTGGGGTCGTCGGACTTCTCCGTGTCGTGTGCGGCGTCCGTGGCACGGGTCGAGGGAGCCGGGCCCCGGGTCCAGCGGGTCTCCTGGCCCTCGACGGCGGAGCGGTACGCGGCGAGCAGTTCGTTCCCGGCCGCGGCGAGATGGTCGAAGACTCCGGGATTGCGCTCGATCACCGGCTCGACGGCCGCCTTGGCCTGGTTGATGAGCTGCTGTACGGCGCCCTGCGCGGCCATGCCCAGCAGCGGGTTCTGGAGCGAGGACACCTTGTCGGCGACGGCGTCGACGAGCTTGCGCAGCTCTTCGGCGGCGGAGGCGGGCGGGGGCCCGTAGGTGGCATGGCGGCGCAGCTTCTCCGCTTCGAGGTCCTCGGCGCACGCCGTGGCCCAGGCGTCCGAGTCTGCGGCGGGGCGCTCGGTGGCTTCGCTCATGGGATGCTCCTGCGCGTCAGGGACAGGTCCGTCCGCCATGGCCAGCGAAACGGTTCTTTATCTCGACGGTACCCGAACGGTGCCGCTCCGTTCAGTCCGTACGCGGCCACAGAGCGGGGTCGGGGACGAATCTCACCCGCAGCTCGCCGTCCGTGAGGGCCGCGCCCGTGACGGTGCAGCGGCGCAGCGCGGACGGCAGAGGAACGATCCGGCGGAACGGGCCGACGGTGAGCAGGAGTTCGTCGTCCCGGCGCACCAGGGACAGCTCCCCCTTGACCGCCCCGGGCAGCGGCAGGCACCAGACGAGCAGATCGTCCCCGGCGAGCCGGTCCTCGACCCGCCAGGGGTCGTCGGCCGGTCTCGAAAGGCGCTCGTCCGGTTCCACCGCGAGGCCGTCGTCCCCGCGGGGACCGCCGCCCGCGCGCGTGGCGGTGGTGGCGGCCGGTCCGCCGCCGAGCAGGGCGAGGTCGTCGAGCCCGTGCGGGTCCCGGCCGAGGTGGCGCACCGCGCGCAGGGACGCGTCGGGCGGCCACTGCTCGTACCAGCCGTCCAGGCATTTCCGCTGCTGGGCGACGAGGGTCGCCAGCCAGGGGCCGCCCCCGTCGTGGGGCAGTATCCGGTTCGCCACGAGCGCGTCGACGCGCAGTCCGTACAGGGCCACCCCCAGGCGGGCGACGCGGAGGGCCTCGGCCGCCGCGGGCCCCGGCTCCGCGACCAGCCGCAGGGTGGTCGTCCTGTCCTCGATCAGCGACTGGACGGCGGCCAGCTCGGCGTCCCGGCGCGCGGCGGTCTCGTACAGCCACTGCGACGGCATCGCCACACCGGCGAGCTGGGCCATCAGCGGACGCAGGGCGCGGGCCGCCTGCCGTTCCGGGGGCAGCAGACGGCGCAGATAGCGGCGTAGCTGCTCGGGCAGGGCCAGCAGGGCCAGGGTGTCCCGCAGCGGCGGCATGTCGACGACCAGGATGTCCCAGCCGCCGGTCTCGGCCCGGCGCAGCGCGTGCAGCAGCGCGAACTGTTCGCTGCCCGGCAGCTCGGTGAGTTCCTCGCCGGCCAGTTTCCGGGCGCCCAGCAGATCGAGTCCGGCGGCGGCCCGTTCCTGGAGGGCGAGCAGCTCCGTGCGGAAGTGCTCGCCGGAGTCGATTCGCGCCGCCCAGAGGCCGTCCGTCACCCCGGTGGGCTCCGTGGCCACCGGGGTGCCGAGCAGCTCGTCCAGCGGGTCACCGGAGAGCAGCAGGACGCGCCTGCCGCGACGGGCCGCGGCCAGCGCGGTCGCGGCGGCGATGGTGGTACGGCCCGCGCCGCCGGGGCCGGTGACGAGGACCGTACGCATCGGTCAGGCTCCGGGGACGGACTCGACGCGCTTCTTCAGGCCCGCCAGCGCGCGGTCGATGATGACCTTCTCCGCCTTGCGCTTGATCATGCCGAGCATCGGGATCTTGACGTCGACGGTCAGGCGGTAGGTGACCTCGGTACGGTCGTCGCCGACGGGCGCGAGGAAGTAGGAGCCGTCCAGGGCCCGCAGCATCTGGGACTTCACCAGCGTCCAGCTCACCTCGTCGTCCCCGGTCCAGGTGTAGGCGAGGGTGTGGTCGTCCTTGATCGCTCCGGCGTCCAGCACCAGCCTGACCTGCTCGGCGCGGCCCTTGGCGTCGGTGGCGAGCACCTCGGCCTCCTTCACCTCGCCGGTCCACTCCGGATAGCGGGCGAAGTCGGCGATCACGTCCATGACGTCGGCCGGTGCCGCCTCGATCGTGATGCTCGAACTCGTGTGTTCCGCCATCGCCGTGCTCCTCCAGATGGGGTCTCCCCAGCGAAGCGAGGGGAAGGTCGCTCAGGGGTGTGTGGTGGGTCTGTACCAGTACCGGGTACGCGGTGTGCAGGCTATCGCGAAGGGGCCGGTCACCATTCCAGGGTCCACGGCCGTCCTGTCGAGGCGAAGTGACCGACATTCACGCACTCGGTGGCGCCGACGCGCATGCGCCGCGACAGCGGCTGATGGACATGGCCGAAGAGCGCGTAGCGGGGCCTGGTGCGGCGGATGGCATCCAGCAGGGCGCGGCTGCCGCGCTCGAAGCGGCGGGCCACCGTGTCGTACGTCAGCTCGGGCACCTCGGGCGGGATGTGCGAACAGAGCACATCGACCTCGCCGAGCGCCTCGACCTTGGCGGCGTACTCCTCGTCGGAGATCTCGTACGGGGTGCGCATGGGTGTGCGCAGGCCGCCGCCGACGAAGCCGAAGACCCGGCCGCCCAGTTCGACGCGCTCACCGTCGAGGACGGTGGTGCCCGGTCCGGCGTACTCCGGCCAGAGGGCAGGGATGTCGACATTGCCGTACGTGGCGTACGTCGGGGTGGGCAGCGCCGCGAACATCTCGGCGTACTGGCGCCGCACGGCCCCCTCGATGGCTGCGGCCGGGTCGATGTCCAGCCCGTCCCACAGCTCCCGGCCGAAGTCACGGGCCTCGTCGTAGCGGCGCGCGGTGCGCAGCTCCACTATCCGGTCGGCGTTCGCGACACCGAAGAGGTCGGGGAAGATACCGCGCGAGTGATCCGCGTAGTCCAGGAAGAGGACGAGGTCACCGAGGCAGATGAGGGCGTCGGCGCCCTCACCCGCCCGCGTCAGACCGCGCGTGTTCCCGTGCACATCGCTGATCACATTGACTCGCATACCGCGCATGCCGATCACCCTAGAACGTTTGTCCCGGCCGTGGTGGACAGGGCCGGACCTGCGGTTCCTTCCGTGGTGTCAGAGGTGTGGACTACTGTGCGCGAAGTAACGAATAAACCGTGTGACGCACGGAACATCCGGCGGGGGCCCTCTATCCGTAGTCAGTACTGATGGGTAACGTCCGGGCAGTCCAGTCGTGCTCACCCCGGAGCACCTGCCCGATCTTGGACCGCGGCCGGCGCGTCACACAGAGCCGTGGCGCCGGCGCCCGATGAGGAGCAGCAGTCTTGCGCGAGTTCAGCCTTCCGGCCCTGTACGAGGTCCCCTCGGACGGCAACCTGACGGATCTCATCCGCCGCAATGCCGCGCAACATCCCGATGTGGCCGTCCTCGGCCGCAAGGTGGCCGGCGCGTGGACCGATGTCACCGCCACGCAGTTCCTCGCCGAGGTGCGGGCCGCCGCCAAGGGCCTGATCGCGGCGGGCATCCAGCCCGGCGACCGGGTCGCGCTGATGTCACGCACCCGCTTCGAATGGGTGCAGCTCGACTTCGCGATCTGGAGCGCCGGCGCGGTCACCGTCCCGGTGTACGAGAGCAGTTCGGCCGAGCAGGTGCGGTGGATCCTCGGTGACTCGGGCGCGGTCGCGGTGCTCGTGGAGACCGCCGCGCACGCGGTGACGGTCGAGTCCGTACGCCAGGGGCTGCCCGCCCTGCGGGACATCTGGCAGATCGACAAGGGCGGTGTCGACGAGCTGATCTCGGCCGGTGCGGAGATCACGGACGCGACGGTCGACGAACGCGCCGCGAGCGCCAAGGCCGACGACCCGGCGACGATCGTCTACACCTCGGGCACCACCGGCCGTCCCAAGGGCTGCGTGCTGACCCACCGCAGCTTCTTCGCGGAGTGCGGAAACGCGGTGGAACGCCTCAAACCCCTCTTCCGTACGGGCGATTGCTCCGTGCTGCTCTTCCTCCCGGCCGCGCATGTCTTCGGGCGGCTCGTCGAGGTGGCCGCCGTGATGGCACCGATCAAGCTCGGCTGTGTGCCCGACATCAAGAACCTCACCGAGGAGCTGGCCACCTTCCGGCCGACCCTGATCCTCGGCGTGCCGCGTGTCTTCGAGAAGGTCTACAACTCGGCGCGCGCCAAGGCGCAGGCGGACGGCAAGGGGCGGATCTTCGACAGGGCCGCCCACACCGCGATCGCCTACAGCCGCGCGCTGTCCACCCGGCAGGGCCCCTCCCTGGGTCTCAGGATCCGGCACAAGATCTTCGACCGGCTCGTGTACCGCAAGCTGCGCGCGGTGCTCGGCGGGCGCGGCGAGTACGCCATCTCCGGGGGCGCCCCGCTGGGCGAGCGGCTCGGCCATTTCTTCCGCGGGATCGGCTTCACCGTGCTGGAGGGGTACGGCCTGACGGAATCCTGCGCCGCCACCACCTTCAACCCGTGGGACCGGCAGAAGATCGGCACGGTCGGACAGCCGATGCCGGGCTCGGTCGTGCGGATCGCGGACGACGGCGAGGTCCTGCTGCACGGCGAGCACCTCTTCACGGGCTACTGGAACGACGAGAAGGCGACCGCGGAGGCGCTGGCCGACGGCTGGTTCCACACCGGCGACATCGGCACGCTCGACGAGGACGGCTATCTCACGATCACCGGCCGGAAGAAGGAGATCCTGGTGACCGCGGGCGGCAAGAACGTCGCCCCGGCGGTGATCGAGGACCGCATCCGGGCGCACGCGCTGATCGCGGAGTGCATGGTGGTGGGCGACGGCCGGCCGTTCGTGGGCGCGCTGATCACGCTCGACGAGGAGTTCCTGGGCCGCTGGGCGGCGGAGCACGGCAAAACGGCGGGGACACCGGAGACGCTGCGCCTGGACCCGGACCTGCTGGCGGAGATCCAGCGGGCGGTGGACGAGGGCAACGCGGTGGTGTCCAAGGCGGAGTCGGTGCGCAAGTTCCGCGTACTGTCCACGCAGTTCACGGAGGAGGCGGGACACATCACGCCGTCGCTGAAGCTGAAGCGGACGGTGGTGGCGAACGCCTTCGCCGACGACATCGAAGCGATCTACACGGCCTGAGGGAGCGACCCCGGCGGGGGCCGTTTCGGGGCAGTGTCCCGGACCGGCCACGACCTCACAGCAGCGCTGTGAGGTCGTGCGCGAGCAGGTCCCAGCGCCACTTCTCCTCGACCCACCCCCGCCCCCGCTCACCCATCCGCCGCCGCAGCTCGGGGTCCTGGAGCAGCGCGACGATCCGCTCCGCCGACTCCGCCGCGGCGGTCTCGGGAGGACCGCCGCGGACCACCCAGCCGGTCTCACCGTCGAGCACGGCGTCCGGCGCGCCCCCCGAGTCGCCGGCGACCACCGGCAGACCGGTCGCGGACGCCTCCAGATAGACGATGCCGAGGCCCTCGACGTCCAGACCGCCCCTGCGGGTACGACAGGGCATCGCGAAGACGTCGCCCGCACCGTAGTGGGCGGGCAGTTCGGCCCACGGCACGGCGCCGGTGAAGTGTACGGAGTCGGCCACCCCGGTCTGCCGCGCCAGCTTCCGCAGCTCCTGCTCATAGGGTCCGCCGCCCACGATCAGCAGCACCGCGTCCGGGACCCGGGCCAGGATCGCGGGCAGGGCGAGGATCAGTGTGTCCTGGCCCTTGCGCGGCACCAGCCGGGACACACAGACGACCACGGGCCGTCCCGTCAGGCCGAGCCGCTCCCGGACCGCGGAGCCGCCCGAGCCCGGGTGGAAGGTCTTCTCGTCGACACCGGGTGCCAGCCTCACCATACGGGCGGCGGCGGCCGGGGTGAGCGCGGCGGCGATGCGCGAGCGGGTGTACTCGCCGAGGTAGGTGATCGTGTCGGTGGACTCACCGATGCGCCGCAGCAGCCGCCGGGCGGCGGGGAGCTGCGCCCAGCCGGCCTCGTGGCCGTGGGTGGTGGCGACCAGGCGCCGTGCGCCCGCCGCGCGCAGCGCGGGGGCCATCAGGCCGAGCGGGGCCGCCGCGCCGAACCAGACCGACTCGCAGCCGTGTTCACGGAGCAGCCCGGCCGCCCGCCGGGTGACCCGGGGCGTCGGCAGCAGCATCGTCGTACGGTCGCGTACGACGGTGAAGGGCTGCTCCGCGTCGAAGGCCGCGGTCGCCTCGGCGCCTTCGCGCCCGCGCTTCCAGGTGGAGGCGTAGACGACGAGCTGTTCCGGGTCCAGACGGAGCGCCATGTTGTGCAGGAACGCCTGGATGCCGCCCGGCCTGGGCGGAAAGTCATTGGTCACGATCAATGTCTTGTGCATCGCCGCAGACAGTACCCAACGGCCCTGCCTCATCGCTCCCGCACGGGCCCGCCCGGCATCATGACGTGCGCAATCACGCAGGAACCGGACGGACGGGGTGGTCATGGCGGGCGCGTGCGGCACACGGTTCCCGGTCGCGGTGTGGCTCCTCACCAGGGCGGCGCTGCTGCTCTGTGTCTTCAAGGTGGTCACGCTGCCGGGGCCCGACGTCACCACCGATGTCTCGGTGATCTATCAGGGCTGGTACGAGGTGCTGAGAACCGGCACCTATCCGCTGTCCGACGTGACCTGGCAGTATCCGCCCGCGGCGGCGCTCGCCGTCGCCTCGCCGGCTGTCCTGCCGTTCCTCGGCTACGCCTCCGCCTTCTTCGCGCTGACGTTCCTCTGCGACGCGCTGGTCCTCGGGCTGCTGCTGCGCGCGGGCCGCGCCCGGGGCGCGTGGGTGTGGGTCGCCGGGGTGCCGCTGCTCGGTCCGACCTCGTACGCGCGCTACGACCTGATGGTGACGGCGGTCGGCGTGGCCGCGCTGCTGGCCGGGGCCCGCCGGCCCCGGCTGCTGGGCGCGCTGGCCGGCTTCGGCGCCCTGCTGAAGGTGTGGCCGCTGCTGCTGCTCGTCGGGACCCCGCCCGGCCGCGCCACCCGCCGGGCATGGGCCGCCGCGGCCGGTACCGGGGCGGTCCTGGCCGGTGCGGCCTGTGCCACGATGCCCGGCGCGCTGTCGTTTCTCACCTTCCAGCGCGACCGGGGCACCGAGATCGAGTCACTGGGCGCCCTGGTCCTGCATGTGGCGCGGCGCTTCGGCTGGGAGGGCGGGGTGATGCTGAACTACGGCTCGATGGAGTTCGTCGGCCCGTATGTCGGCGTGGTGAGCACGGCCGCGCTGGGGCTGTCCGTCCTCGCCTTCGGCTGGCTGGTCCGGTGGCGGCTCGGGGCGCGGGAGTTCACCGCGGGCACGGTGCCCGACGCGGCGTTCGCCTCGGTGCTGCTGTTCACCACCACAAGCCGGGTGATCAGCCCTCAGTACATGCTCTGGCTGGTCGGCCTGGCCGCCGTCTGCGTGCTGCCGAGAACCAGCCGTATGGGCCTGCCCGCCGTGCTGGTCCTGGCCGCGACGGGGGTCACCCTGCTCGAATTCCCGCTGTTCTTCGCGCAGGTGGTGAACGGCGATCCGCTGGGCGTGCTGCTGCTGTTCGTACGCAACGGCCTGCTGGCCGCCGCGACACTGATCGCCTGCCGCCGGCTGTGGCGCGACACGGTCTCCGGGCCCCGGCGGGAGCCTGTCCCGGGGAGCGCGGACGCCGGGGCGGCCGTCCCGCGCGTACCGGGCGGGCGCACGGGTCAGGCCAGCCGTTCTCTCAGATAGACCCGCCACCGCGCGGTGAAGTCGTCCGGGGTCGTGGACAGGACGTCGTTCATCGCCTCCTCCACCGCTCCGTCGCGCCCGCCGTGCGCGCCCACGGCCCGGTAGAAGTCGGCCAGCCGCTTCTCGCCCCAGTCCGCGGCGATCAGCTCGCACGCCAGCCAGCCGCCCTCGTACGCCCGTGCGAGCCGGCCGGCGTCGCCGCCGAAGGCGAAGTCCTCGTCGGGCGGCAGGGCGGCGGGCGGTTCGCCGCGGCGGACGGCGAGCTGGAGTTCGGGCGCGATCCGGCCGGCCGGCCGGTCCGTGCCGCGGTAGGCGACCCAGTCCGCGAACCCCTCCGACAGCCAGGTGGGTGTCGCGGCCGAGGTCGCCGCGCGGGTCGCCACATGCGTGGTCTCGTGGGTGAGGACGATCCGCCGCCCGAAGTCGCCGAGCTCGCCGTACGCGTCGGGGTTCACGATGACCCGGTCGGCGGGCGACGCGCCCGCCCCTCCGGTCTCCCCGGTGGTGACCGCGGCGATGCCCCGGTAACCGGCCGCCGACGCTCCCAGCAGCCCGCCCATGGCCTCCAGCGAGCCGGGCACGAGCACGACCACCCGCCGGGACCACGGACCCGGCCAGGCGTCGTCGACGGCGGGCACGGCGAGGTCGGCGGAGTCCGCGATGCCGCGCAGCCGCCCGTCGCTCTGCCCGACACCGAGGACAAGTCCGCGGGCGCCGCGTACGGCCCGTACCGCGCCCTGTTCCCAGAGCTGCTGGGCGGCGCCCCGGTCCGGCCGGTCCCCGGTCACGTACCAGCGGCCGGCCCGCTCGCCCAGCTCCAGCAGGCGCGGTGCCGAGACCGGCGCGCCGTCGTAGCCGTCGAGCCGGTAGCGCAGCTCCGCCCGCACGGTGGCCCGGCCGCCGGTGCGTTCGACATCGGTGATCCGGTATCCCCAGGAGCCGAGCGGCACCTCGGCGAGATTCTCGAACTCCGCGCGGGCGGTGCCGCGCAGCGCGGTGGCCGAGGGATCGACAGCGGCCAGATACGCGCGCTCGTCGCGGTCCAGGACGGCCGCCGCCCAGCGGTCCAGGGTGGCCCTGACGGCTCCGGTGGCGGCGTCCGGGGCGTGCGCCGGGGCGGAGCAGGCCGGAGCCAGCAGCAGGGCGGCGAGCCACAGCACGGCCGCCCGCCGGCGCGCGCCGCCGTGCGGTCCTCTCGCGGTACGCCCCTGACCTGCCACCCGGCCGATCGTACGGGGTGGGCTTGGCGGCCCGGTCAGACGCGGGTGACGGAGGAGACCGGCATCATGCCGACCGGGTCGTAGCGCACCGAGGCGCCGGGGTACGGCGCGTGGATCACCTGTCCGTTGCCCGCGTACATCGCGATGTGGCTGGCGTCGTCCCGGTAGGCCACGAGATCGCCGGGGCGCGCCTCGGAGAGCGGGACGCGCCGTCCGGCGTACCGCTGCGCCTGGGAGGTGCGCGGCAGCCCCACGCCGGCCTGGGCGTACGACCACTGGGTGAGCCCCGAACAGTCGAAGCCCGTGGGGCCGTTGGCGCCCCACACATAGGGCCGGCCGACGGCCTGCCGGGCCGCGAGCAGCGCCGCGGCGGCCCGTGCGGAGGAGGGCACGCCGCCGAAGAGCGGGAGCGGCGCGTCGCGGCCGGAGCGGGAAGCCCGCTCGAAGGACGCGCGGTCGGCGGCGGGCAGGGAGTTCAGCAGTTCGCGCGCCGCGGCGAGTTTGCGTTCGACGGTGCGCTTGTGGCGGGCGACGGAGGCCCGGCTGCGTTCCAGCTCGGCGAGGTCCCGGGCGGCTTCCGTACGTTCCTGTCCCAGTCTCCGCTGGGCCTGCTGGAGTTCACGCAGGACCCCGGACTGGCGTTCACCGACCCGGTCCAGGACGGATGCCTTGTCAAGATAGCTGTCGGGGTCCGAGGAGAGCAGCAGGGCGAAGGCCGGGTCGATGCCGCCGGAGCGGTACTGGGCGTCCGCGACCGAACCGAGCGCCCCTCGCATCCGGTTGACCCGCTCCTGGCCCAGGGCCGCGCGCTCCTGCGCCCGGCCGACCAGGGAGCGGAGCCGCCGTGCCCGTTCGCCCGCCCTGTTGTACAGCTCGGTGGCCTTCTCCGCCTCCTCGTAGAGCCGGTCGACCTTGGCCCGGGGCGTCTCGGGCGTCCGCTGCGGGTCGGCGCCGGCCGGGGCGGCTCCCAGAGCCGCCGCGGTCGCGGCGGCGGCGGACACGGCCACGACGGTACTGCCCCGGGCACCGAGCCCCGGACCGGACTGTGAGGAGCGGCGATGGGACACCACAGGAAGCCGCACTCCCTTTCGCTGGACACACACACGCGGCTCCTGCCGCCCGACGGGCGGACCGCTGGCCGGAGCCGCGCGGAGCAGACAGTAGCCGGACGATCACGGAGCGGCCAACGACCACCCCGCGCACACACAGTGACGCCCCGCCGTTGACCACAGGTCATCGGCGGGGCGCGGTGTCAGCGAGAGCTGCTGTAATTCGCCCGAATGGGCGGTGTCAGCGGCGTGTGATTGGTTGTGTGTCAGATACCTCGGATACCTCAGGTACCTCAGATACCTCAGGTACCTCAGATACGCACACCGAACTGGAAGGGCATGTTGCCGATCGCCTCGTAGCGCACGACGGCACCCGGCTTGGGGGCGTGCAGCACCTGGCCGTTGCCCGCGTAGAAGCCGACGTGGTGGTAGTCGCCGTAGAAGATGACCAGGTCCCCCTGCTGGAGCTGGCTCTGGGACAGGCGCGTACCGGCGTTGGCCTGGGCCTCGGAGGTACGGGGTATGGAGACCCCGGCCTGGGCGTACGCCCAGGAGGTGAGCCCGGAGCAGTCGAAGGAGCTGGGGCCGCTGGCGCCGTAGACGTACGGCGTGCCGATCTTGCTCTGGGCGGCGGCGAAGGCGGCGGAGGCACGCTGCGAGGCGGGCACGGCGTTGCCGAGGTCCGCGCGGGAAGTGGCGCGGCTGGCGCGGGACTCGTCGTCGGCGAGCGCGGCACGCTCCTGCGCGGTGAGCGTGTTGAGCAGCTTCTGCGCGGCGGCGAGCTTGGCCTTGACCTCGTCCTTCTTCTTGCCGAGTTCCTTGCGGGTGTCGGCGAGGTCCTTGACCTTCTCCTGGGCCTCCTGGCGCTCCTGCGCGAGGGACCGCTGCTTCGCCTGGATCTGCTGGAGCGTCTCGGCCTGCTTGGCGCTCACCTGGTCCAGCGTGGACGCCTTCGCCAGGTAGCTGTCCGGGTCCGAGGAGAGGAAGAGCTGGACGGCGGGGTCGATACCGCCGGTGCGGTACTGGGCGCTGGCCATCGAACCGAGGCCGTCACGCAGCTCGTTGAGCTCGTCCTGGCCACGGGCGACCTTGTCCTGGAGGGCGTCGACCTGCTTCTCCAGCTTGCCCTGCTCCTCCTTGGCACCGTTGAACTTCTCGGTGGCCTTCTCCGCGTCCTCGTAGAGCTTGTCGACCTTCTCCTTGACATCGCTCTTGCTCGGCTTCGGGTCGGCGTGAGCGGCCTGGGACGTCAGGGCGACGGCAGCGGCGGCGGTCGCGGTGAGCACGGTCACACGGGCACGGCTCGGCTGCTTGGGACGACGGTGGGACGCCACGAAGGCGAGCTCCTTCTTCCTCAGCCGCCTACCGGGCCAGTGGGGACGGAAGCCCAGGCTCCACATGTTCAGCTCCCCCGCGAACTGGGCTGAACCACGTGAAATCGGCGGTTCCTTCGCTGCCACCCCGGATGGGTGATCAACCGCGCGAAGGTTCGAGGCCTGACCTTAGTGACCTTCTTGTGATCAGTTCAAATCCTCGCGAGAAAATTCCCTGTCAGGTGACACATAATTTACGTTCGCCGCACGACCAGTGACGGACACTCGACACTGCGCTGCCCCGCGAGGCAGTCAATTCGGTCATTGCACACAAGAGTTGACTAGACGCGCGAAAGCCTCTTCAACAGCAAAGCGGACGCGACCGGGCGTGCTCCGGCTTTCGCCACTCCGTCCGCGACCTCGCGGTCGGTGGAGACCACCACCAGCGGCCGGCCCGGTGGCTCCGCCCTGACGAGCTGACGGATCAACTCGTCGGCGGTCACTCCCGCCTTGGAGAACAGCACCCGCACACCGCGCGGCGGGGCGAGCAGCACCGGCGCCGCCAGCTCCGCGCCGTCGAACACACAGGTCATCTCGGCGCCCGTCTGCGCCGCGAGCATGGCGAGCCCGCCCAGCAGCCGCAGCCGCTGCTTCTCCAGCGGCATCGTGGGATAGCCGGTCTTGGTGACGTTGTAGCCGTCCACGATCAGATGCGCCTGCGGCAGCGCGAGAAGCTGGTCGAGCAGCGCGGGATCGGTCTCCGAGAGCGCGCGGGCCGCCACGTCCTTCGGGGACATCCGGCCGGGCTCGACCGCGTCGACCGTGTCGGCGGGCCGGGCGGCGGCGGGCGGCAGGGCCAGCTCGCGCCGCAGCCCCTGGGCCGACTCAAGCACCGTGTCCAGCAGCAGCCGCAGCCGCATGTCCTCCACGGAGCGCCCCTCGCGGGCGGCCCTGCGGCTCGCCTCGACCGCCGACTCCGCCTCACCCAGCCGGGCCTTGATCCGGCGCGTCTCGCTCTCGGCGGCCGACACCTGAGCGGCGGCGTCGGCCCTGAGCGCCTCGGTCTCCGCGTTCGTACGGCGCAGGGCGGCCTCGCCCCGTTTTATGTCGCTCTGGGCGCTGCGCAGTTTGCGGTGCAGCGATTCCGTCTCCTTGCGGGCCGCCTCCAGCTCGGCGCGCAGCCGGTCGGTCTCGCTCTTCGTCTGGGCCCTGGCGGCGGCCAGCTCCTCGCGCAGCCGCTCCAGCTCACGACGGGTCTCCTCGTCGGCGCGCTCGGCGTCCGCCCGCTGGGCCTCCTCCCCCGCGGCGGCCACCAACTTCACCCATCCGGGGGGACGCAGCACATACGCGGCGGCGGCCACATCGACCGGGTCGGCCGCCGCGGGCGGCGATCCCGACTCCAGGGCGGCGGCCAGCTCGGGCTGGGACTGGCCGATCCGCTCGCCGATCCGCTGCCGGAACAGCGGATCGCTCTCCAGGGCGGCCGCCATCGCGTTGCCCGCGAACTTCGCCCGCCGGTTCGGGGCGAACCGGGCGTACTGCCGGAGCTGCACGGGGAGTTCGGTGACGGTCAGACCGCCGAAGGCGTCCGACACCAGCGCGATGACCCGGTGCCGCACCCCGTCCGGGAGCGGACGGTCGAGCGCCTCGGCGGCGCCACCGCCGACCGCGCCGGCCGGCTCAGCACCACTCGCGGGCTGCTCCACGATCCGTCACCCCACTACCCTTTCGGGCGGCTCCCTCAGGAACCGGCGCCCGGCCTGTCCACCAGTTCGATCTGGTCCACCGCATTGCACCATCGGCAGCGCACCGAGTCGATGGTCTCACTGACCACCTCGCGCTCCTCGACCTCGGGCTCCCCGGCCAGGTCCAGATGGACGTACTCGACGACCTTCGACGACCGTGTCACATCGAAGCGCGTGAGATTGCCGCACAGAGTGCAGCGCCACCGGGTGGTGGCCGTCGGCGGGGGGACCGTTGTCATCGTGCCGTCCTCTTCTCGTCGTCCCTTGTGCGGTTTCCCGCGGTGCGCCGTCGAACTGGCGGATGTACTCCCCGTAACCCTACGGCCTAGCGGGTATCCCCGGGAGCGGCGAGGCACTCTGTGCCATTCACTCCCGGTACGCCATGCTCTGTCCGTGATCAATTGGCGGACGGCGGCCGGCGGGCCGGTGGTGACCTACGGACTGATCGGCCTCTGCTGTCTGGCCTTCCTGGTCAGTCCGGTGTCCGGGTTCAACCCGGGATACGGGCGCGGCGACGCGCTGCTCGCCGCGCAGAGCGCCTATTTCGAACGGTGGGGTGTCATCCCGAGCGAGCTGATGCGGGGCTCCCCCCACCCCCTTCTCACCCCTCTGACCGCGCTGTTCGTGCATGGCAACTGGCTGCATCTGCTGGGGAACATGCTCTATCTGTTCGTGTTCGGCGCGATGGCCGAGGAACGCATGGGCCGGGTGCAGTTCACGCTCTTCTATCTCGTCGTCGGCTATCTCGCGCTCGTCGCCTACGCCGCCGTGAACGCCGCCTCCGACCACACCCTGGTGGGGGCCTCGGGAGCGATCTCGGGGGTGCTCGGCGCCTTTCTCTACCTCTTCCCCCGAGCGCGCGTCACCAGCCTCTTCCCGTTCCTGCTCTTTCTGCCGCTGCGCTTTCCCGCCTGGATCGTGCTGATCTTCTGGTTCGTGCTCCAGTGGCTGGCGGCGCGGAGCGCGGGCCCGGGCCCCGGGGTCGCCTATCTCGCGCATGTGGTGGGCTTCGGGACCGGCCTCCTCTACGCCTCGGCGCGCTACTGGCGTACCGATAGAATGAAAGGCAAAACCGCGGCCACCGAGGGAGAACGCCAACCGTGATCACCGCGATCGTGCTCATCAAGACCAGCGTGGACCGGATCCCCGAGATCGCGGAGTCGATCGCCGCCCTGGACAGCGTCAGCGAGGTCTTCTCGGTCACCGGCACCTACGACCTGATCGCGATGGTGCGGGTGTCCAGGCACGACGATCTGGCGGATGTGATCCCCGGCAGCATCAGCAAGATCGAGGGCGTCGAGGCCACCGACACCCATGTGGCGTTCCGTACGTACTCCCAGCACGACCTCGAAGCGGCCTTCGCCATCGGTCTCGACGCGTAAGGCCGCTTCTCCGGGCCTCCGGCTACGCGGCGGCGGCCACGCCGTCCCGGTCCGGGACGCAGCGGCCGTCCTCCGTGCGGTAGTTCCACCGGGCGCCCTCGCGCACCAGCTCGCCGACCGCCCGGACGAACCGCTCCACGTGCTCGTCCGGCGTCCCGGCGCCGAAGCTGACACGGATGGCGTTGAGCGAGCGCTCACCCGGCGCGGCCTCCGGGGCGCCGCACTCCCCGGGCTCCTGCGGGTCGCTGTCCAGCAGGGTCCGCACCAGCGGATGGGCGCAGAAGAGACCGTCCCGGACGCCGATGCCGTACTCCGCCGACAGTGCGGCGGCGAAATGCGAGCTGTTCCAGCCGTCGACCACGAACGACAGCACGCCGACCCGCGGAGCGTCGTCGCCGAACAGCGACAGCACCCTGACGCCGGGCACCTCGGCCAGGCCCGCCCGCACCAGCCCGACGAGCCGCTGCTCGCGCGCGGCCAGCGGGCCGAAGCCCGCCTCGGTCAGCGCCTTGCAGGCGGAGGCGATCGCGTACACCCCGATCACATTGGGCGAACCGGCCTCATGACGGGCGGCCGTGGTGTGCCAGTCGACGTCCACCCCGCCGTCCGAACGCCGGGTCACCGCGCGGCTCGCGCCACCGCCGGCCAGATACGGCTCCGCCGCCCGCAGCCAGTCGGCACGGCCCGCGAGCACCCCGGAGCCGAACGGCGCGTACAGCTTGTGCCCGGAGAAGGCCACCCAGTCGACGTCCAGCTCGGTGATGTCCACCGGGTGGTGCGGGGCGAGCTGGGCGGCGTCGAGGACGATACGGGCGCCATGGGAGTGCGCCACCGCCGCCAGCTCCCGTACCGGCCACAGCTCCCCGGTCACATTGGAGGCACCGGTGACACAGACCAGCGCCGGTCCCCCGGCGTCCCGGCCGGCCAGCGCGCCTTCCAGCGCGGCGACGGCCTCGGCGTGCGTACGGGGAGCGTTCAGATAGGTCACCCGGGCGTCGCGCCAGGGCAGCAGCGAGGCATGGTGCTCCGTCTCGAAGACGAACACCTCGCAGCCGTCGGGCACGACGGACGCCAGCAGATTCAGCGAGTCGGTGGTCGACCGGGTGAAGACGACCTGGTCGTCGGCGCGGCAGCCGAGGAACTCGGCGACCGTACGGCGGCTGTTCTCGAAGAGGTCCGTGGAGAGCTGCGACAGATAGCCGGCGCCCCGGTGCACGCTGCCGTAGTACGGGGCGTAGGCGGCGACGTCGTCCCACACCCGCTGAAGGGCCGGAGCGCTGGCGGCGTAGTCCAGCGCGGCGTACGTGACCTCCCCGCCGGTCACGAGCGGGACGGTGACGTCGCGTCCGAGCACCGGCAGCGGGGTGGCACAGGCGGGGTCGTCGGACGGGGTCGTCGTGGCGGTGGCATTCGGGTACGCGGACATGGCGATATCTCCCAGGACAAGACGGAGCGGCTTCAAGGACCCGCGCGACGGCACGACAAAACGGCCACAGACGCGGTGAATGCCTCGACACACGGAGTGACCGTGCGGAGGTGTGCTGAAGAGGGGGCCGGAAAGCCCTAGCGCATTCGCTTGCTCACGAGACTGCTCCCTTGAGGACCAGGACCCCAAAGGTGGCAGGGGTCCGCGCTTGCCGCAGACCTCGCTGCCTACGGCCTGGTCTTCACCCGGGGCACCCCGCCACGGACGGAGGGTTGCCGGACAGCGAGCCGGGGCCTAAATCGCTGTCACTCATGACCTTGGGCGAAATTATGGCACAGCGGAGGGAGCGGCCCAAGGTGGCGTCCGCGATGCGGGACGGGTCGCCGTCCGGCGGGGTGCAGGTGTGGGTTTCGGGCTTCAGACCGCGTTGCTCGCCGATACCCAGCGTTCCAGCGTTCGAGCGGCGGCGCCCGAGTCGATCGCCTCCGCCGCCCGTGCGATCCCCGCCGCGAGCTGGAGGTCCAGCGGGTCCCCCGTCTGGTCCAGGGCCACCAGCGCCGCCGCCGCGTTGAGCAGTACGGCGTCCCGTACGGGGCCGGTCTCGCCGGCCAGCAGCCGACGGGCCACCTCCGCGTTGTACGCCGGGTCTCCGCCGCGCAGCGCTTCGACCGGTACCAGTTCCAGACCCACGTCGCGCGGGTCGAACGCCCCCTCGGTCACCTTTCCGTCCCGTACCGTCCAGACCCGCGAGGGGGCGGTGGTGGTCAGCTCGTCGAGGCCGTCGTCGCCGCGGAAGACCAGCGAGGAGTTGCCCCGGTCGGCGAGCACACCCGCCACGATCGGCGCCATCCGCAGATCCGCCACGCCGACGGCCTGCGCCCGGACCCTGGCCGGGTTGGTGAGCGGGCCGAGGATGTTGAAGGTGGTCTGCGCGCCGAGTTCCCTGCGGGCCTTGGCCGCGTAGCGCAGCGCGGGATGGAACTTCACGGCGAAGCAGAAGGTGATCCCCGCCTCCTCGGCGACCTCGACGACCCGGCGCGGGGTCAGCTCCAGGTTGACGCCGAGCCGCTCCAGTACGTCCGAGGCGCCGCTCGCCGACGAGGACGCGCGGTTGCCGTGCTTGACGACCTTGGCCCCGGTGCCGGCCACGACGATCGCGGACATCGTGGAGATGTTCACGGTCTTGGCGAGATCGCCGCCGGTGCCGACGATGTCGACGGTGCGGCCCGGCACCTCGATGGTGTTGGCGTGCGTGTACATGGCGCGTACCAGCCCGGAGACCTCCTCGACGGTCTCGCCCTTCGCCCGCAGCGCGACGGCGAAGCCGGCGATCTGCACATCGGTGGCCTCGCCGCTCATGATGCTGTTCATCGCCCAGGCGGCGTCGTCCGTGGTCAGGTTCTCACCGCGCAGCAGCGGGTTCAGCAAGCCCGGCCAGGTGCGGGCCGCCACGGTGTCGCCTCCGACGGGGGTAACAGCGCTCATGCTCGCTCCTGGGTGTCTGTGGACGGTGTCCGGCCCCGCAAGGGCCTGCGCGCAAGCCTATCGGCGCGCCCGGGGCCCCGAGAGCGGGTGCCCGTACTGCGGACAGGGCCGTGTCACGCCGAGGGCCCCGGCCGGTCCCTCGCGGGAACCGGGCCGGGGCCCTCGGTGGTGGCGACCTCTGGAGGCCGGTGGGATCAGTGGTGGCCGTGGCCGCTGGTGATCTCCTTGTACTCCTCGGCGGTGGGCTTGGGAATCTGGTTTCCCTCGCCGTAGTAGTTCTTGCTCAGCTTGGCCTTGAGCTTCTCACCGGCCGTCACCTTGCGCTCGACACCGTTCTCGTCGACCGTCGGGCCGATCTCGGCCGGCTGGTACTGCTCGTGGGCGGTGAGCGTGTGCAGGGCGCTCTGGTCGAGCGGCGTGTGGACCTCGATGAACTCACCGTGCGGCAGCCGCTTGATGATGCCGGACTCGCGGCCGTGCAGCACCTTCTCCGCGTCACGCCGCTGGAGCCCCAGGCAGATCCGCTTGGTGACGACGAACGCCACGACCGGTCCGACGAAGAAGGCGATCCGGACGAACCAGGTGATCGCGTTGATCGACAGATGGAAGTGCGTCGCCCAGATGTCGTTGCCGCCGCCGACCAGCAGGACGAAGTACCAGGTCAGCCAGGCGACGCCGAAGGCGGTCCTGGTCGGCACATTGCGCGGGCGGTCCAGGATGTGGTGCTCGCGCTTGTCCCCGGTGACCCAGGACTCGATGAACGGATAGACCGCGATCGCCACCAGCACCAGCGGGAAGATGATCAGCGGGATGAAGACACCCAGGACAAGGGTGTGACCCCACGCGTTGATCTCCCAGCCGGGCATGAAGCGGATCAGGCCCTCGGAGAAGCCCATGTACCAGTCGGGCTGAGCACCGGTGGACACCTGGTCCGGGCGGTACGGGCCGATCGCCCAGATCGGGTTGATCGTGGCGATGGCCGCGACGATCGAGATGACACCGAAGACCAGGAAGAAGAAGCCGCCGGCCTTCGCCATGTAGATGGGCAGCAGCGGCATGCCCACGACGTTCTTGTTCGTGCGGCCGGGACCCGCGAACTGCGTGTGCTTGTGGTAGAAGACCAGGATCAGATGGCCCACGAGCAGGCCGAGCATGATGCCCGGCAGCAGCAGGATGTGGATCGAGTAGAACCGGGCCACGAAGTCGCCGCCGGGGAACTCCCCGCCGAACAGGAACATCGACAGGTACGTACCGACGATCGGCACGGACAGGATCGCGCCCTGCATGAAGCGGACACCGGTACCGGACAGCAGGTCGTCCGGGAGCGAGTAGCCGGTGAACCCGGTGAACATGCCCAGGACCAGAAGCCCGAAGCCGAACAGCCAGTTGATCTCGCGCGGCTTCCGGAACGCGCCCGTGAAGAACACGCGCATCATGTGCACGAGCATCGCCGCGACGAAGATCAGCGCGCCCCAGTGGTGGATCTGCCGGATCAGCAGACCACCGCGGACGTCGAAGCTGATGTCCAGTGTCGAGGAGAACGCCTCCGACATCCGCACGCCCTGGAGCGGGACGTAACCGCCGTGGTACACCACCTCGTTCATCGAGGGGTGGAAGAACAGCGTCAGATAGACACCCGTGAGGATGATGATGATGAAGCTGTAGAGCGAGATCTCACCGAGCATGAAGGACCAGTGGTCCGGAAAGATCTTCCGCATATTGGCCTTGGCCAGGCCGTAGATCCCCAGCCGGCCGTCCGCCCAGTCGGCGACCCGCTCACCGGCGGGCGCCTTGCGGTTCTTGTCGTCAGCGGTACTCATCCGCGCTCCCAGAAGGCAGGGCCGACGGGCTCGTCGAAGTCGCCGAGCGCTTCGAGGTTGCCCTCAGCGTTCACACCGATCCGAAGCTGCGGAAGAGCGTGACCGGCCGGGCCGAAGATGACTCGGGCGCCGTCGGAGAGGTCGAAGGTGGACTGGTGGCACGGGCAGAGCACGTGGTGCGTCTGCTGCTCGTACAGGCTGATCGGGCAGCCGACATGGGTGCAGATCTTCGAGTAGGCCACGATCCCCTGGTGGGACCACTCCAGCTCGCGCTTGTCCTTGATCTCGTCCGGCTGGATCCGGACGATCATCAGGGCCGCCTTGGCGATCTGCTTCTGGAAGTCCTCGCTGTCCTCGTGCAGCCCCTCGGGCATGGCGAAGGTCAGCGAGCCCACGACGACGTCCTCGGGACGCAGCGGCTCATTGGTGTTCATGTTGATGAGCTGCTTGCCCTTTTTCCACATCGTGGTGCGGAGCTTCTTCTCGGGCAGCGGGCCCAGGTCGCGCAGGAGGACCACACCGGAGAGCGGCACCAGCGCGAGCGCGCCGAACATCGTGGTGCGGAGCAGCTTGCGCCGGCCGAAGCCCGACTCCGCGGCACCGGCCGCGAAGTCCGCCAGGACCTTCGCCCTGACCTCGGGCGCCGCCTCGATCGGATGGCGGTCGTCCGCCGTCTCGACGTCCGACATCAGCGTGCGGGCCCAGTGGACCGCGCCGGCGCCGATGCAGAACAGGGCGATGCCCAGCGTCATGCCGAGCGAGAAGTGCAGGATGCTGACGTGGCCGATGGGCCAGATGTAGAGGCTCTTGTCGACCGGGAACGCCACGTACGAGGCGATGAAGGCGACAGTGGCCAGCATCGACAGCAGGAACAGGAAGGCGACCGCCCGCTCGGACCGCTTGGCCGCCCGCTCGTCGATGTCCTGGATGCGCGGCCGGTGGGCCGGCAGTCCCGGGTCGGCGAACGGGTCGTCCGCGTGGGCCACCGCGCCGTGCGCGGCTCCCTGCTCGCTCGGCAGGGTCTCTTCTGGAATCTCTTGGCTACTCATGACTTCTTGGCCTTAGCGGTGTGGGCCGCGACCCAGATGGCAACTGCGATCAAAGCACCCAGACCGAAGATCCAGGCGAACAGACCCTCGCTGACGGGACCGAGTCCGCCGAGGCTGAGACCGCCGGGGCTCTCCGTCTCGTCGCCGTTCACCGCCTTGACGTAGGCGATGATTTCCTTCTTCTGCTGCTCCGGCATGGTGGAGTCCGGGAAGGACGGCATGTTCTGCGGGCCGGTCTGCATGGCCTCGTAGATGTGCTTCGGATCCACACCCTCAAGGCTGGGCGCGTTCTTGCCGTGGGTCAGCGCACCACCCTCGCCGGTGAAGTTGTGGCACTGGGTGCAGTTAGTACGGAACAGATCGCCGCCCTTGGCGATGTCCGCACCCTCGGGGTTGTACTGCTCCTTGGTCGGCACGATCGGGCCGGCGCCGAGAGAAGCGATGTATGCGGCGAGCTGGTCGATCTCCTTCTGCGAGTAGATGACCTTCTTCTTCGGCACC
Source organism: Streptomyces sp. NPDC006923 (assembly GCF_040635655.1). Taxonomy (NCBI): domain Bacteria; kingdom Bacillati; phylum Actinomycetota; class Actinomycetes; order Kitasatosporales; family Streptomycetaceae; genus Streptomyces; species Streptomyces sp. NPDC006923. The sequence continues at coordinate 337,326 of NZ_JBEYIF010000001.1, forward strand.
TGGGCGCCGGGCTGCTGGGCGGGCATACGGCCGGTGCCGACCTGGAAGTCCACGGCGGCGGAGCCGACGCCGACCAGGCTCGGGCCGTCAGAGGAGCCCTGACCGCCGGCTCCGTGGCAGCTCGCGCAGCCGACGGAGTAGATCTTCTTGCCCTCCTCGATGGCGAGGGACTGGGCGGTCTCGTCGGCCTGCGCCTTGCCCGCGGGCGCGAACGCGGCGTACAGCCCCCCTGTGGCCGCCAGCGCGAAGAGTAGGACGACGACCGCCGCCAGCGGATGGCGTCGTCGTGCGGAGAGCTTTTTCACGGATTACCCCGGTGTCAGGATCTTCTGCGTCGGTGCTTCTGGACTGTGTGCGCGTCGGGCGCGGTGCCCGGGCTACTTGATCAAGTAGATCGTGGCGAAAAGGCCGATCCAGACGACATCGACGAAGTGCCAGTAGTAGGACACGACGATGGCGGCGGTCGCCTGCTCGTGAGTGAATCTCTTGGCCGCGTACGTCCTGCCGAGAACGAACAGGAACGCGATCAGACCCCCTGTCACGTGCAGACCGTGGAAGCCGGTGGTCAGATAGAACACGGAGCCGTACGGGTCGGAGGAGAGCGAGAGGCCGTCCTCCTTGACCAGCTCCGTGTACTCGAAGATCTGACCGCCGATGAAGATCGCACCCATCACGAACGTGACCATGAACCAGGTCCGGAGCTTCTTCACGTCACCCCGCTCGGCGGCGAAGACGCCGAGCTGGCAGGTGAGGGAGGAGAGCACCAGGATGGTGGTGTTCGTCGCCGAGAACGGGACGTTCAGGTGCGAAGCCACTTCCTTCCAGTGGGCCGCACCCATCACCGATCGCAGGGTGAAGTACATCGCGAAGAGGGCCGCGAAGAACATCAGCTCGGAACTCAGCCAAATGATCGTTCCGACGCTGGTGAGGTTCGGCCGATTGACCGACGGGTGCGCGTGCCCGGTTTCTACTGTCGTTGCTGTCGCCACGACCGACATTATGTCGGTCGCTTATCCCGCCCTCACTCCGGGGGGTGCCGTTCGGTGTGTCCATGGTGTGTGCCCTGCCCGAACGGCCCAGCGAAGGGACGTCATTACCCGTGCTGACACGCGGTCCGACGGAGTAGCATCCGCCGCATCGGTTCACGGCAATGGAGCCCTGAAGCCCTCGCAGACACTGATGTCACGGAGGAACAATGCAGCCGACCGCCACGGTGCTGGTCTACAGCGACGACGCGAACACCCGCGAGCAGGTACGGCTGGCGGCGGGACGCCGGCCGGCCGGGGACGTGCCGCCGGTCGAGTTCCTGGAGTGCGCGACCCTGCCCGCGGTGCTGAAGGCGCTGGACGCGGGGGGCGTCGACGTCTGTGTGCTGGACGGTGAGACCGTCCCTGCGGGCGGTATGGGCGTCTGCCGGCAGATCAAGGACGAGGTCTTCCACTGCCCGCCGGTGCTGCTGCTGATCGGCCGTCCGCAGGACGCCTGGCTGGCCACCTGGAGCCGGGCGGACGCCGCGGTGACGCTGCCGGTCGAGCCGGTCGGCTTCGCGGACGCCCTGGCCGCTCTGTTGCGCGGCAGGCTCGCCGTGGGCGCCTGAGAGGCGTCCGCGAAGCGGTCGGGACCGGGATCAGATCGAGGGACGCAGCCGCGCGTAGTCGGCGGGGCTGCTGCCCTCCCTGGTCCCGGCCTGGAGGACGCTGCCCTCGCGCCAGTCCTCCCAGTCCACGTTCCAGTCGCCGAAGCCGTTGCCGAAGTCCTCCATGTAGTCGCCCGCGCTGTTGATGACCTCGACGAGGTCGCCCTGGCGGAACGTCTCGAAGAACCAGGCCGCGTTGGCGGTGGACATACCGACGCAGCCGTGGCTGACGTTGGCGACACCCTGCGAGCCGACGGACCACGGCGCGGCGTGGACGTATTCACCACTCCAGGTGACGCGGGTCGCGTAGTAGACGGGCAGGTTGTAGCCCTCACTGCCGCCGATGCCGACGCTGGTGCCGCGCATCTGTACGTAGTACTCCTGGCCCAGCACGACCTTGACGCCGTTGCGGGTGGAGAAGCCGGGCTTGCCCGTGGTGATGGGGATGTTGTTGATCTCTTCCCCGTTGACGAGGACCGTCATGTAGTGCGAGCTGGCGTCGACGATGGCCTCGACCCGGTCGCCGATCTCCAGCTTGAGCGGCTTGGTGGCGGCGCCGTACAGCTTGTTGCTCACCCGCACGCCGTCGAGGTTGCTGGTCGCCGTGATGACCGAGTTGGCGGGCCAGTACTCCTTGGGGCGGTAGTGCAGCTCGGTGTCGTCCACCCAGTACCAGGCACCGCCCTCCGCCGAGGGGGTGGAGCGGACCTTGAGGGCGCGTTCGACGACGTCCCTGGCCGCCTTTGACTTGACCGGCTCGCTGAGTGTGGCGGTGATGGGCTGTCCCACGCCGTACTCGCCCGCCTCAGGGCCGAATTCGACCTCCAGCTTCTTCTTGGCGGGGCGCGTGTCGAAGGAGAGCGTCCGGACGCCGGAGGTGCCCTTCTTGCTCTCGGTGGCCACCTTGACCGTGTAGCGGGTACCGGCCGCCAGCGCCGCCGTGGAGTGCCAGCGCGTGCCGTCGGCGGCCAGCTCGCCCGCCAGGTAGTGGCCCTTCGTATCGATGGCGGTGACGTCCGTGATGCGGCCGTCACCGGTCCTGGCGGTGACCTCAAGAGGCTTGTTGGGGTCCGCCTTGGTCTTGCCTGTGGGGCCGCTGAAGACGATCTTGGCGGCGGCGGCAGCGCTACTGGATGGCTTCGCGGAGAGCGGGTGACGTTTGCTGTCACCGTCACCGCACGCAGTCGCGCCCGCCACCAGGGACATGGCCAGCAGGGCGCAACTGAGGACGGTGCGGAAGCGTGGCGTGTGGTTCATGATCACACGGTAAGAAGATTCGCCACCCGCAGCACGACGAGTGAGGCAAACGGGTGGCCCGGACCCCCCTTCGGGGTGCCCGGGCCTCTCGTTCTTGCTATGACGCTCTGTGACTACTGGTTCTGGTTCTCACCGCGGTAGAACTCGAAGACCCAGCCCCAGAGACCGACCAGGATCAGCGGCACCGAGAAGTAGAGCAGCCACCAGCCGATCGCGACACCGAGGAAGCCGAGCGCACCGCCGATGGCGAGCGAGAACGGCTGCCAGCTGTGCGGGGCGAAGAACCCGACCTCGCCGGCCTCGTCCGCGACATCGGCTTCCTTGTTGTCCTGGGCCATGGCGTCCACCCGGCGGGCGGTGAAGGCCAGATAGAAGCCGATCATGACGCTCAGCCCGAAGGCCAGGAAAAGCGCCGTCGTACCGGCCGGCTCCTTCGACCACACGCCGTAGACGGCGGCGACGATCAGGATGAAGACGCTCAGCCAGAGGAAGAGCTTGCCTTGGATACTCACTTCCCGGCCTCCTTGCCACCGACGAGGGCCTCGGAACCGGCACCGTGGCCGACGTTCTCGAGCTGGTCGAGCGCGGCGATCTCCGGGTGGTGCAGATCGAACGCCGGGGATTCCGAGCGGATGCGCGGCAGGGTGAGGAAGTTGTGCCGCGGCGGCGGGCAGGACGTCGCCCATTCCAGCGAACGGCCGTAACCCCACGGGTCGTCCACCTCGACCTTCTTGCCGTACTTGGCGGTCTTCCAGACGTTGTAGAAGAACGGCAGGATCGACAGACCGAGCAGGAAGGAACTGATCGTGGAAATGGTGTTCAGCGTGGTGAAACCGTCGGCGGCGAGATAGTCCGCGTAACGCCGCGGCATACCTTCCGCACCCAGCCAGTGCTGCACCAGGAAGGTGCCGTGGAAACCGACGAACAGCGTCCAGAAGGTAATCTTCCCGAGCCGCTCGTCCAGCATCTTGCCGGTGAACTTCGGCCACCAGAAATGGAATCCGGCGAACATCGCGAATACCACGGTGCCGAAGACGACGTAGTGGAAGTGCGCGACGACGAAGTACGAGTCGGAGACGTGGAAGTCCATCGGCGGCGACGCCAGGATGACACCCGTGAGGCCACCGAAGAGGAAGGTGACCAGGAAGCCGATCGTCCAGAGCATCGGTGTCTCGAAGGACAGCGAGCCCTTCCACATGGTGCCGACCCAGTTGAAGAACTTCACCCCGGTCGGTACCGCGATCAGGAAGGTCATGAAGGAGAAGAACGGCAGCAGCACACCGCCGGTCACATACATGTGGTGCGCCCACACCGTCACCGAGAGACCCGCGATGGAGATGGTCGCCGCGATCAGGCCGATGTAACCGAACATCGGCTTGCGGCTGAAGACCGGGATCACTTCGGAGACGATGCCGAAGAACGGCAGCGCGATGATGTACACCTCTGGATGGCCGAAGAACCAGAAGAGGTGTTGCCAGAGCAGGGACCCGCCATTGGCGGCGTCGAACACATGCGCACCGAATTTGCGGTCCGCCTCCAGGGCGAACAGCGCGGCGGCCAGCACCGGGAACGCGAGCAGGACCAGCACACCGGTCAGCAGTACGTTCCAGGTGAAGATCGGCATCCGGAACATCGTCATGCCGGGGGCGCGCATGCAGATGATCGTGGTGATGAAGTTGACGGAGCCGAGGATCGTGCCGAAGCCGGAGAAGGCCAGACCCATGATCCACATGTCGGCGCCGACACCCGGCGAGCGGACCGCGTCCGACAGCGGGGCGTAGGCGAACCAGCCGAAGTCCGCGGCGCCCTGCGGGGTGAGGAAGCCGGCCACCGCGATGAGCGAGCCGAAGAGGTAGAGCCAGTAGGCGAACATGTTCAGCCGCGGGAACGCCACATCGGGCGCGCCGATCTGGAGCGGCATGATCCAGTTCGCGAATCCGGCGAACAGCGGCGTCGCGAACATCAGCAGCATGATCGTGCCGTGCATCGTGAACGCCTGGTTGAACTGCTCGTTCGACATGATCTGCGTGCCGGGACGGGCCAGTTCGGCGCGCATGAAGAGCGCCATCAGACCGCCGATGCAGAAAAACGCGAACGACGTGATCAGGTACATCGTGCCGATCGTCTTGTGATCGGTGGTGGTCAGCCACTTCACGACGACATTGCCCGGCTGCTTGCGCCGTACCGGCAGCTCACGCTCGTACGAGCCGTTGATCGCTGCGGCGGCACCCTGGGGTTCGTTGAGGATGCTCACAGTTTGTTCGTCTCCGCATTCCTGGCCGGATCCGTCTGCGCGATGCCCGACGGGATGTAGCCGTTCTGGCCCTGCTTGGCCAGCTCTTCCAGGTGCTGCTGGTAGCGCTCCGGGGAGACCACCTTGACGTTGAAGAGCATCCGGGAGTGGTCGACGCCGCAGAGCTCGGCGCACTTGCCCAGGAAGGTGCCCTCCTGGTTCGGGGTCACTTCGAAGGAGTTGGTGTGACCCGGGATGACGTCCTGCTTCATCAGGAACGGCACCACCCAGAAGGAGTGGATGACATCACGCGACGTCAGGATGAAGCGGACCCGCTCGCCCTTGGGAAGCCAGAGCGTCGGGCCCGGGTTGCCGGTCTGCGGGTTCCGCGTGCCCGGCACGCCGGCGTCGTAGACACCGTCCGCACCTTTCGGGAAGTCCTTCTGGAACCTGTTGGGGATGGCGTCGAGCTGCGAGGGGATCTTGGTACCCGTGGCGGGGTTGCCGTCCACGTCCTCGATGTAGTTGAAGCCCCAGCTCCACTGGTAGCCGACCACGTTCACGTTGTGGACCGGCTTGTCGGAGAGGGTGAGGAGCTTCGACTCGTCACGCGCGGTGAAGTAGAAGAGCACCGAGACGATGATGAGCGGGACCACGGTGTACAGCGCCTCGATGGGCATGTTGTACCGGGTCTGCGGAGGTACCTCCACCTTGGTACGGCTGCGCCGGTGGAAGATGACGCTCCACAGGATCAGACCCCATACCAGTGCGCCCGTGACGAGCGCTGCCGCCCACGAGCCCTGCCAGAGGGAGAGGATCCGAGGGGCCTCTTCCGTTACTGGGGTGGGCATACCAAGGCGGGGGAAATCCTTGTATGTGCACCCGGTGGCGGTCGCCAGGATCAGGCCCGCAGTCAGCACCTGCGGCAGCTTCCGCCGCATCGGGCGCCGCGACGAGCGGTCGGAGCCGTTGGGACTCACGTAGCGCCTTCCCGAGAGTCTCGCCCGCGCGGCCGGCTGCGGCCGTCTCGGTCGGTCGCCGGCCCTGACGCGGGCAGGGGTTTGGATGTTTATGCGGACCAAACCCTACTGGACGCGATTTGGGGCCGCGCGGGGAGGGTGCCCAACGCGCCGCCCGGCACCCCGAAGGGGTGGAACGGCCGCTTCCGGGGGACTCCTGACGTCCGTTCCGGGCCGCCAGGACCAGGCATGACGCGCCGGAGAGGGATTAGCGTGGTGGCGTGCCCTACTTCGACGCCGCGTCCTCAGCCCCGCTGCACCCCGTCGCCCGCCAGGCCCTCCAGGCGTCGCTGGACGAGGGCTGGGCCGATCCCGCCAGGCTCTACCGGGAGGGGCGCCGGGCCGTGCTGCTGCTGGACGCGGCCCGGGAGGCCGCGGCGGAGGCGGTGGGCTGCCGGCCCGACGAGCTGGTATTCACTCCTTCGGGGACTTATGCGGTGCATTCCGGCATGTCCGGAGCGCTCGCGGGCCGCCGGCGCACCGGACGGCACGCGGTGGTGTCCGCCGTCGAGCACTCCTCGGTGCTCCACGCGGCGGCGGCCCATCAGGCCGCGACCGGAGGCGAGGTGACCGAGATCCCGGTGGACCGGTACGGAGCGGTCTCGCCGGACGGATACGCCCTGGCGCTGCGCGAGGACACCGCGCTGGCCTGTCTCCAGTCCGCCAATCACGAGGTGGGGACGGAGCAGCCGGTCGCCGCGGTGGCCGAGGCGTGCCGCGACAGGGGTGTCCCGCTGCTGGTGGACGCGGCGCAGTCGCTGGGATGGGGCCCGGTGGCGGGCGCCTGGTCGCTGCTGACGGCGAGCGCGCACAAGTGGGGCGGGCCGGCGGGGGTCGGTGTGCTCGCCGTGCGCAAGGGGGTCCGTTTCGCTCCGCAAGGCCCGGCGGACGAGCGGGAGTCGGGGCGGGTGGCGGGCTTCCAGAACATTCCGGCGATCGTTGCGGCCGTCGCCTCGCTGCGGGCGGTGCGGGCGGAGGCGGCGGACGAGGCGGTGCGGCTGCGGGCGCTGGTGGACCGGATCAGGGCGCGGGTCCCGGAGCTGGTGCCCGATGTCGAGGTGGTGGGTGACCCGGAGCGCCGGCTCCCGCACCTCGTCACCTTCTCCTGTCTCTATGTCGACGGGGAGGCGCTGCTGCACGAGCTGGACCGGGCGGACTTCTCGGTCTCCTCCGGCTCCTCGTGCACCAGCAGCACCCTGACCCCGAGCCATGTGCTGCGGGCGATGGGCGTGCTGTCGGAGGGCAATGTGCGGGTCTCGCTGCCCCTCGGTACACCGGAGGCGGCGGTGGACCGGTTCCTGGAGGTGCTGCCCGGGGCGGTGTCCGGCGTACGCGAACGGCTCGGCGCGCCGGTGTCGGCCGCCGGGTCCGCGAAGACGCCGGGGATGGTGGTGGACACGCTCGGTCTGCGCTGCCCGATCCCGGTGATCGAGCTGGCCAAGGTGTTCGGCGAGGTGCCGGTGGGCGGGACGGTGACGGTCCTCTCGGACGACGAGGCGGCGCGGCTGGACATCCCGGCGTGGTGCGGGATGCGCGGCCAGGAGTATGTGGGAGAGCGGCCGGCGGACCACGGTGTCGCCTATGTGGTCCGCCGGGTGTCCTAGCGCCTGTGCGCGGATCGACCGCCGACGGCCCGTCAGCTCAGATGCGCCTGGACCTCGGCCGCCGCGTCATGGCCGTACGCCTTGGTGAAGCGGTCCATGAAGTGGTTGCGGGCCAGCGTGTACTCCTGGGTACCCACCGTCTCGATCACCAGGGTGGCCAGCATGCAGCCGACCTGGGCCGCGCGCTCCAGGCTGACGCCCCAGGAGAGACCGGACAGGAAGCCGGCGCGGAAGGCGTCGCCGACGCCGGTCGGGTCGGCCTTGGTGTCCTCCTCCGGGCAGCCGACCTCGATCGGCTCCTGGCCGGCGCGGTCGATGCGGACGCCCCGCTTGCCGAGGGTCGTCACGCGGTGGCCGACCCTGGAGAGGATCTCCTCGTCGGTCCAGCCGGTCTTGGACTCGATGAGTCCCTTCTCGTACTCGTTCGAGAAGAGGTAGGTGGCGCCGTCCAGCAGGGTGCGGATGTCGTCACCGGTCATGCGCGCGATCTGCTGCGAGAAGTCCGCGGCGAACGGGATGGCGCGGGTGCGGCACTCCTCGGTGTGGCGGAGCATCGCCTCCGGGTCGTCCGCGCCGATCAGGACCAGGTCGAGACCGCCGACCCGGTCGCCGACCTTCTTCAGCTCGATCAGACGGGCCTCGCTCATCGCACCCGTGTAGAAGGAGCCGATCTGGTTGTGGTCGGCGTCCGTCGTGCAGACGAACCGCGCCGTGTGCAGCACCTCGGAGATCCGCACCGAGGCGGTGTCGACGCCGTGGCGGTCGAGCCAGGCACGGTACTCGTCGAAGTCCGAGCCGGCCGCGCCGACCAGGATGGGACGCGTACCGAGCTGACCCATGCCGAAGCAGATGTTCGCCCCGACACCGCCCCTGCGCACATCGAGGTTGTCGACGAGGAAGGAGAGGGAGACCGTGTGGAGCTGCTCCGCGACCAGTTGGTCGGCGAAACGGCCGGGAAAGGTCATCAGATGGTCGGTGGCGATGGAGCCGGTGACTGCGATTCGCACGGCGTAAACGCTCCTGATGCGGAAGAACGGTGGACGGTTCACGCTACCGGGTCCGGGGCGGGACCACCCAGGGCGTGTTGCGAAAGGGGCGTCGTCCGGCCGCGGCGGGGCTCACGGTGTCCGGTGCGTGCGGTCGCGCGGCGGGGTCGCCCGTGGGCGCACGGCGCAGGGCCGCACGGGTACGCGGGAACCGGGCGCTCCCCCGTTCCGTCCCATCGCTGCCCTTCCCCGGGGAAAACGGGACACAGGACACGGCAGGGACGGCACGGGACGACACGCAGTCGAAGGAGCGCAGTGGTGACCAGCACGAAGCGGCCCCAGGAGGGCACATCCGGCACCGGCCCCCGGCGGTGGCGGCGTTCCCCGCTCGCCGTCGCCGCCGTCACGGCCGCGGTACTGATCGCCGGAGGTGGTGGCGTCTACTTCGCCACGAGTGCCGCCGGTGGCGGTACGGACGGCGGCAGCGGTGCGGGCGGAGGTGACGGCGCCCCGCCACCGCTCGCGCTGGACACTCCGGCCGGCGGGTCCGGCCCTTCGGAGCCGCCCGGTATCGCGCCCGGTGAGCCCGATCCGAGCGGGGTCGTCTACCGCGCCAGGGGCGAGCTGCCGGACGGGCCCGCTTCGGCCCGGGTGCACCGCCCGGACGGCGAGATCGCCGCCGCCGAGGTGGCCCGGCTGGCCCGCGCGCTCGGCGTGGCCGGCGCGCCGAGGCTGGACGGGACGGTCTGGAAGGTCGGTACGGAGAAGGACGGTTCGGGTCCGCTGCTGCGGGTCGCGCGGCAGGCGCCGGGCGCCTGGACGTTCGCCCGCTTCCGGCCGTCGCCGGGCGGCGACAACTGCCTCCGGGGCAAGAGCTGCCCGAGCGACGGGGGCGGCGGCTTCGGGGGCGGCCCCGCTTCCGACGGCGCGGAGGGTCCCGTGAGCGAGGCGGCGGCGAAGAAGGCGGCGGCTCCCCTGCTCAAGGCGCTGGGCCAGGAGGACGCCGGGCTCGACGCCCGCCAACTGATGGGCGCGGTGCGGGTGGTGAACGCGGACCCGGTGGTCGGCGGACTGCCCACCTACGGCTGGTCGACCGGGATCCAGGTGGGTGCGGACGGCCAGGTGGCGGGCGGCAGCGGAAAGCTGACGGTGCCCGAGCCGGGGGACTCGTATCCGGTGGTCGGTGCGGACGAGGCGCTCAGCGCGCTGAACAGGGCGGCCCTCGGCAGCGGCCGGGGCGGATCCGGCGGCTGCGCGTCGGCCATGCCGCTGGACGGCGGGAAGCCGGCGGCTCCGTGCGGGCCACGCGGCGGTGCGGCACCGAAGGCGATGGAGATCGCCCGGGCGGTCTTCGGACTGGCGCCGTACTCCGTGGACGGGCGGGCCGTGCTCGTGCCGTCCTGGCTGTTCGAGGTGGCGCCCGGTGGCGGCGCCCAGCCGTACACGGTCACCCAGCCCGCGCTGGCGCCCCGGTTTCTGAAAAAGCCGGAGCCGCCGAGCTGACGTGTGTCGTGTCCGGCCAGATACGCCAAGCACGTCAGATACGCCAAGTACGTCAGATACGCCAGATACGCGGAAGGCGGCGGCCCCGGTCGGGGCCGCCGCCTTCCGCGTACACGCTCTTGGTACAGGGCCTAGCTGAAGGAGTCACCGCAGGCGCAGGAGCCCGTGGCGTTCGGGTTGTCGATCGTGAAGCCCTGCTTCTCGATCGTGTCGACGAAGTCGATGGAGGCGCCGCCCAGGTACGGAGCGCTCATCCGGTCGGTGACGACCTTGACGCCGCCGAAGTCCTTGACGACGTCACCGTCGAGCGAACGCTCGTCGAAGAACAACTGGTAGCGCAGGCCGGAGCAGCCACCGGGCTGAACGGCGACGCGCAGCGCCAGGTCGTCCCGGCCTTCCTGGTCCAGCAGGGCCTTGACCTTGCCCGCGGCGGCGTCGGACAGGAGGATGCCGTCGCTCACGGTGGTGGTCTCGTCCGATACGGACATCTGCTTCTCTCCCGGGTTGTACGGACTGCTTGCCGACAGTTCAACCGGCGCGGCCGCGGATTCATTCCGGGGCCATGGCGCTTGTCTTTCCCCTCCCTCATGCTCGCACACCGGGCCTCCGGAGGGGATGGGGCGGTCACCCGGGAATGCGTCACATCGACGCTATCGCCCGCGTCAAAGTGACGTGAAGGGGTTATGATAGATAGCGTCAATTAGACGAGAAGGCTCGTTCGCAAGAAGAAAGGGTGCGTGACGTGACCACCGCCCAGCCCCGTCAGGATCTCGACGTCCAGCCGACGCCCCTCGCCCTGCTGCTGCTCGGCCGCGAGGCCGACCCGCGGAGCGAGCGCGGCGTGGAGTGTCCCGGCGATCTGCCCTCCCCGTCCGACCCGGACCTGGTGGAACGCGCCCGCGTGGCGAAGGAGAAGCTCGGGGACCAGGTGTTCGTCCTCGGCCACCACTACCAGCGCGACGAGGTCATCCAGTTCGCGGATGTCACCGGTGACTCCTTCAAGCTGGCCAGGGACGCGGCGGCGCGGCCCGAGGCGCGGTACATCGTCTTCTGCGGCGTGCACTTCATGGCCGAGTCGGCCGACATCCTCACCTCGGACGACCAGAAGGTCGTACTGCCCGACCTCGCGGCGGGCTGCTCCATGGCCGACATGGCCACGGCCGAGCAGGTCGCGGAGTGCTGGGACGTACTGACCGAGGCCGGCATAGCCGACCGGGTCGTGCCCGTCTCGTACATGAACTCCTCCGCCGACATCAAGGCGTTCACCGGCGAGCACGGCGGCACGATCTGCACGTCCTCGAACGCCGAGCGCGCGCTGAACTGGGCCTTCGAGCAGGGCGAGAAGGTGCTCTTCCTGCCCGACCAGCACCTGGGCCGCAACACGGCGGTGCGGGACCTGGGCATGTCCCTGGAGGACTGCGTCCTCTACAACCCGCACAAGCCGAACGGCGGGCTGACGGCGCAGGAGTTGCGCGACGCGAAGATGATCCTCTGGCGCGGACACTGCTCCGTGCACGGGCGCTTCTCGCTGGACTCCGTGCGGGACGTACGGGAGCGGATCCCCGGGGTGAACGTCCTGGTGCACCCCGAGTGCAAGCACGAGGTCGTGGCGGCGGCGGATTATGTCGGCTCGACGGAGTACATCATCAAGGCGCTGGAGGCGGCGCCGGCCGGGTCCAAGTGGGCGATCGGCACGGAGCTGAACCTCGTACAGCGGCTGGCGAACCGTTTCGCCGCCGAGGACAAGGAGATCGTCTTCCTCGACAGGACCGTCTGTTTCTGCTCCACCATGAACCGGATCGACCTGCCGCATCTGGTCTGGACGCTGGAGTCGCTGGCCGAGGGCAACGAGGTCAACCGCATCCAGGTCGACAAGAAGACGGCGCACTTCGCCCAGCTCGCCCTGGAGCGGATGCTGGCGCTGCCGTAACGCGGTGACCGGTCGCGGTTGTCGGCCGGTCACGACGCTGCCCCGGCCCCCTCCGTTTCCGTGGAGGCCGGGGCAGCGTCATGAGCGGGGCCGGTCAGCGGCGCCCGCCGGTGACGGCGTCAGACGTTCGCCGGTTCCGGGTCGCGCTCGGCGGCCGGGGCCGGTCCCTGCTTCGGCTGCGACTTCGCCGCCTTCTTCTTCGCGCGGCGCTCCTTGCGCAGCTCCACCATCGCGTACAGCGTCGGCACCAGCAGCAGCGTCAGCACGGTCGAGGTGACCAGACCGCCGATCACCACGACCGCGAGCGGCTGCGCGATGAAGCCGCCCTCGCCCGTGATTCCCAGCGCCATCGGCAGCAGCGCGAAGATCGTGGCCAGCGCCGTCATCAGGATCGGACGGAGCCGGTGACGGCCGCCCTCGACGACCGCCTCGACAACGCCCAGGCCCTGCTTCCGGTACTGGTTGATCAGGTCGATCAGCACGATCGCGTTGGTGACCACGATGCCGATCAGCATCAGCATGCCGATCATCGCCGGGACACCCATCGGGGTGCCGGTCAGGATCAGCAGGCCGAGCGCGCCCGTCGCCGCGAACGGGATGGAGACCAGCAGGATCAGCGGCTGGATCAGTGACCGGAAGGTACCGACCAGCAGCATGAAGACGATCGCGATGGCCGCCAGCATGGCGAGCGCCAGATTGGCGAAGGCGTCGTCCTGGTCCTGCGAGACACCGCCGATGGACGCGGTCGCGCCGGACGGCAGGTCCAGCGCGTCGATCTTCGACTGGAGCGAGGCGCTCACGGCGCCGGTGTTGTCGCCGGTCGGCCGCGCGGTGATCGTCGCCGCGCGGGCCCCGTCGATCCGGGTCATCGAGACCGGGCCGGGGACCAGCTTCACCTCGGCGATCTGCCCGAGCTTCACCGGTCCGAGCGGCAGGTCCTTCAGCTCGGCGATCGTCGTGGCCGGCTTGGCCGAGGTGATGACGACATCGCGCTCGGTGTCGTCGAGGACCGCCTTGCCCGAGGTGGTGCCGCGCACCGCCTGGGCGACGGCCGCGCCGAGCGCGGCGTCGTTGAACCCGGCGTCCGCGGCCTTGGCGTTCGCCTTGACCGAGATGCGCGGGACGCTCTGCGACAGGTCGCTCTGCACGTCCGTGACATCGTCGAGCTTCGCGACGGCGTCCCGCACCTGGGCCGCCGCCTTGCCGAGGGTGTCCCCGTCGGACGCCTTCACCACGACGCTCAGGTCCTGGCTGCCGAAGCCGCCGCCGGAGGAGATGGTCGTCTCGCCGATGCCGTCGAGCTTGGCGAGGTCCTTCTCGATCCGGTCCTGGGTGTCCGCGTAGGTGGCGGCGTCCTTCAGGGTCACCTGGTACGACGCCTGGTTGGCGCCCGTACCGCCGCCGAAGGCCGCCAGGAAGCCGGAGGAACCGACGGTGACCTGGTAGTCCTTGATCTCGTCGATCCCGGCGAGGACCTTCTCGACCTTCTTCGCGGAGGCGTCGGCCGACTCCAGGCTGGTGCCCGGGGGCAGCTCCTGCTTGAGGGAGAGGACCTCCTGGTCGCCCTGGTCGAAGAAGTTCGTCTTGAGCAGCGGCGCCATGCCGAAGGTGGCGAGCAGGACGACCACCGCGATGCCCACGCTGGTGAGGCGGCGACGGGTCGCGAAGCGCAGCACCGGCACATAGATCCGCTGCAGCCGGCTGCCGTTCTCCTTCTCCTCCGCGAGGCGGCGTGCCTCGTCCGGGTCGATCCCGAGCGCTTCCTTCGGCGCCCGGAGGAACCAGTAGGAGAAGACCGGGACGACGGTCAGCGAGACGAGCAGGGAGGCCAGCAGGGCCGCCGTCACGGTCAGCGAGAACGAGCCGAACAGTTCGCCGACGATGCCGCCCACCAGACCGATGGGCAGGAACACCGCGACGGTGGTGAGCGTGGACGAGGTGACCGCGCCCGCGACCTCCTTGACCGCGGTGAGGATGGCGCTCTCCCGCTCCTCGCCGTAGCTGAGGTGCCGCTTGATGTTCTCCAGGACGACGATCGAGTCGTCGACGACGCGGCCGATCGCGATGGTCAGCGCGCCGAGGGTGAGGACATTGAGGGAGAGGTCACGCGTCCACAGCACGATCAGCGCGAGGACGACGGAGAGCGGGATGGAGATCGCGGTGACCAGTGTGGACCGGATCGAGGCCAGGAAGACCAGGATCACGATGACCGCGAAGACCAGGCCGAGCGCGCCCTCGGTGGTCAGGCCGGAGATCGACTTGGAGACGGCGGGGCCCTGGTCGCTGGCGACGGTCAGGGTGGCGCCGGAGCCGAGGTCCTTGCGCAGGTCGTCCAGCCGGTCCTGGACGCCGTCCGAGATGGCGACGGCGCTGCCGTCCTTGTCCATGGTGACCAGGACCGCGAGGCTCGGCTTGCCATTCGTACGGGTCAGGGAGGTCGCGGCGGCCGGCTTCTGCTCGACGGTCGCGATGTCACCGAGGCGTACCGGCCTGGCGCCCTGGCCGGACCCTCCCGCGCCACCCGCCTGGGGCGCGATCCGCAGGTCCTCGATCTGCTTCAGCGAGGTGAAGCCGCCGCCGACCTGCACGGTGCGGCTCTTGCCGTCCTCGGCGAACGAACCCGCCGGCACGGTCGCGCCCCCGGCCTTGAGGGCCTCGGAGAGCGCCATGGTGTTCAGGCCCGCCGCGGCGAGCTTCTTGTCGTCGGGAGTGACGGAGACCTGGAGGTCGCGCACCCCGTCGACGGAGACCTGGCCCACGCCGTCGATGCTCTCCAGCGACGGGACGACCGAACGGTCGAGCTGGTCGGCGAGCGCCTGCTGGTCCTTGTCGGAGGTGACGGCGAGGACGACGGTCGGGATGTCGTCCGTCGAGCCGGCCACGACCTGCGGGTCGACACCCTCGGGGAGCTGGCTCCTGACCCGGTTCACGGCCTGCTGGACATCGGCGACGAGCTGCTTGGTGCCCTCGTCCCCGAAGTCGAAGCTGGCCATGACGAGGGCGTTGCCCTCGCTCGCCGTGGAGGTGACGCCGCTGATGCCGTCGACGGACTTCAGCGAGTTCTCCAGCGGCTCGACGACCTGCTTCTCGACCACATCGGGGGAGGCGCCCTGGTAGGGGGCGAGCACCGACACCATCGGGAGTTCGATGGAAGGCAGCAACTGCTGCTTGAGCTGGGGTATCGCTATCGCTCCGAAGACGATCGCGATGATCGAGATCAGCCCGGTCAGGGCCCGTTGCGCGAGGCTGAATCTGGACAGCCAGGACATTGGGGTCTCTCTTCTGTGGTGTGCACGGCAGGTGGGCGCGGCGACCCGTCTCCGGGCGGCCCCGTTACGGCCGGTCCGGCGGCGGATGGACCGGCTCGGGTGGCTCGTCTACGGACGGGCACTGCGGCCCCTCTATACGATCAGCCATGGGGACGGGGCGTTTCGTAGGCCCCAGGTCCATTTCCTCACCAGGCGCATACCGCGCCTGGAGTACGGCGAGGTGGGCGCTCACTCCACCCTTGGACGTACCAGGCCCGATTCGTACGCGATTACCACCAATTGGGCGCGGTCTCGGGCACCGAGTTTCGCCATGGCGCGGTTCACATGGGTCTTCACGGTCAGCGGGCTGACCGCCAGCCGCTCCGCGATCTCGTCATTGGAGTGGCCGCCCGCGACCTGTACGAGGACCTCACGCTCACGGACGGTGAGCGCGTCCAGCCGCTCCGAGTAGACCGCGGAGTCCGCCGCGTCCGCCGGACCGGTCTGGGCGAGGAAGGTCGCGATGAGCCCCTTCGTCGCGGCGGGCGAGAGCAGCGCCTCACCGGCCGCCGCGATCCGGATGGCGTTGAGCAGCTCGACCGGTTCCGCGCCCTTGCCGAGGAAGCCGGAGGCACCGGCGCGCAGCGACTGGACCACGTACTCGTCGACCTCGAAGGTCGTCAGCATGACGACCCGCACCCCGGCCAGGTCCGGGTCCGCGCTGATCATGCGGGTGGCGGCGAGCCCGTCGGTGCCGGGCATCCTGATGTCCATCAGGACGACATCGGCCCTGGCGGAGCGGGCGAGGGCGACGGCCTGGGCGCCGTCCGCGGCCTCCCCGACGACCTCCATGTCCGGCTCCGAGTCCACCAGCACCCGGAACGCGCTGCGCAGCAGCGTCTGGTCGTCGGCGAGCAGCACCCTGATCGTCATGCGTTCTCCCCCGTACGGGCCGCGGCCGGCAGTATCGGCAGTATCGCCTGGACGCGGAAACCGCCGCCGTAGCGGGGTCCCGCGGTGAGGGTGCCGCCCAGCGCGGTGACGCGTTCGCGCATGCCGAGGAGGCCGTGGCCGCCTCCGTCGGCCGGCTCGCCGGTGCCCGCGCCGTTGTCCAGCACGGTGATCTCCGCGGTGGGGCCGACCCGTACGACGCTGACCTCGGCCTCGGCGCCGGGGCCGGCGTGCTTGCGCACATTGGTGAGGGCCTCCTGGACGATCCGGTACGCGGCGAGGTCGACGGCGGCCGGGAACCGGACGGCGCCCTCGGAGATCCCTTCGGCCGCGACGTACCGCACCGGCAGCCCGGCGTTGCGGAAGGTGTCCAGCAGTCCGTCGAGATGGGCGAGGCCGGGGGCCGGTTCCGTGGGTGCCTCGGGGTCGCCGGACTGGCGCAGCAGGCCGACGGTGGCGCGCAGCTCGTTGAGCGCGGAGCGGCTGGCCTCCCGCACATGGGAGAGGGCCTCCTTGGCCTGGTCGGGACGTCTGTCCATGACATGCGCGGCGACCCCGGCCTGGACGTTGACCAGGGCGATGTGATGGGCGACCACGTCGTGCAGATCCCGGGCGATCCGCAGGCGTTCCTCGGCGACCCGGCGGCGGGCCTCCTCCTCGCGGGTGCGTTCGGCGCGCTCGGCTCGTTCGCGTATGGCGTCGATAAAGGCGCGACGGCTGCGCACCGCGTCGCCGGCGGCGCTCGCCATGCCCGTCCAGGCGAAGATCGCCAAGTTGTCCTGGGCGTACCAGGGGCCCGCGCTGAACAGCATCGCGACGGCGGTGAGCACCGTCATCGTGGCGAGACCGACCCGCCAGGTGGTGGGGCGGTCGGTGTGGGCGGCGACGGTGTAGAGCGCGATGACGGCGCTGAGGACCACGGGGGCCGGCGGATGGCAGATGATCAGTTCGACGGCGGTCACCGCACCCGCGCAGACGAGCACGGCCATCGGCCTGCGGCGGCGGAAGACGAGCGCGGCGGCGCCGAGGACCATGAGCACGACGCTGACGGCCCCGGGCGTACGGGTGCCGAAGCTGGGACCGCCGGGACCGCCGTGCGGATCGGCGAACGAGCCGACCACCATGCACGCGAGGACGGCGGCGGCCAGGGCGGCGTCGGGTGCGAGCGGATGCGCGCGCGCCCAGCACCGGGTCTGGGCGAACGCGGTTCCGAAGGAGGTCACATCGAGCAACGGTACGGGTTGCGGCGACCGGGCCACCGCGAGCGGCCGCCGGGGGGCGACGGTCCGCGCGCGGGCCCGCCCGGACAGCACGGTGCCCCGGCGCCGTGGCGGGCCGGGGCAGCGTCGGAGTGGCCGGAGCGCGGGTGAGGACGCCGCCGGGGGTCAGACCGAAGGGATCAGGCCCTCGTCGTTCAGCAGCTCGCGGACCTCCTCCAGGGTCGCCCCCGGAGCGGGCAGGATGAGTTCGGACGGCTCCAGGGAGTCGTCCGGCAGTGGCTCGCCGAGTTCGCGCACCTTGTCGAGCAGGGCGTGGAAGGTGCGGCGGAAGCCGTCCCCGTCGCCGTCCCTGACCTCGGCCAGCAGCTCGTCGTCGAGCCTGTTCAGCTCGGTGAAGTGGCTGTCCGCCAGCTTCACCTGACCCTCCCCCATGATCCGTACGATCATGACGAGTCCTTACTGCTTGTCGAACTTGTGCGGGCCGGGCCGGGAGTCCTGCTGGTCGGCCGGACCGCCCTCGATCGCCTGCTGCGGGGCCGAACCTCCGGCGAGCTCCGCCTTCATGCGCTGGAGCTCCAGCTCGACATCCGAACCGCCGGAGATCCGGTCCAGCTCGGCGGCGATGTCGTCCTTCGCCATCCCGGACTGGTCGTCCAGGGCGCCGGAGGCGAGCAGCTCGTCGATCGCGCCCGCGCGGGCCTGGAGCTGCGCGGTCTTGTCCTCCGCGCGCTGGATCGCCATGCCGACGTCGCCCATCTCCTCGGAGATGCCGGAGAAGGCCTCTCCGATCCGGGTCTGCGCCTGCGCGGCGGTGTACGTGGCCTTGATGGTCTCCTTCTTCGTACGGAAGGCGTCCACCTTGGACTGGAGGCGCTGCGCCGCGAGCGTGAGCTTCTCCTCCTCGCCCTGGAGCGTCGTGTGCTGGGTCTCCAGGTCGGTGACCTGCTGCTGGAGCGCGGCGCGGCGGGACAGCGCCTCCCGGGCCAGGTCCTCCCGGCCGAGTGCCAGCGCCTTGCGGCCCTGGTCCTCCAGCTTGGTCGACTGCCCCTGGAGCTGATTGAGCTGAAGCTCCAGGCGCTTGCGCGACGTCGCCACGTCGGCCACACCGCGGCGTACCTTCTGGAGCAGTTCGAGCTGCTTCTGATACGAGTAATCCAGGGTCTCGCGCGGATCCTCGGCCCGGTCAAGGGCCTTGTTGGCCTTCGCGCGGAAGATCATCCCCATACGCTTCATCACACCGCTCATGGGCTTCGCGCGCCCCCTTCTGACGGACTCCGGCTCCAGCACTCCAACAGAACCCACAGTACGGGCCCTGCCTCTATTACCGCACTGTTCGAGTGCGGATGCGCTCATCCCCAAGGACGACTGGTCCCGGTCCGCCATGCGGCGCGAGGAGTAGATGTCCCTCAGGGAAAGCGGGGGCAAAGTCCCCTCTGTCGCAGTTAAGGACGCGGGCCGTTGCGGGATCGTTCCCCTCGGGGGTGGGGCCCAACCACGGCACCCCGTACCCTTGGGCCTTGTGTTCCGTAGCCGCGCCAAGGAAGAGAAGGCCACCGCCACGCAGGTGACGGCGGACCTCTCCACGCAGACCCGCAATCCGCAGGCCCCCAAGGGCCGCCCGACCCCCAAGCGCAGTGAGGCACAGTCGCAGCGACGCCGTGCCTCGACGACGCCGACCGACCGCAAGACGGCCATGAAGCGCCAGCGCGAGGCCCGCCGAGCGGATCTGGCCAAGCAGCGCGAGGCGCTGGCCAGCGGTGACGAGCGTTATCTGCCGGCCCGTGACAAGGGCCCGGTGCGCCGTTTCGTCCGCGACTTCGTGGACTCGCGCTTCTGCGTCGCGGAGTTCTTCCTGCCGCTGGCGGTGGTGATCCTGGTGCTGAGCATGGTCCGGGTCGGCTCGCTGCAGAACATCGCGCTGCTGCTGTGGCTCGGGGTCATCGTGCTGATCGTCGTGGACTCGATCGGTGTCGGGTTCCGGCTGAAGAAGCAGCTCGCCGAGCGCTTCCCGGACACTCCCCGGCGTGGCGCCGTGGCCTACGGCCTGATGCGTACGCTCCAGATGCGCCGGCTGCGCCTTCCCAAGCCGCAGGTCAAGCGCGGGGAGCGGCCCTGAGCACGGAGGTCTCCGGTTTCGCCGGAGCATCGGCGAACTGGCTGGCGGGGCTGGGCGGGCTGCGCAATGTTGTCCGTCAGGAACTGGTCGCCCGCCAGCTCGACGAGCAGATAGCCGGGCGTTTCCCGGTCGGCCGGCGACTGCGTGTGCTGGATGTCGGGATGGGGCAGGGCACCCAGGCCCTGCGGCTGGCGCGCGCCGGGCACACGGTGACGGGGCTGGAGTCCGACGCCGGGATGCTGGCCACGGCCCAGGAGTCGCTCGCCACCGAGCCGGCGGGCATACGGGAGCGGGTGCGTCTGGTCGAGGGCGACGGCCTGGAGACCGGGGTGCACTTCCTGCCGGGCAGCTTCGACGTGGTGCTCTGCCACGGGGTGCTGATGTATGTCCAGGAGCCTGACGCGATGCTCGCGGGCCTGGCCAGGATGCTGGCACCGGGCGGGCTGCTGTCCCTGCTCGTGCGGAACGCGGACACCCTCGCCCTGCGGCCCGGCCTCGCCGGGGACTGGGACGGCGCGCTGAGCGCCTTCGAGACGGACACGTACACCAACAGGCTGGGCGTCCAGGTGCGGGCCGACCGGCTGGACGCGCTCACCGCGACGCTGGCGGGGATCGCCGCGCCGCTGCATGTCTGGTACGGGGTAAGGGTCTTCACGGACGGCGCCGCCGACGACGCGGAGCCGCCGGCCGGGGACGAGCTGGAGCGGCTGCTGGCCGCGGAGGACAAGGCGGGCCGCACCGACCCGTACCGCCGGGTCGCGGCGCTGCTGCATCTGTGCGGCGTGCGCGGCTGAGAGCCGGCCGTGTTCCCGCCGGTCGCGCGGCGGCGGTGCCCGCCGGGCGCGTCCGCGTCCGTTCGGGGGGATGATCCCGCCCCCTGATCGGCGGCGCACCAGGGGCAGCACTAAGCATATAAAAGGGATACTCCGGTCATGGATGTCTCCCCCCGCCGCGGCCTCGCGCGCCGGCTGCTGACCCTGACCGCCGGGATCTGCGCGATCGCCCTGGTCGGCGGCTGCGCCGGCCAGGGCGGGGCGGGCTCCGGCACCGCGTCGTCCGCCGCCACGACGGAGGCCGCGGCCCCCCAGCGCTCCACCAACGAGCTCCAGACCGACTACGAGACCGTCATCAGGAATGTGCTGCCGTCGGTCGTCCAGATCGACGCCGGGAACAGCCTGGGCTCGGGCGTCGTCTACGACAACCAGGGCCATGTCGTCACCAACGCCCATGTCGTCGG
Source organism: Streptomyces sp. NPDC006923 (assembly GCF_040635655.1). Taxonomy (NCBI): domain Bacteria; kingdom Bacillati; phylum Actinomycetota; class Actinomycetes; order Kitasatosporales; family Streptomycetaceae; genus Streptomyces; species Streptomyces sp. NPDC006923. The sequence goes on from NZ_JBEYIF010000001.1 coordinate 358,266, forward strand.
CAAACAGAAGACCTTCGCGGTCACCATGGCCACCCGCGAGCAGCCGATGAAGGCCCGGCTGGTCTCCAGCTTCCCGCAGCAGGATCTCGCCGTCATCAAGCTGGAGCAGGTGCCGAAGGGCCTGAGGGCCGCGAAGTTCGGCGACACGTCGCAGGTGGCGGTCGGTCAGATCGTGCTCGCCATGGGCTCTCCGCTGGGACTGTCCGGAAGCGTCACCCAGGGCATCGTCTCGGCGGTCGGGCGGACCGTCAGCGAGAGCCCGGCGGGCGGGACGGGCGCCACCATCCCCAACATGGTGCAGACCTCGGCCGCGATCAACCCGGGCAACAGCGGTGGCGCCCTGGTCAATCTGGACAGCCAGGTGATCGGCATCCCCACCCTGGCCGCGACCGACCCGCAACTGGGCGACAGCGCCGCGCCGGGCATCGGCTTCGCGATCCCCGTGTCGATGGTGAAGACCGTCGCCGACCAGATCATCAAGAACGGGAAGGTCACCAACTCGGGCCGGGCCGCGCTCGGCATCAGCGGCCGCACCGTCCTCGGCGACAATCTCCAGCCGGCCGGGGTCGCGGTCGTCAAGACCCTGAAGGGCAGCGCCGCCGCGGCGGCCGGGATCAGGACCGGGGACATCATCGTCAAGGTCGGCAACAGCGCGGTCACCTCGATCACCTCGCTGTCCGAGGTGCTCGCGGCGGCCAAACCGGGCCAGCGGGTCAAGGTGACCTATGTCCGCGGCAGCGACACGAAGACCGCCGAGGTGAGACTCGGCGAGATGTAGGGGCTCGCGTGCCCCGGTACGGACGGGCGGGGCTCCGGGCGGCCACGCCCGCGGACCGGCCGGCCCGCGGGCGCTCCCGGCCGGTCAGCCCTCGTCCGCCCGCAGGCTCATCGGGCCGTAGATCTTGGTGGTGTCCTCGTACAGATGCACCTGCTCGGCGCCTCCCTCCAGAAGCTCCTTCCAGACCTCACCGATCCAGGACTCGGCGTCCCCCTGCGTGGTGAACTCCTCCGGCTCCACCGCCGGCGAGACCTCCGTCCCGTCGGACTTCTCGAACCGCCACGTCCACGCCATGTGCGCCTCCCGGGTCCCGCCGTACTGATCAGTTCCTGCCCGCAGCGTAGCCGGGCGCGCACCGTACGCGGTGACGCGGGAGGATCAGCTCCGTGGAACTGACTCTGCTCGGCACCGGGGCCCCCGCCGGGCTTCCCCGCCCTCACTGCCCCTGCGCCGCGTGCGCGACCGCCCGCGGCGAGCTGACCCGCGCCGCGACCGCGCTGCTGGTGGACGGCGTCCTGCTGCTGGACCTGACTCCGGGAGCCGCGCTCGCGGCGGCCCGGGCCGGCCACTCCCTCGCGGGGGTGCGGCAAGTGCTGCTGACCCACCCGCACGACGGTCCCGCGGTGGAACTGCCCGCCGGGCTGCCCACGGCGGGACGGGTGGCGGACGGGCGGGTGCTGACGCTGCTCAGCGGCCACCGGGTGCGGGCGCTGGCGATGGACGCGCCGGGCACGGGATACGAGGTGACGGCGCCCGGCGGCCAGCGGCTGCTCTACCTCCCGCCGGGCGGGGCGCCGGCCGGGACGCCCGACAGCGGCAGCCGGACGGCCCAGGCGCCGTACGACATGGTGGCCGCCGATGTCGTCGGCCGGCCCGACGCGGTGGCACGGCTGCGGGCGGCCGGAGCGATCGGCCCGCTCACCGATGTTGTCGCCGTCCATCTCGACCACGACGTGCCGCCCGGCGCCGAACTGGAGCGGCGGCTCGCGGCGGCGGGCGCGCGGGCCGTGCCGGACGGGACGACGCTGACGGTCGGCGCGTACCACCCGGCCCCTGAGGTGCCGCGGCGCACGCTGGTGACGGGCGGGGCCCGCTCCGGCAAGTCCTGGGAGGCCGAGCGGCGGCTGGCCACCTTCCCGGGGGTGCTGTACGTGGCGACCGGCGGCGGCCGCGCCGGTGACACGGAGTGGGAGGCCCGGGTCCGCGCGCACCGCGAGCGCCGGCCCGCCTCCTGGCTCACCACCGAGACCTGCGATCTCGTACCGCTGCTCGCGGCCGAGGGCCCGCCGCTGCTGATCGACTGCCTGTCGCTCTGGCTGACGGACGCGATGGACCGGGTGAACGCGTGGGACGACGCGGCCTGGGCGACGGGCGGCGAGAAGGCCCTGCGGGAGCGGACGGGAGAACTGGCCGAGGCCGTACGCGAGACCCGGCGCACGGTTGTCGCGGTGACCAACGAGGTGGGCTCGGGCGTGGTCCCGGCGACCGCCTCCGGACGGCGCTTCCGCGACGAACTGGGGCGGCTGAACGCGGCTGTGGCGGCCGAGTGCGAGCATGTGCTGCTGGTCGTGGCGGGGCAGGCGCTGCCGTTGCGGTGACGGTCGGCCGTCCGGCGGGGGCGGGTGAAGCTGTGGGTTCGGGGTGGGGTGGCGGGCGGGCGACCCGCAATCACCGCCGGAGGCGACCCGCGCCCCGGCGGAGGCTCACCGCGACGGTACTGTTCGGCGAATGAGCTCGCTGAATCTCGACGACTTCTCCGATCTGATCGAGCGCCCGGACAGCGGTACGCGCCGTGACGCCGAGGAACGACGGCAGCGGCTGTCCGTGCCGCCCGGCGCTCTCGGCCGTCTCGACGAGCTGGGCGAGTGGTTCTCCGCCGCGCAGGCGTCCGTGCCGGTCAAGGCCGTCCAGCAGCCGCGCGTCGTGCTGTTCGCCGGTGACCACGGGGTGGCCTCGCTCCAGGTCTCGGGACGCCCGGCGGGCACCGCGTACGAGCTGGTCCGTGCCGTGCTGGAGGGCGCGAGCCCCGTCGCCGTGCTCGCGCGCCAGTCGGGCGTGCCGGTACGGATCGTCGACGCCGGTCTGGACTGCGATCCGGGGCTGCTGCCCGAGGAGGTCGTACGCCACCGGGTACGCCGGGGCAGCGGGCGTATCGACATCGAGGACGCGCTGACCGCGGAGGAGGCCGAGCTGGCCGTGCGGCTCGGTATGGCGATCGCCGACGAGGAGGCGGACTCCGGCACGGATCTCGTCGTCCTCGGGGATCTGAGCGTCGGCGGGACGACGCCCGCGTCCACGCTGATCGCCGCGCTGTGCGGGACGGACGCCTCCGTGGTGACCGGACGCGGCGGCGCCGGTATCGACGATCTGGCGTGGATGCGCAAATGCGCGGCCGTCCGGGACTCGCTGCGCCGGGCGCGGCCCGTGCTGGGCGACCAGTTGGAGCTGCTGGCCGCGGTGGGCGGCGCGGATCTGGCCGCGATGACGGGCTTTCTGCTGCAGAGCGCCGTACGGCGGATGCCGGTGATCCTGGACGGTGTGGTGTCGGCGGCCTGCGCGCTGGTGGGTCAGCGGGCGGCGTTCCGGGCCCCTGACTGGTGGCTCGCGGGCCATGCGAGCGGGGAGCCGGCCCAGGCGAAGGCGCTGGACCGGATGGCGCTGGAGCCGCTGCTCGACCAGGGCGTCACGGTCGGGGAGGGCGCGGGTGCGATGCTCGCGCTGCCGCTGGTGCGGGCCGCGGCGGCGCTCGCGGCCGAGCTGCCCGAGCGGCCCAAGGAGCAGACGGACACGGAGCAGACGGACACGGAGGGCGGTACGGACTGACGCCCCGGGTCCGGGCGCTGCCACGGGCGGGCGCATCGGGCGACCATGAAACGGAATGCCCCCATATGATCACTTTTATGGGAGAAGTCCGTGTGGCCGCCGATCGATTGAGCCGGGGCACCGACCGTTCGCGGCGCAGTGCGGCATTCGCCGTCTGGTACCTGCGCGCGGTCGCGTTCATCAATCTGCTGAGCGCCGTCTGGCTCTCCCTGGGCCAGGACCTGCGGCGGCACAACACCGACAACTACTTCACCCCGTACCTGCTCACCGCGGGCTTCGCCTCCGGCGTCTTCACGCTCTTCCTGGCGATCACGATGCGCCGCCGCAAGCGCGCCGCCTGGATTCTGAATGTCTGTCTCGCCGGGCTCTTCCTGTCGCTGTTCGCGTTCATGATGGTCTTTCCGGAGATCAGGCGGTATCCGCAGAACTGGCTCTCGCTGGCGGCGACGGCGGGTTTTGTGTGCGCGCTGCTGCTGGGGCGGCGGGAGTTCTACGCCAAGGGCGACCGCTCCAACCCGAAGCTGGCCGGGGCGGTGGCGGTCAGCGGGCTGCTGGCCGCCTCGCTGCTGGCGGCGCTGCTCGTCACCGTCACCAACACCGCGCCCGGCGGCTCGTCCTTCGCTGAGCGCTGGCGCTACGGCGCGACGCGGCTGGTCTCGCTGGCCGGTGACGACGCAGGCTCCCCCGGCATCGCGGTGCCCGGCTGGGTCAATGTGGTCATCAACGTCCTCTCCACCGTGCTGCTGCTCGCGGTGCTGTACGCGGCCTTCCGTTCGCGCCGGGCCGTCGACCCGATCACCGAGGAGGACGAGGCGAGGCTCCGCGTCCTGCTCGACAGGTACGGCGAGCGTGACTCCCTCGGCTACTTCGCGCTGCGCCGCGAGAAGAGCGTCGTATGGTCCCCGACCGGGAAGGCGGCCGTCGCCTATCGCGTCGTCGACGGGGTCTCCCTGGCCTCCGGCGACCCGATCGGTGATCCGGAGGCATGGCCGGGAGCGATCGTCCCCTGGCTCGCCGAGGCCCGGGAGCACGGCTGGATCCCGGCCGTCATGGGCGCGAGCGAGGAGGCCGGCACGGTCTACGCGCGGCACGGGCTCGACGCGCTGGAACTGGGCGACGAAGCGATCGTGGAGACCGTCGAGTTCACGCTGGAGGGGCGGGCGATGCGGACCGTGCGCCAGGCGTACAACCGGGTCGCGCGGGCCGGCTACCGGGTGCGTATCCGGCGGCACGAGGACATTCCCGCCGACGAGATGGCGGAGTTGCTGCGCCGCGCCGACGACTGGCGCGACGGAGCGACGGAGCGCGGCTTCTCGATGGCCCTCGGCCGGCTGGGCGATCCCGGCGACGGGGGCTGCGTCATGCTCGAATGCCGGCACGGCGGCGGGAAGCGGACCGGAAACGCCGGAAACACCGAGAACACCGGAAACGCCGGGAACACCGAAGACGCCGGGAACGCCGGAAACGCCGGGAACGCCGAGGACGCCGGCGAACTGCGCGCCGTACTGAGCTTTGTGCCCTGGGGCCCCAAGGGGCTCTCGCTCGACCTCATGCGCCGCGACCGGGACGCCGAGAACGGTCTGATGGAGTTCATGGTCATCGAACTCCTCCGGCGCGCCGGGGAGATCGGGATCAGCCAGGTCTCGCTCAACTTCGCGATGTTCCGCTCGGTCTTCGAGCGGGGCGGAAAGCTGGGCGCCGGGCCGGTGCTCCGGCTGTGGCGGTCGCTGCTCAGCTTCTTCTCGCGCTGGTGGCAGATCGAGTCGCTCTACCGCGCCAACGCCAAGTACCGGCCGATCTGGGAACCTCGTTTCCTGCTCTTCGAGAAGAGTGCCGATCTGCTCCGCATCGGCCTCGCCGCGGGCCGCGCGGAGGGCTTCCTGGAGGCGCCGGGCCTGCCGGGCTGGCTGCACCGCAGACGGCTGGACACCCGACGCTGATCCCGGGCAGCCGGGCGGCCAACGGCCTTCGCGGTCAGGGACGTTGAGCGTCCGGCCGGTGCGGGCGCCGCCGGCCCGGTGCCCGCCGCCACGTCGGCGGTACGCCGTCCGGGCTACCCTTCGCGCGATGAACCCCACAGACAGCACGGCGGATGGCGCCGCGGACCGGGCCTCGGCGGCCGACGGCATACGTTTCGCCTTCGGCACCCTCACCGTGCTCCCGGTCCGGGCGGCCCGCTGGGACCGCGCCGCCGCGCGGGCCGGAATGCCGGCCGCGCCGCTGGCCGGAGTGGTGGTGGGCCTGTGCGCGGCGGCCACCGGTGGTCTGCTGCTGCTCGCGGGCTCCGCCCCGGCGCTCGCGGCGGTGGTCTCGGTGGCCGTGCCCGCCGTCCTCACCCGCGGGCTGCATCTCGACGGTCTCGCCGACACCGCGGACGGCCTCGGCAGCGGTAAGCCGGCCGGAGACGCGCTGCGGATCATGAAGCGGTCCGACATCGGTCCCTTCGGCGTGATCACCCTGGTGCTGATGCTGCTGGCCCAGATCGCGGCGGTCTCGGAGCTGTACGGGGCGGGCTGGGCGGACGGCGCGGCGGGGGTGGTCCTCGCCGGTGTCACGGCGCGCCTGGCGCTCACGTTCGCCTGCCGAAAGGGCGTACGCGCGGCCCGGCCCGACGGGCTGGGCGCCGCGGTCGCGGGCACCGTGCCGGTACGGGTGGCGTCGGCCCTGGCACTGCTGGTCACGGCGGCGGGCGCGGCGGCGGGCGCGCGCCACGGGATCTCCGGCGCCGTGCTGCACGCGGCGGCGGTGCTCGGTGGCCTGGGCGCGGCGGAGTTGCTGCTGCGCCACTGCGTACGCCGGTTCGGCGGGGTCACCGGCGATGTGTTCGGGGCCCTCGCGGAGACGGCGGCGACGGTGGCCCTGGTCGCGCTGACGCTGGGCTGAGGCGCGTTCAGAAGTAGCGTCGTCCGACTGCGGGGCGGCATCCGCAAAGGCGGAAAAGCCGCCCATGGATGGCCGAACCGCCGCCGCTGTGAGCGCCGCAGATTACCGAGCGTAGGCTCATTCCCGCCGCGCTTCGGGCCGAATTACGATGCGGCGGGCACGGTCGGCCCACCCCTCGACCGCCAAGAACCTCTACGGAAGCGAGATTTCACCACCGTGACTGCTCTCACTCTCAGCACTGCCGGCGCTGCGACGCTGCGCGCCGACGCGATCGTCGTCGGGGTCGCGAAGGGCGCCAGGGGACCGGTCGTCGCGCCGGGCGCCGAGGCCGTGGACAAGGCGTTCGACGGAAAGCTCGCCGCCGTCCTGGAGACCCTCGGCACCACGGGCGCCGAGGGCGAGGTGATCAAGCTGCCCGCGCCGTCCGGCCTGAAGGCGCCGGTCGTCCTCGCTGTCGGGCTCGGCCCGGTGCCGGCCAAGGGCGAGGCGTACGCCTCCGAGCCGCTGCGCCGTGCCGCGGGCACCGCCGCGCGTGCGCTGTCCGGCACCAAGAAGGCCGGCTTCGCGCTGCCCGTCGACGAGACCGGGGACATCGAGGCCGTCACCGAGGGCGCTCTCCTCGGCGCGTACGCCTTCACCGCGTACCTGGGCGGCGAGAAGAACGCGAAGAAGAAGGGCGACAACGGTCCGAAGCTGCCGCTCGCCGAGATCGCGCTGCTCGGTGCCAAGCCCCGTGACAAGGCGCACAAGGCCGCGGTCGAGCGTGCGATCGCGCTGACCGAGGAGATCAACCGCGCCCGCGATCTGATCAACACCCCGCCGAACGACCTCACGCCCGAGGCCTTCGCCGCCGTGGCCACCGCCGCCGGCAAGGAGAACGGCATCAAGGTGCAGGTCCTCGACGAGAAGGCGCTCGCCAAGGGCGGCTACGGCGGCATCCTCGGCGTCGGCCAGGGCTCGGCCACCCCGCCGCGCCTGGTCAGGCTCGCTTACACGCACCCGCAGGCGGAGAAGACCCTGGCCCTGGTCGGCAAGGGCATCACCTACGACTCGGGCGGCATCTCGCTGAAGCCGGCCGGCCACAACGAGACGATGAAGTGCGACATGAGCGGCGCCGCCGCGGTGTTCGCCGCCGTCGTCGCCGCCGCCCGTCTCGGCCTGCGCGTCAACGTCACCGGCTGGCTCGCGCTGGCCGAGAACATGCCGTCCGGCGCCGCCACCCGTCCCGGTGACGTCCTGCGCATGTACAGCGGCAAGACCGTCGAGGTGCTGAACACCGACGCCGAGGGCCGGCTCGTGCTGGCCGACGCGATCACCCGGGCCTCCGAGGAGAAGCCGGACGTGATCGTCGACGTGGCGACCCTGACCGGCGCGATGGTGCTGGCGCTGGGCAACCGCACCTTCGGCATCATGTCGAACGACGACGCGTTCCGTACGTCCGTCCACGAGATCGCCGGGGAGGTCGGAGAGGCGTCCTGGCCGATGCCGCTCCCCGCCGACCTGCGCAAGGGCATGGACTCCCCCATCGCGGACATCGCCAACATGGGCGAGCGCATGGGCGGCGGGCTGGTCGCCGGACTCTTCCTGAAGGAGTTCGTCGGCGAGGGCATCACCTGGGCCCACCTGGACATCGCGGGCCCGGCCTTCCACGAGGGCGCCCCGTACGGCTACACGCCCAAGGGCGGCACCGGCTCCGCGATCCGCACCCTGGTGAAGCTGGCCGAGCGCACGGCTGCCTCCGCCTAGCGCCGGGCCCCCAGGCCCTGCCCCCAGGACCGGGCCCGCCCGGAAGGGCCGTCCGCTCCGGGCTCCGGTCCGTCTTCGGCTCCCGCGCCGAAGACGGACCGGGCCGGGTGGCGGGACACAACAGAACACCACGGGAATGGCTCGTCGGGACCTGGTGTTTCCCGGCCCGGGACCGGCTCCCGATTGCGCCCGTGACGAAATACATAGGTCCGTACGCTGCGGTAACCCATCAGAGTGAGCCGAGCCCTGTCTCAGACCGCAGCCCCGCGTCCCGCCGCCCGCCGACAAGTGCGAAGATGGGTTCTCGGCAGGACAGGGCCCCCACCACAGGGCCGAAGAAACAGCGGCCGAACACCAGCCGCCGCCCGGTCATCGCAGACCGCGCCCGGCGCACATGCATGGAGGACGTGACGTGGCGAACGACGCCAGCACCGTTTTCGACCTAGTGATCCTCGGCGGCGGTAGCGGCGGTTACGCCGCGGCGCTGCGCGGAGCGCAGCTGGGCCTGGACGTCGCCCTGATCGAGAAGAACAAGCTGGGCGGCACCTGCCTGCACATGGGCTGCATCCCCACCAAGGCCCTGCTCCACGCCGGTGAGATCGCCGACCAGGCGCGCGAGGCCGGACAGTTCGGTGTCAAGACCACTTTCGAGGGCATCGACATCGCGGCCGTCCACAAGTACAAGGACGACGTGATCTCGGGCCTCTACAAGGGCCTCCAGGGTCTGGTCGCCTCACGCAAGGTGCACTACATCGAGGGTGAGGGCCGTCTCTCCTCGCCGACCTCCGTCGATGTGAACGGCCAGCGCATCCAGGGCCGTCATGTCCTGCTCGCGACCGGCTCCGTACCGAAGTCGCTGCCCGGCCTGGAGATCGACGGCAACCGCGTCATCTCGTCGGACCACGCGCTGAAGCTGGACCGCGTCCCGAAGTCCGCGATCATCCTCGGCGGCGGTGTCATCGGCGTCGAGTTCGCCTCGGCGTGGAAGTCCTTCGGCACCGACGTCACGATCGTCGAGGGCCTGAAGCACCTCGTCCCGGTCGAGGACGAGAACAGCTCCAAGCTCCTGGAGCGCTCCTTCCGCAAGCGCGGCATCAAGTTCAACCTCGGCACGTTCTTCGACAAGGCCGAGTACACCGAGGACGGTGTCCGCGTCACGCTGGCCGACGGCAAGACCTTCGAGGCGGAGGTGCTGCTGGTCGCGATCGGCCGCGGCCCGGTCTCGCAGGGCCTCGGCTACGAGGAGCAGGGCGTCACGCTGAACCGCGGCTATGTCCTCGTCGACGAGTACATGCGGACGAACGTGGAGACCATCTCGGCCGTCGGTGACCTCGTCCCGACCCTCCAGCTCGCCCATGTCGGCTTCGCCGAGGGCATCCTGGTCGCCGAGCGGCTGGCCGGTCTGCCCACCGTGCCGATCGACTACGACGGCGTGCCCCGGGTGACGTACTGCCACCCCGAGGTCGCCTCCGTCGGTATCACCGAGGCCAAGGCCAAGGAGATCTACGGTGCGGACAAGGTCGTCGCGCTCAAGTACAACCTCGCGGGCAACGGAAAGAGCAAGATCCTGAAGACCGCGGGCGAGATCAAGCTCGTCCAGGTCAAGGACGGTGCCGTGGTCGGCGTCCACATGGTCGGTGACCGTATGGGCGAGCAGGTCGGCGAAGCTCAGCTCATCTACAACTGGGAGGCTCTGCCGGCCGAGGTCGCGCAGCTCATCCACGCGCACCCGACCCAGAGCGAAGCGCTCGGCGAGGCCCACCTGGCCCTGGCCGGCAAGCCCCTGCACTCCCACGACTGATCCAGTCCGGGCGACGACCACTACCGCACATTCGTTAGGAGCAACTGAAACCATGGCGGTTTCCGTAACCCTGCCGGCGCTCGGCGAGAGCGTCACCGAGGGCACTGTCACTCGCTGGCTGAAGGCCGAGGGCGAGCGCGTCGAGGCCGACGAGCCGCTGCTGGAGGTCTCCACCGACAAGGTCGACACCGAGATCCCGGCTCCCGCCGCCGGTGTGCTCGCGTCCATCAAGGTCGCCGAGGACGAGACCGTGGAGGTCGGCGCCGAGCTGGCCGTCATCGACGACGGAGCGGGCGAGTCCGCCCCGGCCGCGGCCCCCGCGGCCGAGCCGGCGCCCGCTCCCGCGCAGGAGGCTCCCGCCCCGGCGCCCGAGGCCGCCCCGTCCACCGAGACCGAGGCCCCGGCTCCGGCGCCCACCGCCGAGGCGGCGTCCGGCGGCGGTTCCGCCGAGGGCACCGAAGTGGTCCTGCCGGCGCTCGGTGAGAGCGTCACCGAGGGCACCGTCACCCGCTGGCTGAAGGAGGTCGGCGAGTCGGTCGAGGCCGACGAGCCGCTGCTGGAGGTCTCCACCGACAAGGTCGACACCGAGATCCCCGCCCCGGTCTCGGGCGTGCTGCTCCAGATCGTCGTCGGCGAGGACGAGACCGCCGAGGTCGGCGCCAAGCTCGCGGTCATCGGCGCGCCGGGTGCGGCACCGGCGGCCGCTCCGGCGGCCCCCGCGCCCGCCCCCGCACCAGCGCAGGAGGCCCCGAAGGCCGAGGCACCCGCCCCGGCACCGGCACCCGCCGCCCCGGCCCCCGCCCCGGCCCCGGCGGCCCCGGCCCCGGCGGCCCCGGCCCCGGCGCCGGCCGCGCCCGCCCCCGTCCGTCCCGCCGCCCCGGCACCGGCACCCGCCGCGACCTCCGGTGACGACGGCGCGTACGTCACGCCGCTGGTCCGCAAGCTCGCCGCGGAGAACGGCGTCGAGCTGGCCTCCGTCAAGGGCACCGGCGTCGGCGGCCGTATCCGCAAGCAGGACGTCATCGCCGCCGCCGAGGCCGCCAAGGCTGCCGCCCCGGCACCGGCCGCCGCTCCCGCCGCCGCCCCCCGGGCGCCGAAGCTGGAGACGTCGCCGCTGCGCGGTCAGACCGTCAAGATGACCCGGATGCGCAAGGTCATCGGCGACAACATGATGAAGGCGCTGCACACGCAGGCCCAGCTCACCTCGGTGGTCGAGGTGGACATCACCAAGCTGATGCGTCTGCGGGCCAAGGCCAAGGACGCGTTCGCCGCCCGTGAGGGCGTCAAGCTCTCCCCGATGCCGTTCTTCGTCAAGGCGGCGGCCCAGGCGCTGAAGGCCCATCCGGTCATCAACGCCCGGATCAACGAGGGCGAGGGCACGATCACGTACTTCGACTCGGAGAACATCGGTATCGCGGTGGACTCCGAGAAGGGTCTGATGACCCCGGTCATCAAGGGCGCGGGCGATCTGAACATCGCCGGTATCTCCAAGAAGACCGCGGAGCTGGCGGCGGCGGTCCGTGCCAGCAAGATCACTCCGGACGACCTCGCCGGTGCGACCTTCACCATCAGCAACACCGGTTCGCGCGGCGCGCTGTTCGACACGATCATCGTGCCGCCGAACCAGGTCGCGATCCTCGGCATCGGTGCCACCGTCCGGCGCCCGGTCGTCGTCAACCACCCGGATCTGGGCGAGACCATCGCCATCCGTGACATGACGTATGTCGCGCTCTCCTACGACCACCGGCTGGTGGACGGCGCGGACGCCGCCCGCTATCTGACGGCCGTCAAGGCGATCCTGGAGGCCGGCGAGTTCGAGGTGGAACTCGGCCTCTGAGCCGCCTTCACCGAGCCATCCGAAGGCACTCCCCACGGCAACGGCGCCCCCGTCCGGATCTCCTCCGGGCGGGGGCGCCGCCGTATCGTCTATCCATCGCCCGCTGCCCCGGAGGAGCGCTCCATGACCACGCCCGTCGTCCACTCGCTGCGCGAACAGATCCGCGAGCACATCGTGGAGGGGATCGTCAGCGGGCGCTGGAAGCCGGGCGAGCGGATCGTCGAGCGGCGGATCGCGACCGAGCTCCAGGTCAGCCAGACCCCGGTCCGCGAGGCGCTGCGCGAGCTGGAGAGCCTGCGGCTGATCGAGTCGGCGCCGAACAAGGGCGTACGGGTGCGGAATCTGACCGCGGCCGATCTTGAGGAGAGCTATCCGGTCCGGGCCGGTCTTGAGCAGATCGCCGCCGAGCTGGCGGCCGAGCGGCTGGCCGCCGACTGTTCCGCGCTCGAAGCGCAGGTGACGGCGTTGTACGGGGCGGACAGCAGAACGGACGGGACGGCGCAGGTGCGCCACACGGTGGCCTTCCACCGGGAGCTGGTGCGGGCGGCCGGGAACGGTGTCCTGCTGCACACCTGGGAGGGGCTGGGCATCGAGGTCTTCACCGCGCTGTCGATCCGCTGGCTGGGGACGGTGCAGCAGTCGTACGCCGAGGAGCACCAGGAACTGGTCGAGGCGTTCCGGCGGCGCGATCCCCGCATCGGCGCACTGGTGAAGGACCATGTGCTCGGATGTGCGCCACGCGCCTGATTCCTTCACCTTGCACCCGAATTGCCGATCGTCACCCGGTGCCCCGTTCCACGGCACGGAATGCCAATTCCTCTGTATCGAGAAGTTTTTCCCTTCAACCCTTTGATCGATCATCGATCAGCGACTTACGATCGTTGGCGGGCTGCACCCAGCCCGTCGCCCTGTCCTGCCAGACAAGGCTCTTCTCCACCCCCCTCCTGTCCGGAAGGCGGCGACCATGACCGACCCCGTAGGCAAACTCCCGAGTGAGCTCGATCAGCTCCCGGACCGTGACACCGAGGAGACCGCCGAGTGGGCGGCCTCCCTCGACGCCGTCACCGAACACGCGGGACCGCACCGCGCCGCGTACCTGCTGCGCCGCACCCACCAGCACGCCGGCGCCGCCGGGGTCCCGGTGCCGGCGCTGCTGGAGACCGACTATGTGAACACCATCCCCACCGCCGCCGAGCCCGCCTTCGACGGCGACGAGGCGATGGAGTCCCGGATCACCGCCTGGAACCGCTGGAACGCGGCCGCGATGGTCACCCGCGGCGCCCGCTACGGCGTCGGCGGTCACATCGCCACCTTCGCCTCGGCGGCCTGGCTGTACGAGACGGGCTTCAACCACTTCTTCCACGGCAAGGAGGGGGACGGCTCCGGCGACCAGCTCTACATCCAGGGCCACGCCTCCCCCGGCATCTACGCCCGCGCCTTCCTCGACGGACGGCTGAACGAGGCGGACCTGGACAACTTCCGCCAGGAGGCCGGCGGCCAGGGACTGCCCTCGTACCCGCACCCGCGGCGGCTGCCCTGGCTGTGGGAGTTCCCGACCGTCTCCATGGGCCTCGGCCCGCTCTCCGCGATCTACCAGGCGCGCTTCAACCGCTACCTGACGAACCGCGGCATCAAGGACACCTCCGCCTCGCACGTCTGGGCGTTCCTCGGCGACGGCGAGATGGACGAGCCGGAGTCGACGGCCGCACTCGCCCTCGCGTCCCGTGAGCGGCTGGACAATCTGACCTTCGTCATCAACTGCAATCTCCAGCGTCTCGACGGTCCGGTCCGCGCCAACTTCAAGATCGTGCAGGAGCTGGAGGCCCAGTTCCGCGGCGCCGGCTGGAATGTCATCAAGTCGCTGTGGGGCTCCGCCTGGGACGAGCTGTTCGCCCTGGACACCACGGGGGCGCTGGTACGCCGGCTGCGCCAGGTGCCGGACGCGCAGTTCCAGACGTACGCGACCCGCGATGTCGCCTACATCCGGGAGCACTTCTTCGGAGCCGAGCCGGCCCTCGTCGAGCTGGCGAAGCTGCTGCCCGACACGAAGATCGCCGAGTGTTTCTTCACCTCCCGCGGCGGCCACGAGGCCCGCAAGGTGTACGCGGCCTACCGCGCGGCGCTGGCACACGAGGGCGCGCCGACCGTGATCCTCGCGCAGACCGTGAAGGGCTACACGCTCGGCGCCGGCTTCGAGTCGCGCAACGCCAACCACCAGATGAAGAAGCTCTCGGGCGAGCAGTTCCGCGCCATGCGGGACCTGCTCGAACTGCCGATCCCCGATGCGCGGCTGAACGACAGCCTGGTCCCGTACGGCCACCCCGGGGCCGACTCCCCGGAGGTGCGCTACCTCCAGGAGCGGCGCGCGGAGCTGGGCGGCCCCGCCCCGGCCCGCCGGGTGCACCCCGTCGCACTGCCCCAGCCGTCCGAGAGGGCCTTCCAGACCGTCGCCAAGGGCTCGGGCTCGCAGCCGGTGGCGACGACCATGGCGTTCGTACGCCTGATGAAGGACCTGATGCGGGACAAGGAGACCGGCAGGCGCTGGGTCCCGATCGTCCCGGACGAGGCCCGCACCTTCGGCATGGAGGCGCTCTTCCCGTCCGCCGGCATCTACTCGCCGCTCGGCCAGACCTATGACCCGGTCGACCGCGACCAGCTTCTGTACTACAAGGAAGCCAAGGACGGGCAGATCCTCAACGAGGGCATCACCGAGGCCGGTTCGATGGCCGACTTCATCGCCGCGGCGACGTCGTACGCCACCCACGGCGAACCGATGCTGCCGTTCTACATCTTCTACTCGATGTTCGGCTGGCAGCGCACCGGCGACCAGATGTGGCAGCTCGCCGACCAGCTCGGCAAGGGCTTCATCGTCGGCGCCACCGCCGGCCGTACGACCCTGACGGGCGAGGGCCTCCAGCACGCGGACGGCCACTCGCACCTGATCGCGGCCACCAACCCGGCCGCGCTCAACTACGACCCGGCCTTCGCCTACGAGATCGCCGTGATCGTCAAGGACGGACTGCGGCGGATGTACGGCCACGCCGACCCGGCCGAGAACGAGGACGTCTTCTACTACCTGACGGTCTACAACGAGCCGATGCCGCAGCCCGCGATGCCGGAAGGCGTCGAGGAGGGCATCCTCAAGGGCCTGTACCGCTTCAAGGAGGCCGCCCCGGCGGCGCCCGACGCTCCCCGCGCGCAGCTCCTCGCGTCCGGGACGGCGATCCACTGGATCCTGGAGGCACAGGAACTGCTCGCCGCCGACTGGGGAGTCAGCGCCGACGTCTGGTCCGCCACGTCCTGGGGCGAGCTGCGCCGGGACGCGCTGGCCGCCGACGAGGCACTGCTGCGCGGCGAGGAGCGCGTGCCGTATGTGACGCGCGCGCTGTCCGGCGCGCCGGGCCCGGTCCTCGCCGTGAGCGACTGGATGCGCCAGGTCCCGGACCAGATCAGCCAGTGGGTCGAGCAGGACTACACCTCGCTCGGCACGGACGGCTTCGGTCTCTCGGACACCCGGGAGGCGGCCCGCCGCCACTTCGGTGTCGACGCCCCGTCGATCGTGATCGCCGTCCTGGCGCAGCTCGCCCGGCGCGGCGAGGTCAAGCCGGAGCGGGTGGCCGAGGCCCGGGAGCGCTACGGCCGCTGAGCCGGGGCGCGTTGCGCGGGAAGCACAGCCGGAGCCCCTGTCGCCTCGCGACAGGGGCTCCCCTGCATCATGGAACGCATGCGCGCTGCCCGTCTGATCAAGATGGTTCTCCTGCTCCAGTCCAGACCGTCCATGACCGGTGCCGACCTGGCCCGGGAGCTCGAAGTCTCCGAGCGGACCATCACCCGGGACGCCCAGGCACTCTCCGAGGCCGGCGTCCCGGTCTACGCGGACCGGGGCAGGGCCGGCGGCTACCGGCTGATCGGCGGCTATCACACCCGGCTGACCGGCCTGGCCCGCGGCGAGGCCGAGGCACTCTTCCTCTCCGGTGTGCCGGGCGCGCTGCGGGAGATGGGGCTGGACGACGTCTCGTCCGTCGCCCGGCTGAAGGTGTCGGCGGCGCTGCTGCCGTCCCTGCGGGACGCGCAGGACTCGGCCGCGCAGCGCTTCCACCTCGACGCCCCTGGCTGGTACCACGAGCCGGAGACACCCGAGCTGCTGCCCGTTGTCGCCGAGGCGGTGTGGAGCGACCGGATGCTGTCCACGCGCTACCGGCGCCACGGCGCCGAGGCGGAGCGCGAGCTGGCCCCGTACGGTCTCGTGCTCAAGGCCGGTGTCTGGTATCTCTGCGCCTGCTCCCGGGAAACGTTCCGGGTCTACAGGCTCGACCGCTTTGTCTCGGCGGAGCCCTTGCAGGAACGTTTCGTACGGGACGGTTCCTTCGACCTGCCGGGCTTCTGGGAGGCGCAGGCCGCCCAGTTCGCGCGTTCGCTGCTGCGTGCGCGGATCGTAGTGCGGCTCTCCGCCGACGGCGCCCGGCTGCTGCCGGGCGCCGTGGACCGCGCCGCCGCGCGCGAGGCGATCGAGGCGGCCGGCCCGGCCGACGAGCACGGCCGGCTCACGGTGGCGCTGGCGGTGGAGTCGGAGGAGGTCGCGTTCTCCCAGCTCCTGGTGCTGGGCCCGGAGGCCGAGGTCCTCGAACCGGCCTCGCTGCGGGACCGGTTCAGGGAGGCGGCGGCCCGGATGCGCGCGCTCTACACCTGACCAGGGCCCGCCCCCGGGGATCACGGACAGCCCTTACCGGTAAGCGTCGGCGGACGCCTCCTTCCCGCCGTACACGACCTCCTCGAAATACGCCCAGGCGTCCGGGCTGCTGCCGTCCGCGTCGGTGAATCCGTACTCCTTCGCGAGCTGCCCGCTGGAGAGCGACCGGCCGTTCCAGCGCTGCTTCTCCGGGTCCGCGGCCAGGGCCGCGACGGCCTCGCCGATGAGCAGCGGTGACTCGGAGATCGCGAAGTGCGGGCTCTCGGCGATCGCGTCGCGCCAGTTCTCCTCGCGCACGCCGAAGTGGTCGAGCATCTGCTCGGAGCGGAGAAAACCCGGGGTGATCGAGACCGCCGTACCGCCCACGTCCTTGAGGTCCTCACCGAGGGTGAAGGCCATTCTGATCGGGGCGTTCTTCGTGAGGTCGTAGTAGTAGTTCTCCCGGAACGCCCTGTTCGACCTCGCCGTGCCGTCGGTGACCTCGACGACCAGTCCGCCCGGCCCCCGGACCAGCAGCGGAAGCGCGAAGCTGCTGGTGATGATGTGGGTCTTGACGCCCAGCTCCAGCATCCGCAGCCCGCGGCCGAGCTCCGTCTCCCACATCTTCTTGCCGAACTCCACCAGGTGCTCGCCGCCCCAGAGGTCATTGACCAGCACATCCAGCCGGCCATGATCCCGCTCGATACGCTCGGTCAGCGCGCGGACCCGCTCCGGTACGAGATGGTCGGTCGGTACGGCGATCCCCTCCCCGCCCGCCGCCGTGACCAGCTCCGCCGTCTCCTCGATGGTCTCCGTCGCCCGGCCGACCTCACTGGCGCTCTCCCGGGTCGTCCGCCCGGTCGCGTACACCGTCGCACCGGCCGCGCCCAGCCGCACCGCGATCGCCCGCCCCGCGCCCCTGGTCGCTCCCGCGACAAGTGCGATCTTCCCCGTCAATGGCCTGGCTGCCATCCGTCACCTCCGTCATACGTTCCTGCCGACCGGTCGACCGTCGCACGAAATGGCGACACCTCCTGTCCGGTACAAGAAACGCCCGGCGTTTCGTACGGCTCCGCGTGCGCGGCCCTCCCCCAAGCACGATGCTGGACCCGTGATGGACGAGACGGAGTTCTGGGAGATCATCGACAGCACTCGTGAGGGCGCCCAGGGCGATCCCGAGGAGCATGCCGATCTGCTGGTCGAGCGGCTGCTGCAGCTCGACCCGGACTCCGTACTGGACTTCGCGCGGCACTTCGAGTCGCGCTACAACCGGGCGTACCACTGGGATCTGTGGGGGGTGGCCGTCGTGCTGCTCCACGGAGCGAGCGACGACGCCTTCGACTTCTTCCGCTGCTGGCTCATCGGACAGGGCCGGGAGATCTTCGAGGGCACCCTGCACGATCCGGACGGCCTGGCCGAGCTGCTGGACGAGTTCGACGAGGACCTCGACGGCGACGGCGAGGAGCTGGGATACGCGGCCGACGAGGCGTACGAACAGCTCACCGGTGTGGTGGCACCCGATCTGGGCATCGCGGCCCAGCCCGCGGAACCGGAGGGAACGCCGATCGACCTGGCGGACGACACGGCGCTGGCGGAGCGGTTCCCACGGCTCTGGGAGCGCTTCGGGAAGGAGTGAGCCCCGCTCAGCCGGTCAGCGCAAGCCCCATGACCACG
Organism: Streptomyces sp. NPDC006923; assembly: GCF_040635655.1. NCBI lineage: Bacteria > Bacillati > Actinomycetota > Actinomycetes > Kitasatosporales > Streptomycetaceae > Streptomyces > Streptomyces sp. NPDC006923. The sequence goes on from NZ_JBEYIF010000001.1 coordinate 376,477, forward strand.
TCGTCGACGTACTCACCCTCCAGGCAGAACTCCCCCGGCAGGATCCCCTCGACGACAAAGCCCTCCGCCTCGTACAGCCGCCGCGCGGGGGTGTTGTGCCCCAGCACGCGCAGCGTCAGCCGCCGCGCGCCCTGGTTCCGCGCGTGCAGCGCCGCCGCGCGCAGCAGGGCGCGCGCCACCCCGCGCCCGCGCGCCCACTCATGGACCGCCAGCCCCTGTATCTGCCGTACATGCGCGTTGCTGGCGAGCGGCGTCGGCCGCCCCACCCGGACATAGCCGACGATCCGGTCGTCGGCCTCGGCGACCAGGAACTCCTCGACCCCGTGCCGGGCGTCGAAGAACGGGCCGAACGGCGGCAGCGGCCTCGGCGTCACGGCGTGCAGCGGCGACCATGTCTCCCGGTCGAGCGCCGCCAGGGCTCCGTCGTCCGAGCGGAGTGCGGGACGTATCTGCGGTTCGGACATGGCGCAACTGTGCCATGAGGGCTTACCGGGGCAGGATGGTGGCCATGAGGATCGCGGTCACCGGCTCCACCGGGCTCATTGGTTCGGCTCTTGTACGCTCCCTGCGCGCCGACGGACACAAGGTGCTGCGCCTGGTGCGCCGGACCCCGCGCACCGCAGACGAGGTCGAGTGGGATCCCGTACGGCAGTACGTCGACGCGCACGCCCTCAACGGCTGCGAGGCCGTCGTCCACCTCGCGGGCGCGGGCATCGGCGACCACCGCTGGACCGAGGCGTACAAGAAGGAGATCCGCGACAGCCGGCTCCTCGGCACGGCCGCGATCGCGGAGGCCGTCGCCTCGCTCGGCGAGCAGCCCCGGGTCTTTGTGTCCGGCTCCGCCGTCGGCTACTACGGCGACACCGGCGACCGGGCGGTGGACGAGAACGCGCCACCCGGCGACGGCTTCCTCCCGTCGGTCTGCGTCGAATGGGAGGAGGCCGCCGCGGCGGCGGAAGAGGCGGGCGTACGAACGGTGTTCGCCAGGACCGGCCTGGTGGTCTCCCGCAAGGGCGGCGCCTGGGGCCGGCTCTTCCCGATCTTCCAGGCGGGCCTGGGCGGACGGCTCGGCTCGGGCCGGCAGTACTGGAGCTTCATCGCGCTGCACGACCATGTGGCGGCGCTGCGGCACCTGATCGACACGGAGTCGCTGGAGGGCCCGGTGAACCTCACGGCGCCGGAGCCGGTCACCAACCGCGAGGCCACGGCGGCCATGGGCCGGGTCCTGCACCGCCCGACGCCCTTCCCGGTCCCGGCGACGGCCCTGCGGCTGGCCCTGGGCGACCTGGCTGAGGACGTTCTGGGCAGCCAGCGCGTGGTACCGGAGCGCCTGTTGGAGTCGGGCTTCGCATTCGCGTTCCCCACGATCGACGAATCGATCCAAGCGGCGTAGCGCCTCCGGCGCGGGTCGCCGACCGAGGAACACCACCCCTGAACGCCCCGTCACCAGTCCGCACCCACCGCGCGCCCCCGCCGGACGGCGCGCCGCGCCCCCCATGCATCGGTGCCCCCACCCACGCGCGTCCGCCCCGCCCCCCTTCCCTTTCTACTCTCGACCGGGAGCTGGTCCGGGCATCAGCTCCTCACCAGCCGCGCCGACCTCGGGGAGGGGCACGTGCTCAGCAGCGCACACCACGCGGACGTCGTCATCATCGGAGCCGGAGTCGCAGGTCTGTCGGCGGCTCACCATCTGACCAGCGCAGGCGTAACAGTCAGTGTCCTGGAGGCCGCTCCCCGCGTCGGCGGCCGTATGGCCACGGACCAGGTCGACGGCTTCCGCCTCGACCGGAACGGACAGGTGCTCAACACCTGCTATCCGGAGCTGCGCCGGACGCCGGGGATGGAGGGCGGTGTCCTCCGGATGTTCTCGCCGGGCGTGCTCGTGCACAGTGACGGCCGGAACTACCGGACCGGTGTGGTCGGTAGCGCCAGGAGCGCACTGACCGCGGCACGCGCCCTGGCGAGCGCCCCCCGTCCGGCGCTCGGCGGCGCGCTCGACCAGGCAAGAATCGGCGCGGCTCTCGGCCGCATCGCTACGACACCGATGCCGCGCCTGCTGGCCCGTCCGGAACGCACCGCGCTGGACGCGCTGTCCGCGCGCGGTCTGCCCGCCCGTACCGTCAACGGCTTTGTCCGCCCGCTGCTGTCCGCGCTGCTCCGCGACCCCGGGCTCAGCACATCGAGCCGGTACGCCGACCTCGCGCTGCGCGACTTCGCGCGCGGCCGGCTGTGTGTCACCGCCGGCGGCGCCGCCACGCTGCCGGAGCTGCTTGAACGGGCGCTGCCGCAGGGCACCGTGCGGAAGGAGGTGTGCGTCACGGACACCTCGATCACCTGCGTCACCACCAAGGAGCACGGTGAGATCGCCTGCCGCGCGCTGGTGCTGGCGACCGGCGCGCGCGCCGCGGCGGAGCTGCTGCCGGGGCTGCGGGTGCCGGACTTCCACGCCGTGACGGTTCTTCATCACACCGCGCCAACACCGCCGTTGACCGATCCGGCACTGCTGCTGGACGCGGACCGGAGCGGGCCCGTGGCGCACACCGCCGTGATGAGCGCGGTCGACGCCTCGCGCGCGCCGGACGGCCGGGTGCTGATCTCGTCGACGGTGCTCGGCACCCCTCCCCCGGCCGCCGAACTGGACCGCTCGGTCCGCGCGCATCTCGCTCGGCTGTACGGGACGCCGACCGGCGACTGGGAGCTGCTGGCCGTCCATCACGACCCGGAGGCGGTACCGGCGATGCCTCCGCCGCACGATCTGCGCCGTCCGGTCCGGCTGCTGTCCGGTCTGTATGTGTGCGGCGACCACCGGGACACGAGCACGGTCCAGGGCGCGCTGTTCTCGGGCCGGCGGGCCGCTCACGCGGTCCTCGCCGACCTGGGCGTGAAGCCCGCCGCCGGCTCGGTCCCGCTGCCGGCGGTGGCCTAGGCCGGGCCCGCCGCCCGGGCCGGCCCGCCGGATTCAGCCGAACGCGGCGGTCCTCTCGCGGTAGTTGCGTACGGCCGCGGAGTCCCGGTACGGCTCCAGCCGCCGCTCGAAGTCCCGTACGTACTCCACGGCACGCGCCGAGCGCATCTCGGTGGCCGCCTGGGCCGCCTCCGCGCCCAGCAGGCACGCCTGGTCCAGCTCGCCGAGGCCGAGGCGGCCACAGGCGAGCACAACGCGGCAGAAGAGGCGGCTGCGGGCGTACACGGGGGCGCGTAGCTGGAGCGAGCGCTCGGCGTGCTGCACGGACGCGCGGTACTGCTGGAGATCGCGGTAGCAGTGCCCGAACTCGTCGGCGAGCTGCGCCTCGTCGAAGAAGCGCGCCCAGTGCGGTACGTCGTCGCCGGGCCGCGCCGTCTCCAGGGCCCGTTCGGCCCGTACGAGCGCGGCGGTGCACGCCCGTACGTCGCCGAGGACGCCGTGCCCGCGCGCCTCGGCGGAGTGCAGCAGCGCCTGGACCACCGGCGGCGCGGACCCGCCGACGCCTTGCTGGGCGACGCGGGTGAGCTGCACCGCCTCGCGGCCGTGGCCGAGGTGGACGGCCTGGCGGCTCATGGTGGTCAGGACGTACGAGCCGTAGGCCCGGTCCCCGGCCGCCTGGGCGAGCCGCAGGGCCTGGACGAAGTAACGCTGGGCGAGGCCGTGGGCCGCGATGTCGTACGCGGTCCAGCCTGCCAGCCGGGTCAGATCGGCGGCCGCGGCGAAGAGCCGCCGGCCGACGCTCTCCCCGTACAGACCGCGGAGCATCGGTTCTGCCTCGTGTTCCAGATAGCGGACGAGGGCATGGCGGGCATGGCCGCCGCCATAGGTCTGGTCGAGGGTGCGGAAGAGGTCGCCGACCGAGCGGAGTGCGGAGATGTCGCCGGCCGTCACCTTCTGGCCGACCGCGCGTTCGGTGCGCGAGCGGGGCACGGTCGGGGGCTCGGGCCGTGACTGGGCGGGGACCCTGGCGGTGTTGTGCGCGACGAGGTCGGGGCTGCCGACCCGGTCGTCGGCGCGCCCGATCAGCCAGTCACGACTGGGGATGACCAGGCCCGCCGGGGTGAACGCGATCTTGCGCAGTTCGCTGTGGCTGCCGGAGTCCTTGCGCCACAGTCCCGCGACGATGTCGACGGCTTCCTCGGGGGTGGACGCGAATTCGAGGCCCGCGTAGACCGGGGCGCAGGCGTCCAGGCCCAGGTCCTGTGCGGAGAGCCGGCGACCGAGCCGGCGGGTGAAGACCTCGGCGATCAGCGCGGGTGTGGTGCCGCGGGGTTGCTGCCCGCGCAGCCAGCGCGTCACCGATGTCTTGTCGTACCGCAGATCGAGGCCGTGTTCGAGGCCGAGCTGATCCACCCGGCGGGCGAGACCTGCGTTGGAGAATCCGGCTTCTGCGATGAGTGCGGCGAGCTGGCGGTTGGGGATTCGCTGCGGAGGTCGTTCCGACATCAGCTGTACGGTCTCCTGCCTTCCGGGCCCGGTGAGCAGCCCTCATGGAACGGCGCGAATTTAGCGGTACAAACCGCCCGCACCATCACCTTCGTCCCACATTCATCCGATCGTGTGAGGATCGAGCCACCGCTGACGCGAGCGCGGCGGAAGGGACCGGGGAGCACCTGCCCGGCCCCTCCGCCGGGAGCCGCCGTACAGTTGCGAGAGCGCGACCCGTGCACGTTGAAGGTACTGACGGCGCACGACGAGAGGGTTCTAAGGAGGCACTGCCGTGGGTGAGCTGCGGTACGTCCATCTGGGGTTCGGCGAGGAGTCCGTCGACTACCAGGAGGCATGGCAGGAGCAGCGCCGGGTGCACGCGGCCCGCTTCGCGGAAGAGGTCCCGGACACCTGCCTGCTGCTGGAACACACGCCGGTCTACACGGCGGGCCGGCGCACGGCGGACAACGAGCGTCCGCTGGACGGCACCCCCGTCATCGATGTGGACCGCGGCGGGAAGATCACCTGGCACGGTCCCGGCCAGCTCGTCGGCTATCCGATCCTCAAGCTGCCGCGGCCCGTGGATGTCGTCGCGCACGTCCGCCGCCTGGAGGACGCCCTGATCCGTACGGCCGCCGAGTTCGGCCTGGAGACGACGCGGGTCGAGGGGCGCAGTGGCGTGTGGGTGCTCGGGGATCCGGTGGAGAGCCGTCCCGCGCCGGGCGGGCTCGCGCTGGACTTCGACCCCCGGCTCCAGGACGAGGAGTTCGATCCGCGCCTGAACGGCCCGGAGTACGCGCCGTCCAACGCCGGCCAGCGCCGGGAGGACCGCAAGCTCGCGGCGATCGGCATCCGGGTCGCCAAGGGCGTGACGATGCACGGCTTCTCGCTGAACGTGAACCCGGACAACACCTGGTTCGACCGGATCGTGCCGTGCGGGATCAGGGACGCGGGCGTGACCTCGCTCTCGTCCGAGCTGGGCCGTGAGATCACGATCACGGAGGTCCTCCCCGTGGTGGAGCGGCATCTGCGGGACGTACTGGAGCACGCGGAGCCAAAGCCGCGCGAGATCGAGCACGCGAGCGTCTGACGAACTGGGCCATCGGGGGGAATGTGCCCCGACGGCCGCCGGTTGGCCAGACGTAATGCCACGTAAATAACGGGCGTAACCTGGTATTCGCCGAAGAATCGAATGCCGCGCCAGCAGAGAGAGGTGCCGGACGTGTCCGCTGTCGCACCCGACGGACGCAAGATGCTGCGCCTGGAGGTCCGGAACAGCCAGACCCCCATCGAGCGCAAGCCCGAGTGGATCAAGACTCGGGCGAAAATGGGCCCCGAGTACAACCAGTTGCAGAAGCTCGTGAAGAGCGAGGGTCTGCACACGGTCTGCCAGGAGGCCGGCTGTCCGAACATCTTCGAATGCTGGGAGGACCGCGAGGCGACCTTCCTCATCGGTGGCGACCAGTGCACCCGGCGCTGCGACTTCTGCCAGATCGACACGGGCAAGCCGCAGGCGCTGGACCGTGACGAGCCGCGCCGGGTGGGTGAGTCCGTCGTCACGATGGACCTGAACTACGCCACGATCACCGGCGTCGCCCGCGACGACCTGGAAGACGGCGGGGCCTGGCTGTACGCGGAGACCGTCCGCCAGATCCACGCCCTGACGGCGGAGCGCGCGGCCGGCGGCACCAAGGTCGAGCTGCTCATCCCCGACTTCAACGCCGTGCCCGAGCAGCTCGCCGAGGTCTTCTCCTCCCGGCCCGAGGTGCTCGCCCACAATGTCGAGACGGTGCCGCGGATCTTCAAGCGGATCCGTCCCGGCTTCCGCTACGAGCGCTCGCTCGACGTCATCACGCGCGCCCGCGAGGCGGGGCTGGTCACCAAGTCCAACCTCATCCTGGGCATGGGTGAGGAGCGCGCCGAGGTCAGTGAGGCGCTGCGGGATCTGCACGACGCGGGCTGCGAGCTGATCACGATCACGCAGTATCTGCGCCCGTCCGTGCGGCACCACCCGGTCGAGCGCTGGGTGAAGCCGCACGAGTTCGTGGAGCTGAAGGACGAGGCCGAGGCCATCGGCTTCTCCGGGGTGATGTCGGGACCGCTGGTGCGTTCCTCGTACCGCGCGGGACGGCTGTACCAGCAGGCGGTCGAGCGGCGTGGCGCGGCGGTCGCCGGTCAGGCCGTGTGACCCGTGCCGATCCGGGCTGTGTGAATCTGAGCACAAGCGGCTACTCACCAGTAGAACGCAGGTGTGACGCGGTCCGTACCCTCCTCCCAGGTCGGGGGTGGTGTACGGGCCGCGTCAGCGTTTCGGGGGCGGCGCACCAAGGCTTCATGGCCGTTTGACCGGTCGGTCACGCCCTGGTAACACCAGTAAGTGACGCTGCTTCTACGCAGCCCGTACGCTCGCCACCACCGCTCCTGACACCACCGCTCCTGAGGGGACCGCCATCATGCAGGTCGCGTCGGCCCGACCCGTCACCGAAGCGGTGACGGCGACCACCCGCCCCACCCCTGTGCTGCCCTCCGTCTCCTCCGCGCTGCGCGCCGTGGAGTCCCTGCTCCTCGGCGGCGGCCAGCGCACGGCCCGCCGCAACGCCTGGACGGCCGTCCTGGAGGACCGCCGCCGGGCCAGGGACCGGGTCGAGGCGCAGCACGTTCTGGAGGCCGTGTCGGACCGCGCTTCCCGCGCCACGTAAACTCTGGGCATGGCGAGGAAGGAAAACGCAGACTCTGCTGCGAACCCCGGGCGACTGAAGCAGATCGCCCTTACCTACAAGATGACCCGGCAGGCCGACTCGAAGGTCGGTCTTGTCGTCGCGGGTGTGGGAATCGTCACCTTCGGTGTCTTCCTCGCGATCGGCTTCTTGATCAACCACCCGATCTATCTGGGCATCCTGGGCTTCATCCTGGCGTTCCTCGCGATGGCGATCATCTTCGGCCGCCGTGCCGAGCGTGCCGCCTTCGGGCAGATGGAGGGCCAGCCGGGCGCTGCGGCGGCCGTCCTGCAGAACGTGGGCCGTGGCTGGACCACGACTCCGGCGGTGGCGATGAACCGCAGCCAGGACGTCGTCCACCGGGCCGTCGGCAGGGCGGGCATCGTGCTCGTCGCCGAGGGCAACCCGAACCGGCTGAAGAATCTGCTGGCGGCCGAGAAGCGGAAGATGGCCCGCATCGTCGTGGATGTGCCGGTGCACGACATCATCGTCGGCGACGGCGAGGGCCAGGTGCCGCTGAAGAAGGTCCGTACCACCATGCTCAAGCTGCCTCGGGTGCTGGCGGGCCCGCAGGTGACGGCGGCCAACGACCGGCTGCGGGCCATGGGCGACCTGATGAGCAATATGCCGCTGCCGAAGGGCCCGATGCCGAAGGGCATGCGGATGCCACGCGGCGGAAAGATGCGCTGACCGCTCACACGCACAGCCGACCTCACACACAGAAGAGGGCGGTCCGGGACTCGGTTCCGGACCGCCCTCTTGATGTGTAGGGGCTGTTGCCTCGATGTGTACGGGCCGTTGCGCCGCTCAGATCCGTACCTGCACGGCGCGGGCGAGGCGGTCGTGGAGGCCCCGGCCGTCGCGGTCCCAGACAAGGGCCGGGACGGCCACGCACAGCAGCACGGTGCGGACGAGCACCCGGCCCGGGCCGAGCCGACCGCCGTCCTCGGCGACGACACGCAGGCCGAAGAGCCGCTTGCCGGGAGTGGACCCGACCGTGCCGACGGTGAGCAGGCTCAGTACGAGGAGGATGCCGAGCGCCCAGTTCCCCGACGCCTGCCAGTCACCTCCGGCCAGCAATCCGTATGCGATCAGTACGCACAGCGCCCAGTCGACCATCAGGGCACCGACGCGCCGGCCGAGCGGGGCGACGGAGCCCGGCCCCTCCTCCGGCAGACCGAGCCGCTCGCCCCGGTAGCCGAAGTCGACGCCCATGTCCTCGGCGGCCGCGCGCGGCCCGGAGAGCCACGATCCGATTGCTTGCCTGTTATCCACCCGACCACGGTACTGCGGCCGTATTCGCACCCTCGGGACGGGGGTAAGGAGGCATGTGCGGCCCGGCGTGCGCCCCGGCGCCCAGCCGGGCCGGTTAACTTCAGCGAAACAAATGAGTCATGCTTGAGAAACCCCGAAAACCTAAGTTGGGTCCCACGTGTGCCACCGCACTGGCCGCACGACCGAGCGACAACCCCCGCCCCACCCCGGGACGGGAGGAGGAGGAGCTGGATGTTCCAGAACGCCGACGAGGCCAAGAAGTTCATCGCGGACGAGGACGTCAAGTTCGTCGACGTCCGCTTCTGCGACCTGCCTGGCGTGATGCAGCACTTCACGATCCCGGCGAAGGCGTTCGACCCGGTGGAAGAGCTGGCCTTCGACGGCTCCTCCATTCGTGGCTTCCAGGCCATCCACGAGTCGGACATGGCGCTGCGCGCGGACCTGTCGACCGCCCGGGTCGACCCGTTCCGCCGTGACAAGACGCTGAACATCAACTTCTTCATCCACGACCCGATCACGGGCGAGCAGTACAGCCGCGACCCGCGGAACATCGCCAAGAAGGCCGAGGCGTACCTCGCCTCCACCGGCGTGGCGGACACCGCGTACTTCGGCCCCGAGGCCGAGTTCTACGTCTTCGACAGCGTGCGCTTCAACACCACCGCGAACGAGGGCTTCTACCACATCGACTCCGAGGCCGGCGCCTGGAACACCGGTGCGGTCGAGGACAACCGCGGTTACAAGGTCCGCTACAAGGGCGGCTACTTCCCGGCCCCGCCGGTCGACCACTTCGCCGACCTGCGCGCGGAGATCTCCCTGGAGCTGGAGGCGTCCGGCCTTCAGGTCGAGCGCCAGCACCACGAGGTCGGCACCGCCGGCCAGGCGGAGATCAACTACAAGTTCAACACGCTGCTCGCCGCGGCCGACGACCTGATGCTCTTCAAGTACATCGTGAAGAACGTCGCCTGGCGCAACGGCAAGACCGCGACCTTCATGCCGAAGCCGATCTTCGGCGACAACGGCTCGGGCATGCATGTCCACCAGTCCCTGTGGCAGGGCGGCAGCCCGCTGTTCTACGACGAGCAGGGTTACGCGGGCCTCTCGGACACCGCCCGCTACTACATCGGCGGCATCCTCAAGCACGCGCCGTCGCTGCTGGCCTTCACCAACCCGACGGTGAACTCGTACCACCGCCTGGTCCCCGGCTTCGAGGCCCCGGTCAACCTGGTCTACTCGCAGCGCAACCGCTCGGCGGCGATGCGTATCCCGATCACGGGCTCGAACCCGAAGGCCAAGCGCGTCGAGTTCCGCGCCCCGGACCCGTCCTCCAACCCGTACCTGGCCTTCTCCGCGCTGCTCCTGGCGGGCCTGGACGGCATCAAGAACAAGATCGAGCCGGCCGAGCCGATCGACAAGGACCTGTACGAGCTCGCCCCCGAGGAGCACGCGGGCGTCCCCCAGGTCCCGACCTCGCTGCCCGCGGTCCTCGAAGCGCTGGAGGCGGACAACGAGTACCTGCAGGCGGGTGGCGTCTTCACGGCCGACCTGATCGACACGTGGATCGACTACAAGCGCACCAAGGAAATCGCCCCGATCCAGCTCCGCCCGCACCCGCACGAGTTTGAGCTGTACTTCGACATCTAAACCGAAGCACCGCTGACCTGCGGCAACGCCTTCTAGGCTGCCGCCTGGGGCACAATGGGGCACTCCCCCGAGATGTCAGGCCGTCGACCGCCGCCGTCAGGGCGCGGTCGACGGCCTTCTTGGTCCGCTCCTCGCTGGCGGTCGATGGGCAGCGGAAGGCCCGTCCCGCGCGCTCACGGCGAGCGCGAGCACCCCGCGCAGACGCACGAAGCACCGCCGTACGCCTTTTCCGACCGCACCGATGTCACCCAGGGCGCCCCGACGAGATCTCTGCCATCTCGCCCGATCCGGCTTCGTTTTGCAGCGATCGCCTGTGGTCTCACGCCCGGCAAGGTGTCCACCATCATGTCCGGCAGCACGCAGGTCACCTCGTACGAGGTGCTGGCGCGCATCGCCGACGGACTGCGCGTTCCCGGCGACTTCATCGGCCTCGCCCCACGTCCATGGGAGACCGAGGCCCCGCCCCCAGCGGAGACGGCGGAGGTGCCTGTGCGTATGGACAGCCCTTGGCAGACCCACACCACGATCGAACTCGCCGACCGGCTCACCCGAGCCGATCTGACCATGGACCGGCGAGCGTTGGCCCGTGCCCTCGCAGCCACGGCCATGTCCGGCGCCCCACTCCTCAACAGCCTGGAAGGGTGGATGCTCCCAGGCGAGGAAGGCCGACGGCGCACCCGCCCAGGGCGTCTGGGCCTACGGGACGTCGAGCAGTTGGAGGAGACCGCGAAAGCGTTTCGCGCATGGGACCATCGCTACGGCGGCGGACTGCGCCGCCGAGCAGTCCTTGGTCAGCTTTCGGAAGTCGCGACCGTACTGGACGAGCACCAGGCCCCAGCGGTCGAGGTACGGCTCTACCGGGTGCTCGCGCGTCTTGCCGGGACGGCAGCCACCATGGCGTGGGACAGTGGCCTGCAACGGCGGGCCCAGGACTACTACCGGCTGTCCCTGCGGGCCGCACACGCGGGCGGCGACCGTCTGTGGGGCGCCAACGTGCTGGCGGGCATGGCCCGTCAGATGCTGTACAGCAACCGACCACAGGACGCACTCGAACTTGTTCGCCTCGCCCAGGACGGCGCCCGCGACGTGGCCGGGCCCCGGGTGCGGGCGATGCTTCGCACCCGGGAGGCATGGGCACTGGCCGCCCTCGGGCGCACCTCGGCGTTCACACGGGCGACCGAACAGGCGCGACAGGATCTGGGCGAGGCCGCTCCCGAACAGACCGAGCCACACTGGATCGCCTACTTCGACGAAGCCGAACTCGCCGGCACCACAGGCGGCCGACTGCTGGAACTCGCCCGGCAGGACCCCCGTTCACACGCCGACCGCGCGGGCGAGGAAATCCGGCAGGCCCTCGCCCGGCGCGGCCCGGAGGCGGGCCGCAGCAACGCCCTCGACCGACTCGGTCTCGCGGAGGTCTACTTCCTCGGCGGCGACCTGAGCGCCGGGTGCCAGGAGACCCACGCCGCGCTGGACGTCGCCGAACGGGTGCAGTCCGGACGTGTACGGGAGGGCATGGCGTGGCTCTACTCGTACACCGTCGGACACGGTGCTTCCCGCCCGGTCCGGGAAGCTCGGGCCAGACTCCGCGAGCAACTCGCCGACTGATGACCTCGCTGAGAAAGAAGAAGCCGCTGTGACAACTCTTGCCGTAACCGGCCACATGGACCTGACGGACGCATCGGTCTCCTTGGTCCGCGACGCACTGCGAGATCTGCTGGCCGGACACAGCGGCCCGGATCTGGTCGGGGTGTCCTGCATCGCCGCCGGATCGGACAGCCTCTTCGCCGAAGCCGTACTCGCAGCCGGCGGCCGTCTCGTAGCGGTGATCCCCTCCCAGGACTACCGCCAGACAAAGGTCAGGCCACAGCACGCTCCCCTCTTCGACAAGCTCGTTGGGGCCGCCGATGAAGTGCTGATCATGCCCTTCGAAACGGCTGGCCGAGAGGCATACGAAGCAGCAAACCGCGTACTCCTGGACCGCGTCGACCGCCTGGTCGCCGTCTGGAACGGCCAACCCCCAGGCGGCAAGGGCGGCGGCACAGCCGACGTGGTCCTCGACGCCCGAAGCGCAGGCATCCCAGTCGACGTGGTGTGGCCGGAGGGCGCCGAGCGCATCGGGCCTAGGACGCTGTTTCACGTGGAGGGCGGCTGAGTTCAGTTCGACCGTGGACTCGGACGATGGGCACCGCATCAGTCATCGCGCTCATCGCGTCCGATCAGGCGAAACGGCCGATCGGAGGGGCTGTTCCGTGCTCGCCGGGACTTCTCAGGGCCTTCGGGCCGAGACCGGTGTCAGCGGGCGGGGGAAAACAGAAGCGGCCCTCCCTCTCACGAGGAAGAGCCGCTTTCATGGAGCGCCCGGCAGGCCTTGCACCTGCATTTCCCGCCGGCTGGCGGACGTCTTTCCTTGGACCACAGACGCGTGAACTCCGCTGCGCCGCAGCGGGTTTACATCATGATCATACAGTGTCATCGGGCGCCGACGCACGCATGTCCGCCTCCTGGGATCTGCCGGGGCGGACGTCGGGCCCGTCTCGAACACACCAAGGGCGCGAGCGCGCGGACGCGGTGCCGCCATCTGCCGCTCCGCCGCTCCGCGCCTCGCGGTGTCGCCAGGGCCGCGTCCGGGGAACTCAACGCGTGGAGGTTTGCAAGGAAGTCCGCTTGAGTACCTTCGGATGCGGCTGGTAGACGCCGGGCGGGGCGAATATGCCGAGTGCCTGGTGGATTTCGGAGCAGGAGGCGTTGCGCTCGGCCCGGTTGAGAGCCAGGAGCGTGAAGGCCGCCAGCGGCGGATCGGTGGCGATCCTCTTGGTCGGAGGACTGGCGATGTCGACCTCGCCCGAGTCGCGGAAGCGACAGAAAAGGGTGACGGAGTACGGAGCCGAGCCGACCGAGACCAGCACGCGTTCCAGCTCGCGCCAGGAGAGGTCGGCGGTGTCATGACCGCGCCGGAGGGCAACTCCGTCGCGACCGACGCTCAATTCGGAGGCTTCGCGGAAGGGGCGACAGGCCGCCCAGAAGTAGATGGCGATGGGCATCGCGAAGCTGAGGTAAAGAGACAGGACAGCCACCCAGCTCGCGATCACATCTACGCCCCGGGCGACGGCTATACCCAGAGGGATCGTGCCGAGCACCGCCACCCACAGGAAGACGTCGAACAAGCGCCGCAACCGTATCCCCCGGAAGCGGTCCCCGCCGCCATCGACAAGCTCCAGCGGCGCGTCGGCGTAAGCCTCCTCGACACCCGCCCACGCGAAGCCCTCCGGTCCGGCGCCCTGGGCCGCGTCGGCACTGCGGCTGTACGCGACCGTGGGCGGCGGAACGAGAACTGGCTCGGTCAGGTGTTCACCGCCCTTGAGCAGGGCGACCAGCGCGCCTGGTGACGGCCTGCGTGCCGGATCCTTCGCGAGACACAGCGCAATGGTGTGGCGCAGTTCGTACGGAACGGCCGACAGGTCCGGCTCTTCGCTGACGACCCGGTAGAGCAGAGCGACGGGTGCACCGGCGCCGAAGGGTTCGGTGCCGGTAGCGGCGTACGCGAGGACTGCCCCGAGGGAGAAGACATCGCTGGCCGTGCCGATCTTCGCCCCGGTGGCCTGCTCGGGAGACATGAAGCCGGGGGTGCCGATGACCACGCCTGTGTGGGTAAGGGCGGTGCTTGTGCCGGAACCTTCCAGCGCCTTGGAGATGCCGAAATCGATGACGCGGGGGCCGGTGTCCGCCAGCAAGACGTTGGAGGGTTTCAGATCGCGGTGGACCAGACCCAGCGCGTGGATCGAGGCCATCGCCTCTGCCAGCCCGATGCCGAGATCACGTACCTCAGCCGCCGAGAACGGGCCGGTGTCGGTGATTCTGTGCTGTAGGGAGGGCCCGGGGATGTACTCGCTCGCGATCCACGGCTCGGGGGCCCCCGGGTCCGCGTCCACGACGGCCGCTGTCCAGAAACCTCCGACTCTCATCGCCAGCTCGACCTCCCGGCGGAAGCGCGCGCGGAATCCGGCATCGTCAGCGATCTCGTCCCTGACCACCTTGACCGCGACTCTGCGGCCCGAGGCAGACCGCCCGAGGTAGACACGGCCCATTCCACCGCTGCCAAGCCTGCTGAGGAGCCTGTATGGGCCGACGCTCCGTGGATCGCTCGGTCCTAGTTCGTCCAACGCCGCGCCCCCTCGCCCGTTGAACTCCCAGGATATGCGTACGCCTTCGGCCGGGAAAGGCCGACGTGCGACGGGGACCGCCCCTGCCGGCCGACCACTGGGCCCGGTCGTGTGAGCACCCCTCAGGATTACTCCGGGCCGCAGCCCATTGTCGCGTTGGCCTGTGGCATTCGCGGACCGGCGCCGCGCGTACGCGGCACTGCCGCACCACGAGTACGGGCCGGCAGCAGACGCCCCGTATCAAACGGCCGGATCCTTCTCGGTGCGGCCCTCCGCTTCGGGGGCCCCGGCGCGGGCGACGACGGCGGCCAGCGCGAGGCCCAGCACCGCCGGATTGACGTAGCCGGGAACGGCGCCGGTGGCGTAGCTCTTGCCGTCATTCGTCTCGCAGACGAATTGGAGCGGCAGGTAGTTCACCGTGTAGTCGGTGATCATGTCGGCCATGGTCCGCTCCTGCCAGCCGGGTGTGCGGCAGGAGCGGATCGGTGCCGAGTCGGTCCCGCCGTCCTCCGCGGAGGCGACCGCCCCGGCGACATGGAGGAGGCCCCAGGTGTAGAGGGCGATGGCGACGGCTCCCAGGACGGCGGAGAGGCTCCGGAGCCGTGTCCGGCGGTCGGCGCGCCGGAGGCCGGCGCGGCCGAGCGTGCCGAAGCCGTGGCCGGCGAAGGCGAAGGCCAGGATCAGTCCGGCCGGAATGAACAGCAGGAGCAGGAATGCCATCAGCCGAGTCCATCAGGCCAAGATCATGACGGCTGTGACGGAGCCCATAGTTCCGGCAACAGCAGTGTCACAGCTCAACACCCGTCTCTCATGGGGCCGTTGACGCCGGAGTGTGCCGATCGGGCGGGGGCACCGGTGACTGTTGCCCGCGGGGCCGCACCGCGAAGACCTCCGGGCCCGGCGCGCCGTCAGGCGAGTTCGAGGACAGGGCGGGTGCTGAACTCCTCGCACATGTCCGCACCGTCCGGGCCGGTGAGGAACTCCGCCATGGCGGGGTTGCGGTTGGCGGTGGCGAGGGGCAGCCACTGGACAAAGGCACCGTATCCACCGCACACCGCCTCTCCGCCGTCGCCGCCGTACACCGACGCCGGGTCGGAGGTCATCTCCGCCCGGTAGACGTCGTAGGCGATGTGCAGACCGAAGGCGTTGGGCTGGTGCCGAGGTCCGCTCCCGGCTCCGTACGGGGAGTTGTCGAGCGGGCAGTGGTCCCCCCAGCGGAACAGTGTCGTCGCTCCCGCGCCGCAGGCATGCTCCCACTCGTCAGGGCTGGGCAGCCGCAGACCTCGTCCGGCGAGCGCCGCCGGGACCATATCGGGCAGTTCGGTGAGTTCTTCGGGTTCGACCGCGATCAGCAGTGTGGGAACCGTGACCGTGCGCCGCGCGGTGAGGAACTGAGCGAGATGGGCGCGTGGATCGGGGTCGAAGCCGTAGCCGCCCCTCAGGCTCTCCGTCCGGTAGGAGTCGAGTTGCTCGGCCAGTGGCTGCCAGGCGTCCAGCTCGAAACCGACCGTCACCTCGCCACCGGGTATGAGGGCGAAACGCTGTCCCGCGCGTTCGATCAGCGCGCGGTGGAGTACGCCGTCCAGATGCGGGGCGCTGTCGACATGGACGAGCTGCCCGCCCACCTGGCGGGCGGCCTCCCGGGCATGGCGCGCGGCGGCCTCCTGGTCCAGAGCGCGCCAGCGTTCGAAGGTCAGGTCAGTGACGGACATGGCGCTCAGTCTGGCACCCGGCACCGACAACGTGATCTCCGGAACGTGGCTCCTCGCCGAGCGCGGCGGACCTTCGAGCGGGCCTTGACGCGGCGGCCACCGGAAGCCACACCGTCGGCGCCCTGGTGGCGGCGCGTCCGGTACCGCCTGGCGTAACAGAAACGAGCGGCGTCTATCGTGCACCGAGCCGTTACCCCACGGCCCGTCTTTCGAGGAGCGAATCACGTGAGCGCAGCACCTGTACGCTTCGGCCTGGTCGGCAGCGGCTGGCGGTCGGAGTTCTTTGTCCGTCTGGCGCGCGAGTTGCCGGACCGCTTCACGGTGACCGGTGTGGTGACCCGGTCACCGGAGCGCGGCGCCGAGGTGGAGGCGTCCTGGGGAGTGCCCGCCCACCGCACTGTCGACGCGTTGCTGGCGGGGGCCGAGCGGCCGGAGTTCGTCATCCCGTCCGTGCCGTGGTCGGTCACTCCGGAGGTGACGAAGGAACTCGTACGCCGTGAGGTGCCGGTGCTGGCGGAGACGCCTCCGGCGTCCGACCTCGAAGGGCTGCGGGACCTGTGGCGCGAGACCGGGGACAGCGGACTGGTACAGGTGGCGGAGCAGTACCCGCTGATGGCGGGGCACGCGGCCCGGCTCGCGCTGCTGCGGGAGGGCGTGATCGGGGAGGTGACGTCCGTTCAGATGTCCTCCACACACCTCTACCACGCGGTGTCCCTGATCCGGCACACCCTGGGAGTCGGCTTCGCACCCGCCACGGTGACGGCCAGGGACTTTACCGCCCCGCTCGCCGATCCGCTGTCCAGGGACGGGTGGTCCGGGGATCTGACGCCCAAGGATGCCTCGACCACCCTCGCGTTCCTGGACTTCGGCGGGCGCATGGGGCTGTACGACTTCACGGACAACCAGTGGTGGAATCCGCTGCGCGGCCGGCGCATGGTGGTGCGCGGTTCGCTGGGCGAGATCATCGACGACAGCGTGGTGCGGATGGCCGACCCGCGTACCCCGGTGGAGTCCCCGCTGGTCCGCCGCCGGACCGGGACGGACCTCAATCTGGAGGGCGTCGAGCTGCACCACATCAGCTTCGACGGACGCGTGGTGTACCGGAACGACTTCGTCGGCGCGAACCTCTCCGAGGACGATCTGGCCGTCGTCGAGCTGCTGTGGCGTACGGGCGCCTGGGTGCGCGGTGAGGGACCGCAGCCGTATCCGCTCGCCGAGGGCTGCCAGGACCATCTGATCAGCCTGGCGATCATGGAGTCGGCGCGCACCGGGGCCGCCGTGACCACGACCCGGGAGGACTGGGCGGTCTGAGCAGCGGCGGTTCGTGAGGACCGGTCCCGCCCGCCGGGAGACGCCGGTCCTCGCGCGGGCGGGCCAAGCCGCGGGGCCAAGCGGGCGGGACCGGTTCGTCAGCGGCCGACGATGTCGCGCCAGGAGTGCCGGGGCACGAAGCCCAGTGTTTCGCGGGCGCGCTCGATGCTCAGCAGGGTTTCGTGGGTGCCGATCTCGCGGGTGAGCTCCACCTCCGGGAACACCTCGGCGAGCAGGTCGGCGGAGGGCCGGTCCATGATGGTGTCCGCGGCCGCGATGACAAAGCTCTGCGCGCCGGTCACGGGCGCGGCGAGCGCGAGGCGGCAGGCTGCCGCGACGTCCCGGGCGTCGATGTAGCCCCAGAGGTTCCACTTCCGCAGCCGCGCGTCGGCCCAGTAGCCGGGCACGAGGCGGTAGTCCTCCTCGACGTGGACGTTGGACAGGCGCAGCGCGACGAAGGGGATGCCGGACCAGTCGGCGATGTGCTGGGCGGTGGTCTCGCTCGCCACCTTGGACAGCGCGTAGGTCGTGGTCGGGTACGGGTAGTGGTCCTCGTCCACCGGCGCGTAGCGGGGCGGGACGTCGAAGGGGAGGCCGAGTGTGGTCTCGCTGGACGCCCACACCACCCGGGACAGTTTGTTGTGCGCGGCGGCGAGGAAGACGTTGTTGTTCATCGCCAGGTTGGTGTTGAGGGTGTGGGCGGCGGGGAAGAGGCCGGGCGCGGGGATATTGGCGAGGTGGATCACCGTGTCGGCCTCGCTCAGCGCGTCGACCGCTTGTCCGTAGTCCGTCAGGTCCGCGCGCAGCAGTGGTGCCCCGATGGTGGCCATGGCCTCCCGGTCGCCGGGCCCGGCGACGATGTCCACGGCCAGGACGTCGAAGCCGTGTTCCAGCAGATCCGCGACGACGACACGGCCGGTCTTCCCCGTGGCACCAGTGACGGCGACTGTGGTCATGGACGCTCTCCCCATTCGACACCCTCTTGGCGACTCGACGTCACTCCCGTGACCCCGGCGCCGCTCTCGCATCTTTCTGTCCCATCCTCTCCCGCCCCGGGCCGGCGGCACCACCGGCCCGGTACTCCGCGGACGGAAGTGGTGCCTCCGGCTGTCCGGGGCGGGGCCGGTTGTCGGTGGACGCTGGCACGATGAGCCCATGAAGATCTACAACTGGCGGCCCTTCCTTGAGCGATGGAGTGAGGACTGGGCCGACTCCGCCGGCGCGCTGGGGCAGGAAGTCGCGGACGGGAGGGTCTCCGGGGAGCGATGGCTGGGGTTCGCGCCCGCCGACGAGGAACGGATCGGGGCGCTTGAGGAGCGGCTCGGCGTGTCGCTGCCGCCGACCTACCGGTCGTTTCTGGCGGCCACCGACGGCTGGCGGCCCGCCGGGACGTCCGTTCGCCTGATGGGGACGGCGGAGGGCGCGCACTGGTACGGGGACCCGGGTGGTCTTCAGGAGGTCTACGGGAGCGACCTGGGCGAGCGCCCCTCCGAGGAGGAGGTGCTGACGGCCGGCATGTGGGGCAGGGCGCTCCAGTTGTCTCTGGACTCCGACAGAACCGATGTCCTGCTCGATCCGGGCGATGTGAACGCGGACGGGGAGTGGGCGGCCTATGTCCACCGGGACGGGGCGGGTGAGCACCTGGACCGCTATGAGTCGTTCCTGGAGCTCATGCAGGCGCTGTTCAAGGGCTTCCACCGGGCGTACGGGGACCGGCCCGGGTTTGCGAACGAGACGACCCGTGAGCTTGACGCCGCCGTCGAGGGAGCGCGGGTGGCGTGTCTGGGCGGTGCCGACGCCGACGCTCAGCTCGATGTGTTCATTGAGGCCGAGGAGTCCGGCAGGGTCCGCGCCCGTGGGCTGCGCGTCCAGGTGGAGGCGATGCTGGGTGACGGCGGGGTGAGTTCCCGTGTCGCCGGAGACCTGGACGATCCGCTGTACGCGTGCGAGTTCCTGCCGCTCGCCGCCCGGGAGCATCTCCGGTCGCGCCGTGGCGAGGCGGAGTTCCTCCAGCCGTATGACGGTGCGGACCGGAAGCGGGCGCTGGCGGTGTTCCGGGAGGTCGGCGAGCGTACGTTCCGGTACGAGCCGCCCGGCCCCTTCGGAGAGGCCGTCGCCGCGGCGCGGGAGCAGGCACGGTGGGGCGACACGGACGGCGCGTGGCGCACGCTCGCGGCCGCGGTGCCCGGCTGGCAACCGTACGGCAGTGAGCAGGTGGCTCCGGTCGGGCTGCTCGCCGATCCGCTGCTCGGGCCGGTGATCACTCCGGAGCGCGGCCGGTACCTCCTGGAGACGCCGCGTGGTGAGCGGGCCGAGGAGGCGGGGGCGTGGAACGACGGCGACGACGACGCGCCGGGGCCGGACGGGTTGGCCTGGCTCGCCGATCAGGAGCCGCCGGGGTTCGCGGAGTCCTATCGCTTCGTCCTGGTACACGGTGTTTCACCCGAGGAGTTGGCCGGGCGCGTGGGCAGGGGTCCGCTGCTGGCGCCGTGCGGCGAACGGGATCTCCCGCCGCACGGGGGTGAGACGTATGCCGTGGCCCGGGTCGGATCCTGTGGCGACGGCTGGAGTTTCGCCTTCGAGAGCAGCCCCGAGGCTTTTCGGCCGGGACGGCTGAACGGTCTGGACGAGTCGGCCTCGCGCGGCGCCACATCCATCACGGTGTGGGTCGAGCGGGGCGGCCGGTCCGGATCGGCTCCCGGATCGTTCCATTTCTCCCGGGCCGAGGACGGGCGGCGGCTGTACGGCTTCACCGCGCGCGGCGGGGAGATCGAACGGTGGGGCACGCTTCCCGGGTCCCTCGTCCCGGAGGATCTCTTTCCGGCCACGGGCTCCGCCGGTCCGGCCCTGGATCCGGATGACGAGTACGAGGCGCTCAGCGCTCTCACGGAAACGTTCGGCATCTCGCTGCCGCGCTTCGCGATCGAGCACGGGCGGCTGCACGCCGTCGCGGCCCGGCCCTGGGTGGCGCCGCCCGGCCGGGAAGCGCCGCCGGCCGGCGCGATATGAGGGTGGTCGTCCATGGCGAACGGACCGGGCCGTGGTGACCTGTGCGGGGGTCCGAGCCCCGGGGCAGTGTGCCGGGTGGCCGGCCTCCGGATCCGGCCCTGAGCCCGATCCGGAGGCCGGCGTCGTCACGGCCGTGCGTCCGCCGCCCTCAGCGGATCAGGGTGCGCACCATGTGGCAGGTGGTGTCGGACGGCGGGTGGATGCCGATCCTCGCCGCCGTGCTGCGGATCCTGCGGTTGCTCGCGTTCGCCGGATGGTAGACGCCCGAGTCGAGCAGGGCGATGGCGAGGCGCATGGCCTTGAGCCGGCGGTTGTGCGTCTCGTACCACTCGCGGGGCAGGCCCGCCGGAAGTGGCTTGCGCTTGAGGGATGGCAGGGTATCGAAGGGTTGTGTCGTGATTGTGGCAACGGCCATCGGCGACCTCCCGGCACGGTGGTTGGACCCTCACGAACTACCTCTATTTTACTGCCTCACACTGACAATCGCCCCTGGCCAGACGGCATTTGAGATAGTCCGGGGTGCGGCCGGCGGACGGCCCTCAGTGCTTGTCGAGCCAGATGACGATCCCGGTCCAGTCGTTCAGCACGGCGGCGACGCCCGCCCTGATGGCGGCCGCGCAGCGCTCGGCGGTGAACGATCCGGCGTCGTACGTGGAGGACGTGCCGAGCCCTTCGCCGCGGAACGACGCCCCGGACCAGTCGACCGCCGTGACGTTGTGCGTGGGCTCGGCCAGTTCCGCGCCCACGACGAGGAAGCGTTGTGACAGGTGGTTCGGAGTGACCGTCGAGAGGGGGTCGATCAGGTCGTTGCCCGCGCTGACGATGAGGTCCGGGCTCATCTTGAGAGCGTCCACGATGCTGGGAAGGAGATCCGACGGGCCGTCGGCGGCCACCGTCCTGAGGTCGACGTGCTCGTCCTCGGCCCACTCCTTGACCGCCGTCACCAGGGCCTTGGTCGGGCGGTCGGCACCGGCGGTGAGAAGCACCACGCGGTAGCCCTTCGACGGGTGGACCCCGGTCCAGGAGCCGGGCCGCGGCGTGGCCGTCGCCTCCGGGGAGGGCGGGGAGGACGGGTCGATGAACCCGGGCCCGAGAGTACCGACGGCGGTGGGCTTGGGATGCGGCCGTGACCAGTCGTCGCCGGAGCTGCATCCGGTGACCAGCGCGGCGGCCGCGGCCAGCGTGGCAGCGGCCCGAAGCGAGGGGCGCAAGGCGATCGTCCTTCGAGTGGTGGTGGATGGTGCGCCTACATCCTCCTATCCCGGCTCCTGTCGCTTTCCTCCACGGGTGTCGTTCTCGGCTTTGTTTTTCCGTAATTCGCCGACGGGCCGGATCGTGTTCATCCGCGGCATGGAACGTGCACGGGTAACCTCAAGGAGCCCTCATGTCACAACGGGTCCGCCTCGGCATCATCGGGATCGCCGCGGCGGTAATCACTTTCCTGGGCGTCGGGCAGCCGGCGTTCGCCCACGGGTTCAGTTCGGTCGTGTACGCCCAGGTCACCACAGGTGACGAGGGCCATATACGGACAACGCTGAAGCTCGAGTACGACCTCTTCGTCGCGTCCGCCGCCGATTACGAGGACGACGATCCCCTCTTCCGGACGGGAAACGCCGCGTTCGACGCCGGTGACACCACAGGGCAGGCCGCGGCGCTCAACGCGCACGCGAAGTCGGCCGTGAAATATGTCACCGATCGCTTCTCGGTCTCCCTGGACGGCACGGCCTGCACACCGGCCAGGGCCGGCGACTTCACGATGACCCGGCAGGAGGGCGTGCCGTACGCGGAGCTGCCGCTCGACTGGAACTGTGCCGGGCGGGGCGACGACCATGTACTGCGCAGTGGGCTGTTCCCCGACTCCGAGGGCTATGTCACCGGCACCAAAACGATCGTCACCTACAAGATCGACGGCCGCTCGGGCAGCGCCGCGCTCGACGCCGCTCACCCGTCCTTCTCGCTGGGTCAGTCGTGGTACGCGCGGTTCTGGGAGTTCTTCAGCCTGGGCGCCGAGCACCTGCTGACCGGGACCGACCACATCCTGTTCCTGCTGGCGCTCATCGCCGGCTCACGGCGGCTGCGCGAGATCGTGCTGGCGGCCACGAGTTTCACCCTGGCGCACTCCGTGACGTTCATGCTCGCCGCTCTCGGCCTGGTCGACGTGCCGTCGAAGGTCGTGGAGCCCGTCATCGCGCTGTCGATCGCGGTGGTCGCCGGCTGGTACCTGTGGCGGATCTGGCGGCGCGGCGACCATGCCACCGAACTTGAGGCGGTGGACGGCAGCCACTTCAGCCTGGACCGTGCGGGCTGGACCCGCCTCGGGGTCGTGTTCTGCTTCGGCCTCGTGCACGGCCTGGGCTTCGCGGGCGCGCTGGGGATCGACCAGGCGTGGTCGTGGACCCTGCTGTGGTCCCTGCTGGTGTTCAACGTCGGCATCGAGGGCGTGCAACTGACCATCATCGCCCTGGTCTTCCCGCTGCTGATGGTGCTGCGCCACCGGGCGCCGAAGGCCGGCCTCTGGACCACCGGCGCGATCTCCGCGGGCGTGGCCGTCATGGGGCTGGTGTGGTTCATGCAACGGGTGTTCGGGTTCTGAGACCGGTTCAGATCCCGTAGAAAGTTCAACCAGTCCCAAGATCGTATTTATGGCCAGTTAACCGGGCGATGAGAGCTTAACGGTCTCCATTCATGCACCTCAGTGTGCGCAAAAGGAACGAAAAACCGATGAAATTGAGCACCCCGACGCAGGCCTCCGGGCTTGTGCGGCGCCGCGTGGCCACTGGCGCCACAGCGGCATTCCTGGGCTTGGCAGTGGCCCTCGGCAGCGGCATGGCGTCCCCCGCCGCCGCCGCCGAGCCCGCCTCGCTCACCGGCATCATCCTCGGTGTGGGCGCCAACGAGACCCAGCGCACCGTGACGTGGTACTCCTCGGCCGACACCGCGCAGAAGCTCCAGGTCGCCCCGACCGCGGAGCTCGCCAATGGCGAGTTCCCGGCCGGCGCCGCCACCTTCGACGCCATCGGCGGAGCGAACATCGCCTCCAGTGGCGGCTTCAACCGTCACGCGACGATCACGGGCCTGAAGGAAAACACGGCGTACTCCTACCGTGTCGGTACCGAGGGCAACTGGTCCACGGCGTACTCGTTCAAGACACAGGACTTCGAAGGCAACTACGACTTTCTGTTCTTCGGCGACCCGCAGATCGGTTCGTCCGGCGACCTGGCGCAGGACCAGGCCGGCTGGCAGGACACCGTGGACGTCGCTCTCGCGGCCAACCCCGACTCCGAACTCCTGGTGTCGGGCGGTGACCAGGTCGAGAGCGCCAACAACGAGTCCCAGTGGAACTCCTTCCTGGCCCCCGACAAGCTGCGTCAGTACCCGTGGGCCGCCACCATCGGCAACCACGACGTCGGCGGCAAGGCCTACGAGCAGCACTTCTCCACCCCGAACACCGACCGGTCGGCCCCCCTGTACTCCAACGGGGACCCGGCGTCCAACACGTCCGGCGGTGACTACTGGTACATCTACAAGGATGTGCTGTTCATCGACCTCAACAGCAACAGCTACGCCACCTCCCAGGGTGGCGGCGGTGACGCGGCGCACATCAAGTACGTCACGGACATCATCAACAAGCACGGCTCCGAGGCCAAGTGGAAGGTACTCACCTACCACCACTCGATCTACTCGCCCGCCTCGCACGCCAAGGACGGCGACAACAAGACGCGTCGGGTCGACTTCCCGACGACGTTCTCGAAGCTCGGCGTCGACCTGGTGCTGCAGGGCCATGACCACAGCTACTCCCGCAGCTACCTGATCAAGAACAGCGAGAAGGCGAACCCGGACGAGAAGCCCGGTGCCGCCGATGTCTACCCGGGTCCCGGTGGCGTCCTCTATGTGACGGCCAACTCCTCGTCGGGCTCGAAGTACTACGACATCACGAAGCCGGACAGCAGCGGCACGAGCGGTGCCGGCAACGGTGCCGACCCGCTGAACCCGGACAGCTACTGGTACAACTCGGTTCAGAACCAGGAGCACGTCCGCACCTACGTCAAGGTCCAGGTGCGCAACGACAAGCTCGTGGTCGAGAACGTCCGCAGCGGCACCTGTGACGCCCCGAACTCCGAGGTCTCGCAGGGTTCCTGGTGCAACAACACCACCGCCGAGCAGCCCGTCGGCTCGCTCGTCGACAAGGTCACCGTGCACCCGTACAACGGCGACAGCCAGTCCCTCCAGGTCAACGTGCCGAACGCCGCTCCGGGTGAGTTCGGCTGGACGATCGACGGCTACAACGGCCTGGTGGACCTCGGCACCGCCCAGGAGCGCAACGGCGACCACTTCGAGGCGAGTGGCAAGATCAACCCGATCCTCGTGTCCGACAGCCGCCGCTCCCTCGCTCCGTGGTCGGTCTCGGCCAATGTGAGTGACTTCAAGGACGCCGACAAGACGTTCTCCGGCTCCTACCTCGGCTGGGCGCCGCACCTGCTCGACGGTGGCGCGGGTGCCGTGGCCAGCGAGCCGGTGGCTTCCGGCTACGACGACCAGGGCAAGGGCCTGTCCATCTCGCGGGGCCTCGCCTCGGCCGAGCAGGGCCACCCCCGCGGTTCGGCCAAGCTGGGCGCCGACCTGGGTCTGAAGATCCCGGACAGCGTCCAGAAGGGTGGCTACCGCGCCACTCTGACGATCACTGCGCTGAGCAGCTGACCGGACCTGTTCCACCTGGCGGGGTGGGCACCTCCCGGTGCCTGCCCCGCCTCACCCGGCGGGGTGGGCACCTTCGGGTGTCCCGCCCCGCCTCCCGCTCCAGGAGAACTCCGATGCACGCGCCCGTCATACGCCGGACGACCTCCGTCGCCGCCCTCATTCGTACCGCCGTCCTCGTCCTGCTCACCGCCTTGACGGTGGCCGGCCTGTCCGCCGGCGCCGCCCGGGCGGAGGACGGCAACGTCACCTGGACGGTCAGGACGGCCTCGAACAGCTACGGCGCCGACCGGTCCAGCTTCAGCTACAACGTCAACCCCGGTGGACAGGTCAAGGACACCATGGCCGTGGCCAACCGCGGCAAGTCCCCGCTTGAACTCGCGGTCTACGCCGCCGACGGCTACACCACCGACACGGGCCGGCTCGACCTGCTCACCAAGGACAAGAAGTCCGTCGGGATCGGCGCCTGGGTCCACGCCGCCCGCGACAGCGTCGTGATCCAGCCGGGCAAGTCCGCCGATGTACCGTTCACGGTCACCGTCCCGGACAACGCCACCCCCGGCGACTACGTGGGCGGCGTCCTCACCTCCCTCAAGCAGTCCGACGACGCCGAGGGCATCAATGTGGACCGGCGCCTCGGCATCCGCGTCAAGCTGCGGGTCAGCGGCGAGCTCAAGCCGAAGCTCGCGATCGAGAACCTCCACGTGGACTACGACGGCTCGGTCAACCCGTTCGCCAAGGGCGACGCCACCGTCACCTACACGATCCACAACACCGGCAACGCCATGCTGTCGGCCAAGCAGGGCGTGTCGCTCTCGGGCCCGTTCGGCTGGCTGCGGACCAACTCCGGCGCCGTCGCACCGCCACCGGAGCTGCTCCCCGGTGAGAGCTGGAAGGTGAAGGTGCCCGTGCACGGCGTGGCGCCCGGAGTCAGCCTGGCCGCGACCGCGACCCTCACTCCCGTGCTGGCCGACGCGTCGGGCTCCACCACCTCGCTCAAGCCGGTCCGGGCCACGACGCACGGCTGGGCCGTTCCGTGGACGCTGTTGCTGCTGCTCGTCGTGGTGATCGCGGTCGTCGTGGGGGCGCTCGTCCTCGTGCGCCGCAACCGCGCACGGCGCGCGCTGCGCGAGGACGCCCGGGTGCGGGAAGCCGTCGAGCAGCGGCTCCGCGAGCAGAAGACACAAAATACCCAGAATCCGCAGAATCCGCAGAATCCGCAGGAGAGCTGACCGCCCGGGTGCGGGGTGCGCGCCGCCCGGCTCAGGGCGCACACCCCGCCGGGCCGGCTACTCCTTCGCCCGCGCCGCCGCGCGCTCCTCGGCCTCCGTGAGGATCTCCGTCAGCCGCAGCCCGAACCGTGCGTCGCAGCCGTGCGGCTGTCCCGTACGGACCGCCTCCAGCAGCGCGTCGATCGCGTTACGGAACGAGTCGGCCGGATCGGCGGAGCTCCCCGGCAGCGTGGCCACGCCGTGCTCGCCGCGCACCTCGATACCCGTGCCGCCGCCCTCCTTCGGCGCGCTCAGGCTCAGCGCCGCCGTACTGGCCGCGCCAGAGGTGTGCCGCAGCACCAGATGGGTGAGGTCGGGCTCGGAGCGTACGGCCGTCACCTCCACCACATCGCCGAGCAGCGGGATGAGCACGGACAGCGCGTGCGGGCCGACGTCCCACAGACCGCCCTTCTCGCGGCGCCAGGGCGATTCGGCGAAGGGGCTGTCGTCGGCGCTCGCGCCGTAGAGACTGCCGAGCCAGTACGCGTGCGCCGTGAACCAGCCGCCCTTCGCGGCCTGTTCGTCGATCCAGCCGACCGTGTCGGCCGCGAACCGCAGGGTGCAGAAGACCACCGAGGAGACGCCGGCGCTCGCCACGGCGTCCGCCACCTCGCGGGCCCCGGCCACGGTCGTCGCGACCGGCTTGTCCATGAGGAGATGGCATCCGGCGGCGGCGGCGCGGGCCGCGAGCGGCGCCTGGATGTCCGGCGGCAGGGCGAAGGCTATGGCGTCGCTCTCCGCGAACAGCGCGTCAAGTCCCGCCTCTCCCGAGTGGGCGGTGGTGCCATGGGCGGCGGCGAGGGCTGCGGCGGCCTCGGGGCGCCGCCCCCAGACGCCGCTGAATTCGATTCCGGGATGGGCGGCGAGGGCGGGGGCGTGTGCGCGCTCCGCCCAGGGGCCGGTGCCGAGGAGTCCGATGCGTGGCTTGCTCATGCCGCTCAGTGTGCCGCGTCCACGCAGTACAGAGGGGCCCGGGAGGGTAAAAACGGGACAGCGGCGCCGACCGCTGCGAGGCGGGCCCCGCGGCACTGGCGCGCGAGCCCGCCCCGGCCCCATACTCCTCCGTACGGACGCACCGGACGGACTCGTTCGAGCGATGCCGTCGCCCTCCACCGGGTCCCCCGGCCGGCCGGAGCGGCGCCCCGAAACCGCCCCCGGGCACACCGGGCCGACACCACGCCTCAGGACGCCCCGGCCTCCCGGGTCATCGGATCGGGCGGAGCCGCCCGGCGGCTCAACCGGCCCCCGGACAACGGCACTTGGTTCCCCCGGCCGGGCCACGAGTCCCCCGCCGGCGCGCATGCCCCGGGACAGCGGATCCGGGTGGCGCCGAATGACCACGGGCTGCGCCGGGCAATTGCCCGGCGCGGGAGCGCTGAAACAAAAGAAACCTGAGTAACACGCGGTTCACAGGGCGGCAACAGCCGGGACATCACATATTGCGAGGCTTCGGGGTAAAACTGCTGCACCCGCAAAGGATGAGGCCCGTGACCTTCAAGGCTGAGTACATCTGGATCGACGGCACCGAGCCGACAGCGAAGCTGCGCTCGAAGACGAAGATCCTGACGGACGGCGCCGAGCTGCCCATCTGGGGCTTCGACGGGTCCAGCACCAATCAGGCCGAGGGCCACGCCTCCGACCGGGTGCTGAAGCCGGTCTTCTCGTGCCCCGACCCGATCCGCGGCGGGGACGACGTCCTCGTCATGTGCGAGGTCCTGAACATCGACATGACTCCGCACGAGTCCAACACGCGTGCGCAGCTCACCGAGGTCGCGCAGAAGTTCGCGGGCCAGGAGCCGATCTTCGGCATCGAGCAGGAGTACACGTTCTTCAAGGGCACGCGCCCGCTGGGCTTCCCCGAGGGCGGCTTCCCGGCTGCGCAGGGCGGCTACTACTGCGGTGTCGGCTCGGACGAGATCTTCGGCCGGGAGATCGTCGAGGCGCACCTGGACAACTGCCTCAAGGCGGGCCTGGGCATCTCCGGCATCAACGCCGAGGTCATGCCGGGCCAGTGGGAGTTCCAGGTCGGCCCGCTGGCACCGCTGGAGGTCGCGGACCAGCTCTGGATCGCCCGCTGGCTGCTGTACCGCACCGCTGAGGACTTCGACGTCTCCGCGACGCTCGACCCGAAGCCGGTCAAGGGCGACTGGAACGGCGCGGGCGCGCACACCAACTTCTCGACCAGGGCGATGCGCGAGGGGTACGAGGCGATCATCACCGCGTGCGAGTCGCTGGGCGAGGGCTCCAAGCCGCTCGACCACGTCAAGAACTACGGCGCGGGCATCGACGACCGGCTGACCGGCCTGCACGAGACCGCCCCGTGGAACGAGTACAGCTACGGCGTCTCCAACCGCGGTGCCTCGGTCCGTATCCCCTGGCAGGTCGAGCAGGACGGCAAGGGCTACATCGAGGACCGCCGTCCCAACGCCAACGTCGACCCGTACGTGGTGACACGGCTCATCGTCGACACCTGCTGCACCGCACTGGAGAAGGCCGGCCAGGTCTGACCTCCGGCTCGGCGCACGCGCCGCACCAGCTCTTCTGAGGGGGTGGCCGCCCAATTGGCGGTCGCCCCCTCAGTGTGCTGCCCGTCACCCGCTCCGGAGGTCAGGAGAGCCGAAAGGTATCTGCTGCGCTCCTCCGGTATCTGCTTCAATGGGTTCATGGCCAGCTTCGAACACACCGCGACGGGTCGCACCGACCTTGAGCCGTTCTGGCCGTCCCGGCAGCATCACGACTTCGACCGGGTGTGTTGCCGCGCAAGGAACGCGTCGGCCCTCTAAAGCCTTCTTGGCCTTCGGCCGCCGCGCATGACGTACGTCCCGTCCGTCCTGTCGACTTGACGACTCCTTCGCGCGAAAGAGCTGACCCTCCATGGCGAACCCCCGTTCCTTCTCCGCGGCGAGCGCCGCCGCCCTCGGCCAGCAGCCGGCTGTGCCCGGCCGGCACCGGCTCCGGGCCGTCGACCGTGACGAGACCGTCCCGGCCGGCACGGCCACCGGCGCTCCGGCCGGATTCCCGACCGGTCAGGTCGTGGACTTTCTGCCGCCGGGCGCCACCTGGCTGCCCGCGCCCCCGCACACGCTGCCCTCGTTGCCGGGACAGCCGCCGATGATCGGCTATCTCGTACTCGTACCGGCCGATCAGCAGGCGGCGGTGCTGGCGGCCTCAGCGCCGTACGCACCCGCCGACAGCGGGCAGCGCGGCGGCCCTGTCGAGATCGACAGCGTCCAGCGGACCGCCGCCGTCGACGGGCGGCAGCTCGACCTGACATACCTCGAATTCGAACTGCTCTCCCATCTCGTGGCGCATCCGCACCGGGTGCACACCCGCGATCAACTGGTGACGACGGTCTGGGGCTACGGACATGTGGGCGACGGGCGGACGGTCGATGTCCATGTGGCGCGGCTGCGCCGCAAGCTGGGCGCCGAGCACCGCCACACCATCCAGACGGTGCGGCGGGTCGGATACAAGTACGCGCCCTGAGCAGTGCCCGGCTGTGCGGAGCACCGGCACACGGTGCTCCGCACAGCCGCGGCGCTATCCGCGGGCGGCGCGGGCGCGGGACAGCAGGCCCAGCGCCCCGTCCAGGGCGAGGAACGCGACCAGGCTGATGCCCAGCAGGGGGACGAACCAGCCGGCCAGGGCCGCGGCCACCACCACCGGCAGCAGCCGGGCCGGTGGCACCTTCCGCCAGGCACCGCGCGGTGCCGCCCGGCCCGCGCGCAGCCTCCGGCCCCTGGTGGGCCTGCGCTGCCACCACATCCGGTAGCCCCAGACAATGATCAGGATCAGGGCCAGGGCGAGCGCGGCGAGTGCGAGCTGATTGACGAGCCCCAGGAACACCCCCATATGGGCGTCTATCCCGAAGCGGGTGAGCTGGGCGAGCAGCGGATAGTCGGCGAACCGCAGTTCGTCCATGATCATGCCGTTGGCGGGATCGACGGCGACCGAGTCGAGACGGACGGGGAACTGAGTGTCCGTCTCCGCCACCACATAGCCGCTGCCCTCGGCCGGCAGGGTCACCGCGAGCGGACCGTCGAGGCCGGCCTGGCGGGCGGCGACCACGGCCAGGTCGACGCTGATCTCCTTCCCGGGCATCCCCTCCATTCCTTCCATGCCCTCCATGCCTTCCATGCCCGCGTGGGATCCGCCGCCGCTGCCGTGTCCCTCGTGGCCGTCACCGCCCGTCCCGCCGCCTTCGAGGGTGGCGCTGACCACGGGTGTGGCGCCGCCGAGCTGGTCCTGGACCGCGCCGATGTTCTCGCCCGCGAACCGCGACCAGGTCAGGCCCGTCGCGGAGAGCAGCACCAGCCCGGTGACGGCCCACAGCCCGAGCGAACCGTGCAGGGAAAGGGTCCTGCGGCGGCCGGTGGCGCCCCGCTCGGGCGTGAGCAGCGCCCGCTTCGAGGTCCGCTTCCTGCCGGTCCACAGCAGAAGCCCGCCGAGGGCCACCGCCCACAGCCAGCTCGCGGCGAGTTCGCTGTAGATGCGGCCCGGCTCGCCCAGATGGAGATGACGGTGCAGCTCGGAGAGCCAGGTGCGCAGCGGCAGGGCGCCCGAGCTGCCGTAACTGGTCAGCTCTCCCCGTATGCCCGCGGTGTACGGATCGACGAAGACGGCGAGGGACTTGCCCTCCTCCGTCGTCGGCGTGGTCATCATCACCCGGGTGGTCTCGCCGTCCTCGGACGAGGGACGCACCGAGGTGACCGTGCCGTCCGGGTGGGCCGCCCGGGCGGCGTCGAGCTGGGCGGAGAGCGGGACGGTCCGGTCGCCGGCCGGGACCCGCAGCTCATGCCGGTAGGCCACCTTCTCCGCCTGGAAGGAGAGGGCGTAGAGGAGCCCGCTGGTGGCGGCGACCAGCAGGAGGGGCGCGATCAGCAGGCCCGCGTAGAAGTGCAGGCGCAGTACGAGGGGGCGCAGGGAACTCCAGACGGACGGGGTGTCCGTCGTGGTCCCGGATACGGCGGCGGGGCGTTCGGTCTCGGTCCCCTGTACGGGGTCGTCAATGGCCATGGCTGTCCCAGGAGTCGGCATCGGCATGGGGAAATGGGCCCCGGGCCTGCCAGAGGTCAGACAGTGCGGACAATGACGGTGACGGCGGCTTCCGGGGCCGTGGCGCGAGGTGTCCGCGGCGCGGGCGGGCCGCGGCGCGACAGCGTGTGCGCGAGGACCACACCGGCGGCCCGGCGCGGGGCGGGGGAAGCCGGTCCGGTGCGTGCCGGTCCCGGCGGCGCGGGCAGCCGTACCCCGGTCAGCAGCAGCCGGAGCGGTATGAAGGCCAGGGCACCCGCGGCGCGCGCGAGGCGGAAGAGCGCGGCCTCGCCCCGGGCGAGCCAGAGCGCGCAGACGGCGGCGGCGAGCAGGTGCGCGGCGACCATGCCCACGGGTCCGTCGAGGACCGCGACCGCGGGGTCCGGTCCGGGTCCGGCGCCCATGGTCATGGCGGGGTCCATGCGCATGCCGAGAGCGCCGTCACCGTGGGGGCCGTGCCGCCGCGGGAACAGTCCGTACGGAAGCGTCCCGGCGAAGATCAGGTGCAGGGCACCCTGGACGGCGAGGAGCGCGGCTCCGATGGTGGACGCGCCGCGGCGGCGGCCACCGGCGAGCCAGGCCCCGCCTCCGGTCACCCCGAAAGCGGTCCAGAGCGCACCGAAGGGGATCTCATGCCCGGAGGTGAACGAATGCCCCACCGCCGCCAGCGTCACGCACACCGCCGCGAAGACCGCGGCCCGCAGGGCGCGCATCGGCGACCGGGCATCTGTCATGGTCCGCACATGCTGCCATCCCGGTGGGCACCTGGGGCAGATCCCAAAAGCGCACGATTCCCCTTGCGGCGGATTCGTATGGCCCCGCCGCCGCGCGGCGGGCAGAGTCATTTTCATGAGACTCCTGATTCTCGGTGGTACGGAATTCGTGGGACGGGCGGTCACGGAGGCGGCGCTCGCCCGGGGATGGCAGGTCACCGTCTTCCATCTCGGACGGCACACGGCTCCGGCCGGTGCGACCGGGCTGGTCGGCGACCGCACGGCCCCGGACGGTCTGGCGGCCCTCGCCGAGGGTGAGTGGGACGCGGTCGTCGACACCTGGTCGGCGGCTCCGTCCGCGGTGCGGGACGCGGCGCGGCTGCTGGTGGACCGCGTCGGCCGGTTCGCGTATGTCTCCAGCCGTTCGGTCTACGCGTATCCCGCGCCGGCCGGGCTCTCCGAGGACGGCCCGGTGGTGGAGGGCGCGTCCCCGGACGCCGGACAGACCCGTTATCCGCAGGACAAGCGCGGCGGCGAGCTGGCTGCCGAGGCGGTCTTCGGCGACCGGGCGCTGCTGCTGCGGCCCGGCCTGATCATCGGCCCCTGGGAGAACATCGGGCGGCTGCCGTGGTGGCTGGGGCGGATTTCCAGGGGTGGCCCCGTGCTCGCCCCCGGCCCCCGCGACAATCCGCTTCAGTACATCGACGTACGCGACTTCGCCGAGTGGACCCTGGACGCGCTTCGGCAGGGCCTGGGCGGTGCGTACAACCTGGCGAGTCCGCCCGGCCACACCACCATGGCCGAACTGCTCGACACCTGTGTGCGGGTCACCGGATCCGACGCCGAACTGCGCTGGACCGATCCGGAGGTGATCACCGCGGCGGGCATCAAGTCCTGGTCCGACCTGCCGATCTGGGTACCGCCGGGCGCTCTCCACGACACCCTGCTCGGAGGCAATGTCGCCAAGGCTCTGGCGGCCGGCCTGCGGTATCGCCCGCTGTCCGAGACGGTCTCGGACACCTGGACCTGGCTCACCTCGATCGGTGGCGAGGCACCCCAGCGGCCGGACCGCCCGCGGCTGGGCCTCGCTCCCGAGCTGGAGGCCAAGGCACTGAATCTCTGACCACGGACCGGCGGCGCCGGGGCCCGCCACCGGCCCCGGCCGCCGGGCCCCGGACGGCCGGGGCGGCGGGGTCGCGCCCGCCGGACCGGGTCAGTGCGCTTCCCGGGCCAGCTCCGTCGCTCCCGGTATCCCCGACGTCACTGCCGCCACTGCCGCCGCTGCCGTCAGGGCCGTGCGCAGCGCGACGACACCGCGCAGCCAGGGGCCGCTCACGCCCTCCGCGTCGGCCCACAGACCGCGCAGCTCGGAGCCGTCCGCGAGGACCCGGTCCAGGGCCCTGGCCGCGAGTCCGCTCAGCTCCGCAGGGAAGAGCGGCAGGGGCTCGTCGGGGCCGTAGACCGTCTCCACGGGCGGACCGCCGGGGCACTGTGCGGCGACGAGCGCCGCCGCGGCGACGGCCACCGCCCCGTCCTCGTCGTCCAGCCGGCCGGCCCCGATCGCGCGCAGCAGCGCCTCGCGCACCAGGTCCGTCCGCTCCCCGGCGGCGGATCCGTCCAGCTCCCCCGCGAAGTCCGCCGCGCTGTCGTTGTCGAAATGCCCCGTGTCCCACGTACCCATGGTCCGCCCCCTGATCGGTCTTCAACCGGACGCCCCGATCGTGCCACGAGGCACTGACAATCCGCCGCCAATCCCCCGAGTGCGACACCTCCGGTGCGGTCGGGCTCGGTACATTCGACGCGTCCCGGGGGCCGTCGCGCCGGCGCCCCCATCACGGCGCTCCTGGAGATCCCTTGCGAGTTGTGCTGGCCGAAGACCTGTTCCTGCTGCGGGACGGTCTCGTCCGGATGCTGGAGGCCTACGACTTCGAGATCCTCGCGGCGGTGGAGAGCGGGCCCGAACTGACCAGGGCCCTCGCCGAGCTGGAGCCGGACGTCGCCGTCGTCGACGTCCGGCTGCCGCCGTCGCACACGGACGAGGGCCTGCGGTGCGCCCTCGCCGCTCGCCGCGCCCGTCCCGGCTTCCCGGTGCTCGTCCTGTCCCAGCACGTCGAGCAGTTGTACGCGCGTGAGCTGCTGGCGGACGGTGCCGGCGGAATCGGCTATCTGCTCAAGGACCGGGTCTTCGACGCGGACCAGTTCGTCGACGCGATACGCAGGGTGGCGGGCGGCGGTACGGCGATGGATCCGCAGGTGATCTCGCAACTGCTCTCCCGCCGCGCGCAGGACCGGCCGATCGGGCGTCTGACCCCCCGTGAGCGCGAGGTCATGGAACTGATGGCGCTGGGCAGGTCCAACGCCGCCATCGCCGCCCAACTCGTCGTCACGGAAAGGGCGGTGGCCAAGCACACCTCGAACATCTTCGGAAAACTGGGCCTGCCGGTGTCGGACGACGACAACCGCCGGGTCCTGGCGGTCCTCGCCTATCTCGACCGCGGCCGGTGACGTCCCGCGCGGCTCGCACCGCAATGAGGCGTATCCGCCCGGTTTGCTGATGGAGATTCATATGAATTCATCGACGGGCTGAACACGCCACCATTGCCGTCCGTATGGAACGGAGCGCTTCGCTTCCCCCCTGCCAAGATTTCCCTGTAAACGGCAACGAAGCTTGAGGAGTTCCATGGGACGCACATCGAGAAAACGCTCCACCCTGGCAAAGCGGGCGATTGTCGCTTCCGCCGCCTTGCTCCTGGGCGGGGGTGGGCTGGTGGCGGTCAATGTCTACGCGTCCGCGGGTGAAGGATGGTCCGACAAGCCACCGGCGCAGCAGCAGGCCGAGAATGCCGGACAGGCGATGTCGACCATCGACTGTCCGGATGTCGCGAACGAGGTCACCGAGGTACCCGAACCGGCGCGCCCCGAGGTCGACCGGGAGCTGGCGGCGATCGACAGCCAGATCACGGAGGCCTACCGGCAGTTCGCGGACCAGAAGGCCCAGATCGAACAGGATCCCGCATTCGCGGACAATGCGATCCTGAATCCGCTGAAGGAAAAGCGGCTGGCCGGTCTGGACCGGATCGCCGTCGCGATCAGCCGGGTCGCGGAGCGCCCGCAGGGCCTGGAGGCCCTCGCGCCCTGCACCCTGCGGGCCGACGACAACGCGGGCGCACCGGCCGGCGGCGACGGGCAGGCGCCCGGCCAGGGCGGCGAACAGGAAACTCCCGGCCAGGAAGCCCCCGGCCAGCAGGCTCCCGGCGAGGACGACGGCGCACAGGCCGGCAACGGCCCGGACGCCTCCGACTTCGTCAACATCAAGTCCGTCCGGCCGAACGTCCAGGAGCCCCGGCCGCGCCGCGGAGCCTCACGGGGCGCCTTCACCACCGAATGCGGGCGGAACGAGGCCGGCAAGTTCAATTCGGACAATGTGATCGTCGCCCCAGGTGTGAGCAATGGCGCCCACCATATGCATGATTACGTCGGAAATCAGGCCAATGACGCCTTCGCGAGCGACGACGCTCTCGCGGCCGGCGAGACCACATGCCGTAATCAGGGTGACAGGTCGACCTACTACTGGCCCGTGCTCCGTCTCCAGAACGGACAGGACGAAGCCGATGTCAATGCGGACGGCGGCGGCAAGGAAGGCAATGTCGGGGAGATCCAGACTCCGGCCCAGGTGACTCTTAAATTCGTCGGCAGCCCGGTCTCCCGGGTCACCGCCATGCCGCGTTTTCTGCGGATCATCACCGGCGACGCGAAGGCGTTTGTCAACGGCGACGCCAACGCCAATGCCTCCTGGAGCTGCACCGGATTCGAGAACCGCCAGCTCAAGGACAAATACCCGATCTGCCCCAGGGGCAGCAAGGTGGTCCGTACATTCAAGTTCCAGAGCTGCTGGGACGGCCAGAACACCGACAGCGCCAACCACCGCACCCATGTGGCCTTCGCCGATCGGAACGGCCGCTGCCAGAATGGATTCCGCGCGATTCCGCAGCTCCAGCAGCGCATTGTCTACAACGTGCCGCCGGGGCCCGGCTTCGCCGTGGACTCCTTTCCCGAGCAGCTCCACAAGCCCGTCACCGACCACGGCGACTTCATCAATGTCTTCGACGAGCGCCTGATGAACAGGGTGGTGAGCTGCCTGAACAGCGGGCGCACGTGCCGCTGATCCGGGCCGGCGCGGCTCAGTTCATGTGGTGACCGGAGTGCCCCTCGTGCCCGCCACCGCCCGCCGGGCGGTGGTGGGCCGAGCCGGTCTCCACCGTCCCGCCGAGCCGGCCGCGCAGCGCCGCGACCACCTTCGCCTCCCCGACCGCCACCCATTTCCTGCCGACCAGGTAGGAACCGCCGTAGTCGTTGGCCTCGTTGAGCCACTCGCGCTGGCCCCGGTCGGTGGCGAAGGTGGCCAGCACATACTTGCCGTCACCGGTGGTGCAGTTGGCCTGGCGCAGTTCGGCCGCGTCGGTCTGAATGTCCGGCTCGCACTCCGCCTTCGAGGCGATCTGTTCGAGGCTCCCGGTTGCCGTCTTCGGCATCCTGGGGGCCTCGTCGTCGTTCGTGCCACAGCCCGCCGCCAGAACCAGGGCCAGGGCTGCCAGTATCACTCGGGGTCGCTCCGTACACATGCGCCCATCGTGCCTCTTGCGCACCATGTCGTGTGCGGAAACGTCCACACCGGAGTGACCATCGGACCATCCACTCGTTCCCTCAGCGTGCCTCCCCACGAAGCCGTCACCACTCCAGAGCCCGCCGACTCCGCAGCCCCGTACGCCACTTCCGTCGGTGTCGAACAGGCCGAGGCGGCCCTCGTCGAGCACTACACCCGTCTCGTACGGATCGCCTATCTCGTCCTGCCGCCGTCGCTGGGCCGCAACCGGCGTGTACTGACCGCGCACGCGCTGGTGCAGCGCTCCCTGCCGCGCGGCCGGGCGGCGGGCGACGGCTCCGACGTGCCGGCGCGCGAGCCGGGCTTCGCGTATGTACGCGGCCAGGTGCTGCGCCAGGCCCTGGACGCCGGGCGTCCGCTGCGCCGCGCGGCGTGGCCCCGGCGGGCCCAGCTTCCGCCGCTGCTGCCGCACGTATGGGGCCTGCGGCTGTTCCCGCGCTCCGGCGGCGCCGACGAACTCGCCCTGGACCAGCGGCTGTCCGGCCTGTCCTGCGCGGCCCGCGCGGCGTTCGTGCTGCGCGCCCTGGAGGATCTGCCGGACCCGGAGGTACGGCGGGTGCTCGCCGATGCCGGGGCCGAGGACCCGGACGCGGCGCTCGCCCGGGCGGACGGCGTCGGCGCGCCGGAGGCCGCCGCGCTGCTGCTCTCCCCCGAGTTCGACCCGTGCTCGCTCCAGGCCCGGCCCACCGATCTGCTGCGCCGCCGCCGGTACGCCAGGGCCGCGGTCGCCGCCACCGCCGCCGCGCTGCTCTGCGGAGCGCTGCTCGCGCTGCCCGGCAACGGCTGGGGCCCGGACGGCGCCGCGGCGCCTCCGTACGCCCGCAACCCCGCGGCCGAATCGGCCCTGGACCCGGCCAAGGTGCGCCGGATCGCGCCCGCCGCCTGGGAGATCTCCGCCCGTACCGACTTCTCCGTCTGGCCCACCCGCGGCCCGCTGGCCCGGGATCACGGCCTGCTGCGCCGGGCGCTGGCCGTCTGGGCGCGGCCCGCCGCCGCGGTCCAGGTGTCCGCGACCCCGGCCACTCCCTCGGGGCCCCCGATGGGCTCACCGCAGCTTCTCTACGCGGGCAGGGTGGACAGCGCGCGGGTAGTGCTCTTCCACGACGGGATGCGGGTGATCCGGTACGCGGAGTCCGCGCGCGGCGGCGAGGCCGCGGCCCTGGACTTCGCGCGGGTCGACGGCGCGGACGCCACCGTCTCCGGCGCGCTGGTCGTCGGCCGCTCGGACGGCAATGTCCGCTATCTGACGGCGCCGTGGCTGCGGCGCACCTCGGTACGGGACCTGCTCGACCCCGACGGTTCCGCGCGGCCCCTGCGGCGCGACCGGGACGGGGTGACCGATCCGCTGCCGAGCCCGGCGACGGCCCGTGACTGCCGGTCCTGGGACACGCTCGACGTACGCGACAGGAACACCGACCGGCTGCTGACCGACCTCGGCGAGCTGACCCCGGCGCGGCTGACGTCCGGGCCGCCCTCCGCTCCGAAGGACATCTCGGCCCCGGCGGACCGCGCGGCCTGGGCCCGGACGGCCTGTCTGCTGCCGGCGGTGCGCTCGCACGGCGTACGGTCGGTGAACTCCTGGCAGTACGCCCGCCAGCCGCTGCCCGAGGCCAACGGCGCGGCGGCCTGGCTGTGCACGCGCGCGGAGACCTGGCGGGGCACCGGGAGCCGGGTAATGGCGCAGTTCCAGGCGCCGTCCCGCGAGACGGCGACGCCGGGCGCGATCGCGGCGCGCGCGGAGGACTCACCGGCGTGCGGCGTCCGGGAGCCCCGGGTGCTGGCGGGCGTCCTGTGGAAGTCGCGCGGTGGCCACTGGTACGTACTGGCGGCGGGCAGCGGACAGTTCCGCTCGCTGGCCATGGAAGGCGGGGTGCGGGGCAGCGCCAAGGGCGCCCTGCTGGCGGTACGCGCGGCCCGGGGCACCGGCGCGGAGCTGTACGGCCGGGTGGCGGACGGCACCAGGGTGGAGTCGCTGCGCTGAGCGTCATCCACCGGTGCGCCCGCCACCGGCTCTCAGCTCACGGCAGCAGCAGCCAGTCCGCACCCAGCGCCGCCACCAGGCCCACGCCCAGCAGCCAGGTCGCCAGCCGCGTACGCCCGTGCCTGCTCAGCTCGATGACCACACCGCACAGGATCATCGCCAGCCCGTACACCCCGACCACCAGCACGGACGTCCGCTGTGCCAGCCGCACCGCGAGCAGCACCGCCATCGCCACCAGCAGCACCGAAGCGGCCGCGACCCGGATGGCCCGCGCCTGACGCGGGGTCAGGCCGTCTCTTTCCTGTTCCGGCTCGGGTATCGGCGTGTCCATGGCCTCGTGGTCAGATGCGCTCATGGACCCGGAGCGTAACGGACCCCCTCCGGAGGCCGCCCGTCAGGCTGTTTGTCCGCAACCCGGGCTCGGCGGACCGGACATGACGGACATGACCGCGCGGACGCGCGGCGGGACGGCCACCGGAGAGGGAACCCGCCGGTCAGGCGTAGACCACCTTCACCTGGGTGAAGCCGAGGGACCGCAGCAGGCCCTCCAGCATGCTGGTGGTGTTCTTCTCGGCGCGGGCGGTGAGTTCGCTGTCCTTCGCCGCGTCCCCGATGTGCTGGGCGGCCAGCCGGTTCACGGCGCGCTCGTCGGCCGGGTTGTCGGAGAAGAGGTCACCGAGCCGGTCGAGGAGTCCCCGCTCCTTGGAGACGGCGTACGAACGGTCCGGGTCCAGCGCGGGCTTGCCGAGCCGGGCGTGCGGCAGCCGGATCGTCGCGGCCGTACGGGCCTCGTTGACCTGGACGCTGTCCTCGCCGATCCCGCCGAAGTCGACATACGAGCCGACCGTGCCGGCCCCGACATAGAGGGTCCTGGTGCCCCGGATCGCGTCCGGCAGGTATTTGGCGTCCTTCTCCAGGTCCACGACGACCTGGAAGTTGCCCGAGGCCGCCTCGTAACGGTCCAGGTCCTGGATGGACTGCAGCAGGGTGGGCCCCGTGCGGTCCTGGGTCTCTTCGCCGAACAGGTCCCCGAAACCGGGGAGCAGATCGAGCCGGCTGCCCAGAAACAGCAGCGCGGCCACGACGACGAGTGCGAGGGGCAGTTTGGCCCACCAGGACAGCCGCGGCGCGCGCGTGCCGTTCCTGGGCTCTTCCGTTTTCACGTCGGTGGACGTCATACCTACCAGATTTCCAGCACGGGCCGGTTCACACGGAAACAGCCGGGCCCGTTCAGCTCTCCGAGGGCAGATGGCCCAGCAGCGCGCGGGCGAGTCCGCTCTCGCCGTCGTCCACCAGGCCCCGGTGGAACGCGTCCTCGTACGCGAGGTTTCCGGCCGCCTCGCGGGCCTGCCGTTCGCACTCGGCGCGTACCGGCGCCAGCTCCGGCGTGCCGCGCTGCGGATGGCCGACCATGCGCCAGTACGCCTGGCCGGTGCCGTACGCGTGCGCGGCCCGTTCGCCGTCGCCCTGCGCGGCGAACGCGGCGGCCATCAGATCGAGGCCGAGCGCGATGCCGAAGCTGTCGCCCAGCAGCCGCTTGGCGTTGACCATCGAGCGGGCGTGGGCCTCCGCCTCGTGCGGCCGGCCCTGGAGCAGGCGGACCAGCGCGAGTTGGTAGTCGGCGTAGGAGCGGGTCCAGTACTCCTCGTGCTCCAGGCACAGCCGCCGCAGGTCGGCCGCTTCCTCGCCCGCTTCGTCGAGCCGGCCCGTCGCGGTGAGCGCGAAGATCCGGATCAGCCGGCAGCGCAGCCGTGAGCGGGAGTCGAAGGGTTCGCCGGGCAGCGCGCGCAGGGCGCGGTCGGCCACGGTGTAGGCGGCCTGCGGACGGCTCATCATCATGTACGTGATGCCGAGGAGGTAGGCCGCCGAGAGCATCGACTCGGGGTCCTGGTCGCGCCACGCGGCCATGCTGCACTGCTCGCCGAGCCGGTGCGCGGTCTCGTGGTCGCCCTGGAGCACGACGGTCATGCCGAGCGCCCACAGGGCACGGGTGCGGTGCGGCCCGACGGTGTCGTCGGCGGCCAGGGCGCGTTCCAGGTAGATCCGGGCCTCGTGCAGATGGCCGCAGCAGAACCAGAAGAAGCAGACCCGTCCCGCCATGCCGACGGCCGCTTCCGGATCGACGGCGAGCAGGTGGTTGAGGGCGGCGCACAGATCGGCGTGGGTGTCGGCCATCCGCTGGTACCAGTCGACCTGTTCGGATCCGAACCAGCCGTCGTGGGCCTGCCGGGCGAGCTCGGCGAAGTGTGCGGCGTGCCGGTCCGTGATCA
The DNA here is from genome assembly GCF_040635655.1 of Streptomyces sp. NPDC006923. Lineage (NCBI taxonomy): Bacteria > Bacillati > Actinomycetota > Actinomycetes > Kitasatosporales > Streptomycetaceae > Streptomyces > Streptomyces sp. NPDC006923. The sequence continues at coordinate 417,325 of NZ_JBEYIF010000001.1, forward strand.
GCCGTTCCTCGCCGAGTTCGGCCAGCCACATGAAGCCGTACTCACGGATGGTGTCGAGCATCCGGTAGCGGGTGCCGTCCTGCCGGACGACGGATTTGGCGATCAGGCCGGTGAGGGCCGTGGTGATGGCCTCGGCGGAGAGCGGACCGCCGGCGCAGACCGCCTGCGCGTCCACCGCTTCGATGTCGCCGCGGAAGACGGAGAGCCGCGCCCAGAGCAGGCGTTCCAGCGGCGCGCACAGTTCGTGGCTCCAGCCGATGGCCGTGCGCAGGGCGCGGTGGCGCTGGGGCCACACGTTCTCGTTGGTGAGTATGTCGAGCCGGGAGGTGAGCAGGTCGGCGATCTGCTCGACGGAGTTCTCGTCGAGCCGGGCGCAGGCGAGTTCGACGGCGAGCGGGATGCCTTCGAGCCGGCGGCAGATCTGCACGGCGGCGGCGGCGGTCCCGGGATCGTCGAGGGACACCTGGGGCGCGGCCTCGGCGGCGCGGTCGCGGAAGAGCTGGAGGACCTCGTCGTCGCCCTCCAGCGGCAGCGGCGGCACTTCCAGGCAGTACTCGCCCTTGGCCCCGAGGGGCTGTCTGCTGGTGGTGAGGACGGTGAGGCCGGGCGCGGCGGTGAGCAGTTCACCGACGAGATGGGCGCAGGCGGGCACTATCCGTTCGCACGAGTCGAGGACGAGCAGGAGCCGCCGGTCCGCGAGCCATTCGCAGAGCGCCTCGATGGGCATCCGCAGGGAGTAGTCGGAGAGCCCGACGGCGTCGGAGACGGTGGCGAGCAGCAGCCGTTCGTCGTAGAGCGGGGAGAGGTCCGCCCACCACACGCCGTCGGGATGGCGGCCCCTCCCCCGCCCGGGGCCCGGTCCGTCCGGGCGGGCGGCGCGAGGTGCGTTCGTGACTCCGGCCGCGAGCTCGGCGGCGCGCAGCGCCAGCCGGCTCTTGCCCACGCCACCGCTGCCGGTCAGCGTGATCAGCCGGTGCTCTTCGAGTGCGTGCTCCAGGAGGACCAGTTCGGTCCTGCGACCTACGAAGCTGGTCGTCTCTTCGGGAAGGTTCCCCACCACGGGTACATTCTGGCCCAGTTGGGAACCGAAGCCGGTCCCCATGGCGGGAAACGCTCGGAAGCGCCCGAGGGTTCATCCTTTCCGGTCAAGATCGGCCCGTGCCGGGGTCCTCCTTGGCCCGTATGCGTTCTCAGCAGCCGCGCGCGCCGGTGTGCAGCGCGACCGCGGTGTTTGTGCCGAGTGTCGCGGTGAACTGTCCGGAGCTGTTCACGGTCAGCCTCCGGCCGCTCTGCACATCGCAGTAGTCGCCGCCGGGCAGCGAGGTCTGGAAGGTGCGGGTGAGCGGGGAGTTCTCGTGGTTGACGGCCACATAGCCCCGGTCGCCGCGTCCGAAGGCGATCTGGTCGCCGCCGTTGTCCCACCAGTTCGTCACGGCCGTGCCCCGCACGGTGTTGCGGAAGCCGACCATGGACGAGATCTCGCGCCAGGCGTGCTGGCACTTCCAGCCGTCGCGGTAGCAGGCGTTGACGGTGCCGCCGTTGGGCGGCCCCGCGTCGCGGTCGGTGAACTCGTAGCCGGAGTGCACGTCAGGCGATCCGTAGGGCCAGGCCAGCATGAAGACATTGGCGAGGGTGTAGTTCGCGCCGTCCTTGTAGCTCAGGGTGTCGCCGCCGCGCTCGGTGTCGTGATTGTCCACGAAGACGGCGGACGTGCCGCTCGCCAGAAAGCCCCAGCCCTCGCCGTAGTTCTTCAGGTGGGCGAGGTTCTCGTTGGTGAACACCTGCTTGAGGCTTCGCGCGTACCGGAACTCCTGGACGTCTCCGGTGCCGAGGTATTCGGTCGGTGACACCGCCTCGCCGGCGCCGTGGATGACTTCCTGTTTCCAGTAGGCGCCGGGATCGTTCAGCCGGCTTCTGATCGCGGCGAGGTCGGCGGCCGGCATGTGTTTGGCGGCGTCGATCCGGAAGCCGTCGACCCCGAGCGAGAGGAGGTCGTTCAGATAGGCCGCGATCCGGCCGCGTACGTAGTCCTCGCCGGTGTCCAGATCCGCGAGCCCGACCAGCTCGCAGTTCTGTACGTTCGCGCGGTCGTTGTAGTTGGTGATCTGCGCGCGGCAGTCGTCCAGGTCGGCGCCCGAGTAGATGCCCGGATAGGTGTACTTGGCGTACGGCGAGCCGCCCGTACCGGTGCCGTCACCGGCCGCCATGTGGTTGATGACGCTGTCGGCGACGACCTTGACACCCGCCGCGTGGCAGGTGTTCACCATGTCCGTGAAGGCGGCGCGGTCACCGAGCCGGCCCGCGATCCGGTAGCTGACGGGCTGGTACGAGGTCCACCACTGGCCGCCCTGGATGTGCTCCTGGGGCGGCGAGACCTGTACGTAGCCGTAACCGGCCGGGCCGAGGGTGTCTGTGCATGCCCTGGCTATGGAGTCGAATGTCCACTCGAAGAGTACGGCGGTGACGTCCTTGCCGCCGGGCGGCGCCGCCTGGGCGGTCCCGGCGGGCACCGCGAGGGCGGTGGCGCCGGCCACCAGGGCGAGCGCGGCGGCGAGGGATCTGCGGACCATGGTTCCTCCTGCACGGGGTGGGGGATGTGCGGATGACGGATGGTGCGGTCTCTCGTGGCGGCGCGCTCCGCCCTCAGGGCCGCCCGGGGGCGGCGCGGCCGGGCCGGCGGCGGGGGCCGTTCCGGCGGAGCGGGGCGGTCACACCGTCCACCACGCCGTGGTGTCCGCCGGCAGCTCGGTCTCGCCGGGGGTACCGGGACCGGCCGGCAGGGGTCCGCTCGCCAGCAGCAGGCTTCCGCGCACCGGGATCCGTACGGCCCTGTCCGTCGTGTTGACCGTGCAGACGAAGCCCGGCCGGGCGAAGACGAGCACGCCCTCGGGGGCGTCCAGCCATTCCACCGAGGAGCCGGCGCCCAGCCCCGGGTGTTCCCGGCGCACGGCCAGCGCCGACCGGTACAGCTCCAGCGTGGAGGTGGGGTCGCCGGTCTGGGCCTCGACGCTGAGCGCGGCCCAGCTCTCCGGCTGCGGCAGCCAGCTCCCTCCGGTGCCGAAACCGTACGAACTCCCCGTGCGCGTCCAGGGGATGGGGACCCGGCAGCCGTCGCGGAAGCCGTCCTGGCCGCTCGCGCGGAAGTACGAGGGGTCCTGCCTGGCCTCGTCGGGCAGATCGGTGACATCGGGCAGCCCGAGTTCCTCGCCCTGGTAGATGTACGCGGAGCCCGGCAGGGCGAGCATCAGCAGCGACGCCGCGCGGGCCCGCCGCAGTCCGAGGGTCCGGTCGCCGGGCTCGCGTGTCTGGGTGCCGCTGCCGGGCGGTCCCGCGAACCGGGTGGCGTGCCGGGTCACATCGTGGTTGGACAGCACCCAGGTGGCCGGGGCGCCGACCGGGCGCATCGCGGCGAGTGAGACATCGATGACCTCGCGCAGCGCGGGACCGACCCACGAGGTGCTCAGGTACTGGAAGTTGAACGCCTGGTGCAGCTCGTCGGGGCGCACGTAGTTCGCGGTGCGCTCGACGGTCGGTGTCCATGCCTCGGCGACGGCGATCCGGTCGCCGGGGTATTCGTCGAGGATCGTGCGCCAGCTCCGGTAGATCTCGTGCACTCCGTCCTGGTCGAAGAACGGCAGGCCGGCATCGCTGCTGCCGAGCAGCCTGAGCTGTCCGCCGCTGCCGATGTCCGGCAGTCCGGCCGCCTTGACCAGACCGTGGGCGACATCGACGCGGAAGCCGTCCACACCCATGTCCAGCCAGAAGCGCATGATCGAGCGGAACTCGTCGGCGACGGCCGGGTGGTCCCAGTTGAAGTCGGGCTGCTCGGGGGCGAAGAGATGCAGATACCACTCGCCGGGGGTGCCGTCCGGGTCGGTGGTACGGGTCCAGGCGGGGCCGCCGAAGATGGACTCCCAGTCGTTGGGCGGGAGTTCACCGGCGGCTCCCTTGCCGGGCCGGAAGTGGTAACGCTCGCGCAGGGGGGAGCCCGGCCCTTCCCGCAGCGCGCGCCTGAACCATTCGTGGTCCTCGGAGGAGTGGTTCGGTACGAGGTCGACGATGACGCGCAGGCCCAGCTCATGGGCGTCACGGATCAGCGCGTCGGCGTCCAGCAGGGTGCCGAACATCGGGTCGATGGCCCGGTAGTCGGAGACGTCGTAGCCGGCGTCGGCCTGCGGCGACGCGTAGAAGGGACTGAGCCAGACGGCGTCGACGCCGAGCTGCTTGAGATACGGGAGACGGCGGCGCGCTCCGTCGAGATCGCCCATTCCGTCGCCGTTGCCGTCGGCGAAGCTGCGTGGATAGACCTGGTAGATCACCGCGTCCCGCCACCAGCCCGAGCGGTCGCCCGGGGCGTCGTCCGACGGGCCGGTGAGAGGGGCAGCGAGGTGCTGGGTCATGTCATCCCTGGAGTGTCTGCGGTGGGGGGCGGCACCGGGACCGATGGGCCCGGTGCCGCCTTCGTACGTGCGCGGTGGTGCGGTGGGACGTCCCGGCGCGGTGGTGCGCCGGTCTGCGCCGGTCAGCCCTTGACGGCGCCGGCCGACATCCCGGTGACGAGATGGCGCTGGGCGAGGAGGAAGACGAGTGCGGCGGGGACGGCGATGAGTACGGACGCGGCGGTCATCGGGCCCCACTGGGCGCCGTACTGGTTGACGAACTTCTGGAGACCGCCGGCGAGCGTGAGGTTCTCGTCGCCGACCAGGAAGGCCGAGGCGTAGGCGACTTCGCCCCAGGCGGTGATGAAGGAGTAGAACGCGGTCACCGCGAGGCCCGGTCTGGCCAGCGGCAGGATCAGCCGGAAGAAGGTGCCGAACGGCGTCAGCCCGTCGACCTGGCCGGATTCGTCGATCTCCGCCGGGATGGTGTCGAAGAAGCCCTTCATCATCCAGGCGCAGAAGGGCACCGCGATGGTGAGGTACGTGATCACCAGACCGGCCGGATTGTTGAGCAGTCCGAGGCCCGCCATGATGTTGTAGATCGGCACGATGAGGACGGCGACCGGGAACATCTGGGTGATGAGCAGGGTCCACATCAGACCGCGTTTGCCGGGGAAGCGGAAGCGGCTGACGGCGTAGCCGGTGGTGGCCGCCACGAACACACCGAGCACGGTGGTGAGGCCCGCGATGAGCAGTGAGTTGCCGAACCAGGTGAGGAACGGTGTGTCCCGCAGCAGCCCGGTGTAGTTCTCGAACGTCGTCTCCGTGAAGAAGTCCGTGGTCGTCGCGTGGCTCGGCGGCTTGAGCGAGGTCAGGAAGACCCACAGCACCGGGAAGACGGCTGTCACGGACGCGACGACGAGGGTGGTGTGCAGCGCGGCCGAGGCCAGCGGCGAGCGCCGGCCGCGGCGCCGGGTGCGGGGCGCGGTCGGGACGGCGGGGCGGGGTGCGGCGGTGGTCACCACGTATCTCCCTGCGTGCGGAGGACTCGCCGGTAGACCGCGGCGAAGAGCATCAGGAGGACAAGGATCAGCACGCCCCAGGTGGAGGACTGAGCGAAGTCGCGCGGGCTGATCTCGAAGGAGAACTTGTATGCCTGCGTGACCAGGATCTGGGTGGCCTCGCCGGGGCCGCCGCGCGTCAGCAGGAAGATCACCGGGAACATGTTGAAGGTCCAGATGGTGGAGAGCAGGACCACCGTCGTGCTGACCGACCGCAGCCCCGGCATGGTGATGTGGCAGAACCGCTGCCAGGTGGTGGCGCCGTCCATCTCGGCGGCCTCGTACATCTCGCCGGGGATGGACTGGAGTCCGCCGAGCAGGGCGACCATCATGAACGGCACGCCGAGCCAGATGTTCACGGCGATGACGGAGAACTTGGCCCAGCCCGGGTCGTTGAGCCAGGGCACGGCGTCGATGCCGCCGCCGGCCAGCAGCTTGTTGAGAAAGCCCCGGTCCTCGTTGTAGAGGAAGCGCCAGGCGAAGACGGAGACGAAGCCCGGTACGGCCCAGGGCAGGATCAGCAGCATCCGGTAGACGGAGCGGCCGGCGATCCTGCGGTTGAGGATGTTCGCCAGGGCGAGGCCCAGCGCGAAGGTCACGCTGACGCAGGAGAACGTCCACACCAGGGTCCAGCCGAGGGTGGCGAGGAACTGCCCGCCCGTCAGCGCCTCCGTGTAGTTGCCGAGACCGATGAACTCGTAGGTGGCGGGCAGGTGGTTGACGCCGATGTGGCGCTCGACATTGCGCTCGTTGGCGTCGGTGAGCGACAGCCAGACGCCGCGGACCAGTGGATACCCGATGATCACGCCGATCACGGTCACCACCGGCGCGACCATCGTCCAGGCGTACCAGTGTGTCGAGAGCCCCCGCCGGAACCTGCCGGGTGGGTTGCCAGAGCGGGGGCCGGAGCCGCGGGCGATGTCGTCGCCCGCGGCCCGCGCCACCGACTGGCCGGTGTGGACAGCCATCAGCCGGCCCGCCTTCCTGTTACTTCCAGCCCTTGAGCAGCTTGCGGTACGCGTCGCCGGTGGCCGTGACGCCCTGCTCCGGTGTGGTCTGGCCGGTGAGGACCTTGGTGTACTCGGTCACCAGCGGCGCGAACAGGCTGCCGGTCTCGGGGATCCAGGGGCGCTCGACGGCCTTGTCGACCACGGGCTTGAAGAAGCCGACGATCTCGTTGGCGGCGACATCCGGCTGGGCGTAGACGGAGGTACGGGTCGGCAGCAGGTTCAGTTCCTCGGCGACCCTGGCCTGGCTCGCCGCCGACGTCATGTACTCGGTGAACGCGTAGGAGGCGTCAAGGTTTCCGGAGCCCGCGTAGACCGCGAGGTTGTGGCCGCCCTGCGGGGCGCCCTGCCCGGCGGAGCCGGCCGGTACGGGCGCGATGCCGAGGTTTGTCCGGTCCTTGAACTGCGGCCCGCCGTAGGTGTCGGTGATCGCCCACGGGCCGTTGATCATCATGGCGACCTCGCCCTCCTTGAAGGCCGTCTGCATGTTCTCGAAACCGTCCGTGGCGTCGGTCTTGGCGACGCCGGAGTCCACCAGGTCCTTGACGACGGTCATGGCCTTCACCCCGGCCGCGTTGTCGACGGTGACGGTCCTGCTCCCGGCGTCGACCAGATTGCCGCCCTCGCCGTACAGGAACGACAGGAACCAGTAGGCGTCGTCGCCGCGCAGATACAGGCCGGTCTTGCCGGTCCGCTCCTTGACTGTCTTCGACACGGACTTCAACTCCTCGACGGTGCCGGGCACTTCGACGCCGGCGTCCTTGAGGATCCGCTTGTTGTAGAAGATGCCCATGGAGTCGATGACCTGCGGCACGGCATAGGTCTTGCCGCCGTACCGGGTGGAGGCGGCGGCCTGGCCGAGGAAGTCCTTCTCGTCCTTGAGCGCCGGGGTGCCGTCCAGCGGCGCGAGATAGCCGAGATCGGCGAACTCGGGGGTCCAGGCGACCTCGGAGCGGATCACGTCGGGAGCGCCGGAGCCGGACTGCGCCGCGTTCTTGAACTTGTTCTGGGCGTCGCCGAAGGGCACGTTCACATACTTGACGTCGACCTTCGGGTGTTCCTTCTCGAAGTCCTCGGCGAGCTTCTTGAAGACCTTGTCCTCGCTGCCGACGGTCGAGGTGTCCCACCAGGTGACCGTTCCCGAGAGCTCGCCGCCCGAGCTCTTGGCGCCGCCTGACTTGTCGTCAGTGCCGCAGGCGGTCGCCGCGAGGACCAGGGTCGCGGCCAGGGCGGCGGCCGTTATGCCACGTCGCATCCGAACTCCTTCAACTGCCGTACCGCTCCATTGCGGCGCCGGGTCGGACGTGAAGGTAACAGCGATGAAAGAAGGCCGAAAGACCTTGCGGAATATTTCCGCAAGAGCCGCCGCTCGTTACCTGTGCGTACCCCGCCCGGGCCCGCCGGACACATGACGGGGGATCAGATCGCCTGGCAGAGACGGTTTATGCAGGCCGAGGGGGTCTCGGGACCCGGCACCGGCACCGCAGGAAGGTTTCGCAAGATCTTGCAAGGTCTTGCCGATCCGGCTGGCTTCCGCGCCCGGTGTGCAATCCGACAGACGCCCGGTACAGTCCACTCCCATGACCGCACGGCTTGCCGACATCGCAACCCAGGCGGGGGTCAGCGAAGCGACGGTCAGCCGCGTACTGAACGGCAAGCCCGGGGTTGCCGCGACCACCCGCGAATCCGTTCTCGCCGCGCTCGACGTCCTCGGCTACGAGCGTCCCGTACGGCTGCGCCGCCGCAGCGCCGGACTGGTCGGCCTGATCACGCCGGAACTGGAGAATCCGATCTTCCCGGCGCTGGCCCAGGTGATAGGCCAGGCCCTCACCCGGCAGGGCTACACCCCGGTGCTGGCGACCCAGACGCCCGGCGGGTCCACCGAGGACGAGCTGACCGAGATGCTCGTCGAGCGGGACGTCTCCGGCATCATCTTCGTCTCCGGGCTGCACGCCGACACCTCGGCGGACATGGGCCGGTACGAGAGGCTCCGCTCCCAGGGCGTGCCCTATGTCCTCGTGGACGGTTTCTCGCCGAAGGTCCAGGCCCCCTTCATTTCGCCGGACGACCGGGCGGCCGTCCGGCTCGCGGTGACCCATCTCGTCTCGCTGGGCCACCAGCGGATCGGGCTCGCCGTCGGCCCCAAGCGCTTTGTGCCGGTGCTCCGCAAGATCGAGGGCTTCCGGGCCACGGTCCAGGAGCTGCTCGGTCTCTCGCCCCGGGAGACGGACGAGCTGATCCAGCAGTCGCTGTTCACGCTGGAGGGCGGCCAGGCCGCCGCCACCGCGCTGATCGAGCGCGGCTGTACGGCCGTGGTGTGCGCGAGCGACATGATGGCGCTCGGCGCGATCAGGGCGGCCAGGCGGCTCGGTCTGGAGGTGCCCGGGGATCTGTCGGTGGTCGGCTTCGACGACTCACCGCTCATAGCGTTCACCGATCCCCCGCTGACGACGATCCGCAAGCCGGTGCCGTCGATGGGCCAGGCGGCGGTACGCACGCTGCTGGAGGAGATCGGTGGCACACCCGCCCCGCACAGCGAGTTCGTCTTCATGCCGGAGCTGGTGGTCCGTGGTTCAACGGCTTCCGCTCCGGCTCCGGGGCACCTCGGGTCGACGGGGCAGCGCGGTCGACTTTAGGGTGTACCGAATGCGGCACGAACCCGACCGGGGGATGATCGGTCGGGGGCGGGGAATCTGGCAGACTCTCTCGCTGTGACTCCTCCACCCCCTGAGTGGGGTGGCTTCTCACTTGGCTCGGCACCGGCCTCGTGCCGGCCGCGCCCTGACGCTGCCCATGGGCGGGGAGGCGGAGTACTGCACCGGGGAGAGACGGGTGAATCGACCGTGAAGACACGGGAAGGCCGGACGGCCGCCCCGTCACCCATCACCGACGAGGCGACTGACGCGCCGCGGGCCGGCGCGACCCGCGTGGTGAGCGCCGAGGACGAGAGGCGCGGCCGGGTACGGCTGTGGCGCCTCCGGTCACCTCGCCGCCCGCGGATCTGGTTCGAAATCCTGTTGATCGCGGTCAGTTACTGGACGTACTCCCTGATCCGCAACGCCGTGCCGGAGCAGCGGGTCAAGGCGCTGCGTAACGCCGAGTGGATCTGGCAGACGGAACGGGCCCTGGGGATCGCGGTCGAGCAGTCCGTCAACCACGCCGTCAATTCGGTGACGTGGCTGATCGTGGCCATGAACTACTACTACGCGACGTTGCACTTCGTCGTCACCATCTGTGTGCTGATCTGGCTCTTCCGCCGCCACCCCGGCCGCTACGCCGCCGCCCGCCTGGTGCTCTTCGCGACCACGGTCGTCGCCCTGCTCGGTTACTACCTGTATCCGCTGGCACCGCCGCGTCTGATGACCGGAGGGCACTTCGTCGACACGGTCGCGTTCCACAACACCTGGGGCTCGATGGCCTCGGGCGACCTGAAGAACATGTCGAACCAGTACGCGGCGATGCCGTCGATGCACATCGGCTGGTCCCTGTGGTGCGGTGTGACCGTCTTCGCGCTGGCCTCGGCGCCCTGGGCGAAGATACTCGGGCTGCTCTATCCGGCGGTCACCCTGCTCGTGATCGTCTCCACCGCGAACCACTTCTGGCTGGACGCCGTGGGCGGCATGGTCTGCCTCGCGTTCGGTTTCGGCATTTCGTACCTCTGGTACGGCGAGCTGCCGTACCGGCTCCCGCGCCAGGTCGGCCCCGGCCGCCGGCGAGAGCACGGACGCCGGCCCCTGACGGCCTGACGCCCCGGTCGCGCCGGGGCAGGGGGTACAGGCGCGGGGCCCCGCCCGCCGGATCACGCCGCGCAGGTCGACGAACTCACTCGACGGACTTCTCGATCGCCTCGAAAATGTCCGAGTCGGTCTCCTTCTGCCAGTCGGGGAGGTCCGGCCAGTCAGCCACGTAGCCCGGCTTGGGAGCTTCGAAGTGCTTGAACATCTGGGCGGTCCAGCACGTCGCGACGAACCGGCCCTTCTGCTCGCGTGACAGCCGCGAAGCATGCCCCTCGCTCACGAGGAGGAACTGTCGCACCTGTCCCTGGACGGCGGCTGCTGCCTGGCGTTCCCACTCCGGGGTGTCCTCCCAAGGAGTCACGTAGCCGGGCTTCGGCTCACCGGGAAAGTGTGCTCGTACGCCGGCGACCCACATCTCCCGGAACAGGCGGCCGTCCTCGGTCTGCGGCATGCTTACCCCTCTCGTCGCGTGATGCTCAGTGCGCCGATCTCGGCGTCCAGCTCAGCGACGCGGTGGTCGCGGACCAAGGGACCGAGCTCGGTTCGCAGGTTGCGGAGTCTACGGGCGACATACCCGGAGGATGTTTCCCAGGCAAGTTGCAGTGCCTCACGGCCGTAGACAAGAAGTTGATCCGGATCGCGCCGCTTGGCCCCAATCGCGGCCAGGTCCGTCAACGCGGCCCCACGGCGTCGCAACGAGGTTCCCTCCCTCGCGAGTGAGCTTTGGTCCAGCGCGCTCTTGAGTGCCCCTTCGGCCAGGTCGAGACGGCCGAGCTGTACGTATCGGGCACCCCGCTCCTCGGCCAGCCGGGAACCGTCGAAGCGCAGCCATCCCCCGTTATGACCGGGGGACGTCAGGTCCCGCACCTTCTCCGCCTCGTCCAGGGCGCGCTCACAGGCGGCCAGGTCACCCAGCCCGGCATGCGCCTCAGCCTGAACCGAGGCAACCCAATGGCGTGTGGACAGCGCGCTGTCTCCTCGACCGGCGAGCCTCTCGGCAGCCGAGAGGATGCCTGCGGCTTCCTTGTATCTGCGCTCGTACATGTCGATGTACGCGTGCCGCACCAGCGAGCAGGCCCAGAGGTCAAACGATCCCGCGTCCTTACTCGCCGCCGCGGCGAGCGTGTACGACGCTGCGGCGTCCGTGTAACGGTTGCTGTCGAAGGCCAGCTCGCCTGCGAGTTGGAAGAGGTCGCCCGCCGCGCCGCACAAAGCCTGAACTTGCGTGTCCGAGCGTTCGTCCAGCGCCTTGCTCAGGGCCGCGAGCTGCTCCCGAACGATCGGGTACACGGAGCCCTTGGAGCGGGCGAGCTGGTAGACCTGCCAGAGGTGGCTGTTCATGCGCAGAAAGTCGGCGGAGGAGCCCCGGCGTACTCCTTCGGCCGGCGCGTCGGCCTCTTCGGCGGGTAAGGAAGCAAGGGCACCGGTCACGGCGATAACACGCAGGAACTCGCGTCGGATCATGTCGTCGATGTCCCCCGTCCGGTGGTGGTCGCCTGGCGGCGGCCCGGCCGACTCCTGAGGCGAGCGCTGCGGGTGGCCCACCAGGGAGTCGAGTTCGGCAAGATCGACTTGCAGCACCTCGGCCAGCCTTGGACGCAGCAGCGGCTGAGGCACGGTCCTGCCGCTCTCCCAACGTCCAACCGTTGTACGGTCGACGCCCACGGCATGGGCAAGGCTTTCCTGACTGTAGCCGAGGACTTTTCGCCGTTCCGCAACACCCATGTCGGGGCCCCCTTCACAGCCTGAATCTGCCTCTCCGGGCGGTGCCCGCGCAGCGCACGCGTCAGCAGTGCGTCAAGACTGCCGCACGGATGCCGTGGAGCGCTTCGGCTCGAAGCGGTTCTCTGGTCGTTGTCACAAACGAGAACTGCCGGAGCCTACGAAGGATGCGGACATGACGAGACAAAAAATCGTCGGCGTCGAAAGCGATGGACTGCCTGTCGATCTTGAGACCCTCACCGACACCGTGACCACCGCACTCGCGATCACGCTCAACATGCCGGATCGTCCGCAGATCGACAAGGTGACCCGGGCCCTGATCGGACACCTGGGGCTGCTCCTCGGCGAAGACCTCGGCTTCGACGAGGACCGCACGGCCCGTGGGCTCTACCGGAGCTCTTACCAGCTATTGGAATCGAGCCGACGGCCCACCCCGGACACGCCGCACTTTGGTGCCTTCCAGTACATGAGGGATGTCGGCGTCCTCACAAAGAGGCTGGCTGCCCTGTACCGCGAGCGCCACGAGAAAGGGGGTCAAGCCGGAGGAACGGAGAGTGAGTGACGGAGTCCTGGCGCTCGCCGCCGGGGTCCGCCTCGGGCAGCACCGACCGGACAGGGGCCAACTGGTCAGGAACTCCTTCACCCGCTCGATCACTTCGCGCTGCCAGGTCTGCGACTGCGGGCGGAGGTATGCCCGCCCGCCGGATCACGCCGCCCCGTAGAACAGCTCCTCCACCACCGCGCGCGCCCTGCGCGTCGTCCGGCGGTAGTCGTCGATCATGTCGCCGATGTGGCCGGGGTCGTATCCGAGATAGCGGCCCATCGCGCCCAGCTCACGGGCGTCCGACGGGAAGGTGTCGGCCTGCCTGCCCCGGACCAGCATCACACCGTTGCGCACCCGGCTCGCGAGGACCCAGGCGTCGTCCAGGATCTGCGCGTTCTCGGCCGAGAGCAGGCCCGCCGCGTTGGCCGCCGCGAGGGCTTCGCGGGTGCTGGTGGTGCGCAGTCCCGGCTCCGCCCAGCCGTGCCGGAGCTGAAGGAGCTGTACGGTCCACTCGACGTCCGAGAGACCGCCCCGGCCCAGCTTGGTGTGGAGCGTCGGGTCGGCGCCGCGCGGCAGCCGCTCCGACTCCATCCGCGCCTTGAGGCGGCGGATCTCCCGCACCGCGTCCTCCCCCAGCCCCTCCGCCGGGTAGCGCAGCGGATCGATCAGTTCGATGAAGCGGCGGCCGAGATCCGCGTCACCCGCCATGGGCTCGGCCCGCAGCAGCGCCTGGCTCTCCCAGACCAGCGACCAGCGCCGGTAGTACGCCTCGTAGGAGGCGAGCGTACGTACCATCGGGCCGCTCTTGCCCTCCGGCCGCAGGTCCGCGTCGATCAGCAAGGGCGGCTCGGAGGAGGGCACTTGCAGCAGTCGCCGCATCTCGGCGACCACCTCGTTCGCGGCGCGCGCCGCCTCGTGTTCGTCGACGCCCTCGCGCGGCTCGTGCACGAAGAGCACATCCGCGTCGGAGCCGTAGCTCAGCTCGTGGCCGCCGAAGCGCCCCATGCCGATGACCGCGAACCGGGTCGGCAGCGTGTCGCCCCACTGCTCGCGCACGACGGCGCGGAGCGCGCCGGCCAGCGTCGCCGCGTTCAGATCGGTGACGGCGTTCCCGACCCGGTCGACCAGCGCGCCGTGGTCCTGCTCGGCCGGACTGTCCTCCGTGCCGTAGGAGCCGATGATGTCCTCGGCCGTCGTACGGAACAGCTCCCGTCTGCGCACCCCGCGCGCCGAGGCGACCGCGCCCTCCGCCGTCTCCGCGCGGCCGACCGCGGCGAGCACCTCCTGCTCCAGCGCGACCCGGCCGCGCGGTGTCAGCCCGTGCGGATCCCCCAGGATCGAGACCGCCTCGGGCGCGCGCAGCAGCAGGTCGGGCGCGAGCCGCCCGGCCGACAACACCCTCGCCAGATTCTCCGCCGCGGCCCCCTCGTCCCGCAGCAGCCGCAGATACCAGGGGGTCTTGCCGAGCGCGTCCGACACCCGGCGGAAGTTGAGCAGCCCGGCGTCCGGATCGGCCGAGTCCGCGAACCAGCCGAGCAGCACCGGCAGCAGCGTCCGCTGGATCGCCGCCTTGCGGCTCACCCCCGACGACAGCGCCTCCAGGTGCCGCAGCGCCGCCACCGGGTCGGCGTAGCCGAGCGCTTCGAGGCGCTGCCCCGCCGCCCTGGTGCTGAGCCGGATCTCGCCGGGCGCGAGCTGGGCGACGGAGTTCAGCAGCGGCCGGTAGAAGAGCTTCTCGTGCAGCCGCCGCACCACGGCGGTGTGGCGTTTCCACGCCTTGGTCAGTTCGGCCACGGGGTCGTTGCGCAGCCCGAGCGAGCGGCCGAGGCGGCGCAGATCGTCCTCGTCCTCCGGTACGAGGTGTGTGCGCCGCAGCCGGTGGAGCTGGAGACGGTGTTCCATCGCGCGCAGGAAGCGGTACGACTCGTCGAGCTGCGCCGCGTCCGCCCTTCCCACGTAGCCGCCCGCCGCCAGCGCCTCCAGCGCCACGAGTGTCGAACCGCTGTGCAGGGACGCGTCGCTGCGGCCGTGGACCAACTGGAGGAGCTGTACGGCGAACTCGACGTCCCGCAGGCCGCCGGGCCCGAGCTTCAGCTCACGCTCAACCTGTCCGGCCGGGATGTTGTCGATGACTCTGCGGCGCATCTTCTGGACGTCGGACACGAAGTGTTCGCGTTCTGCGGCCTGCCACACGAGCGGCGACACGGCGTCGATGTACTCCGCGCCGAGCGCCGGGTCACCGGCCACCACCCTGGCCTTGAGCAGCGCCTGGAACTCCCAGGTCTTGGCCCAGCGCTGGTAGTAGGCGAGATGGCTGCTCAGGGTCCGTACGAGCGGCCCGTTGCGGCCCTCGGGCCGCAGGTTGGCGTCGACGGGCCAGATGGCTCCCTCGCTGTTGGACTCGGAGCAGATCCGCATGAGATGGGAGGCGAGACGGGTCGCGGCCTGGACTGCCTTTCCCTCGTCGGCGCCCTCCTCCGCGGTCTCGGGGGTCGCGCCGACGAAGATCACGTCGACGTCCGAGACGTAGTTCAGCTCATGGCCGCCGCACTTGCCCATCGCGATGACCGCGAGCCGGCAGGCGGCGGCGTCCTCGGGCGCGGCGGCCTTGGCGATCGCCAGGGCGGCGCGCAGCGTCGCGGTCGCGAGATCGGCGAGTTCGGCGGCGGTCTCGGCGACATCGGTCGTGCCGCAGACGTCCCTGGCCGCTATGGCCAGCAGACAGCGGCGGTAGGCGATCCGCAGCGTGACGGGGTCGTTGGCCCCGGCGAGACCGCTCTCGAACTCCTCGACGCCGGGATGCAGGTCCGCCAGCTCATAGGTGACCAGCACACGCCAATCCTCGGGGTGCCTGGCGAGATGGTCGGCGAGCGCCTCGGACGCGCCGAGGACACCGAGCAGCCGGTCCCGCAGCGGCTTCGCCGTGACCAGCGTGTCCAGCAGCATCCTGCGCTCCTCGGGCGGCGCCGCCTCGGCGAGGCGGACGAGCCCGCGCAGTGCCAGATCGGGATCGGCGGTCGCACCGAGCGCGTCAAGCAGCAGCGGATCGGACCGTACGGCGCACATCTCGGGAAGGTCGAGCAGCCGCTCGGCGGCGGAGGGATCGGTGAAACCGTGCCGCAGCAGGCGGATGAACGTACTGCTCCTGCGTCCCGGCAGCGTCATGGTGCCGTCTCCTGTCCGCGTCCCCGTCCGACCAAAGCCCAGAGATCGAGCGTATCCCCAGGACGAGGCACGGGACCGGCCGCGTCCCCGCACAGATCATGGCGTCGCGCATCTTGGGGGAAGGCGGACCGGCCAGGACGTTCCGGTCCGATCAGGCTTGTCCGTGCCGCACCGATCCGGGCGGCGTCCGCATGACCCACATGTACCCGGCCAGACCGAGTGATCCGCGCACCATGGCATCGGCCCACACGGGAAAGATGCCGTCCCAGGCGTTCCGCCCCGAACTCCGGAGGAGGAGCCGGCTCAGAGCGGCTGCCACCACGACCGCGCTGCCGCTCGATCTCGCCCACAGGACCGCCGGCGACCCGGCCCTTCACGGTAGGGCCGGTCATCTGCCCGTCATCGCCGAACGGTCGGCGGTCCACACCGGCTGAGTGCTGTCCCGCCCGTTCAGCGCCGGCCGACCCAGCCGCGCTCCCGGGCCAGCAGCGCGATCTGGAAGCGGGTCCGGGCGCCCAGCGCGTCCGCCGTGCCACTGATGTGTTTCTGAATGGTCCGCCGGCTGAGCCCGAGCGCGCGGGCGATCGCGTCGTCGGTCAGGCCCGCGGCCATGAGGTCCAGGATTTCCCGCGCGCGCCCGCTCAGCTCGCCCTCCCCGCGTCCACCGTCCTGGGGCCCTTCGGCCGTGCCGGCCATGGACACCGGGGTGGCCCGTTCCCACACGCTTTCGAACAGTGCCGTCAGCGCGTCCAGCAGCGGCGAGGCGTGGACGATGACGGAGCCCGCCGCGGGGTCCGCCTTGCTCAGCGGGATCATCCCCGCGGTGTCGTCGAACACCACGAGTTTCATGGGGAGTCCGGGCAGCAGCCGGAGCAGGCCGCCCCGGGCCGTGCCCCGCAGGGCGGTCCTGAGGGACACCGCGTCCGTGAATCCGTCGCTGTCGTACACGGACCGGAGCCGTACGCCTTCCGGCGGCTGGGGATCGGGATCCGGCACCGGTCGCGGGTCCGCGCCCGGCTCCGTGCCCGCACGGACCGGCGACGGAGACCGCCGAAGATACGGGGGCTTGGCCAGATGCAGCACCTCACGCTTGCTGGAGGCCAGCAACTGCGCGTAACGCGCCGCCACTTGGTCCGGGCTCTCGACGACCTCGAACAGGTCGGAAGTGACCCGCCGGGACGGCACCGAACGGTACGCCTCCTGAAGCCGCTCCATGTACAGCTCGGTCCTGGCCAGTTCCTGCCGCCGCCGGGCCAGCAGCGCTCCGAGCGTCGAGCGCGGCGGGCCCGCGGCCCAGCGGGACGGCCGGATACCGGTCCGCACCACCAGGTGTTCGCTCTCCAGCGCGCGCAGCGCCTCGCCGATCTCCTCCGCCGGGTACTCCACGGCGGACGCTATCTCGTCCTCGGTCAGTACCGGACGGCCGATGAGATGCTCCAGGATCCGGCCGGTGAGCGGAGCCAGACCGACCGCTCCCCATGCCGCGTCGGATGACGAATCCACGACGTCTCCCCCCTGGTGAACGTGGGGCTGATGGTACGTAAACCGACAGCCGTCGACAGTGATCTCCAGCGTCGGGGAAGCGTAACCGCGGCCTGTTACAGCCGATCGACGCTGTGTCCGGGAGGCGCCCGCCCGCCCCTTCGGAGCGGCTGGTGCCGCACCGCCCGAGCGCGGCCCGCCGGGCGCTTCTCATCTGCGCAGGTGCGCGGACCCACCCTCCTCCGGGCCTTGCCCGGAGCCCCGCGCGGCGGCGAGGGTGAGCCCGAGCCGCAGCGCAATGACGCGCCACTTCCCCTGGTCAACTCACCGTGAGCCGAAGCCACTTCGGCTTGTAGGAGGCCCCTGTGCCACGACTCGACACCCGGATGTCCAGACAGAGACGCGTCTCCGTCGCGATCGCGCTCGCCGGCGCCGCCGCCATGGCCGTTCCGGCGCTGCCCGCCCAGGCGGCCGGCCCCGAACAGCCGCCCGCCATCGAGGTCGTACCGGGCACGGACACCCGGACCCCCGCGCTCGTCGAGGGGATCGCGGAGCCCGCCGAGGCGTCCGCCGACGCCGACGACGCCGCCCGTGAACATCTTGTGAACCGCCGGGACCGGTACGCCATCCCGCGCCCGGAACAGGATCTGAGCACCGCCGAGGTGGCCGAGGAGAGCGGTGGTCAGGAGACCGTCCGCTTCCAGCAGCGCCACCGCGGTGTCGAGGTCCTCGGCGGCCAGTACGTCGTCCGTATGGAGCGGAAGAACGGCAGGCGCACGGTCACCGGTACGTCCGGCAAGTACTTCACGGACCTCACGGTCGGCACGACGCCCGGCGTCTCCGCGAAGACCGCCGTCAGCCGCGCCGTCGAGGCCGTCAAGCGCGGCTCCTCGGCCACGCTGACCAAGGGCACCGCGGTCCGCAGGACCGGCGCGGCGAAGGCCGCGAGCACCCTCCAGGGCGTGGACAGGGGCCTGGTCGTCCTCGCGCGCGGCGCCGGTGTGCTCACCCGCCATGTGCGGGTCACCGGGACCAACCCGACGACCGGCGAGCCCCTGATGCAGGAGGTGTACGTCGACGCCACGTCGGGCTTCCCCGTCCTCCAGTACAGCGGCCTTCGCACCTTCGCCGCGCAGGGTGTCGTCCCGGCCGAGAAGGCCGGCCGGGCCACCAGGAGCGCGGCGGCCGGGAGCGGCGCCGCCGCGCCGGGCGATGTCACCGGCTCCGGCAGGATAGTCAACGGCCGGGAGGTGGCGCTGGGCCTGCGGCAGGACGCCTCGACCGGCCGCTATGTGATGACGGACTACAGCCGGATGAGCGCCACCTCCAAGGCGGCCATCTCGACCTGGGACGCGTCAAACGTCGATGTCACCGAGGCGTCCGGTGTCTGGCCCGAGGGCATCTCGCTCTTCTCGTCGCCCACGCCCGCCTTCGGGGCGGACGCGACGGAGGCCGGCTCGGTCGACGCGCACTGGGCCGCGGGCCAGGTGTACGACTACTACCGCCGGCAGCACGGCCGGGACAGCCTGGACGGCCGGGGCGGGCCCATCGACTCCCTGGTCGGCGTGACGGAGTACGGCAGCCCGTTCGTGAACGCCTTCTGGGACGGCCAGAAGATGGTGTACGGCAGCGGCGACGCGCAGTACCGGCCCATGGCGGCCGACACGGACGTCGTCGGTCACGAGATGACGCACGGTGTCGTCGAGAACTCCGCCGCGCTGGTCTACGCCGGCCAGTCGGGCGCGATGAACGAGGCGCTGGCCGACTACTTCGGCAACGCCATCGACGTCACCGCCTCGGGCGTGCCGATGTCGGACCCGGACGCCGGTCTGCTCGGTGAGGACCTGTGCCGTACCGCCTCGCCGCGCGACTGCGCGCTGCGCGACCTCAACGACGGCGCCACCACGTCCAAGAACTTCCTCGGTCTGTCGTTCCAGATCGACAGCGGCGCCGTGCACCTGAACTCCACCATCTTCGGCGGCGCTCTCTGGGACATCCGTGAGGACCTGGGCGGCAAGCTCGCCGACACGATCGTCTACCGTGCGCTCACCTCGTACATGACGCCGCTGGACGGCTTCACCGAGGGGCGCGCCGCCGTCATCGCGGCCGCCAAGGACCTCGACGTCAAGAGCGCGCAGCTCAAGACCGTGAAGAAGTCCTTCGACGCCCATGGCATCGTGCCGGGCTGGGAGAAGGCGCTCGGCATGGACACCGACACGCTGCTCGGCAAGCTGAACATCAGCGGCACGGGCGCCGACGCCGACGCCGGCTGGTGGACCACGTCCAAGTCGAACGACGACGGCTCCGCGCCGTACACGGTCTTCGCCGGCCGCACCGACGGCAAGGGCGCGCCCCAGCAGATCAGTGACAACAACGGGTACTACAACGTCTATCCGGTCACGGACGGCAAGCGGGTCGTCTGGGCCGCCTACGGACCGATGGGCGTCAGCATCATGTCGCGCCCGATCAGCGGTGGCGTCCCGAAGACACTCTTCACCTCCTACTACTACGACATCCAGAATCTCCGCGTCTCCGGTGACACGGTGGCGTTCGAACTGCTCGACGACTACGGCATCTGGCATGTGAACTACCTCCGGGACGGCGACAAGCTCCCGAAGGCCGTCGACGCGGACCCGGACTCCCACTGGATCACCGACTCCCGGCTGCCCACGCTCAAGAACGGCAAGCTCGCCTACGCCCGGTCCTACGCGGACGACAGCGGACGGACCACCATCGGTGTCGAGCTGCTCGATGTGAAGACCGGCAAGGTGACCCGGGTCGGCGAGGCCGGCGCCCCGTACAGCATCGGCCAGCCCGTCCTCACTCCGAAGTCCGTCTACTGGATCATTGACGAGACCGCCTACGACGACAATCACACGGCGGTCCGCAGGGCCGACCTGTTGGGCAAGAACGTCGTGGACGTCCTTCCGGAGTCCGCCGCGGACGCGGTCTGGGCGATGGACATGACCGCTTCGGACGACACCCTCACGCTCACCACCCTTCTGCCCGACACGGCTTACCGCAACGAGACCTCGCCGAAGCTCCAGCAGTACGGCCTCGACGGCGAGCCGCTGGGCCGGGTCTCCTGCAACCGCGGCCTGCAGATGTTCGCCGCCTCGGACACCGGGAGGCGGGTGGTGTGGATCGACGGCACCACCAGTGACACCGACCTGGTGACCCGCGCCCGGCCGGCCGGCCGCTGCGGCTGACACCACAGGACCGGCACACACGACCGACACCCCTGACCGAGCCGTCCTCCGCCATCTCCCCTGTGGCGGAGGGCGGCTCGCCCCGTCGCGTCTCGGCCCGCCGGGCTCGGCCCGGTGCCGGGAACGGCCGGGCTGTACGGAGTTCAGCGGCGCGGGCCCGGTCCGGGAGCCGTCCGTGCGGACAGGCTTGGCGGCGGCGTCGGGCGCGGCGCCCCGAGTAGGCTGAATCGGCGGGGGCTTCCGGCATCGACGGCCCTTCCGGAGGCGAGGTGGGGTCATTGCGGCGGGCTCTGACAGCGAAGGGTGAGGCCACCCGGGCGCGTATCGTCGCCGGCGCCGCCGAGGTGCTGCGGGAGAGAGGCGTCGCCACGGCGACGCTGGACGACATCTGCCTGCGGACCGGTACGAGCAAGGGCCAGCTCTTCCACTACTTCCCCGGCGGCAGGGAGGACCTGCTGCTCGCCGCCGCGCGGTACGAGGCGGACCGGGTGCTGGACGACCAGCAGCCGCACCTGGGGGCGCTCGACTCCTGGGACGCCTGGTACCGGTGGCGTGACGTCGTCGTCGAGAGGTACACGGCACAGGGCGAAACATGCCCGCTGGGCTCGCTCTTCTCGCACGTCGGACGCTCCACGCCCGGGGCCCGTGCGATCGTCATCCAGCTCATGCGGGAGTGGCAGGAGTATCTCGCCACCGGGATCCGGTCGTTGCGGCGCCAGGGTCATCTGCCCGCGTCGCTCGATGTCGACGAGGCCGCCGCCGCGCTGCTCGCCGGCATCCAGGGCGGGGTGTCGATCATGCTTTCCACCGGAGAGCCCACCCATCTCAAGGCCGCCCTCGACTGGGGCCTCAAGCAGCTTCGGGCGACCGGCCGGCCCCAGGCGGACTGACCGCCGCGCCGGTCGGCGGAGGGCTCACCGCGGCCCGCATAGCAGATCGCACCCAAAACACTTAAGCGGTCACTTGACTATGTGTGGTGGCGCAGCATACTTAAGTACATGCTTGACCATGAAGAGTGGCTGGATCTGGCGTTCCGAGCGCTGGGCGATCCGACCCGGCGCGCGCTGGTCGAGCGACTCGTCCGCGGGCCGGCCTCGGTGAGTGAACTGGCCGCGCCGCTGACGATGTCGCTCGCCGCCGTCGTCCAGCATCTCCAGGTGCTGGAGACCGCCGGGATCATCCGGTCGGAGAAGGTCGGCCGGGTCCGCACCTGCCGCATCGAACCCGAGGCCCTGCGGGCCGGCGAAGCCTGGCTCGGGCGACAGCGCACCACATGGGAGAGCAGGCTCGACCGGCTCGGCGACCTCCTCGCCGAGTCCGACCCGCCCGAAGGGAGCACACCATGACCGTCACACACACAACGTTCACTCTGGAACGCACCTATGCCGCGGCGCCGCCGCGCGTGTTCGCCGCCTGGTCGGATCCGGACACGAAGGGCCGCTGGTTCGCGACCGGGCACACCCACCGGCTCGATTTCCGACCCGGCGGGCAGGAGGTGACCCGCGGCCGGGCACCGGACGGCAAGGAGATGGCGTTCACCTCCGTCTACCACGACATCGTCCCGGACGAGCGGATCGTCTACTCCTCGACTCTGACCGGCGACGACGAGCTGGCCACCGTATCGACGACCACGGTCGAGTTCAGCGCCGACGGTGAGGGCACACGCCTGATCCTCACCGAACAGAGCACCTTCCTCGAAGACAGGGAGCTGCCGGACTGGCGGGAGCAGGGCACCAGCGACTGGCTGGCCAAGCTGGGCAAAGAACTGGCGTCCTGAGGCGGTCGGCCAGGAGCGACAAAGACTCGGCCGGCCGCGACAGCAGGGCCTCCCGGCGTTCGGCGAGTGAGACTCCGACACCTTCCGCATCGCCAGGAGGCCCGGCCCTCACGCTCGACGGCCGGTAATCTCGACGGCCGGCATCGGCCTGCATCGGCCGGCATCTCGACGCCCGAGCATCTCGCCGGCCGCCATGAGCACCGCTGCTCACGCCGAGCGCGGCTGGAGCAGCCCCGCGACCAGCAGCTCGACCATGCGGCGCGGGTCATAACGGGGATCGTTGTCCCCGCCGATGCAGAGGTTCCCCACGCCCCGCATGAGTTCGTAGGCGTCCGTGCCGGAGCGGATTTCACCGGCGGCGACCGCGGCATCGAGCAACTGGGCGCACACGGGCACAAGGCGGTCGAGGAAGTAGGTGTGCAGTGTGTCGAAGCCCGCGTTGTCGGACTGCATCACGGCGGCGAGTCCGTGCTTGGTGACCAGGAAATCGACGAAGAGGCTGATCCATCGCCCGAGTGCCGCGTGTGGAGTCGCGCCGGCCGCCAGCAGGTCCGGCCCGGCCTCCGCGCACGCCTCCACCTGGTGCCGGTAGACGGCGATGATGAGATCCGCCCGCGTCGGGAAGTGGCGGTAGATCGTGCCCATCCCCACGCCGGCCTTGGCCGCGATGTCGCGTACCGGCGCCTCCACGCCCGATGTGACGAAGACCGCGGCGGCCGCGTCGAGCAGCGTCTCCTTGTTGCGCCGGGCGTCCGCACGCTTGGACCGGGCCGGCTGCCCCGCGCCCTCGTCGCTGTCGTCGCTGTCGTTCATCGCGCCACTCCTTCCACTGCCGGCCTAGCCAAACGGAACAACGTTCCGTATCTTTAACGGAACAACGTTCCGTTTGCTCATGATGTCAGAGCACGGGCCCGGCAACCAAGCCTCGCACTGTCGTCACGCGACGCCACCATGCTTCATCCGCGATGGAGGAACACACTCATGCAGTACCGCACCTTGGGCCGCACCGGTGCCCAGGTCAGCTCTCTCGCGCTCGGCGCGATGAACTTCGGCAGGATCGGGCGCACCACCCAGGAAGAGGCCACCGCCATCGTCGACGCCGCTCTTGAGGGCGGGATCAATGTCATCGACACCGCCGACATGTACGGCGACGGCGAGTCGGAAGAGATGGTCGGCAAAGCCATCGCCGGCCGCCGCGACGACATTGTGCTCGCCACAAAGGCGACCATGCCGATGGGCGAGGAGCGCAACCACCGGGGCAGTTCGCGCCGCTGGCTGGTCACCGCGCTGGACAACAGCCTGCGCCGTCTCGGTGTCGACCACATCGATCTCTACCAGATCCACCGGTGGGACCCGAGCACCAGCGACGAGGAGACGCTGTCGGCGCTGACCGATCTTCAACGCGCTGGAAAAATCCGCTACTTCGGCTCCTCGACCTTCCCCGCGTACCGCCTTGTGCAGGCACAGTGGGCCGCCCGCGAACATCACCTGAGCCGTTATGTCACCGAGCAGCCCAGCTATTCGATCCTGCAGCGCGGTATCGAGACCCATGTACTGCCGGTAGCCGAGGAGTACGGGCTGGGCGTGCTGGCCTGGAGCCCGCTGGCCTCGGGCTGGCTGTCGGGCGCGATCCGCGCGGGCCGGGAGATCACCACCAGCCGTTCCACCTTTATGCCGGAGCGCTTCGACACCGCCGTCCCCGCCAACCGGGCCAGGCTCGACGCCGTCGAGCGGCTGGCCGGAGTCGCCGACGAGGCCGGCCTGACGATGATCCAGCTCGCGCTCGGATTTGTGACCGCGCATCCCGCCGTGACCGGCGCGATCATCGGGCCGCGCACGCCGGACCACCTGCGCTCGCAACTCGCCGCCGCCGACACCGTGCTGTCGGCCGATGTACTGGACGCGATCGACGCGATCGTCGCCCCCGGCACCGACCTCGCCGCACACGAGAAGCACGACACTCCGCCCGCGCTGCTGGACCCGTCACTGCGGCGCCGCTGAGCGCGTCGGCCGGCCGCCGGAACCACGGGGATGGAGCGGGGCCACACTTTCTGGACTTGCCGGTCTATTTTTTCCGGTGCACTGTGGACGCGAGGCACGGCCCCGCCGAACAGAAGGCATCCCACCTGCGGGAACCCCCTTCGGGCCCATGCCGTGGAGCACCGCGGCGCGTGGTGCCCCGAGGGAAGGAAGAAGCAGATGGATCTACAGCTCGCGGGCAAGAGGGCCCTGGTCACGGGATCGAGCAGCGGTCTCGGTGAAGAAATCGCCAGACTGCTGGCGGCCGAGGGCGCCGCCGTCGTTGTGCACGGACGAGACGAGGCGAGGACCACCGCGGTGGCCAAGTCCATCCGTGAGGCAGGCGGCGAGGCAGGCGTCGCGACCGGTGATCTCGGCACGGACGAGGGCGCCGACAAGGTCGCCGCCGAGGCGCTCGGGGCCGGTCCCCTCGACATTCTGGTGAACAACGCCGGCGTCTACCAACCCACGGCGACGTGGGACAGCACCTCGCCCGGTGAATGGGCCGACATCTACAACATCAATGTTGTCTCCAGCGTCCGGATGATTCAGCGCGTCGTCCCCGGAATGCGCGATCGGGGCTGGGGCCGGGTGATCCAGATCAGCAGCGTCACGGGCCATCTGCCGCAGCCGAGCCAGCCGCACTACGCGGCCTCCAACGCCGCCCGGAACAACCTGGCCATCTCTCTCGCGCGTGATCTGAAGCATTCCGGAGTGACATCGAACGCGGTGGCGGCGGGCGGCATTCTCGTCCCCGCGGTACGGGAGTCCCTGACGCATATGGGCAAGCAGAACGGCTGGGGCGACACCTGGGAGCAGATCGAGCCCAACCTGGTCGAAGCGCTCTCACCCAACGACGTCGGACGCATCGGCCGGCCGCGCGACTTCGCCGGCCTTGTCGCCTATCTGGCCGGCCCCAGGTCGGAATACATCACGGGTACCACTGTGCGGATCGACGGCGGTTGGTACGACGCGTGAGCCGGAGTCGGGGGTCGCGTGACTCAGGGCTCCCGTGGCCCCTTGGCCCCTTGGCCCCGTAACGGGGACGCGACGCGCTCAGAAACGAGGCTGGACATCGAGGTCGCCCAGAAGGTCACGGACGCGCCGTTGGATCTCGTCGCGGATGGGGCGTACGGCGTCGACGCCCTGGCCTGCTGGGTCATCGAGCTTCCAGTCCAGGTACATCTTCCCCGGGAAGACGGGGCAGGTGTCGCCGCAGCCCATGGTGATCACCACGTCGGACGCTCGTACCGCTTCCGCGGTCAGGACCTTCGGCGTCTCGGTGGACAGGTCGATGCCGACCTCCGCCATCGCCTCGACGGCGGCCGGGTTCACGGCGTCGGCCGGCACGGACCCGGCGGAGCGGACCTCGACCCGGCCCCCGGAGAGGTGGGTGAGGAAGGCGGCGGCCATCTGCGAGCGGCCGGCGTTGTGGACACACACGAACAGCACGGAGGGCTTGGACTCAGACACGGATGGAACCTTCCGGGGAGACGGGCGGGTCGGCCGTCGGTGCGGGCTGAGGAAAGAATCGGCGGGCGGCCAGGGCGACATGGACCAGGCCGATCAGGACCGGTACCTCGATGAGCGGGCCGACGACCCCGGCAAGGGCTTGGCCGGAGGTGGCGCCGAAGGTGGCGATGGCGACCGCGATGGCGAGTTCGAAGTTGTTGCCCGCGGCGGTGAACGCGAGCGTCGTCGTCTTCGGGTAGTCCAGTCCGACCGCACGGCCGGCGGCCATCGACCCGGCCCACATCACGGCGAAGTACACCAGCAGGGGCAGCGCGATCCGGGCGACGTCGAGGGGCTTGGAGGTGATGGCGTCGCCTTGGAGGGCGAAGAGCACGACGATGGTGAACAGCAGCCCGTACAGGGCGAACGGTCCGATGCGCGGGATCAGCTTCGTCTCGTACCAGGTGCGGCCCCGGGCCTTCTCGCCCAGGCGGCGGGTGAGGAACCCGGCCAGCAGCGGGATGCCGAGGAAGATCAGCACGGAGCGGGCGATCTCCCCCACCGAGACGTTCAGCGCGGTCTGTTCCAGACCGAGCCAGCCGGGCAGCACCGACAGGTAGAACCAGCCGAGCCCGGCGAAGGCAAGCACCTGGAAGACGGAGTTCAGGGCGACGAGGACGGCGGCGGCTTCGCGGTCGCCGCAGGCGAGGTCGTTCCAGATGATCACCATGGCGATGCAGCGGGCGAGACCGACGATGATCAGGCCGGTGCGGTACTCGGGCAGGTCCGGCAGAAAGACCCAGGCAAGGGCGAACATCAGGGCGGGTCCGACGATCCAGTTGAGGACCAGAGACGGAATCAGCAGGCCGCGGTCGCGGGTGACGGTGTCCAGACGGTCGTAGCGGACCTTGGCGAGGACCGGGTACATCATCACGAGCAGGCCGAGCGCGATCGGCAGCGAGACGCCGGTGACGGTCACCTTCGCCAGCGCGTCCCCGAGCGACGGCACGAGACGGCCCAGCCCGAGGCCGGCGGCCATCGCGATCAGAATCCACACGGCGAGGAAGCGGTCCAGGAACGACAGCCGCCCGGCAACCGGCGCCGAGGCCACCGCGGTGGCGGCTTCCGGGCTCACGAGGTGGCTCCGACAGGTGTGGTCCCGGCCAGTGGTTGTCCGGCGGGGCGGGTGAGAATGGCGGCGAGACGATCGGTCATCTGCGGAAGCAAGCGGTAGTACACCCACGTTCCGCGCCGCTCGGAGTCGATGAGTCCGGCCTGCTTCAGCAGCTTCAGGTGGTGGGAGATGGTCGGCTGCGACAGCTCGAAGGCCGGGGTGAGGTCGCAGACGCAAACCTCCCCGCCCGCCCGGGAAGCGATCATCGACAGCAGTCGCAGCCGCACCGGATCGCCCAGCGCCTTGAACACCTTCGCCAGATCGACGGCCTGGTCCTCGTCCAGTGGGGCAGTCAGCAACGTGGGACAGCACCCGCCGACACCGTCTTGGCCGAGCACCACACGCTCTTGTTTCGACATGCTTCTATGTTGACATTCTTCGATCCACGACACAAGCTTGCATCGACAGACGTCAATGCAACGTGATGGGGAGAACCGTCATGTCCCGTGTTCAGCTCGCGCTCCATGTCGCCGACCTCGAAGCCTCGGTGACCTTCTACTCCAAGCTGTTCGGCGTCGAGCCCGCCAAGCGGCGCCCCGGCTACGTCAACTTCGCGGTCACCGAGCCGCCACTCAAGCTCGTCCTCATCGAGGGCGAGCCCGGTCAGGACACCCGTCTGGACCACCTCGGCGTCGAAGTCGACTCCACAGAGACGGTCAATGCCGCCACCGACCGACTCAAGGGGGCAGGGCTCGCGACGTTCGAGGAGAACGACACCGCCTGCTGCTACGCCCTTCAGGACAAGGTGTGGGTCCACGGCCCCGGCCGCGAACCCTGGGAGGTCTACGTCGTCAAGGCCGACGCCGACCAGATGGGCAAGAGCCCCGCGCTCGACGGCGGCGACGCCTGCTCCACCAGCGCTCCGGCGGAATCGGGCGAGCCTGCGCCGGCGGCAGCAGCCTGCGGCTGCGGAAGCTGACCGGCTTCGTCCACACCCCTCACCCGCCGTTGTCTTCGGGCTCCTTCGGCCGTACTGTCCGTCCCGCAGCGGCGAGACGGTACAGGTAAGCCCGGTTCTTGCAGGCGTCCTTGCGGGCCGGCGGCCTTTGCGGCGGGCTCGGTTGCGGCGGGCTCGGTTGCCTTGGCCAGCACCAGTGGAACGGTCGCAACAACGACCAACCAGGCGGCGAACTCCAGAGTTGTTGCACAAACCCAGTGGTCCCGTAACTCAGTGGTTCCGCCGGGCACAAGGTGATTGTCTGCCCGCGTGACCACTGCGAACCGCGCGAACGACAGCGATACGAACAGCGGCGAGGGGCGCGAACTCCCCCACGACAACGCCCTGCTGGACCGCATCGACCGCTATCAGGACGCCCTCCACCGGCCGGACGCGCGGGCCGAGGACTTCGGACCGCTGACCCTCTTCGTCCGGGACGGCTCGGGCCCGCCGCTCCATGCCCGGCCGGCCCGTGGCCGTCCGGGCAGCCCGGTCACCGCCGCCGATGTCCGGCGGGTACGCGCCCGCCAGCGCGAGCTGTCCCTCCCAGAGACCTTCGAATGGGTCGCGCAGACCGCGCCCGGCCTGCGGAAGGCCGCCGAGGAGGCCGGTCTCCGGGTCGACGCGCGCCCGCTGCTGGTGCTTCCCGAGGACGCGCCGGTGCCGGTCGCGGCGGCTCGTACCGTACCGGCCGGGGTGACGGTCCGTAGGCTGACACCGGACGATCCCTGCCTCCCGAGCGCCGTCACCACCCCATGGCTGGCCTTCGCCGAACTGGGCACGCACATCGGTGAGACGGGCGCCGGTGCGCTGGCCGAGGCGATCCCCGCATACGCCGCCGAGATCACCAGGACGGCGGACCGTATCCGCGCGGGCCGGACAACGGTCGTCGCGGCGATCGAGGACGGACTCGCGCTCAGCTCGGGACTGTTCCCGAGGGCCGTCGGAGGCGTCACCGAGCTGTGCGCCATCGCCACACTCCCGGCCGCCCGGCGCCGGGGCCTGGCGCTCGCGGTCACCGCGGCCCTGGCCACCGAGGCACGCGGCCTCGGCGTGGAGACGGTGTTCCTGTGCGCGACGGACGAGACGGTGGCGCGGATCTACGCCCGGCTGGGCTTCCGCCGTACCGCCACATTCATGGAGGCGCGGCCGGAGGAGTGACCCTCGGCTTCGTGGAGCTTCTGAGGCCGGACCGGGCCGGTGCCTGGAGCGCGGGTCGCGGAAGCCTCGACCCGGTGGGTCGGGCTCAACAGCCGAGATCAATCTCGGCCCAGACCGTCTTGTTGGGCGCCGGACGGAGGGCGACTCCCCATCGATCGGCCAACGCCTCGACAAGTACCAACCCGCGTCCCGACTCGGCATCCAGACCAGCCCGCTGGTCAGTGCGCGGTGCCATATCCCCACGGGCGTCGGTTACCTCGATACGCAGGGTCTCGTTGGCCGAAAGCGCGAGTGCCAACCGGAAGTCCCTGCCCGACACACGCCCGTGCAGCACCGCGTTCGATTGCAGTACGGAATCATCCGGGCCCAAGCCATGACGCCCCAGGATTCCTTGACCTTCATCGAGAAATTGCTGGGAGAAGCATGACGATCGAGTCCGCTGCCTGGGTCCGTCCCGAGCTGGAGTGGACCAAGAGCAGCTACAGCGGCAACGAACACGGCTCCGATTGTGTCGAGATGGCCGCCACTCCCGAAGCCATCCACGTACGGGATTCAAAGAAGACAGACCTCAGTCCGCTCACCTTCCCTGCCAACGCGTGGACGCGCTTTGTCGCGTACACCACCGCTCACTGACCCGCCGGAACCACAGCACCACGCGACACCGTCCAGTGGGCCGACTCCCGACTCCCGGCCCCCGGCCGGGAGTCGGCTACCGCCCGTGTAATGACACGCGGCCACCGCGCGGTCCTGGGGCGATCCTCTCGCCTCGCCAGGACCGCACGGTGGCCGCCAATGACCGGGGATCGCGTATCAGTTGAACGCGCGCTTGTCGGCGTCCAGGCGGTGCGCGAGCCGCACGGTGATGAACTCGTTGTTGTCCGGCTTGCCCGGCGTACGGCCGTTGGAGAACGGGAAGTTGTTGTCGTTCATGACGGCCAGCGTCCGGTCGTCAAGCAGGACAACGTCCTCGATGGTGGTGAACGGGAAGCGGAAGGTCTTCCCGAAGCCGCCGAGCCCCTTCGGGTTCGCCACGTTCAGCAGATCGACCACCAGCGTCTTGTCCATGACACCGTCGTGGTCGCGGTCGCGGTTGTCGGCCAGGTAGATGCGCTTGAACGCGGCGGCATCGCCCTCACCGCCGTCACGCTCGATGATCAGGAAGCGGTGGCTGTCCACGGCGATGGCATCGCCGATGGCGTTCGAGGGCGAGTCGAGGCGGTAGACCCAGTGCTTGCCCGTGTAACGCCCCTTGCGGAGGTCGAAGTCGTTCAGGCGCAGGTCGCCGGGCTCGTCCCCGTCCACCGTGCCCTCAAGCAGCGGGTAGAGGTGACGACCGTCGACCGAGCGGGCCATGCCCTCGAAGCCCTTGCTGCTCGCCAGGTTGGGCTTGTCGCCGTTCAGATACGGATTCTCCGGCGCCCGCACGCCCTTGAGCGGGATCGGGGCCTGGAGGAGCTGTCCCTTCGACGAGAAGTGCAGCAGGAACGGGCCGAACTCCTCGCCCATCCAGTACGTGCCGTCGGAGGCCCGCACGATGGACTCGACGTCGAAGTCGGCGCCCGTCAGCACCCGGTCGGCCCGTGTGAGCGCGAACGGCACGCGGCGGTGCGGGTCGCTCAGGTTGAAACCGCCCAGCACCTTGACCTTTCCGCTCCGCGCGTCCGGCTTGATGTGGTGGACGCGGAGCAGGAAGTCGGCGCTGTTGGCCTTGTTGCCGTAGCCGTTGTCGGACAGCACGTCGAAGGTGCCGTCGTGCCTGTTGAGGATCCCGCTGAAGCCCTGCACGGGCTGACCGGCGAACGGTGCCGTGATCCCGTTGTTCGGTGCGGTTCCAAGAGCGGAACCGGACGGCGCGCTGCCGGGCACGAACGTCTCGGCCGGAAGCGACGCGAATCCGGTCAGCGTGGCCTGACCGAAGTCCGCGTGACCCCGGTCGGCCATCGCGGGAGCGGCGAGCCCAAGGGTCAGCGCGGCAGCGCTCAGCGTGATCAGAAGCTTCTTCATGCGGCGGACGGTAGAGGCGGCGCATGACGGACGTCCCAACAGGAGGCGACCCGAGTACGACCGGCGCACGGCCCCTCTCCCTCTCCCCCTCGGCCGGGCTCACGTCCGCCGGTCCGGCTGGACGCTCGGCGACGCTCCCGGTCTCCGGTGGCGCCGCAGCCTGTCGGCAGGATCGGGAGGAAGGGACAGCAGACAACTCCGGGCCGACGGTGTCCGACCGCCGGCCCGGAGCAGCACCTGAGTGCGGAAGCCGGGGCTACAGCACCGGCAGGTTCTTGCGGAGTTCGAAGGCCGTGACCTCGGAGCGGTACTCCTCCCACTCCTGCTTCTTGTTGCGCAGGAAGAAGTCGAAGACATGCTCGCCGAGCGTCTCGGCGACCAGTTCGCTCCGTTCCATCAGGGAGATCGCCTCGCCGAGGTTCTGCGGGAGGGGCTCGATGCCCATCGCGCGGCGTTCGGCGTCGGTGAGGGCCCAGACGTCGTCGTCGGCGCCCGCCGGGAGTTCGTAGCCCTCCTCGATGCCCTTGAGACCCGCGGCGAGCAGCACCGCGTACGTCAGGTAGGGGTTGGCACCGGAGTCGATGGAGCGGACCTCGACACGGGCGGAGCCGGTCTTGCCGGGCTTGTACATCGGGACGCGGATCAGCGCGGAGCGGTTGTTGTGGCCCCAGCAGATGTACGAGGGAGCCTCGCCGCCCGAGCCGGCGGTGCGGCTGGAGCCGCCCCAGATCCGCTTGTAGGAGTTGACCCACTGGTTGGTGACGGCCGAGATCTCAGCGGCGTGCTTGAGCAGACCGGCGATGAAGGAGCGGCCGACCTTGGAGAGTTGGTATTCCGCGCCCGACTCGTAGAAGGCGTTGCGGTCGCCCTCGAAGAGCGAGAGGTGGGTGTGCATGCCCGAGCCCGGGTACTCCGAGAACGGCTTGGGCATAAAGGTGGCCTGCACGCCCTGCTCCAGCGCCACCTGCTTCATGACCAGGCGGAAGGTCATGATGTTGTCCGCGGTGGAGAGCGCGTCCGCGTACCGCAGATCGATCTCCTGCTGGCCCGGCGCGCCCTCGTGGTGGCTGAACTCCACGGAGATTCCCATGGATTCCAGCATGGTGATCGCCTGGCGGCGGAAGTCCATGCCCACGTTCTGCGGCGTGTGGTCGAAGTAGCCGGAGCTGTCGGCGGGGGTGGGACGGGTGCCGTCGACCGGCTTGTCCTTCAGGAGGAAGAACTCGATCTCGGGATGGGTGTAGAAGGTGAAGCCCAGGTCCGAGGTCTTGGCGAGCATCCGCTTGAGCACATAGCGCGGGTCCGCGAAGGACGGCGAACCGTCGGGCATCAGGATGTCGCAGAACATCCGGGCCGTACCGGGAGCCTCGGCGCGCCAGGGCAGGATCTGGAAGGTACCCGGATCAGGCTTGGCGATCATGTCGGATTCGTAGACCCGCGCGAATCCCTCGATCGCGGAGCCGTCGAAGCCCATGCCCTCGTCGAAGGCCTGCTCCAGCTCGGCGGGCGCCACGGCGACCGACTTCAGGAAGCCAAGCACGTCGGTGAACCAGAGGCGCACGAAGCGGATGTCGCGCTCCTCAAGCGTACGGAGCACGAATTCCTGCTGCTTGTCCATATCTGCTGTCCTACCCATCCTTGCTGGTCAGGCCACCTGCTCCCATGCCGCGGGGCACCCTGGGCACACGAGCATCCCACCACACGATTTCCGGCGCGTTGCGAACCCTCGTCCAACGCTTCGCGTCGCGCGCGTGTACGAGTCCCTGCCCATAGTGCCTGTCCGTACGGTGCCCGTGTAACAGGTGACCGCGATCCTTGGTCCTGAGCCACGCGCGCGGAAGGCTTCCGTCCGTATATCGGCCGCTCCCGTCGGCGATCGGCCGGCGTGTCGGCCGTCCTGCCGGCCGCTCCCGGCCGGTCGTCCTCGCCGCTCGCGTCAGCCGTCGTAGCGGCGGACGTGGGTGTCCGACCAGCCCAGCGGGTACGGTTCCGCGTCGTCGTCCGGGACGGCCGGCGCGCCGCCCGCCTCGGTGAACGCGGTCAGCCCTCCGACCAGGGCCGCCCGCTGGACGGGGTCCAGCCGCTCGACGATCGCCGAGATCTCCCGGTGGCGTGCTGCCGAGACGTCCTCGACCATCCTCCGGCCGTCCGGTGTCAGTCTCAGCATCGTCTCGCGGCGGTTGTCCGGGTTGCTCTGCCGGGTCGCGAGGCCCGCGACGATCAGCCGGTCGAGCATGCGCATGGCGGTCGAGGGGTTGACGCCCAGCCGCTCGGCGACCTCCACCAGCTTGGCGTCGCCGTGGCGGGCGAGCACCGCCAGCAGCCGGAACTGCGGCAGGGTGACCCGGTCCGCCGCCGCCGCGAGCGAGCGGGCGGAGACCGTGACCAGCAGCCGGGCCGCGGTCAGCAGGGCATGGGTCACCGCGTCGACATCGTCCGTGCCGCCCTGTGCGGGCGCCGGAGCGTGGGTCGGTGGCGGGTCCGGATGATCGGCCATGCCTCTTTGTACCGTGCCGGCGACCGGTCCGTACCCCGTCCGTACCCGATGTGTGCCGGTGTGCCCGGCCGGTGCCCGGCGTATTCCCCGCCGGTGCCCGGTGTGTGCCCGGCCGGTGTTCGGTCCCGGGACGCGCGCCGACGGATCCCTACCAGGGCGGGGCCGGGACCGGCCCGCGCCGGTGTCCGGTTCGGATCGCACCAGCGCCCGGTTCGTGGCGTATTGCGGGCGGCCCGGGGGCCGGATCCGGCCGGGGAGGCGGCTCCTCCCTGCTGCCGGCGGGGGTGCGCCCACTACGATCTGCGCTCATGGGGAGACCGCGCCGCACAGGCATCATGTGTCCCATGGCACTGGTGAGTGCCGTGGCGACGCTGTTCGCCGCGCTCTTTGTCTGTCTGGGCCCCGACACCGGTACCGGAGAGGGCCACCACCAGGACGGTTCCCGCCTCGTCTCGGTCGCTCCCGCGCAGGCGGAGGCAGAGTTCAGTTGCCCGTACGACAACGGCGACTGCGGTCTCTTCCCGCATCTCGGCCCGGCCGTGCTGACCGTACCGCCGCCCGCTGCTCCGGCGGCCACCGATGTCCCGCTCCCGCACCTCGAACCGCCGTACCGCACCGGCCAGGTGCCCCGCTCCGGCGTGCTCATCCGCGCGCCGGACCTCCACGTCCTTCAAGTACTGCGGACGTAGCCGGGCCCGCACCCGCACCGGGTTCCCGAATCTCCTGTTTTCCGTGACGCGGTCATCCGCGTTCCGCAGTTATCGCAGAAGGACACACACCATGGCTTCCAAGTCCCAGTCGGCCGAGCGCAAGGCCCGAATAGAGCAGATGCGCCGCGCCGAGCAGGCCCGCGAGCGGCGCAACCGCATCATCACGATCACCATCAGCGCCGTGGTGGTCGCGGCCCTCGTCAGCTTCGGCGCCTTCGTCCTCAACAAGGAGTCCGACAAGAAGGAGCAGGAGCAGGCGGCGGCGAAGGCGCCCATAAAGGACGAGAAGTCCTGGGACGCCAAGAAGCTCAGCCGCAACCATGTCACCGAGGCGGTCAAGTACCCGATGAAGCCGCCGGTGGGCGGCGACCACAACCAGGTCTGGATGAACTGCGACGGTGACGTCTACAAGGACGCGATCCCCGAGGTGAACGCGGTTCACTCGCTGGAGCACGGCGCGGTCTGGGTCACGTACAACGACAAGGCCAGCGACGCCGATGTGAAGACCCTCGGCTCGAAGGTCGAGAAGACCCCGTATTCGCTGATGAGCCCGGTGAAGGACCAGTCCGGCGCGATCATGCTGAGCGCGTGGGGCAAGCAGGTCTCGGTGGACAGCGCCTCGGACCCGCGAGTGGACCAGTTCCTCACGAAGCACGTCCAGGGCCCCGGCACCCCTGAGCCGGGCGCGGCCTGCACGGGTGGAATGGGCGCGCAGTGACCGCCGTGACGCGTACCCAGTGGGCCGCGATCACCGCCGTCGTACTGGCGCTGCTCTTCGCCGGTACGGCGACGGTGGTGGGCGCCGGGCGTGACGACGGCCCGGCGGCGCCCCGCACCCCGGCGGCGGACTCCGTGGAGGCGGGCTTCGCCCGGGACATGGCGGTCCACCACCAGCAGGCGGTGGAGATGTCCTTCATCGTGCGGGACAGCACGGACGACGAGGATGTGCGCCGGCTGGCGTACGACATCGCCAACACGCAGGCCAATCAGCGCGGCATGCTGCTGGGCTGGCTGGACATGTGGGGGCTGCCGAAGGTCCAGGCGGACCAGGAGCCGATGGCCTGGATGCGGATGCCGATGGACATGGACATGGGGCCGGACGACGCCGGGATGGATCATGGTCAGGCCGGGCACCGGCCCCACGACGGCTCGCTGATGCCGGGCATGGCCACCAAGACGGAGCTGGAGCAGCTCCGCCGGGCCCGTGGCAAGCAGGCCGAGATCCTCTACCTCCAGTTGATGACCGACCACCACAAGGGCGGCGTCTCGATGGCGCAGGGCTGTGCCCGGATGTGCGCGGTCGGTACGGAGCGGAAGCTGGCCGAGGGCATGGTCGCGGCGCAGCAGTCGGAGCTCGGTCTGATGGCCGATCTGCTGAAGGAGCGGGGCGCGAAGCCGCGCGAGAGCTGACCGGGTGAGGCCGCCGGTTCGGGAGAACGGGCGGCCTCCACCTCGGATCGCTCACCCGTTCGGGTGTCAGGAGTCGCGTCACCCGAACGGCCCTACGATGATGGATGTGGCTCGGGGGTGACGCCACTCTGGAGGTAGGGACCCATGACCACCGCCAAAGACATGATGCATCCGGGGGCCCAGTGGATCCCCGCGCACGAGACCCTCGACCGCGCCGCTCAGCTCATGCGTGAGCTGGATGTGGGCGCGCTGCCGATAGCGGACGCGGACGAACGGCTGACCGGCATCCTCACGGACCGCGACATCGTCGTCGGCTGTGTGGCCAAGGGCCACGACCCGTCGAAGATCACCGCGGGCGAGATGGCGCAGGGCACCCCGCGCTGGATCGACTCGGACGCGGACGTGGACGAGGTCCTGATGGAGATGCAGAGCCATCAGATCCGCCGGCTGCCGGTGATCGAGGACAAGCGCCTCGTGGGGATCATCAGCGAGGCCGATCTCGCCCGCCATCTCACCGAGATCCAGATCGCCGGGTGGGCGGAACGGGTCTACTCGAACGAGGACTGACCCGCGCGTCCGCGCCGCTGTCCTCGCCGGGGACGGCCCGGGGACCGTGCCCGGCCCCCCGGCCGTTCCGTACGGCGGTGACGGCTCCTTGCCGCTCCCGCGGGCGCCGGGCAACGGCCCCTGTGGTGTACGGCGCGAGTGGGGCGGACCACATCGCGGGACCGGAAGATCGCGTCAGAGAGACGATTACACTGGGGCGCGTGCCTCAACTACGTCTCGCTCTGAATCAGATCGACTCGACCGTCGGCGATCTCGCCGCGAACGCCGAGGCGATCGTGCACTGGACCCGGCACGCCGCCGAGCAGGGGGCGCATGTCATCGCGTTCCCCGAGATGGTGCTGACCGGCTACCCCGTCGAGGACCTGGCCCTGCGGTCGTCCTTCGTCGAGGCGTCCCGGGCCGCCGTGAGCGCGCTCGCGGCGCGGCTGGACGAGGAGGGCTACGGCGAGATCCCCGTGGTCGTCGGCTACCTCGACCGCTCCGAGACGGCCCAGCCCCGGTACGGCCAGCCGGCCGGTGCCCCGCGCAACGCCGCGGCCGTGCTGCACCGCGGCGCCGTCGTGCTGAACTTCGCCAAGCACCATCTGCCCAACTACGGCGTCTTCGACGAGTTCCGGTACTTCGTGCCGGGCGACACCATGCCGGTGATCCGGGTCCATGGGGTCGACATCGCGCTCGCGATCTGTGAGGACCTGTGGCAGGACGGCGGCCGGGTGCCGGCCGCCCGCTCCGCCGGGGCCGGGCTGCTGATCTCCATCAACGCCTCGCCGTACGAGAAGGAGAAGGACGACACCCGCCTTGAGCTGGTGCGCAAGCGCGCCCAAGAGGCCGGCTGCACCACCGCGTATCTCGCGATGATCGGCGGCCAGGACGAGCTGGTCTTCGACGGTGACTCGATCGTCGTCGACAAGGACGGCGAAGTCGTCGCCCGTGCGCCGCAGTTCGCCGAGGGCTGTGTCGTCCTGGATCTCGACCTGCCGGCGGCCTCCCCCGAGCCGCCGTCCGGCGTGGTGGACGACGGGCTCCGGATCGACCGGGTCGTCCTCTCCGAGGATCCCGTCCCGGCCTACGAGCCCGAGCTGACCGGTGGCTACGCGGACCGGCTCGACGACGACGAGGAGATCTACTCCGCGCTGGTCGTGGGCCTGCGCGCGTACGCCGCGAAGAACGGCTTCCGGTCCGTCCTGATCGGGCTGTCCGGCGGTATCGACTCGGCGCTCGTCGCCGCGATCGCCTGTGACGCGCTCGGTGCGCAGAACGTGTACGGCGTGTCCATGCCGTCCAAGTACTCCTCGGACCATTCCCGGGGCGACGCCGCCGAGCTGGCCCGCCGTACCGGGCTCAACTTCCGTACGGTGCCGATCGAGCCGATGTTCGACGCGTACATGGAGTCGCTGGGGCTCACCGGGCTCGCGGAGGAGAACCTCCAGTCACGGCTGCGCGGCACGACGCTGATGGCGCTCTCCAACCAGGAGGGCCAGATCGTGCTCGCGCCGGGCAACAAGTCCGAGCTGGCGGTGGGGTATTCGACGCTGTACGGAGACTCCGTCGGCGCCTACGGCCCGATCAAGGACGTCTACAAGACGGCGGTCTTCCGGCTCGCCCGGTGGCGCAACCGCGCCGCCGAGGAGCGCGGCCAGACCCCGCCGATCCCGGAGAACTCCATCGCGAAGCCGCCGAGCGCCGAGCTGCGCCCCGGCCAGGTCGACACGGACTCGCTGCCGGACTACGACGTACTGGACCGGATCCTGGAGCTGTACGTCGACCGCGACCAGGGCAAGGACGCCATCGTCGAAGCGGGCTTCGACGACGAGTTGGTCACGAAGACACTGCGGATGGTGGACACGGCGGAGTACAAGCGGCGCCAGTACCCGCCGGGCACCAAGATCTCGGCGAAGGGCTTCGGCAAGGACCGGCGACTGCCGATCACGAACCACTGGCGGGAGTCGACAACGAGGTGAGCCCGCCGCTCTCCCGATCCGGCCGGGGGCCTTCCGCGACCACGCGGGAGGCCCCCGCCGTCGTCTCCCGCCCGTCCGCGCCGCCCCGGTCCAGCAGTCCGGCGGTCACCGCGATGGCCAGCCCGACGACCGCCAGCACCGCGCCGACCAGGGTCGGCGACATCCAGCCCCAGCCCGCCGCGATGGCCGCGCCGCCGAGCCAGGCGCCGCCCGCGTTGGCGAGGTTGAAGGCCGAGTGGTTGGAGGCGGAGGCGAGCGTCGGGGCGTCCTTGGCCTTCCGCATGACCAGCATCTGGAGCGGAGTGGTCGTCATGAAGCCGACCGCGCCGAGGACCACCACCGTCACCAGCGCCGCCCACTGGACCTGCGCGGTGAATCGGAAGGCGACCAGCACCACGGCGAGGGTGCCGAGCGAGCCGTACAGGGTGGGCCGCAACGCGCGGTCCGTGAGCGGTCCGGCCGCCAGCGCGCCCAGTGTCATACCGATGCCGAAGAGCGCGAGGACCAGCGTCACCGAGGACTCGCCGAAGCCCATGACCTCGGTGGTCATCGAGGCGAGATAGGAGTACACGGCGAAGACCCCGCCGAAGCCGAAGACCGCCGTCGCGAGGCCCAGCAGCACCTGCCGGTTGCCCAGGGCGCTCAGCTCGCGGCCCACGCTCTGGCGCGCGTCGAGGGGCATGTACGGGACGAGCCGGGCGAGCGCCAGCATCGAGACCAGACCGATGACCGTGACGACCAGGAAGGTGGCCCGCCAGCCGAGATGCTGGCCGAGCAGCGTGGCGGCCGGGACGCCGACGATGTTCGCGACGGTCAGCCCGAGGAACATGGTCGCGACGGCCCGTGCCTGCCGGCCCTCGCTCACCAGCCTGGCGGCGACGACCGCGCCCACGCCGAAGAACGCGCCGTGCGGCAGCCCGGCCAGCAGCCGGCCCGCGAGCAGCCAGCCGAAGCCGGGCGCGAGCGCGGAGGCCAGATTGCCGACGACGAAGAAACCCATCAGCAGCAGAAGCATGCGCCTGCGCGGGATGCGGGAGCCGACGGCGGTCAGCAGCGGGGCGCCGATGACGACGCCGATCGCGTAGGCCGAGACGAGATAGCCGGCCGTGGGGACGGATGTGCCCAGATCGTCGGCGACATTGGGCAGCAGGCCCATCATCACGAATTCGGTGGTCCCGATGCCAAAGGCACTCACAGCTAGGGCCAGCAGGGCCAGGGGCATGGGAACAGACCTCTCCGTAGTAAGTACACCCACGGAACAAAGTCTCTCAGGCCGTTTGTTCCGGCAGATGAACACCGGATTGCGGCGACCTTCCGGGACCCGGCGGACGCCCGGAAAACCCCGCCGCGGGACGGCCCGGCTCAGGACGGACTCAGCGCAGCTCGACCCGGGCCGCGAGCGGCAGATGGTCGCTGTGCGTCGCCGGAAGGCTCCACGAGGAGGTGGGCTCGACGCCCCGCACCATGATCTGGTCGATCCGGGCCAGCGGGAACGACGCGGGCCAGCTGAAGCCGTAGCCGTGTCCGGCCGCGCCCTGCGTCGAGCGCATCTGGGACGTGACGGCCTTGAGCGAGCGGTCGTTCATCGTGCCGTTGAGGTCACCGAGCAGGATCACCTCGTCGAGCGGTTCGTCGGCGATGGCCTCACCGAGCGCGTCCGCGCTGTCGTCACGCTGGTTGGCGGTGAATCCGGCGTGCAGTTTGACCCGTACGGACGGCAGATGCGCCACGTACACGGCGATCCGGCCGTGCGGCGTGCTCACCGTGGCGCGCATCGCGCGCACCCAGCCCAGCCGGATGTCGACGGACCGCGCGGCGGTCATCGGGTACTTGCTCCACAGGCCGACCGTGCCCTGGACGGAGTGGTACGGGTACTTCCCGGCCAGCGCCTTCTCGTACACCGGTACGGCGCTGGCCTTCAGCTCCTCCAGCGCCACGACATCCGCTCCCGAGTCCGCGATGGCGCTCGCGGTGCCCTCCGGGTCCGGGTTCTCGGCGTTGACATTGTGCGTGGCGACCATGAGATCGCCGCCGCCGCCCGACTTGTCGGTGAGCAGCCCGCCGAAGAGATTGACCCAGACCACGGCCGGCAGCAGCAGGGCGATCAGCGCGGTGGCGGAGCGCCGCACCAGCGCCAGGACCAGGAGCAGCGGGACGAACAGCCCGAGCCACGGCAGGAAGGTCTCGGTGAGGCTGCCCAGATTGCCGATCTTGTTGGGGATATGGGCGTGCAGGATCATCAGCAGCGCGACCAGCACCGCGAGGACCGCCAGGACGACACCGCGCCGCCAGATCCCCGGATCACGCCGCCAGCGGCCGAACAGGGCTCTGACGCGGGATCCGGAGCGGTTGACTTCTCCGCCGGCCGTCACCGACTGCGCCGTGTACTCCTGCGTCATCTGTTGCCCTCACTGCCTTGCCGTGCACGCCCGCCACCGACCCTAGGGGATATACGGGCGCTTCTCCGCCGTCGGGAGACGGCCGTACTGCCACAGACGAGAGCGACGGGGCCCCGGGTTCCGATCAAGGATGAACGACCGGCGGCTGTGACACAACGCGTACGCCCGTGGACGCGTCCGGTTCCGGCACGATCGGCCGCACCGGCCGGGCGTTTCGCCGCCCGCCCGGAGCCGGCTCCGGGCGTTTCGCGCCCGCGCGTGCGCCGGAGGGCCCCGGACGGCTCACTTCCGCGGTGTCAGACCCTGGAGCACCGCGTCGATGATGCGCCCGGCCAGATCGTCGTCCAGGGGCGCGTCCGGCCGGTGCAGGGTGCGGACGAGCATCGGACCGACGATCATGTCGCTCATCAGGTCCACGCCCAGGTCGTCACGGAGCTCGCCGGTCGCGATGCCCCGGCGGATGGCGGCCAGCGTGGCCACGCGCCGGGGCTCTATGACCATCCGGTGGTACTC
Source organism: Streptomyces sp. NPDC006923 (assembly GCF_040635655.1). Taxonomy (NCBI): domain Bacteria; kingdom Bacillati; phylum Actinomycetota; class Actinomycetes; order Kitasatosporales; family Streptomycetaceae; genus Streptomyces; species Streptomyces sp. NPDC006923. The sequence continues at coordinate 458,212 of NZ_JBEYIF010000001.1, forward strand.
GCCCCACAGCTTGGGCCGGCTCTTCATCTCCGCGAAGACGTTGTGCAGCAGGACGGACGAGCGCTGGGCGAGCCCGCGCCTGCGCAGGGATTCCAGGATGACGGTCAGATCGTCCAGGGCGGAGGTGCCGGGCAGCTCCGGCTCGGGCGGCTCGATCTCCCGCAGGACATCGACGAACAGCTCTTCCTTGTCCTGCCAGCGGCGGTAGATGGTGGCCTTGCCGACGCCCGCGGTGCGGGCGATGCGCTCTATGGACAGGGCGCCCAGCGGCACACCGTCCTCCAGCAGGGTCACGACGGCGGCCAGGATCGCCCGCTCGGCCGCCTCACTGCGTGGCCTGCCGCGCCGGTGCTCCTTTTCGTGATCATGCTCCCGCACGTGTGTCACGCCTCACCCCTCGCTGCCGTCCGCTGCCGTGCGCCGCCGTCCGCCGCGCCCGTTCGGCCGCACCCGTTCGCCGCGCTACTCGCTGCGACGATTCTCGTACACAGCGGCGGCACCCCGTCCCGCCGCCCGTCCGGCCCTGCCACGGGACGAGCGGCGGGGATACGGCCGCACCGGGGAACGGGGCTCAGTGGCTCGCGGCCTCCGCCGGCGCCGGCGCCTCGTCGGCCCCGGCCGGCTGCTCCGCCCGCGGCCGTCCCGGCAGGAACACCGCGACCACCGCGGCACCGATCAGCGCGACGGCCGCCGAGCCGAGCGCGGTGACATGCATGGCGTCGAGGAACGCGTCGTACGCCGAGCCGATCAGCGGCTTGCCCGCCGGGCCGAGCCTGGCCGCGACGCCGAGGGTCGCCTCGATCGACTCGCCCGCCGCGTCACGCGCGGCTGCCGGGACGGCCCCGAGGTGTCCCTCGATCTCTCCCCGGTAGGTCGCGGACAGCACAGAACCGAGGACCGCGACCCCCAGCGCCCCGCCGACCTGGCGGAAGGTGTTGTTGATCGCCGAGCCGGAACCGGCCTTCTCGCGGGGCAGGGCCTGCATCACGGCGACGGTCACCGGCGGCATGATGTGGGCCATTCCGGTGCCCTGGACGAAGAAGACCAGGCACAGGACCCAGACCGGTGTGCCGGTGTCGAAGAGCGCGAACGCCGCGAGCCCGGCCGCGACCAGCAGCATGCCGACGGTGCAGACCGCGCGGGCGCCGAACCGGTCCACCACCAGCCGGGCGCGCGGGGCGAAGATCATCTGGGCCGCCGCCAGCGGCAGGATCAGCAGGCCGGACTGGAGCGCGCTGTAACCGCGCACGCTCTGCAGATAGAAGGCCGAGAAGAAGGTCACCCCCATCAGCGCGAAGAAGACCAGGGCGATGGCGGCGACCGCGGCGGCGAAGGCCGGCTTCCTGAAGTAGCTGATGTCGATGGCCGGATGGCTGCTGCGCTTCTCGTGCCAGACGAAGCCGGCCAGCACCGCCACCCCGCCGAGCAGCGGGAGCAGCACCGTCGGCTCGGTGAAGTCGGCCAGCTCGCCGCCCCGGATGATGCCGTACACCAGCAGGACGAGTCCGACGATGGAGAGCGCGACACCCAGCGGGTCGAGCCGGCCCGGCCTGGGGTCCCTGGAGTCCGGGACGAGCAGCACCATCGCGATCAGCGCGACGACCACCACGGGGACGTTGACCAGGAAGATCGAGCCCCACCAGAAGTGCTCCAGCAGGAGTCCGCCGGTGATCGGGCCGATGGCGATGCCGAGGCCCACGCTGCCCGCCCAGATGCCGATGGCCTTGGGCTGCTCCTCGCGTTCGAAGACGTTCATCAGGACGGCGAGGGTGGCGGGCATCACAAAGGCGGCGCCGAAGCCCATCAGGGCCCGGTAGCCGATGAGTTCGGCGGGCGATCCGGACATCGCGGCGAGCGCCGAGCCCAGGCCGAAGACGAGTATGCCGAAGAGCAGCACCTTCTTGCGGCCCACCCGGTCACCGAGGAGGCCCGAGGTGAAGAGCAGTCCGGCGAAGACGAGCGTGTAGGAGTTGATCGCCCACTCCAGCTCGCTCTGCGTGGCGCCGATGCCGGCCGGCGCGGGGGCGGCGATCGTCTTGACCGCCACATTCAGTATCGAGTTGTCCAGCACGACGATGAGCAGGCTGAACATGAGGACGCCCAGGATGGCCCAGCGGCGGCGGTGAACGGCTTCGGGTATTCGAGGTGCGGCGGCAGGGGCGCCGGACGGTGTGGACATGGCGTACAGACTAGGCGTATTTCGATACGAGACCGTCTCGTATTGGAAAGTCTTTACCGTGCGGCGGACCGGGCTCCGGGTCCGGTGCCGGGCCCACTTCCCGTGGACGGCCTCGGGATGCCACCATGGTTGTGGTCCGGGGACACCGTCAGGGTGCCTCGAGATGACGAAAGGGCCATCGGCCATGACTCTTCAGGCTGAGCAGACGCCGGCCGCGGGCGGTTCCGCCGGCAGCGCCAAGGCGCTCTACGGCGGCAAGAGCTCCCGTCGCATCACCGTCCACGACATCGCCGCCGCCAAGGAGCGCGGCGAGAAGTGGCCCATGCTCACCGCCTATGACGCGATGACGGCCTCCGTCTTCGACGAGGCGGGCATCCCGGTCATGCTCGTCGGCGACTCCATGGGCAACTGCCATCTCGGCTACGAGACCACCGTCCCCGTGACGCTGGACGAGATGACGATGCTCTCCGCCGCGGTCGTCAGGGGCACACGGCGCGCGCTGATCGTCGGCGACCTGCCGTTCGGCTCGTACCAGGAAGGCCCGGTGCAGGCCCTGCGCAGCGCCACGCGCCTGGTGAAGGAGGCCGGGGTCGGCGCGGTCAAGCTGGAGGGCGGCGAGCGCTCGCACACCCAGATCGAGCTGCTGGTGCAGGCCGGTATCCCGGTGATGGCGCACATAGGGCTCACTCCGCAGTCCGTCAACGCCATGGGATACCGGGTGCAGGGCCGCGGCGAGGAGGCCGCCCAGCAGCTTCTCCGCGACGCCAAGGCGGTGCAGGACGCGGGCGCCTTCGCGGTGGTGCTCGAACTGGTACCGGCCGAGCTGGCCGCCGAGGTCACCCGGGTCCTCCAGATCCCGACCGTCGGTATCGGCGCCGGCCCCGAGACGGACGCCCAGGTGCTCGTCTACACCGACATGGTGGGCCTGACGGGCGGCAAGGTGCCGCGCTTCACCAAGCAGTACGCGAACCTCCGGCAGACGCTCGGAGACGCGGCGAAGGCGTTCGCCGACGAGGTGGTCGGCGGAACGTTCCCGCAGGAGGAGCACACCTTCCACTAGGGCAGCGACGGCGCCCAGGTCCCCGGAGGCCGCCGCGCCGCGGCCTCTCCCGGAGCCACTGCCCGCATGAAGCGACAGCCCGCCGATCTTCCCCCGTCGGCGGGCTGTCGCGCGTCACGGGGCCGCCGGCCGGTGCCGGTGCGGTGCCCGTGACGGCCTGTCGGCGGAGTGTCGGGAGTCGTTGGGCCCTGTCGGCGGATTGTCGGCGGATTGTCGGTGGCGGCATGTCCAATGGTGGCATGACGCGAATCGACAAGAACCCCAACGGCGGCCGCTCGGGCAACGCCGTCGAGGTGCGGGGGCTGGTCAAGCAGTACGGCGGACCCCAGGGCACCCGGGCCCTCGACGGAATCGACCTCGATGTGCGCGAAGGCACCGTCCTCGGTGTGCTCGGACCCAATGGCGCCGGCAAGACCACGCTCGTACGCATTCTGTCCACGCTCGTCCAGCCCGACGCCGGCACCGCGATGGTCGCCGGATACGACGTGCTGCGCCAGCCCCGGCAGTTGCGCCGCACCATCGGCCTCACCGGCCAGTACGCCTCGGTCGACGAGAAGCTCTCCGGCTGGGAGAACCTCTACATGATCGGGCGGCTCCTCGACCTGTCCCGCAAGGACGCCCGCCGCCGCTCCGACGAGCTGCTGGAACGTTTCTCGCTCACCGAGGCGGCGAAGAAGCCGGCGATGCAGTACTCCGGCGGTATGCGGCGCCGCCTCGACCTGGCCGCCTCGATGATCGGCCGCCCGTCCGTGCTGTATCTGGACGAGCCGACGACGGGCCTCGACCCCCGTACCCGCAACGAGGTCTGGGACGAGGTGCAGCGGATGGTCGCCGAGGGCGCCACCGTCCTGCTCACCACCCAGTACATGGAAGAGGCCGAGCAACTGGCGAGCGAGCTGACGGTCATCGACCGCGGCAAGGTCATCGCCAGCGGCGGGGTGGACGAGCTGAAGGCGAAGGTCGGCGGCCGCACGCTCCAGATCCGGCCGGCCGATCCGGCGCAACTGCCCGCGATGGCACGGGCGATCACCGAGACCGGCCTCGACGGACTGTCCGGCACCCAGGCCGTCCCCGACGAGGGCCTGCTCTACGTACCGATCCTCAGTGACGAGCAACTCACCGCCGTCATCGGCCTGCTCGGCGAACGCGGCTTCGGCATCGCCCACATCGGCACCCATCTGCCCAGCCTGGACGAGGTGTTCCTGGCCGTCACCGGCCAGAAGACGAGCCACGCGTCCGACACCACCCCCGAGGAGATCGCGGCATGAGCACGACCACACTGCCCACCTCCGCTCCGACGCGGACACCCGGGCCCGCCGCGGCGGCCGACGACGACGCCCGGATCGGAGTGCGCGCCAATCTGCGCCACATCGGCGCGCTGGCGCGCCGCAACGTCCTCCAGATCAAGCAGGACCCGGAGTCGATGTTCGACGTCCTGCTGATGCCGATCGTCTTCACGCTGCTGTTCGTGTACGTCTTCGGCGGTTCCGTCGGCGCGAGCCTCGGCGGCAGCCGGGACGCCTATGTGAACTACGTGGTCCCCGGTCTGATGGCGATGATGGGCATGAACATCGCCATGGCGGTCGGCACCGGGGTGAACGACGACTTCCGCAAGGGCGTCATGGACCGGTTCCGTACGATGCCGATCGCCCGGTCCTCCGTGCTGATCGCCAAGATCGTGGTCGAGATCGGCCGGATGCTGGTCGCCACGGCGATCCTGCTCGGCATGGGCTTTCTGCTCGGCATGGAGATCAGGACATCGGTGTTCGAGCTGTTGGGCGCCGTCGGTCTCTCGCTGGTGTTCGGCGCCTCACTGATGTGGATCTTCATCCTGCTGGGTCTCACCATGAAGACGGCGCAGGCCGTCCAGGGCGTGGCCATGCTGGTGCTGATGCCCCTGCAGTTCGGTTCGTCGATCTTCGCCCCGCCGGCCACCATGCCGGGCTGGCTCCAGACCTTCACGGACTACAACCCGCTGTCCAACCTCGCCGACGCGGCGCGGAATCTGATCAACGGCGGTCCGGTCGCGCACTCGGTATGGGTGACGCTGGCGTGGGCCGCGGCGATCACGGTGGTGACGGCGCCGCTGGCGGTCGCCAGGTTCCGCAAGAAGTCCTGAGCGCGGACACGGCTCCTCAGACGAGTGCGGCGGCCTCCTCCATCGTGAGGCCGCCGCCCTCGGCGTGTCCCGCCTCGTACCCGGCCTCGCCGAGCACGGCGGTCACGCTCTCCCGCGCCTTCGCCAGCAACTCCCGCTCCATGGAGGCCCGGAAGTGTCCCTCGGGCAGGAGCACCTCATAGGCACCGAGCAGCCGCGCCGCGTCCCACGCCCGGTCCGGCGGGCCGGTCCCGGCCGCGCGCTCCCGGTCCGCGCCGGCCAGGCCGCTCAGCGCCCAGGCGGCCGTGACCAGATGGAGCGCGGCCATCTCGGGCGCCATCAGCCGCGACAGCGGCGACAGCGAGGTCTCCAGGGCGGCGCGCGCTCCCTCCAGCCCCTCCGCGTACCGGCCGTCCGCGCAGTCCAGCCAGGCCAGGATGCCCCGCACGAAGCCGCCGAAGATGGCGAGGGTCTCGGAGCTGAACACCTCCATCAGCGCGCCCAGTTGCTCCCGGGCCTCGTCCCGGCGCCCGGTACGGCCCAGCCGCAGCGCGAGAAAGAGCCGGGCGGCGGCCAGCGCCTCATGGGCCCCGTCCCGGCCCTCGGCCAGCACCTCACGGAGGATCCGCTCGCCCTCCTCACCCCGGCCCGTCTCGAACAGCGACGCCGCCAGCCGGGACCGCAGCACCGCGACCTGGGTCTGCGCGCCGAGCCCCTCGGCATGGCCGATGGCGGCCGTGTAGTCCTCGGCGGCGAGGGCGAAATCCCCCCGCTTCTCACGTGCCTCGCCCCGGGCGGAGAGCGCCTCCGCGATGCCCCAGGCGTCGCCGAGCCGGTCGAAGATGGCCAGGCTCCGGTCGGCGTCCCGGCTCGCGTCGCCCGCCGAAGCGCCGCGGTTGGCCAGGACATTGGCCCGCATGTGGAGCACCATGGCGAGCTCCCAGTCGTAGCCGAACTCCTCACAGGCGCGCACGGTCTCGTCCAGGACGCCTCTGAGCTGCTCCGCCTCTCCGGTGAACATGAGCACGAAGAACCACAGCGTGCCGGGGAAGCGGCAGGTCTGCGGCAGACCCGGCCGGTAGACCGTGGCCACCGCGCCCAGCCAGGCGCGCCGCTCCGGCGAGGTCCAATCGCCCGCCTCACGTTCCAGGGAGACCATCTCGATCAGCCGCACCTGCCGCCGGGCCTCATCGAGTACCTCCGGGGCCAGCGGCGGCGGCGCGTCCGTGCACCGCTCGGGCAGCGGCGGCGCGGGCCGCGCGGGCGGTGCGAACGGGTCGGGGCCGAGGGCCGCGGCGGCCTTCGACCACTGCCGCGCGTCGGCGAGCAGATCGATCATCTGCCAGAACCACGCCAGGGAGAGCACGAGGACGAGCGCCTCGTGTTCGTCGCGGGCGGCGACGGCGCGGCGCAGCGCGGTGCGCAGATTCTCCTGCTCCAGCCGGAGCCGGGCCATCCCGGCGCGCTGGCCGGCGCCGCGCAGTACCGGATCGGTGGTGCGGGCCAGTTCCCGGTAGTGGACGAGGTGCCGGCGTTCGGCCGCGGCGCGGTCGCCGGCCTGGTCGAGCCGCTCCGCGGTGTACTCCGCGACGGTTTCGAGCAGCCGGTAGCGCATGTCGCCGTCCGGCGACGGCGCCGCGACGACCAGGGACTTGTCGATGAGGGCGCCGAGGAGCCCGGAGACCTCGCGAGGACCGACGGCGGCGTCCGCCGTGCCGTCCGCGCACACGGACTCGGCGGCCGTCAGATCACAGCCGCCGGCGAAGACGGACAGCCTGCGCAGCACGGAGCGTTCCGGCGCGTCGAGCAGGTCCCAGGACCAGTCGACCACGGCGCGCAGGGTCTGCTGGCGTGGCAGTACGGTCCTGCTGCCGCTGGTCAGCAGGCGGAAGCGGTCGTCCAGACGGTCGGCGATCTGCCGGGGGGTGAGCATGCGCAGCCGGGCCGCGGCCAGTTCGATGGCGAGGGGCAGCCCGTCGAGCCGGCGGCAGATCTCGGCGACGGCGCCGGGGTCCTCGGCCGGGTCGAAGCCGGGCTGGACGGCGCGGGCCCGCTCCGCGAACAGCCGGTGCGCCGGGTCCGGCGGCAGTGGCTCGACGGGGCGTATCACTTCGCCCGGGACCCCGAGCGGCTCCCGGCTGGTCGCCAGGACGGTCAGCTCGGGGCAGCGCGCGAGCAGTTCCTCCGCGAGGGTCGCGGCGGCCTCGACGACATGCTCGCAGTTGTCCAGAAGGAGCAGCATGCGGCGGCGCGCGCAGTGCTCGACCAGCCGTACGAGGGGCTCGCTGCCGTGCCGGTCGGCGGCCCTCAGCTCCTCGGCCCCGGCCCCGCGCAGCACGGTCTCGCGCGCCCCGAGCGCGGTCAGCACGGCCTCGGCCACGGTCTCCGGGTCGTCCACGGGCGCGAGTTCGGCCAGCCACACTCCGTCCGGCCAGCCCTCGGCGACCCGCTCCGCGGCCTCCTGCGACAGCCGCGTCTTCCCGGCGCCGCCGGGGCCGAGCAGGGTCACCAGCCGGGCCCGGCCGAGATCATCGCGAATGGCCCCGATGTCCGACTCGCGCCCCACGAAACTGGTCAGCCGCGCGCGGAGGTTGCCGTTCGGCGGGCTCCCCCGGTCCGCCGGTACGCCGCCCGGACCGGGCCGCCGGGCCGCGCCGCCCGGCCCGTTCTCCGGGCCGGGCCTCTCCCCCCGGGCCGGGCCGTGACCGCTCGTCCGCTCGTCGGTCCTCTCGCCCGCGTGGAGCAACTCCTCGTGCAGGGCGCGCAGTCCGGGGCCGGGATCCGTACCGAGCCGGTCCGCCAGGGCGCGCCGGACCGTGTCGTACGCCACCAGGGCCTCGGCCGGACGGGACGCGTCGCGCAGGGCCCGGACACGCAGCGCGTGCAGGGGCTCGTCCAGCGGGAACTCGTCGCAGAGCGCGGCCAGTTCGGGCAGCGTCTCGTCGGCGCGGCCCAGGTCGAGCGCGGCCGTCAGCCGGGCCCGGCGGGCCTCGAGACGGCGGGTCTCCCAGCGGGCGGCCTCCGGCGCCCGGTCGGGCAGATCGGCCAGGGCCGGGCCCTGCCAGAGCGCGAGCGCGTCGTCGAGGAGGGCCACCGCCTTGACCGCGTCCCCCTCCTCCAGGGCCCTGGCGCCCTCGGCCGCGAGCCGTCCGAACCGGTGGAGATCGACGTCCTCCTCGTCGGCGCACAGCCGGTACCCGCCGTCGGACGAGGACACGGCCTCGTGCCCGAGCGCCCGCCGCAGCCGTCCGACCAGCGCCTGAAGGGCGCCCACCGCGTCCACCGGCGGATCGCCGGCCCACACCTCGGCGACCAGCGCGCCGACGGGCACCGTGCGCCCCGTCCGCAGGGCGAGGACCGTCAGCAGCGCACGCAGGCGTGCTCCGCCGAGGGCGACGGGCGTGCCGTCGTCGTGCAGTGCTCGTGTGGTGCCGAGGACGCGATAGCGCATCCGCCCATTGTCCCCGGCACGGCCCCGGCGTCCACGCGCCCCTCCCGGCGGCCGGGACCTTCCCGCCCGCGGGTCCGCGCGGGCTGGAACCCCGGACCCCTCGCGGGACGTTCTTCCGGCGTCGCGAGGGCCCTGTCCGGCACCTGGCGCCGTCCGCCCGCGGGCCCGCCGGGATGTGCCGGAGGGGGCCGAGTACGGTCGATCCGCACAGCCACCGACCCCGGGGAGCCCCGCCCATGACCACCGCCACCGTCCGCAGCAGCGATCGGCGGATCTCTCCCGTCTTTCTCGGCATCGTCGCCGTCATGGCCGTCTCCGGCTGGGCCGTGTGGACGGACTTCTCCGCCAACGCCGGAGTGGCCGTCTTCCTGTTCGTCACGGCCGCCTGGATCGTCTCGCTCTGTCTGCACGAGTACGCGCACGCCAGGACCGCGCTGCACGGCGGGGACATCTCCATCGGCGCGAAGGGCTATCTGACGCTCAACCCGCTCAAGTACACCCACGCTCTGCTGAGCATCGTGCTGCCCGTGGTCTTTGTGATCATGGGCGGGATCGGGCTGCCCGGCGGAGCGGTCTTCATCGAGCGGAACCGCATCCGGGGCCGCTGGAAGCACAGTCTGATCTCGGCGGCCGGGCCGCTGACGAACGTGCTGTTCGCGATCGTGTGCACGGCGCCGTTCTGGCTGGGCGCGCTCGACGGCGTGCCGCTCGGTTTCCAGTACGCGCTCGGTTTCCTCGCGCTGCTCCAGGTCACGGCGGCGATCCTGAACTTCCTGCCGGTGCCGGGTCTGGACGGCTACGGGGTGATCGAGCCGTGGCTGTCGTACAAGGTCCGCCGGCAGGTCGAGCCGTACGCGCAGTTCGGGCTGCTCGGCGTCTTCGTCATCATCCTGATCCCCGGCGTGAACGAGGTCTTCTTCGACGCGATTCACGCGATCCTCGGCGGGCTCGGTGTCTCGGATCTGGACGCCTACTGCGGACGCAACCTCTTCAGTTGGTGGACCGCCAGGAACGAATTCGCCTGCGGCCCTGTCAGCTCGTAGCCGCGGTCGTACGGGCCGCCCGCTCGGCCCTCGCCCGGCGCACGTAGTACCAGGCCATGTTGGACGACAGCGCGGCGAGCAGCACCCAGACGAGGCCGAGCCAGTTCCCGGCGACGAAGGAGACCACGGCCGCGACGACGGCGAGGACGCAGACGGCTGTGGCGTAGAGAGCGAGGCGGGGCATGGGGGTCGGCTCCTGTCGGGGGCGGCTGACCGGGCCGCGTCCACGCGGCCGGCGCCGTCCAGTGTCCCCCATGCCCGCCGGTGCCGGTCGCCCGGCCGCCGGTCACACGTCGGTGACCCGCAGCCCGGCGTGCGCCTTGTAGCGGCGGTTGACCGAGATCAGATTGGCGACCAGCGACTCCACCTGGTGGGCGTTGCGCAGCCGGCCCGCGAAGACCCCGCGCATCCCCGGGATACGGCCGGCCAGCGCCTGCACGACATCGGTGTCCGCGCGGTCCTCGCCCAGCACCATCACGTCCGTGTCGATCCGCTCGACCGACGGGTCCTGGAGGAGCACCGCGGACAGGTGGTGGAAGGCGGCGGTGACCCGCGAGCCGGGCAGCAGGGCGGCCGCCTGCTCGGCGGCGCTGCCCTCCTCCGGGGTGAGCGCGTAGGCGCCCTTCTTGTCGAAGCCGAGCGGATTGACGCAGTCCACGACGAGCTTGCCCGCGAGGTCGTCCCTGAGGGCCTCCAGGATCTCGGCGTGGCCCTCCCAGGGCACGGCGACGACGATCACATCGCTGCGCCGCGCGCACTCGGCGTTGCCGGCGCCCTCGACGCCGTTGCCGAGTTCGGCGGCGGCCGACTCGGCCCGCTCGGCGGCCCGGGAGCCGATGATCACTTTCTGCCCGGCCCTGGCCAGCCGGTAGGCGAGGCCGCGGCCCTGGTCGCCGGTGCCGCCGAGCACGCCGACGACCAGACCGGAGACGTCCGGGAGGTCCCAGGGGTCCTTGGCCGGGGGCTTGGGCGCGCTGCCGCTGTCGTGTGAAGTCATGCCCCGACCCTACTTCCCGCGCTACTCGCAGGTAGCGGCCCCCGTTCGGGTGAGCCCGGGGGTGACCGGCCCATACGGGCGGCCCCGCTGCGGCAGGATGCGGGCGCATGGATGCCGTACGCGTCGCACTGCTGCGTGAAGTCCTCGCCGGGACGCAATGGCCGTCCGCGGCCCGCCGGTTCGCCGGGGTCCTGCGGTCCTCCGTCGTCCCGCAGGGCGGCGGGCTGCTGCTGGTCGGGACCGAGGAGTACGAGCCGTGGCATCTCGCCGCGCATCTGGTGGACGAGGCCGCGTGGTCCGGCCAGCCGGAGCTGAATCCCACGCTGGTGCGCCACCGGGTGCGGCCGGAGGATCCGGCGCATCTGGCCGTCGGGCTGGGCCGGCTCAGGGCGGTGGGCCGGGGAGAGACCCTGCTGGTCGTCGCGCCGGAGCAGCCGGACAGCGGGCTGCTGGAGCGGGTGCACGACGCGCGGCGGGCCGGGGCGACGGTGCTGTCGCTCGACGGCGGGGACCCGGAGGTGCACGGGCTGGCGCACGAGGCGCTGACGGTGGCCGCGGCGGACATGGAGCACGGGGTGGACCTCGACACCGTGCAGCATCTGGTGAGCGCCGCCGCCGGAGAGAACAGCGTGCCGGGGCCCCGGGGACGGCGGCGCTTCCGGGACCGGCTGTCGCGGCTGGCGGAGCAGCTCACGGCGCCCCCGCCGGCCCGCTGGTAGCGGAGCGGCCGGCATCACCAGGATTTCGCTTGCATGTTCCACCTATCAGCACGGAACATGGCCCCTCGTGACCAGAAAGCTCCAGTCGATCCTGCCGGATCTCACCCCGCTCCGTACCCTGCGCGAATTCCGGCTGCTCTGGATCCAGGGCCTGGTGACCTCCTTCGGCAGCTCCATGGCCATGATCGCGCTGCCGCTCCAGATCAAGGACCTCACCAACTCCCCCTTCGCGGTCGGGGCGATGGGTGCCGTCGAGATGGTGCCGCTGATCGTCTTCGGGCTGTACGGCGGCGCGCTGGCCGACGCGGTCGACCGCCGCAGGGTCATCCTGCTCTCCGAGGCGGGGCTGGGGCTGCTCGCCACCGTCCTGCTGGTGAACGGGCTGCTGCCGAGTCCGGCGCTCTGGCCGCTGTACGTGGTCGCCGCCGGTGTCTCCGCGCTCTCCGGCCTCCAGCAGCCGGCGCTGGGCTCGCTGATCGCCCGGATCGTCCCGCACGACCAGCTCACCGCGTCGGCCGCGCTGAACTTCATGCGCGGGCAGATCGCGGCCGTGGTGGGCCCCGCGTTCGCCGGTGTCGTCGTCGCCTTCGCGGGCGCGCCCACGGCGTACGCGGTGACCGTCACCGGTTTCACGGTCTCCGTCCTGATGTGTCTGCGGCTGTCGCCGGCGCCGCCCTCGCACACGGCCGGCAAGCCATCGCTGCGCAGTGTGGTGGAGGGCGCGCGCTACGCCTGGAGCAAGCCCGTCCTGCTGGGCACGTACGCGATCGACATGGCCGCGATGTTCTTCGCCTATCCGATCGCGGTGTTCCCGTTCCTCGCCCAGGACCTGCACGCCGAGTGGGCGCTCGGGCTGATGTACGGGGCGATCCCGCTCGGCGCCGTCCTGGTGAGCCTGACCAGCGGCTGGGCCTCCCGGGTGCGCCGCCACGGCCGGATGGTCACACTGGGCGCGGCGGGCTGGGGTCTCGCGATGACCGCCGCCGGGTGGATGTCGAACATCTGGCTGGTCCTGGCCTGTCTGGTGATCGCGGGCGGCGGGGACATGGTCAGCGGTCTGGCCCGCCACACGATCTGGGACCAGACCGTCCCGGAGGAGCTGCGCGGCAGGCTCGCCGGGATAGAGGTGCTGTCGTACAGCACCGGGCCCCAGCTCGGCCAGCTACGGGCCGGCACGGTGGCCGGCTGGACCGGCGCCCGTCCGGCGATCTGGAGCGGCGGCCTGGCCTGTGTGGCGGCGGTGGGGCTGCTGGCGGCCGTACTGCCGAAGCTGATGACGTACAACGCCGACACGGACGAGGACGCGCTGCGCCGCCGGGCCCAGCGGGAGGCGACGGCCGGGGAGGCGGCGGCCGGGCCCGGCGCGGCCCCCGCGGGCGCGGAGGCCGCGGCCTGAGTGCCGCCGCCGTCAGGCGGTCGGGGCGTCGTCGTCCCCGCCCCGGGAGCGGTCGTGCCAGCGGGGGTCGTTCTCCCACTCCAGATTGCGCTCCCGCGCCGTCTCCATCGCGTGTTCCGCCTCCTGGCGGCTCGGGTAGGGGCCGAAGCGGTCCTTGGCCGGACAGTCGGGGCCCTCCTCGACCTTCTTGTGCTCCAGGCAGTAGTACCACTCGCCGGCCTTGGCGGTCGTACGCTTCTTGAACAGGGCCATCGTCGGCTCCTTCCTCTGACGCCATGCTGCCCCACGGTCGCCGGCCGGGCGTGTTGTGAACGTCCCGTCCGGCTCACGACGCCACCTCTCAGACACGCCCTAGACTCGCTGGCATGTCTGGCCAGTCGCTGCTCGTACCAGGGGAGATCTCTCCCGTCCGTTCCGTTCCCGGAAACATCCGGCGCCCCGAATATGTCGGGAAACCTGCTCCTACCCCGTACAACGGGCCGGAAGTGCAGACGCCGGAAACGATTGAACTGATGCGGATCGCGGGGCGGATCGCCGCGCAGGCGATGGAGGAGGCCGCGAAGCACATCGCGCCCGGTGTGACCACGGACGAGCTCGACCGGGTCGCGCACGAGTTCATGTGCGACCACGGCGCCTATCCGTCGACGCTCGGTTACCGCGGTTTTCCCAAGTCGCTCTGCACATCCGTCAATGAGGTGATCTGTCACGGCATCCCCGACTCCACGGTGCTGCGTGACGGCGACATCGTGAACCTCGATGTGACCGCCTACATCAACGGTGTGCACGGCGACAACAACGCCACCTACTTCTGCGGGGACGTCGACGAGGAGTCGAGGCTCCTGGTGGAGCGGACCCGCGAGTCGCTGAACCGGGCGATCAAGGCGGTGCGCCCCGGCCGCCAGATCAATGTCATCGGGCGTGTCATCGAGTCGTACGCCAAGCGGTTCGGCTATGGCGTCGTCCGGGACTTCACCGGGCACGGCATCAACTCGTCCTTCCACTCCGGGCTGATCGTCCCGCACTACGACAGCCCGCACGCCACCACCGTCATCCAGCGGGGCATGACCTTCACCATCGAGCCGATGCTCACGCTCGGCACCTACGAGCACGACATGTGGGACGACGGCTGGACCGTGGTGACCAAGGACCGCAGGCGGACCGCGCAGTTCGAGCACACGCTGGTGGTGACGGAGACGGGCGCGGAGATCCTGACGCTGCCCTGAGGTTGCCGCCGGGCGGGCGGGGAGTAGCGTTTTTACCGACAGGACGTCGGGAACCAGTTGACTTAGGTAAGCCTAAGTAAGAGTATCGGTCCTGGCGGCGGCCCCGTGCCGCCGCCGGCCCTTGCCTGCTCCCGTCCCCTCGGTCCCTGGAGGCCCGCCTTGGACGCCACCGCCACCGCCACTCCGTTCTCCACCCTCATCCGGGTCGCCTCGCACGAACAGCACACCGAGGCGGAGACCTCCGCCTTCATGAGCGACATGCTGGGCGGCCGGCTCGGAGTGGACGCGTACACGCGGTACACGGAGCAGCTCTGGTTCGTGTACCGGGCGCTGGAGGGCGCCGCCGAGTCGCTGCGGCCGGACCCGGTCGCCGGTCCCTTCATCCAGGACGAGCTGTTGCGTACGCCCGAACTGGAGCGCGACCTGGCGCATCTGCGGGGCGCCGACTGGCGGACGGGCCTGGAGCCGCTGCCGGCGACCGCCGCGTACGCCGCGCGGATCGAGGAGTGCGCGCGCACCTGGCCGGGCGGCTATGTGGCGCACCACTACACCCGCTATCTCGGCGACCTCTCCGGCGGCCAGATCATCCGTGACACGGCGGAGAAGACCTGGGGCTTCGACCGCAAGGGCGACGGCGTCCGCTTCTATGTCTTCGAGCGGATCTCCAACCCGGCCGCGTTCAAGCGGGGTTACCGCGAGCTGCTGGACCGGGTGGCGGCGGACGATCTGGAGAAGCAGCGGATCATCGGTGAGTGCAAGCGCGCGTTCGACTTCAACGGCGCGGTCTTCCGTGAGCTGGGCGAGCAATTCCCGCTGAGTGCCTGACCGGGGCGCGGCCGGGACGGGCCAGGTGCCCGCCGGCCGTCGCTCAGTGTGCCGAGAGCAGGCGGACGCGTCCGCCTATCTCGATGGAGCCGTCGGGGCCGGGGGCCGTGAGGAGTTGCGACCCCCGGCCCTGAGTGATGTTCAGGGCGCGGCCCAGCTCCGCCGTGAGCAGCAGCGCCGCCGCGCCGGTCGCCTCGTCCTCGGTAATGCCGTCGTCGCGGCGCGGGAAGGCGCGGGCCCTGACCCGGCCCGCCGCCTCGTCCAGCCAGGCCCAGGCGTAGAGCCAGCCCTCGCCGGGCGGCGGAGCGGGCAGTGCGTCGACCTCGGCGGGTGAGGCGTACCGCTGGATCGTGCGCGGCGGCGCCCATTCGGGCCGGGCCGTGATCCAGGTGAACTCGCCGTCCTGGCGCACCCATACCTCTCCGGCGGGCGGATTGACCGCCTCCAGGTCGAGCAGCCAGGCGGCGCCGACGAGCGGATGCCCGGCGAACGGCAGCCGCAGCCCCGGCGTGTAGATGTCGACCACGCCGCGTTCGGGATCGTCGACGAACACGGTCTCGCTGTAGCCGAGCCGGGCCGCGAGCGCCTGCCGGGCCGCCCGGTCCGGGTGGGCGCGCCCCTCGCGGACCACGCCGAGCGTATTGCCGTGCCGGCCGTCGGCGGCGCAGAAGACGCTGAGTACGTCGATGTCTGTCACCCGGGCATTCAAACATCACGGGCCCGCCGGGCGGCACCGCGGTGTGTCCCGGGCCGGACCCCGCGGCGGGACACGGCGGCGGGGCCGCGCCGTCCTTCCGGTCGGTGCGGCCCCGCCGTCGCGGGCGTGAGCGCGAGGGTTACGCGGTCTCCTCCTGGGGTGCCCGGCGGCGCTTCGCCGCGAAGACCACGGCCGCGCCCGCGGCGGCGACGGCGCCCGCCGCGCTCAGCAGCGTGCCCGCCGGGATCTCGGAGCCGGTGGAGGCGAGGGCGCCGGTGGACGCGAGGGAGCCGGCGCCGCCGACGGTACCGCCGCCGGCCGTACCGCCCGTGGAGCCACCCGTCGTGCTACCCGTCGTACCGGAGTCGCCGCCCGTGCCGCCGGAGTCGCCGCCGCCGCCCGGGAGCTCGGCGTCGTCGTCCAGCGCGACCGCGAGGGTCAGCGTGTCGAGCGCCGTGCCGGCCGGGTACATGCCGCCGAACGCCTTCGTGCCGTCGGCGGTGAGGGTCGCGGGAACACCGCTCAGGGTGACGACGCCGTCCTTGGCCACCGGGCCGCCGGCCGGGAGGTCCAGCGTGGCGAAGGTCAGGCCCTTGAAGGTGGTGACCTTGTGGGTCTCCCGGTCCTTGGCGCGGACGTCCGCGACGAGCGTGCCCCTGCCGTCCTTCACCTCGACCCGGAGCCCGCTCAGGCCGAGGTCGAGCACATACTCACCGGCCTCCTCGTGGCCGAGGAAGCGGACCGTACCGGCGAAGGACGCGGAGAGTGTCCCCGTGTCCGCGTCGAAGGTGCCCGTTCCGCCGGAGAAGCGGTAGGCGGCGCCGGACCGGGTGGCGCCGCCGGAGAGTTCGACCCTGCCCTTGGCGATCGGTCCCGTGACATAGGACCGGAAGGACTCCTTCACACCCCAGTCCAGATCGCCGTCGACGATCGTGACGTCCTCGGCGGCCGGCGGTGCCTCGCCGACCGGGGCGGTGGGGGTCGGGGTGGTCCCGCCGGTGGGCGCTCCGGTGGGCACGGTCGCCGTGGGGGTCGGGCTCGGCTGCGGCTCGGTCGGGGTCGGCGTCGGGGTGGGGGTCGGCGTGCCGCCCGTCGAGTACGCGACGGCGAGGGTGGCCTTGTCCAGCTCCGTGCCCGCCGCGTACATGCCGTTGAACGCCTTCGCGCCGTCGGCGGTCAGCCTGGCGGGGATGTCCTTGAACACCATCGTGCCCGCCCCGGTCTCCGGGCGGATGCCCGTCAGATCGATCTCGGCGAGGTCGATGTCGTCCTGGGTGGTGCCGTTGAGGCTGACGTCCGCCTGTATGGCGCCGCCGGTACCCTCGGTGACCAGCTTGACGTCGGCGATCCGGATGTCGAAGCCGTGCGCGGCGGAGCTGAACCGCACCCCGCCGTCGAAGTCCGTGGCCACGTTGTGTGTCGCCGGGTCATAGGTGCCCGTGCCGTTGGTGAAGGTGAAGGGACCATTTCCGGTGGCCTGGGTGGCGCCTTCGGTGGCCGAGATCGTGCCTGCGGCGATGCCCGTCACATACCTCCGGAAGGACTCCTTCAGGCCCCAGTCCAGGGTGCCGTCCTTCAGCTCCAGCTTCGGGGCACCGGGCGCGGCGGGCGCCGCGGCGGGGACACCGGCCGCGAGTGCCGGGAGGGTGAAGGCGGTGGCGCCGAGAGCGGCCGCCGTCGCGATGGCGGCGGCGAGGGCCCGGGGGCGGCGAGTGGCTGCCATGGTGGTGTTCTCCTCGATGGGTCGTGGGTCGTTGGTCGGCGCGGGCGCGGACGTGCGTCTCCGACGGCACGGAAGGCGCGCCGCGCGTGGATCGCGTGGGTGTTCAGTGGCCGCCGGGTCCGGCGGCGGCGCGGCGCCTGCGGACGGCGAGCACTCCGAGTCCCGCGGCGACGAGCAGGCCCGCGCCGATCGCCGCGTACGTTCCGGCGCCGGCGGACGGCGCGGAGGATCCGGAAGGTGCCGCGTTCCCGGTGGCCGGGCCCGCGGTGCGGCCGGTGGCCGCCGAGGGCTCAGGACGCGCGGAGGGTGTGGCGTCGCTGCCCAGATCGGGCAGGGCGGGCAGGCGCGCCGCCCGGTCGACGGCGACGGCGAGCGAGACGGGATCCATCGCCGTGCCCGCCGAGTAGAGGGAGCCGAATGCCCTGGCGCCCGCCGAAGTGAGCGTGGCGGGGGCCTCGTTGACCGAGGCGAGGCCGCGCCTGGGGGTGAAGTCCTTGGCCGCGAAGGTGACGAGCGGTACCGCCCTGGCCGGCGTCCGGCCCGTGGTGGCGTCGGTGACATCGGCGGACAGGGTGCCCCGGCCGTCGCTCACCCGGACGGTGATCCGGCTCAGCGTCAGGTCGAGGCCGGTGCCGGTGAACCGGACACTGCCCGCGAAGGCCGCGTCGAGCGTCCGCTTCCCCGGGTCGTACGAGCCCGTGCCCCGGGGGAAGCGGAACAGCGCGCCGCCGTCCCGGGCGCCGCCGCTCAGCGTCCAGCGGCCCTGGGCGATGGAGCCGGTGACGTACTCGCGGTAGGTGCGGCGCACGCCCCAGTCGACGGCCGCGTCCTGGAACGTTCCGGCGGCCCTGGGCCCCGTCTTCCCCTTCTTCGTGGCACCGCCGCCCGCGGGTTTGTCCACGGGCTTCTTCGCCGCCGCGACATCCACGGAGAGGCTCACCGGGTCGAGCGGCGTACCGGCGGTGTAGTAGCCGGCGAAGGCGGTGGCGCCGGTCGGGGTGAGCCTCGCCGGGACGTTGGCGAGGGCGACCGGGCTGCCGCCGCCCGTCATGTCGATCCCGGCGAGGTCGAGCGCGGCGAGCGGGACCTGGGAGGCGGTGGTGACCCTGCCCGATCCCTTCGCCTTGCTGGTCATGTCCGCGTAGAGGGTGCCGCCGCCACCGGAGATCCGCACGGTGGGGCGGCTGATCGTGAGGTCGAGCTCATACGTCCCGTCGGCCTTCCGGTGCCCGAGGAAGCGGACGCCGCCGGCGAATCCGGCGCGGAAGGCCCCGCTCCCGGGGTCGTAGGTGCCGGTGGCGGAGTGGAAGCGGAACTGGCTGCCGCCCACGGTGGCCGCGCCCCCGACGAGGCTCCAACTGCCATGCGCTATGGGCCCGGTGACATAGCTCTGGAACGAGGACTTGATGCCCCAGTCGAGCCGGCCGCCCTGGACCGTGCGGTCCGCCGCCTGTGCGCCGGCGGCCGGCAGCAGGGCCACCGGCAGCGCCAGGAGAAGCGCGACGGCGAACGCGCGCAGGGGTCTGAAGGACGGCATGAGCTCACTCCCACGTCTGAACGAGCCGGAATCCGGGCAGCCCCGGACCTGGCAAGCAAGGTAAGGCTAACCTAAGCTATCTCATGCTGTTCCGGAACCTCCCGGTCCAGGGAAACGGCGGCAAAGCGCCACACAACGATGGACAGACCCCCTGACCACCAGCAGAACGAACAGGACGGTGCACTCCGTGCGCAGATCACGTCTGGCGGGTGCGCTTCTCTCCGTACTCGCCCTCGCCCTGACCGCCACCGGCTGCGGGGACGGCGGCTCCACATCCGGCTCCGGCTCCGGCCCCGGAGACAGGACCGGTGCGCGCGCCGCCACGGCGGACCGGGTCGAGCCGTTGGCGTCCGTGCCCGCGCCCCGGCTGCCCGTCACCGTGGACTCGGCGGACGGCCGGCGCGTGACGGTCACCTCGGCCGACCGGATCGTGCCGCTGACCGGCTCGCTGAACGAGATCGTCTTCACCCTCGGTCTCGGCGCGAAGGTCGTGGCCCGGGACATCACCGCCACGTTCGAACAGGCGGCGAAGCTGCCGGTGGTGACCCGGGCGCACGATGTCTCGGCGGAGAGCGTGCTCTCGCTGAAGCCGACCATCGTCATCGCCGACACCTCCACCGGCCCCGCCGAGGCCATCGGCCAGATTCGCGACGCCGGGATCCCGCTGGTCGTCGTCGAACCGGCGAAGAGCCTCGGCGATGTCGGGAAACGGATCGACACGGTGGCCGCCGCCCTCGGCGTCAAGGCGGCGGGCACCGAGCTGAAGGCACGTACCGAGCGGCGGATCGCCGCCGTACGGGCGGACATTCCCGCCCGGGAGTCCGGCGCGAGGCCCCGCGTCGCCTTCCTCTATCTGCGCGGCTCGGCCTCCGTCTATCTGCTCGGCGGCGGTGACTCCGGGGCGAGTTCCCTGCTGGAGGCCGCCGGAGCGGTCGACGCGGGCAAGGAGTCCGGGCTGCGGAAGGACTTCACCCCGATCACGAGCGAGGCGCTGGCGAAGGCCGCGCCCGACGCGATCCTGGTGATGACCAAGGGCCTCGCGTCGGTGGGCGGTACGGACGGCCTGGTGAGGATCCCGGGGGTCGCGGAGACACCCGCCGGGATGGACCGCAGGGTCGTCTCCGTCGACGACGGCGTGCTGCTGAACTACGGCCCCCGCACCGACCGGGTGCTGCGGTCGATCGTCGACCAGCTCTACGGGGACGGGAACTGATATGACGGCGACCCCCACCCACGCGCCGGCCGACGGCGCCCCGGAGACGGACGGTCCGCCCGCGCCGGCCGCCGGGGCCCGGGCCGAGAGCCGGCGGCGGCCCGGGAACACAGCCCTGCTGACCGGCGGGCTGCTCGGGGCGCTGATCGTGCTCTGTCTGCTCTCCGCCGGGACCGGCGCATACCACATACCGCTCGCGGACGTGCTCGCCTCCGTCCAGCACCGGGCCGGCCTCGGCGGCGCCGCGCTCGACCGTGTCGGGGAGAGCGTCCTGTGGAACGTCCGGCTGCCACGGGTCGTGCTCGCGCTGCTCGTCGGCGCCTCGCTCGGCTGCGCGGGCGCCCTGACGCAGGGCGTGTTCGGCAATCCGCTCGCCGAACCGGGCGTCATCGGCATCTCGTCGGGCGCCGCCGTCGGCGCGGTGGCCTCGATCGCGCTGGGGCTGGGCTTCTTCGGCAACTGGACGGTGACGTTCTGCGCGTTCGCCGCCGGGCTGGCGACGGTACTGCTCGTCTACGCGCTGTCCCGCTCGGGCGGCCGTACGGAGGTGGTCACGCTCATCCTGACCGGGATAGCGGTGAACGCGTTCGCGGGTGCGCTGATCGGGCTGTTCATCTTCTTCGCGGACAACGCGCAGATCACCCAGATCACCTTCTGGCAGCTCGGTTCGCTGGCGCAGGCGACCTGGCCGAAGGTGCTGGCGGTGCTGCCGTGCGCGCTGGCCGGGCTGGCCGTGGCGCCGTTCCACGCCCGGAAGCTCGACCTGCTCGCGCTCGGAGAACGGCCCGCCCGCCATCTCGGTGTGGATGTCGAGCGGCTCCGTACGGTCTTGGTCCTGGTGGTCGCGCTGCTCACCGCCGCCGCGGTCGCGGTGGCCGGGATCATCACCTTCGTCGGGCTGCTGGTGCCTCATCTGCTGCGGATGGCGCACGGCCCCGGCCATCGCTTCCTGGTGCCGGGCAGCGCGCTCGGCGGCGCGCTGGTGCTGGTGGCGGGCGACCTGGCGGCCCGTACGGTCGCGGCCCCCGCCGAGCTCCCGCTGGGTGTGCTCACCGCTCTCCTCGGCAGTCCGTTCTTCTTCTGGCTGCTGCGCAGGACCCGTCGCAGGCAGGGCGGCTGGGCATGACCGGCGCCGCGCCGCCGTATCCGCATCCGCATCCGCATCCGCATCCGAGGAAGTCGCCCATGCGTCTCAGGAGTCTGTTCGCCGCGCGGGAGCGCACCCTGCCCGGGCCCGTCCGGCCGGGCACCGCCGTCGCCGCAGCCGAGGGACTGCGGCTCCGTCTCGGGCAGCGCGAGGTGCTCTCCGGGATCGACCTCACCGTCCGCGCCGGTGAGGTGCTCGCGCTCGTCGGGCCCAACGGCGCCGGGAAGTCGACCCTGCTCGCCGCACTCGCCGCCGATCTGCGCCCGGACAGCGGAAGGGTACGGATCGGCGGCCGGCCGGCGGACGACTGGTCCGCGCCGGAACTCGCCCTGCGCCGCGCCGTGTTGCCGCAGGCCGCCACGCTCTCCTTCCCGTTCCCGGTCGCGGAGGTGGTACGGATGGGCCGGGCGCCATGGGCGGGGACCGCGCTGGAGGACGAGGACGGGGCCGCCGTCGCCGAGGCGATGGCGCTCACCGAGACCACGGAGTTCGCCGGGCGTCCCTTCTCCGCGCTCTCCGGCGGCGAGCGGGCCCGGGTCGCCCTCGCCCGGGTGCTGGCGCAGCGGGCGCCACTGCTGCTGCTCGACGAGCCGACCGCCGCGCTCGATCTGCGCCATCAGGAACTGGTGCTGCGGATCTGCCGGGCGCGCGCGGCGGCGGGCGACGCCGTCGTGGTCGTCCTGCACGACCTGGGGCTGGCGGCGGCGCACGCGGACCGGGCCGCCGTCCTGCACGACGGCCGGATCGCCGCCGAGGGGCCGCCGGAAGACGTCTTCCGCGACGAACTGCTGAGCCGGGTCTACCGGCAGCCCGTCGAGGTCCTCCGCCATCCCGCCACCGGAGTGCCGCTGGTGATCCCGAGGCGGGTCGCTTGACCGCCGCTTTGCGTCCCCGTGGGGCCTCCATGGAGCTGTCGTAACCTCCCCGTATCCGGCCAAAAGAGTGAGATCTGAATCACCTGACCGGCGGGTAGCGCTTAGGAAAGCCTCGGTTAAGTTAGGTCCGCCTCAGTACCCCCATTCCATCCATCGTGGAGCCCTGTATGCGACCCGTCCGCCTCTCCGTCGCCACCGCCGTCGCCGCGGTGGCCGCCCTGACCACCGTCACGGGCTGCGCCGAGAAGAGCGACACCAAGGCCGGCGACGGCGCCGTCCGGGTCACGGCGAAGGACGACTCCTGCGAGGTCTCCAGGACGGAGTTCCCGGCGGGCCATGTCGAGCTGGCCGTGGAGAACAAGGGCTCCAAGGTCACCGAGGTCTATGTCCTCTTCCCGGACGACCGCATCGTCACCGAGCGGGAGAACATCGGCCCCGGCACCAAGGCCAAGGTCACCGCCGAGGTGAAGGCCGGTACGTACGAGATCGCCTGCAAGCCCGGTATGAAAGGCGACGGCATCCGGCAGAAGATCACCGTCACCGGCGGCACCGCCGCCAAGCGCAGCCCGGAGATGGACGCGGCGGTCGCCGCGTACCGCACGTACGTCCAGGCGCAGGCCGACGAGACGCTGCCCAAGGTCAAGGTCTTCACCGACGCCGTGCGCGCCGGAGACACCGAGGCCGCGAAGAAGGCGTACGCCCCCTCCCGGATCGGCTGGGAGCGCACCGAGCCGGTCGCCGAGTCCTTCGGTGACATCGACCCCAAGGTGGACGTCCGCGCCGACGGCCTGGAGGACGGCCAGAAGTGGACCGGCTGGCACCGGCTGGAGAAGGAACTCTGGCAGGACAAGAAGCTCGGCCCGGACGCGAAGGCGCTCGCCGACGCCCTCGACAAGGACCTCACCGACTGGCAGA
Source organism: Streptomyces sp. NPDC006923 (assembly GCF_040635655.1). Taxonomy (NCBI): domain Bacteria; kingdom Bacillati; phylum Actinomycetota; class Actinomycetes; order Kitasatosporales; family Streptomycetaceae; genus Streptomyces; species Streptomyces sp. NPDC006923. Next base: position 481,310 of record NZ_JBEYIF010000001.1, read on the forward strand.
CGCGCGTCGGCAAGGCCGAGATCACACCGACCTCCATGGCCAACGGCGCCAAGGAACTCCTCGACGAGGTCGCGTCCGGCAAGGTCACCGGCGAGGAGGAGCGCTACAGCCACACCGACCTGGTCGACTTCAAGGCCAATGTCGAGGGCGCGCAGCACTCCTACGAGCTGCTCAAGCCGGTCGCCTCGAAGAACGACCCGGCGCTGGTGACCGAGCTGGACAAGCGGTTCGCCGCGATCAACACGCTGCTCGACACGTACCGCGCCGCACCTGACTCGTACGACTTCACCTCGTACGAGAAGGTCGGCGAGGCACAGCGCAAGGAGCTGTCGGACGGTGTGAACGCGCTGGCCGAGCCGCTCTCCAAGCTCGCCGCCGCCGTCGTCAAGTAGCCGTCGAGCAAGGGAACACCGGGACATGTCCGACGAAACACCGGAGTCCCCGGCGACGGGCCGGGGCGGTCCTTCCCGTGCCGCGCCCTCCCGGCGTGCGCTGCTGGGCTGGGGCGGTGCCGGGCTGGCGCTGGGCGCCGCCGCGGCCGGCGGCGCGGTGGCCGCCGTACGGGACGGGGACGGCGCCGCGTCCGCGAGCGGCACCGGCGGGGCCGTCCCCTTCCACGGGCCGCACCAGGCCGGTATCGCCACCGCCGTCCAGGACCGGCTGCACTTCGCCGCGTTCGACGTGACCACGGAGGACCGCGCCGAACTGGTCCAGTTGCTCAAGGACTGGACCCGGGCCGCCGAGCGGCTGACGGCGGGGCGCACGGTCGGTGAGGGCGCGTACGGCGGTCTCGCCGAGGCCCCGCCGGACGACACGGGCGAGGCGCTGGGCCTCCAGCCGTCCCGGCTCACGCTCACCTTCGGCGTCGGCCCCTCGCTCTTCGCCAAGGACCGGTTCGGGCTGGACAGCCGCCGTCCGGCCGCGCTGGTCGACCTGCCGAAGTTCCCCGGCGACAATCTCGATCCGGCGCGCGGCGGCGGCGATCTGTGTGTCCAGGCGTGCGCGGACGATCCGCAGGTCGCGGTGCACGCGATCCGCAATCTGGCCAGGATCGGCTTCGGCAAGGTCGCGGTGCGCTGGTCGCAGCTCGGCTTCGGCAAGACGTCCTCGACGACACCGGGCGCCCAGACCCCGCGCAATCTCTTCGGATTCAAGGACGGCACCAGCAATATCGCGGGCACCGACACCGCCGCGCTCACCCGTCATGTGTGGGCGGCGGAGCGGGACGGCGCCGCCTGGATGGCCGGCGGCTCCTATCTGGTCGCCCGCCGGATCTCGATGCGGATCGAGACCTGGGACCGCACGTCCCTCCAGGAGCAGGAGGACGTCTTCGGCCGGGACAAGGGCGAGGGCGCGGCCGTCGGCCGGGCCCACGAGCACGACCGGCCCCGTCTGGAGGCCATGCTGCCGACGTCGCACGTACGGCTGGCGCACCCGGACTCGCACCACGGCGCCCGGCTGCTGCGCCGGGGCTACTCCTTCACGGACGGCACGGACGGTCTGGGCCGGCTGGACGCGGGGCTGTTCTTCCTGGCGTACCAGCGCGACATACGGGACGCCTTCATCCCCGTACAGCAGAGCCTCGCGCGCTCCGACGCGCTCAACGAGTACATCCAGCACGTGGGTTCAGCGGTCTTCGCGATCCCGCCGGGCGTCCGGGACACGGACGACTGGTGGGGCCGGACGCTGATCTCCTAGTACCTGATCTCCGAGAAGCAGAAGGGACCCGACGCCGTGTTCGGCAATTACCTGATCGGTCTGCGCGAAGGGCTGGAGGCCAGTCTCGTCGTCTGCATCCTGATCGCGTATCTGGTGAAGACGGACCGGCGTGACGCGCTGCGGCCCATCTGGGCCGGTATCGGCGTCGCGGTCGCCCTCGCGCTCGGCTTCGGCTGCGCGCTCGAATTCGGCTCGCAGGAGCTGACGTTCGAGGCTCAGGAGGCGCTCGGCGGCTCGCTGTCGATCGTCGCGGTGGCGCTGGTGACGTGGATGGTCTTCTGGATGCGGCGTACCGCGCGGCATCTGAGGGCGGAGCTGGACGCCAAGCTCGACGCGGCGCTGCGGATGGGCACGGGCGCGCTGGTCGCGACGGCCTTCCTGGCGGTGGGCCGGGAGGGGCTGGAGACCGCGCTGTTCGTCTGGGCGTCGGTGCGGGCGTCGTCGGACGGCACGCACGGGCCGCTGGTCGGGGTGCTGCTCGGCATCGCCAGCGCGGTGGTGCTGGGCTGGCTCTTCTACCGGGGCGCGGTCAGGATCAATCTGGCGAAGTTCTTCACCTGGACCGGCGGAATGCTGGTGGTCGTCGCGGCGGGCGTGCTCGCGTACGGCGTGCACGACCTCCAGGAGGCGCGCTTCCTCGGCGGTCTCTCCGACCGCGCCTTCGACATCAGCTCGACGGTCCCGCCGGACAGCTGGTACGGCACTCTGCTCAAGGGCGTCTTCAACTTCCAGCCGGATCCGACGGTGCTTCAACTCGTCGTGTGGTGCCTGTATCTGGTCCCGACGCTCGCTCTGTTCCTGGCCCCGGTATGGTTCGGACGGTCAGTGGGGGTCAAGGAGCAGAAGGCGACCGATGAGCAGGCTGAGAAGGCCGATTCGGGCAGCGGCGGGGCTCGCGGCGGTGACGGCGCTGGCGCTGACGGCGAGCGGGTGCGTGACGGTGCACGGGGAGCTGGCGGTCGTACCGTCGGCGAACCGGAGTGAGGCCGCGCGGGCGCTGAAGGACTTCACCGACGCGTACAACAAGGCGGACAAGGCCTACGATCCGGCGCTCGACGCGGGCCGGGTGACCGGCGCCCTCGGCGCGATCAACCAGGCCGGTCTGAAGGCGCGGAGCATCACGAGCCCGGACGGCAATCCCGGGCACCAGCCGCTCGAACTGGCCGACGCGAAGTACACGATCCCGAAGAAGGCCGGCTGGCCGCGCTGGTTCGTCGCGGACACCGACAGCAACCGTGACCGGGACGGCGGCCCCGAGGACAACCGCTGGGTGCTGGTCTTCGTACGCGAGGCGCCCGGCAAGCAGTGGCAGGTGCCCTATCTGACGATCCTCTCCCCGGACGAGGTCCCCGTCTTCAGGACGGACAAGGACGGCTGGGGCGAGGCGGTGGCACCGGACAGCGAGGCGCTGTCGGTGGCGCCGAAGGATCTGAGCGCGGAGTACGCCTCGTATCTGGGGAGCGGAGAGCCGGCGCATTTCGCGCCGGGCCCGCATACGGACGCCTGGCGGGAGACCCGCGCGAAGAACGCGCGGCTGCCCGGTCTCACCACGCAGTATGTCGACCAGCCGCTGACCGGCGGAGACTTCGCGCCGCTGGGGCTGATGACCAAGGACGGCGACGCGCTCGTCTTCTTCGCCACGCGCTACTTCGAACGCCAGACGGGCGCGAAGGGGGTCCGGCCGCCGGCGAACGCGGACGTGAGGGCGCTCATGACGGGTGAGGTGAAGACCACGGTCACCAAGGAGTGGGTGTCCAGCCAGGCGGTCCTGGTACCGCGCGCCGGTGGCGCGCAGGTCGTGGTGTCGGGCCGCCTCCAGGGGGTCACCGGGGCCACGGGCTCCTAGCCCCGGTTCGTGGCTGAGAAGCGAGACGGGCTCCTAGCCCCGGTTCGTGGCTGAGTAGCGGCGCCGTCCGCTCAGCGGCCCATCGGCCAGGCCACCGCGTGCGGATCCAGCTCGGCGTTCTCCCCCGCGTACCGGGCGCACGCGTCGGTCAGCGCCTCCAGGAGCGTCAGCGGGTCCGGCAGCGGGTGTTCGGGGCCGCGCAGCCAGCGCACCGCGAGTTCGCCGGGAAGCCGGGCCGGAGGCACGAGCACATAGCTGCCCCGGCAGTGCCAGCGCAGCCCGGGGTGTTCGTCCATGGTCTCGGGATGGCAGTCCAGCTCACAGGGCCACCACTCGTCCTCGTCCTCGGGGGTGCCGCGGGTCGCGGTGAAGAAGAGCATGCGGTCACCGCCGGAGTCGGCCACCGGGCCGATGTCCACGCCCTCTTCGAGCAGGCGCTCCAGCGCCCGGCTGCCTGCTTCCAGCGGGACGTCGAGGACGTCGTGGATCATGCCGGTCGCGGTGATGAAGTTGGCCTCGGGCTGGTTCCGCGCCCACCGCTCGATCTGCGCGCGGTCGGTGGTGGACTGGGTCCCCCACGCGAAGGAGAGGGGGTGCCGGGCCGGGGTCGGACAGCCGATCCGCTCGCAGGAACATCGGTAGCCGACCGGATGCGCGGCGGGCGAGACGGGCATACCGGCGTCGGCGACGGCGAGCAGCAGTGCCTCCCGGCCACCGGCGTCTCCGTCGAGCCCGGGATCACCGGCGCTCTTCTTGGGGCGCCTGCGCAGCCACTGGGGAATCCTGCTCTCCGTGCCGCGGTAGCGGCCGAAATCGTCGCCCATCTATCCCCTCACACACCTCACGCTCGTCCCTGCGGACACTCCCATGGTCGCACCATCCTGCTCCTCAGGTGGCCGTGCTCCCCAACCGGGGTACGGAGACCGGACCTCGGCCCCGGTGAACTTCTCGCCGTATATACCGAAATGCACCGAGGGTTCGACGGCCGGTGCCCGATGGCGTCGGACACATGGCGGCGGCCGGCGACCGCTCAGCGCCGCGGCGCCAGACCGTACAGCGCGTACTCGACAACCCGGTCCGCGTACTCGTGCGTCAGCGGAAACGTCCGCAGCAGCCAGCGATGGGCCACCGGTCCCGTGAACTGCTCCAGGGCGACACGGAGGTCGAGGTCCTGGCGCACCTGTCCGGCGTCCTGGGCGGCCCGCAGCCGCCTCACATAGAGCTGGAGCTGTGGTTCGAGCAGCTTTCCGACGAACTCCGCGCCCAGCTCGGCGTCGACGATCCCCGCGGCGGTGAGCGCCCGGCTCGGCACGTCGAACCGGGGGTCGTTCATCTCGTCGACCGTGGCCCGCAGCACCAGCTTGAGATCGGCCTCCAGATCACCGGTGTCGGGGATCCCGTCCACCGGGACCCCCTCGGCCGCCGCCCGCGCCGTCCGGTCGGCGAGACCGAGAAAGGCGTCCAGCAGCACCGCTCCCTTGGAGGGCCACCAGCGGTAGATCGTCTGCTTGCCCACCCCGGCGCGGGCCGCGATGCCCTCGATCGTCGTCTTCGGATAGCCCACCTCGCCCACCAGCGCGAGGGCCGCGTCATGGATGGCGCGGCGGGACCGCTCGCTGCGCCGGGTGGAGTCGGGTGTCCTGCTCTCAGCCATGGGCCCAATCTACCGAGAGGGCAAGCCGATACGTGTCGTCTCACTCCCGCACCGGACCGGGCGGCGGCACGCCATGACCGCCGTACGGCCGACCGGGGTACGGCCGACCGAGCCGTCCATGGAAACCACCCGAATGGATCACAGCGCGGGGCCCCCGCGGAGCGGAGCATGGCTTGCACGCACATGCTGTGCGCACCACCGCTCGTGAGGAGCCCCCCTTGCCTCGTGACGCCTCGCCCCGCCGCTATCTCATGTGTCCGCCGCACCACTTCCGGGTGACGTACTCGATCAACCCCTGGATGGATCCGGCGAAACCGGTGGACCTTCCGCTCGCGCTCGCCCAGTGGGAAGACCTCCGCGACCGCTTTCTCGCCCTCGGCCACACCGTCTCGCTGCTGGATCCCCGGCCCGGCCTGCCCGACATGGTCTTCACGGCCAATGGCGCCACGGTCATCGACGGCAAGGTGCTCGGCGCCCGCTTCGCGTATGAGGAGCGCATGCCGGAGGCCGAGGCGCATCTGGCCTGGTTCCGTGCCCGGGGATACACCGAGATCCATGAGCCGGCGCACATCAACGAGGGGGAGGGCGACTTCGCCGTCACCGCCTCCTGGCTGCTGGCCGGGCGCGGCTTCCGCTCCAGTCCGCTCTCCCACGACGAGGCACAGGAGTTCTTCGGCCGGCCGGTGATCGGCCTGGATCTGATCGATCCGCGCTACTACCACCTGGACACGGCGCTCTGTGTGCTGGACGACACGGCGGACGAGATCATGTACTACCCGGGCGCCTTCTCACCGGGCAGCAGGTCCGTGCTCGCCCGGCTCTTTCCCGACGCGCTCGTCGCCTCGGAGGAGGACGCGGCGGTGCTCGGTCTGAACGCGGTGAGCGACGGCCGCCATGTGCTGCTGCCCGCCACGGCGGCCGGGCTGTTCGCGCCGCTCCGTGACCGCGGGTTCGTACCGGTCGGCATCGATCTGGGTGAGCTGCTCAAGGGCGGCGGCAGTGTGAAGTGCTGCACCCAGGAGCTGAGGGGCTGACCGCTACGCGTCCGGCGGCTCTTGCGTGGCGCGGGGCGGCCAGACATCGCCCCAGGCCGTGTCCCTGGCCGCCCGGTACAGCGGGCCGTGCCGCTTGGTGACCGTCTCCCGCCGCAGCCCGTCCTCCACGGTGCACAGGTCGAGCAGCACCTGGCCCTTGCGGATCTGCGGCTTGCGCGTCACCCGGCCCTGCGCCGGGCTCGCGTCGAAGCGCACCGCCGCGACATAGCTGAACTTCTCGTCCTCGTAGGCCAGCGAGCCTCCCTTCACCTGCCGGTGCAGGGAGGACCGGCTGACCCGCGCCGCGAAGTGGCACCAGTCCTCGCCCGGTTCGATCGGGCAGGCGCCGCTGTGCGGGCAGGGCGCGGCGATCCGCAGCCCGGCCGCGATGAGCCGATCACGCGCCTCGATGATCCGGAGATAGCCGTCCGGGGTGCCGGGCTCCACGACCACCACGGCCCGCGCGGCCCGGGCGGCCTCGGCGACCAGCGCCTCCCGGTCCCGTTCCGCCAGTTCCTTCAGTACGTACGAGACGGTCACCAGGTCGCTCTCCGGCAGCTTCAGCGCCGCTCCGATCCTGGCCTGCCGCCATTCGGCGGCACTCAGCCCGGGAAGGCCGGAGGCGGCGGCCAGTTCGCGGCCGAGGGCCAGCGCGGGCTCGGCCCAGTCCAGGACGGTGGTGGCGCGCGGTTCCCCCCAGATCGCGTCGGCCGCCCAGATCGCGGCCCCGGTCCCGCCACCGACGTCCACATGGCTGCCGGGCACCCAGTCCGGCGCGGCCCCGGCCAGCCCGTCCAGGGCCGCCCGTACCGCTTCGAAGGTCGCGGGCATCCGGTACGCCGCGTAGGCGGCGACGTCCGACCGGTCGCGCAGCACCGGCGCGTCCGTGGGGGTGGCGCCGCGGTAGTTGGCGATCAGCCGGTCGACGGCCTGTCCCGCCTGCTTGGGCGGCAGCCCGTCGAGCAGCCCGGCGAGCGCGGTCCGCAGGACGTCCGGGGTGGAGAGGGTGACGTTCACCGCCGAATTCTACGGCGGCGTTCGCCGGACTCGCGCGATGGCGCCCGCCACAGTGGCCACGGGGACGCGGTCGGCGACTGCCCCAACGCACCACCTGACTCTGCGGCAGCCCCCGCCCCGTCGGAGTCCTGTTGTCCGGCCGCTCAAATCGCCGAGATCTCCAGGGGATTCATATAGTCGCGGAACCGGCTCACCTGACCGTCCTGCCGCGTGACAAACCAGATGTAACTCAGGTCGAGCGGCGATCCGTCCGCCGCGCGGTAATGGCGAGCGACGGCCTCGACGATCAGGTCGTCCTGGGACTCGTAGGCTCGGACCTCCGTAAGAGAGCCGTAGCGGAGCCGGCCGCTGTCAAGGAGGTCCCGCATAAAAGTACCGATCTCCTCACGGCCCTGGAGCCGCACCGGGCCCGTGGGGGTGAAGGGAATCTCATAGAGCGCGTCCGGAGCGAAGATCGATGTGAAGCCGTCGAGATCACGGGCCCACAGCGCGTCAAGTGCGCGAGAAAACCACGGGGGCAGGGTGGATGATGAGGACATGCTATCTCCAGTCAGGTTTCGAACCTGTGTGTCCTGAGCAGCCTAACATCAATACGGACCATCAGTCCGAAATTCTCGGACGGAGGCGGGGCCGCCCTTCGACATCGCCTGCCGTCGTGCTCGCCGCCGCGGACGGCCTCTTCGCCGGAGCCGACGTCAGCGGTGTCTCCGTGGATGACATCGCAGCGGCGGCCCATGTCGGGAAAGGGACGATCTTCCGGCTCTTCGGCAGCCGCGACGGCCTGCTGGACGCCCTGTGGGCCACCAAAGCCCAGGATCTGCGGGACCAGGTGGAGAACGGCCCCCCGCCGCTTGGGCCCGGAGCCCCGGCGCGGGAGCGGGCCGTGGCCTTCCTCGACGCGGTGCTCACCTTCAAGCTCGACAACCGCAACCTGCTGAGAGCCCGGGAAGTCGCCACGGCAGGACTCCTGCAAAGCGAGCAATACCGGTGGATGCGGGACCTGCTGGCGCGGACCGCGACGGAGGCCATGCCCACACTGACAACCGAGGACGCCGAATACCTGGCGCACGTCTTGCTGGCCACCGTGCACATCACTCTCATCGACGAGCTATTGGCATCGGGACAGACCCCCTCCGCGATACGCCGCGTCCAGCGAGCACACGTACTCGCCGTCTTGAGCAGCGAACTCGGCTGAGAGTCGTCCCGCAATCCCCGGCGGGCAGGCCGGTGACGGTCCGCCGCCCCGCCCCCCTCCGGATTCCCTCGTCTCCCTCGATGTGTACGACGCGGCCGACGGCTCCCGGCGGCGGATCGAGGTCCCCTGGCGCGGCTGAGCGGTGCGGCCGGGCGCCGGGTCAGGCGCCGGCGGGCTGGGCGTGCTGTTCCATGGGGCGCTGGTGCTGCCAGGGACGTACGAGGCCCAGGAAGCAGGCGACCGCGCCAACCGCGCACACAAGCTGGACGACGGCCATCGGGACCGCGGTCTCCTCCCCCGCGATACCGACGAGCGGTGAGGCGATGGCGCCGATCAGGAACGACGACGTACCGATGAGGGCGGAGGCCGAGCCCGCCGCGTGCGGGGTCCGCATCAGCGCCTGGGCGTTGGTGTTGGGCATCGCGAGGCCCATCGCCGACATCAGCACGAACAGGGCCGCCGCCACCGGGAAGAGCCCCACGGTCCCGAACACCCCGGAGGTCATCAGCAGCAGCGCCAGCCCGGCGAGGGTGATGACGACCAGACCGAAGCCCAGCACCCGGTCCATGCTGACCCGGCCGACCAGCACCTTGCCGTTGATCTGGCCGACGGCGATCAGGCCGATGGAGTTGACGCCGAAGAGCAGGCTGAAGGTCTGCGGCGAGGCACCGTAGATCTCTTGCACCACGAACGGCGAGGCGGAGACGTACGCGAACAGCGCGGCGAAGGCGAGCCCGCCCGCCAGCATGTAACCGGTGAAGACCCGGTCGGCGACCAGGCCCCGCATGGTGCGCAGCGCCTCGCCGACGCCACCGCTGTGCCGCTTCTCCGGCGGCAGCGTCTCGTGCAGGAACTTCCAGACGACCAGGGTCAGCAGGGCGCCGATCACGGTCAGGACGACAAAGATGCCGCGCCAGTCCGTGAGGCGCAGCACCTGGCCGCCCAGGACGGGCGCGATGACCGGCGCGACGCCGGAGATCAGCATCAGCGTCGAGAAGAAGCGCGCCATCTCGACGCCGTCGTACAGGTCGCGCACCACCGCGCGGGAGATCACGATGCCCGCCGCTCCGGCCAGCCCCTGGAGGAGGCGGAAGCCGATGAGGAGTTCCGTGGTGGGGGCCAGCGCGCAGATGGCCGTGGCGAGGACATAGACGACCATGCCGAGCAGCAGGGGCTTGCGCCGGCCCCATTTGTCGCTCATGGGTCCGACGACGATCTGGCCGAGGGCCATGCCCGTCAGACAGGCGGTGAGGGTGATCTGGACGGTCGCGGCGGGCGAGTTCAGCGCGCGGGTGACCTCGGGCAGCGCCGGGAGGTACATGTCCATGGAGAGCGGCGGCAGCGCGGTGAGTCCGCCGAGGACCAGGGTGACCAGCAGTCCGACCCCGCGCGCGGCCGCCACGGGCGGGGTCGTGTGGGTGGCTGACGGAGCCCCGGCCGGTCCCGGACGCTGGGCCGGCACCTCTTCCGACAGGCGTCGGCCTGAAGGTATATGTCCTTTACGTCCCTCGGTGGTCTGCCCGCCGTCCGGCATCCGCATCTCCATGTCGTTGAATCCTTACCTATGCTCTCAGCTCAGCGAGAGTGGTCGAGACCTTTTTAATGGGGCGGATATGGCAGCCGGACAGGTGGTACAGGACAGAGCCGTGCGCTGGGGCGTGCTGGCGACGGGCGGCATCGCGGCGCGGTTCACGGCCGATGTGCTGGAGCTGGCGGACGCCGAGGTCGTCGCGGTGGCCTCGCGCAGCGACGCCTCCGCGCGGGAGTTCGCCGGACGGTTCGGGATCGCCCGCGCCCATGGCGACTGGGCCGGGCTGATGGCCGACGAGGACGTGGATGTCGTCTACGTCGCGACTCCGCACTCCGCGCACCGGGCCGCCGCCGGGCTCGCCCTCTCCGCCGGAAAGCCGGTGCTGTGCGAGAAGGCGTTCACGCTCAACGCCAGGGAGGCCGGCGAGCTGGTGTCGCTCGCCCGGGAGCGGGACCTCTTCCTCATGGAGGCCATGTGGACCTACTGCAACCCCGTCATCCTGCGCCTGGTGGAGCTGGTACGGGACGGGGCGATCGGTGAGATCCAGACCGTCCAGGCCGACTTCGGCCTCCAGGGCCCCTTCGCCCCGGAGCACCGGCTGCGCGACCCCGCGCTCGGCGGCGGCGCCGTCCTGGACCTCGGGGTGTATCCGGTGTCCTTCGCGCAGCTTCTGCTGGGCGAGCCCGACCGTGTGCACGCCGACGCGCTGATCTCCCCGGAGGGCGTGGACCTCAACACCGGGATTCTGCTCGGCTGGGACTCGGGGGCGACGGCGCTGCTGTCCTGCTCGGTGACGGGCGAGACCCCGAGGACCGCGACGGTGACGGGCACCACCGGCCGGATCGAGGTACCGGCCGGCTTCTTCGACCCGGAGCGGTTCGTCCTGCACCGGAGCGGCGCCGAGCCCGAGGAGTTCACGGCCGCGAGCGGACTGCGCGGGATGCAGCACGAGGCGGCCGAGGTGATGCGCTGCCTGCGGACCGGCGAGACGGAATCACCGCTGGTGCCGCTGGACGGCACGCTCGCGGTGATGCGTACGCTCGACGCGGTGCGGGAGCGCGTCGGTGTCCGCTTCCCGGTGGACGGGCCGACCGGCTGACCGGCCGGCTGCGCCTGACGGTGTGCCGGTCTGCCGGAGGGGCGGTACCCGGGCGCCGCCGTCAGGCCGGCTTGAGGCCCGGGTCGCCCACCTCGGTCACAAACGACGCCGCCGTGGTGACCGGGGCGCCGGACTTCGTGACGGCGGAGAGTGTCTTGAAGTCCGACCGGGCCTGGCGCTCGCCGAGGGTCACGGTCACATAGCCGCGCCGCCCGTTGTAGAACCTCATGTGCGGATTGGCCGCCATGTGCGCGGCCCAGTCGAGCGGCTTGTCCTTGCCGTCCTTGCCGCTGGCGATGGAGGTCGCCACGATCTCGGTGCCGAGCGTGCGCGAAGCCGGATCGTTCCAGTCCTTCTTCAGGTCGTACGCGTTACCGGTGTGCACATCGCCGGTCAGCACCATGAAGTTCTTGATGCCGGACCGCTCCACCCCGTCCATGAGCCGCTGCCGGGAGGCCGGGTAGCCGTCCCACGAGTCCATCGACAGCTTGAAGTCGGGCGTCGAGAGATTGCGCCGCCGGGCGAAGGTCACCTGCTGCGGTACGACGTTCCAGGTGGCACCCGACGTCCGCCAGCCGTCCAGCAGCCACTGCTCCTGGGTCTCGCCGGTCAGGGTGCGCGACGGGTCCTCGGACTCGGGGCCCGGGGTCTGCCAGCCGTCGCCGTACGCCTGGTTGGAGCGGTACTGCCGGGTGTCCAGGATGTCGAACTGCGCGAACCGCCCGAAGCTCAGCCGCCGGTAGAGCCGCATGTCGGGTCCCCTGGGCTGCTGCGGCTTGCGCAGCGGCTGGTTCTCCCAGTACGCGCGGTAGGCGGCGGCCCTGCGCAGCAGGAACTCCTCCGGCGGCACGTCGTTCTCCGGCGTCCCCGTCGCGTAGTTGTTCTCGGTCTCGTGGTCGTCCCAGGTGACGACGAACGGATGCGCGGCGTGCGCGGCCATCAGGTCGGGGTCCGACTTGTAGAGGCCGTACCGCATCCGGTAGTCCTCCAGCGTGACCGTCTCGCGGTTGAAGTGCGCGGGCAGCCGGCGGTCGGTGTAGGCGCGGGCGCCGCCGGAGGAGGTCACGGCGTATTCGTACAGATAGTCGCCGAGGTGGAAGACGACATCGAGGTCTTCCTGGGCGAGGTGCCGGTACGCGGTGAAGTAGCCGTCGTGGTACGCCTGGCAGGAGACCGCGGCGAACCTGAGCGAGCTGATCCGCGCGGTGCGCAGCGGCGCGGTGCGGGTGCGGCCGACGGGGCTGAGCCAGGTACCGGCGCGGAAGCGGTAGTAGTACACCCGGTCGGAGGCCAGCCCCCGGACATCGACATGCACGCTGTGGTGCAGCTCCGGATGCGCCTGCGTGTGTCCGCGGAAGACGATCCGGCGGAAGTTCGCGTCGCGGGCCAGCTCCCAGCGCACGGACACCCGGCTCGTCGGCAGCCCGCTGTACGGCTCGTAGGGGCGGGGCGCGAGCCGGGTCCAGAGCACCACGCCGTCCGGGCGCGGGTCACCGGAGGCGACGCCGAGGGTGAACGGATTCTCCGCGATCTTCCTGGCGTCCAGTTCGGCGGCGCTCGCGGTGCCGGTGCGCGGGAGGTCGACAGCGAACGCGAGGGCGGCGGCGGCCGCGGTGCCGGTCAGGAACCGGCGGCGCGCGATATGTGCGGCGGCGGCTCTGAGCTCCGGCGCGTGGGTGCCCGCCGTGCGGCGCTGAACAGGTGTCATATGCCCCTCCCCTGGTGGTGTTTGTCGCATACATCACAGCGGGGGGCGGAGGCGCCCTATGTCGCGTACACAACATCAATATGGCGAATGGATGATTGCGCCGTGTCAGACGTTCCGGGCCCGCGAAGATTGTCCGGACACGGCCCAGCTGCGCCCACAGTTGTACCTCACGTACGCTGCGTAGCCATGGACGCCATGCGGAACAACGACATCAAGCGGAAGTTCGCCGTGGTGACGGGGGCGGGCTCGGGCATCGGACGGGCGGTGGCGCGGCTCCTCGGTGAGGCGGGCTGGTCGGTGGCGCTCGCCGGGCGGCACAGCGAGACGCTGGAGGAGACGGCCCGGGAGATGAGCGGTGACGTTCTCTCCGTGCGCACCGATGTCTCACGCCCCGAGGACGTCGACGCGCTGTTCGCCGCGGTGAGTGAGCGGTACGGCCGGCTCGACCTGCTCTTCAACAACGCGGGCACCTTCGGCCCCGGCGGCATCTCGCTGGAGGACCTGCCGTACTCGGCCTGGCGGAAGGTCCTCGACACCAATCTGACCGGCACCTTCCTCTGCGCTCAGGCGGCGTTCCGGCTGATGAGGGCTCAGCGTCCGCAGGGCGGCCGGATCATCAACAACGGCTCGGTCTCGGCGCACGCCCCCCGGCCCGACTCGGTGGCCTACACCGCCACGAAGCACGGCATGACCGGGCTCACGAAGTCGCTGTCGCTGGACGGCCGTCCGTACCGGATCGCCTGCGGCCAGATCGACATCGGCAACGCGGCGACCGACATGACGGAGCGGATGCGCCGCGGAGTGCCGCAGGCGAACGGCGAGTTGGCGGTGGAGCCGGTGATGGACGTGGCGGACGTGGCCAGGACGGTGCTGCACATGGCGGAGCTGCCGCTGGAGGCGAACATCCAGTTCGCCACGGTGCTGGCGACGGCGATGCCCTTCGTGGGCCGGGGCTGAGGACCCCCGGGCACGCCCGCCCTCCTGCGCCGTGATGCCCGCGCGGGAATGCGTGTGGCCGCCGGCGCCGTTGGCCCGTCATGAGACCGCATACCGGCGCCTCCGCCGATGTCCTCCGGTACACCGCTTTCTCCACCGATCCCCGGGGCGGTAATCCCGCCGGTGTCCTGCTGGACGCGGCCGGGCTCGGTGACGACGAGATGCTCGCCGTCGCGGCGAAGCTGGGATACAGCGAATCCGCCTTTCTGACCGAGCCGCCCGAGGGGCTCGGTGCGCCGGGCCGGGCGTTCACCGTCAGGTATTTCAGCCCCCGGGCGGAGGTCCCGTTCTGCGGACACGCCACCATCGCCACCGCCGTGGCCCTGGCGGAGCGGATCGGGCCCGGTGACCTGGTCTTCGAGACCCGCGCCGGGACCGTGCCGGTCACGGTCACCGAGCAGGACGGGACGCTGCGGGCCACCCTCACCAGCGTGGAACCGCGGGTCGGCGGCGTGGCCGGGGAGGACGTACGGGAGGCGCTCGCCGCCCTGGACTGGCCCGCCGCGGATCTCGACCCGGCGCTGCCGGCCCGGATCGCCTTCGCCGGAGCCCGCCACCTGGTCCTGGCCGCCGCGACCCGGGCCCGGCTGGCGGATCTCTCGTACGACTTCGACCGCCTGGAGGCGTTGATGCGGCGCCTCGATCTGACGACCGTTCAGCTCGTCTGGCGGGAGTCCGCGACGGTCTTCCATGTGCGCGACCCGTTCCCGGTGGGCGGTGTGGTCGAGGACCCGGCGACGGGAGCCGCGGCGGCGGCGTTCGGCGCGTACCTCCGCGAACTCGCCGCCGTCCCCGAGGAGTCGGTGCTCACCCTGCACCAGGGCGAGGACCTGGGCCGTCCCGGCGTCCTGACCGTGGAGCTGCGGGCCGGTGACCCGCGCGTCCGGGTGAGCGGCGCGGGGGCCCGGATCCCGGAGCCGCCCGGTGGCCAGGTCCGGTAGCCGGGTCCGGTTGGTCGGGTCCGCTCCGGGGGGCACTGTTCCGGCGCCGGGCGGGCGTCACACGGCGAGCAGCGCGGCGATCTCCTGGAGCTGCCCTTCCCGCAGCGGACCGAACGCGAGGGCGCACGCGTTCTCCTCGGCCTGCGCGACCGAGCGGAAGCCCGGGATCGGCACCGTGTGCGGGCTGCGCGCCCACAGCCAGGCCAGCGCGCCCTGCGCGAGGGTGCGGCCGTCCTCGGTGAGGACGTCCCGTACGGCGTCGACCCGCGCGGACCACTCGGGCGACGGCACTCCGCCCTCGCCGAACCACCGCAGCCAGGACGGCGGCACCGCCCGGATGTCCCCGGCCGCGCCCCGGGCACCGGGCCGGTACTTCCCGGTGAGCAGGCCCATCGCGAGCGGACTGCGGACGATGCTCGCGAGGCCGCGCTCGGCGCAGAGGCCGAACATCTCCGGCGTGTCCTCCAGGACATTGCAGGCGTGCTGGACGGCCGCGCAGTGCGGCCCCTCCGCGAAGAGCGCCGCCCGCTCCGGGTCGTCGGTGCTCCAGGCGTACGCGCGGATCAGCCCCTCGCGTACGAACTCCTCGCAGGCGTCGCGGAGTTCGGCGGCCCGGTCGAGCGGGGCGTCGGAATGGTGAAGCTGATAGAGGTCGACACGGTCGGTGCCGAGCCGGCGCAGTGAGGCGGTGAGGGCCCGCCGGGCGTACGCGGGGGTGTCGTCGGTGCCCGTGAGGGTCCGGGTGCTCTCGTCCAGTGTGTTGCCCCACTTGGTCGCGATCACCACCTCGTCCCGCCGCCCCCGGAGGGCGCGGCCGAGTACGCGTTCGCTGTGGCCCGTGCCGTACACATCGGCCGTGTCGAAGAAGGTGATCCCGAGGTCGAGGGCCCGCCGGATCGCCGCGACGGACTCCTCGTCGTCGACCTTGCCCCAGCCGAGCGGATTGCCCCGGCTGTCCTGCCACTCACCGCCGATCGCCCAGCAGCCGAAGCCGAGCGCGCTCACGGTGATTCCGCTCTGTCCCAGCGTTCTGTTCTCCATGGCTTCCATGGGCACCACGCTAGGAGTTGGAGCGCACACGAAGACAACAGGCCCGGTGCGCCCCGGAGCGGCCCGCGCGGACGGCGGTCCCCGGCCGGTCACCCTCAGCCATCACCCGGACGGAGCAGCACCCTCCGCGCCGTCGCCCGATCGGTAGTAGGACGGACATCACGGGCGTCGCGGTGGGAGGAGTGGGCTCGGGATGAACGTCGTCGTCGACCTCAATCGATGCCAGGGCTACGCACAGTGCGCGTTCCTCGCTCCCCAGGTGTTCGAGATGCATGGCGAGGAGGCCCTGCTGTACAGCCCCGTCGTGCCCGAGGACCAGTACGAACGCGTCGCGGAGGCCGCGGCGGCCTGTCCGGTGCAGGCCATCCTCGTCGGCGAGGAGGCGGGCGCCGATGCCGGGCAACGGTGAGCTGCGCGGCTGCCGGATCGTCATCGTGGGTGCTTCGCTGGCCGGGCTGCGGGCCGCCGAGACTCTGCGCGCGGAGGGCTTCACCGGCTCGCTGACCCTGGTCGGCGACGAGCCGCATCCTCCGTACGACAGACCGCCGCTGTCCAAACAGGTGCTGCTCGGACGCGTGGCCGCCGGGGACACCGGGCTGCCGCGCCGCCGCGCGGTGGACGCGCGCTGGAAGCTCGGGGTACGGGCCACCGGCGTCGACCCGGTCGGGAAACGGGTCCTCCTCGCCGACGGTGAGGAGCTGCCGTTCGACCGGCTGCTGATCGCCACCGGAACCCGGGCCAGGCCCTGGCCGAACCCCGCCGAGGGCGCCCTGGACGGGGTGTTCACGCTGCGCACCAGCGACGAGGCGGGCCGTCTCGCCGCACGGCTCGACGCCGGGCCGCGCCGGGTTCTGGTGATCGGCGCCGGATTCACCGGCTCGGAGATCGCCTCCGCCTGCCGGGAGCGTGGTCTTGAGGTGACGGTCGCCGAGCGCGGCCCCGCGCCGCTGGTCGGCGCGCTCGGCGGAGCCTTCGCCGCGCTCGCCGCGAAGGTGCAGCTCGCGCATGGTGTCGACCTGCGCTGCGGAGTGACCGTCACGGCGCTGGAAGGCACCGACCGGCTGACCGGTGCGACCCTCTCCGACGGCAGCAGGATCGACGCCGACATCGCCGTGGTCGCCCTGGGCGCCGTCCGCAACACCGAATGGCTGGCCGAGTCGGGGCTCGCCGCGGGCCCGCTCGGAGTGACCTGCGACGCCGGATGCCGGGCCTTCACCATGTACGGGATCGTCACCGACGACGTCTTCGTCGCCGGTGACGTGGCCCGCTTCCCGCATCCGCTCTTCGAGTACCAGATGCTCTCCCTGGAGCACTGGGGCAACGCCGTCGCGCAGGCCGAGGTCGCGGCCCACAACATGGTCAACCCGGGGCCGGAGCGGCGTCCGCATCTGGCGATGCCGGCCTTCTGGTCCAGCCAGTTCGGCCTGAACATCAAGTCCATCGGCGTACCCACCTTCTCCGACCAGGTGGTGATCGCCCAGGGCTCCCTCAAGGAGGCCCGGCTCGTCGCCGTCTACGGCTACCGGGGACGGGTCACCGCGGCGGTCAGTGTGAACCGGACCAAGTGGCTGGAGTACTACCAGAACCAGGTCGAGACGGCGGCGCCCTTCCCGCCCGAGCCCGGCGCCGCCGACCGTCCCGACACGTCCGGCCCCGTCCCCTCCGACGTACTGGACCCGAAGGTGCTCTCGCACGGACCCACCGTCGCGCTCACCGGCTATCTGCCGGACCGGCGCCTCACCCTGGTGCGGCACGCCGACTGAAGCGCCCGCACCTCCACCGACAAGGAGCGTCTCCCATGGCCGGCGACACACTGCTCCACCGGATCACCGACTACGCCAACCGCGCCGATCCCTATCCGCTCTACGCCGAGCTGCGGCAGAGCCGGGTCGCACGCCAGGACGACGGCAGTTATGTGGTCGGCACCTACCACGACATCGCGGCGCTGCTCCACGATCCCCGGATCAGCTCGGACCGCCGCAAGCTCAATAACCCGGACGAGGACGCCTATGACCTGGAGCCCGCGTTCATCTCGGTCGACGACCCCGAGCACGACCGGCTCCGCCGCCTCGCGATGCGGCCCTTCGGCCCGCCCCACACCCCGGGCCGGGTCGACGCCATGCGCGGCGGCATCACCCGGATCGCCGAGGAACTCATCGCCGGTTTCCGGGGCAAGGACCGGATCGACCTCGTCGACGACTTCGCCTACCCGCTGCCCGTCACCGTGATCTGCCGGCTTCTGGGCGTACCACGCGAGGACGAGCCCCTCTTCCGGGCGTGGTCGGACACCATCATCGCCAGAATCGACCCCGTCTCCGACGAGGACTCCGCCGAGCGCCTGCGTGCGGGCGTGGCGGCCCGGCAGGCGATGGGCCTGTATCTGGGCGAGCTCGCGGACAGACGCCGTGGGCACCCGTCCGACGACATGCTCTCCGCGTATGTCAACGACGAGGGCTCCGAGGGACACCTCACCAGGACGGAGCTGATGGCCACGTCCGTCCTGCTGCTCATCGCCGGTCATGAGACGACCGTCAACCTGATCACCAATGGCATGCTCACTCTGCTGCGCCACCCCGAGGAACTGGAGCGGCTGCGCCGGCAGCCCTCGCTGATGCCGAGGGCGGTGGAGGAACTCCTCCGCTACGAGCCGCCCGTACAGATGCTGCCGCAGCGCACTCCGCTGGCGGACATCGACGTCTCGGGCACCCTCGTGCCCAAGGGCGCGCCCCTCGTCCTCATGATTGCCTCCGGCAACCGTGACCCCAAGCGTTTCCATGATCCCGACCGTTTCGACCCGACCCGTGAGGACAACCAGCATTTCGGCTTCGGCAGCGGCGTCCACAACTGCTTCGGCGCACCGCTCGCCCGGGTCGAGACACAGATCGCGCTGACCCAGCTCATCAGGCACCTCGACAGTCCCCGCCTGATCGAAGACCCGCCTCCGTACCGGCGCAGCGCCATCCTGCGCGGCCCGCGTCATCTCGCGGTCGGGTTCGGCGCGGCGGGGTCGTAGGGCCTGGCGGGACCGTAGGGCCGCTCGCCGGGTCGTGCCGGGCTCGGGTGCCCCGGCACCGCGCCCGGCAGCGTTCTCCTACGCCGCGTCCGCGCGCCCTCCCCGACGCGGGACCGCGATGGTCCCGGCGGCACGGGCGCCCTACCCTGTGAGGGTGCCGGACCACCGGGGCTGACGCCGTGTCAGGGCGCCGCCCCGAGAGGCGGAGAAGGGGGAGCGAGGAGTGGACCATCCGCGCGCGCTGATCAGCTGGGCGCACAAGGACCGCCGTTGGGACAGCGCGCGGACGGCCGCCTGGCGGGAATCGGTGGTCGGCTTCGCGGAGCTTCTCATCGCACACGGCATCGACGCCGAACTGGATCTCTGGGCGCCCGGCCTCACCGACTGGACCCGGCAGGGCCAGCGGTTCGTCATGGAGTGCGACTTCGTGCTCATTGTCATCAGCTCCGCGTGGAGCGAGCGGTGGCAGGGACACAACGACCCGCGTGAAGGCGCCGGTGTGGTGGTCGAGGCGGACACGCTGAAGGGGCTCTTCACCAGAAACCAGGACATCGTCCAGAACAAATGCGTGATCGTCCTCCTGCCCGGGGTGGACGAGGACGACGTGCCGCCCGATCTGGAGCGGCTGCGGCGCGTCACGGTCCCGGAGATCACTCCGGCGGGAATCGAAGAGCTGGTCCGGGTGATGACCGATCAGCCCGAGTACCTCAAGCCCCCGCTCGGCGCGCTGCCCCGGCTGCCACCCAGGCCGCGTTCGGCGGTGCTCCGTCCGGACCCGCCCGGCACCGGCACACCGGACCCGCTGCTGGCAGCCGTGGAGTCGAGCAGCCGTCAGGCCCGGTCCGTCGTATGGCCGGACATCATGCCGACCATGGACCGGCTGGCCGGTCTCACGGACAAGCTGGGGGTCCCCCTCTCCCGGCTGAGAGCGCCCCTTGTCATCGTCGGGGACGGCGGATACGGCAAAAGTGTGCTGCTCGGCCAGGTCTACGACGCCCTGGCGCGGGACGAGGAGGACAGCGGCGCCCGCACCCTCTTCCTTCCGTGCGGGCGCGTTCCCGCGTCGGCGGATCTGTCGGACCTGGAGTCCCTGGACCGCGCGCTGGGAAACGCGCTGGTCGACTCCCGCGACTCTCCGCCGCTGACCGGCATCGTCGCCGCGCTCGCCGCGCACCACCGGGTCCGTCTCCTCGTCGACACCCTCGATCTCGTGGTGCGGGATGTCAACGCGGACGACATCGCCTATCTCCTGCGGCAGTTGGCGCGCCGGTGCGAACTGGTCATCACCTGCCGCGAGCAGGAGTGGGGCACGTATCTGGGCAGCGACGGCGAGATCGCGCGGTCTCTCTACCGTATGCCGGTCCTCGGGGTGGCGGAGATCGGCCGGTGGGCGGAGGCGTATCTCCGGTCGTCGGACCTCGACGAGGGAAAGCGGCGGACGTTCCTGGCGAGCCTGGTGACCGACAGGAACGGCCGCCGGGTGCGGGACGTCTGCGCTTCACCGCTGAGACTGGCCATGGCCTGCGACATCTACGCGAAGTCCGGCGGAATCCCGGAGGACCTCACCGTCACGCAGTTGTACGAGCAGTACTGGGAGCGGCGTATCGCGCAGGACCGCCGGGGGCGCGGCGGCGCGGCCGCCACCGCGCAGGAGGCCGCCGCCGAGGGGCTCGCCACCGAGGTGTGGGCCGCCAGCACCTCCAGGTTTGTGGAGTCCGTCACCGGAGACCTGGCCAACACCGATCCGGGCGCGCTGAACAGCCTGCTCAGCGATGGTGTGGTGACAAAGACCACGGGCCGTTACGCGTTCTTCCACCAGACCTACGCCGAGTTCGCCGTCGCCCGTCTCCTCGTGCGTACCGGGGCGGACGAGGACCTCGCGCGGCTCGCTACGGATCTCCGGTCGGCTTCCCCGGCCTACTGGCCCGTCGCCAAGCACCTGTTGATGATGACGATGAACGCCGACCGCTACGCACTCATGGCCGAGGCGGTCCCGTGCGACTCGGTGGAGGGCGCGCGGACCCATTTCCTCGGCGCCTTCAACCGGGGCTCCGCCCCTCTGGTGAAGCAGGTCTCGGAGAGAGTGTGGGCACAGTCGCCGCACACCCTGCTGACCAGTGTCAGTGTGCTGGACAAGAGCCCCCCGGAGTGTGTCGGCGTCTCCCTCGACACTCTGCTGATGTGCGCGGCGGGCGCGGAGACGGCGAAGGACCTCTCGGGCGTCGGCATCGCCGCCGCGTCGTTGATCCTCAACAGCCGCCCCGAGGAGCAGGCGCAGGCGCTGCGCCGGGTGGTCACCGGGATCGGGGACGGCCCCGGGAAGCTCGGACACGCCGTGGTGTCGTCCGTCATCAGCAGGCTGCTGTCCCAGACGGTCAAGGTCTCGCCGTCCGGGCCCGCCATGGTGCGGGTGCTGGTCGACGCGTACGAGACGCTGCCCGACGCCGCTCGTGCCGAGGTCATGAGCCTGGTCGCCACCGGCCCCGGGGATCCGGCGCTGGACCGCTCCCTGCTGGTGAAGGCGGTGCGGCTGCCGTGCCCGCAGGGCGCGGTGGAGCACGCGACCGCCATCCTGGTGCGGAGCTGGGAGGACACCGCGTTCCGGAGCGAGGTCCGCTGGCCCGGCTGGGCCGACATGCTGGAAACGGATCTTCCGGCGCGCTGGGACGCGTGTCAGGTGAGGCTGGCCGCGGAGCTGTGCCGGGACGAGACGGCCGCCCAGAAGCTGCTCGACACCGTGGCCGGCCCCGCGGATGTTGCCCGCGTCCGGTACACCAACGCCGCCAAGAGGATCGCCGACGCCAGTCCTGAGCTGATAGGCCGGATGCTTCTGGGCGTCGGCGACGGACTCACCGCGAACGCGCTCGGCTCGGTCTGCTCGGTGGCGAGCCATGTCGCCCCGCTGCTTCCGGCCGGGGAACGGCGGGCCCTGATCGCCGTACTCGACCGTTACGCGTCGGCCGAACCACGACGGGTGTGGCCGGCCACGATCAAACTCTGCGGTGGCGACATCGGTCTTCTGCGTGCCAGAGCGGCCACCCTCCAGGACATGGTGGAACGGGCGGAACAAGGCGATGCCCCGGTCCGCACGGTGTTGCAGAGCAGCTTCGACGGCTTCCTCCTCATCCTGAGCAGGCGGCAGGTGGCCGAGATGAAAGAGGAACTCCGTGTGCTGTGTACGGACAAGGCGGAGGACCGGGTAAGAAGGGCGCGGCTGGAGGGGACCATCGCGCTCTACGCCGCCGAAGCCCGCGACTGGGTCGGGACGGAGCTGCTCACGGGGCAGAGCGCCAAGGCCGTTTCGGCGGCCGCACGGGCCGTAATAAACGCGCTCCCGGAGCTGGCCGCCGCCGAGCCGCACTCGGACGCCGTCGACTGGCTGTTCGGTCTGCTGGAGTCGCCGCACTCGAACGCGGTACGGACGGTGGCCAGGGGCCTGGCGGAGACCGCACCGCTCGCTCCGCTGCCGGCCCGGCACGGTGTGGCCGTGAGCGGCCATCTGGTCACCTGGGCCCAGCGCGACGCCGATGCCCAGGTGCAGGGCGCGCTGCTCGATCTCCTCATAGCGCTCGACCATCCCCCGGGACTCGACGCAGCAGTGGCGACCGGCGTGGTCGCCACCTATGTCGACATCGTGATGGACGGTCTCCGGCCGGATTCCGCTCCCCGGCGAAGGACGCAGCTTCCCGCCCTCTTCCTGCTCTGCACCAAGGCGGTCGCGGCCCTCGGGCTCCGGCATCTCAGCGACGACCAGGTGACCGAGCTGGTGACCGAGGTCGTCACACGCGTCGACTCGGGGAGGATCGGCGGCCGGTCACGGCGCTCCCTGGCCTCCTTGCTGGAGACAGCGGGCCTGCGGTGTCCCCAGGTGCTGTCGGCGCTGGAGCAGCAGCTCTGGACCGCCGCGTCGAGTGCCAACAAGTACGCCATCGCGGAGTGCTTCGCGCGCGTGGAGTCGGGCACTCCGGGGCACCGCAGTCTGGCGCTGGCCAGACGTCCGGACTGCCCGCCCGAGGCCGCCAACCATATCCACGACACGTTCGGCGGCTGAGCGCGCTGCGTTGAGCGCGTTGCGTTCACGGTGACCGGCCCGGGGTGGGCGGGCCGTGGGAAGAGGGCCTCCTCCCGGGACGCGGCCTCCGCTCCGCTTTGACAGGCGGATCCCTGGTGAGACGCTGGAGGGAAGAGGTGTGTCTCGCCGCCCGGACGGCCGGCACACAACACAACACCGCAGCCGCCCCCGGCGACACCGCAGCGCTCGCGCCCTTCGCGGGGATTCGCGCGGCGGGCACGGAAGCGCCTCCCTACCGGCTGTGTGTCTCGCCAACAACACCACCACTTTGTGCCGCGAAGAGTCTGTGCCGCGAGAACAGTCAGCGGCGGACGCGCACACGGGCGGTGGAGCGAAGGGAGTACACCATGAAGGCAGTCGTGTACGAAGGACCGCGCTCGGTGAGCGTGAAGGAAGTGCCGGACGCGAAGATCGAGCGCCCGACGGACGTATTGGTGAGGATCACCACCACCAATATCTGCGGTTCCGATCTGCACATGTACGAGGGCCGCACCGACTTCGAGAGGGGCCGGATCTTCGGCCACGAGAACATGGGCGAGGTCGTCGCGATCGGTGACGCCGTGGACCGAGTGCGGGTCGGTGACCTGGTCTGTCTGCCGTTCAACATCAGTTGCGGCTTCTGCCGCAACTGTGAGAAGGGCCTGACCGCCTTCTGTCTGACGACCCCGGACGACCCCAAGATGGCCGGCGCCGCGTACGGCTTCGCGGACATGGGCCCGTACGACGGCGGGCAGGCCGAACTGCTGCGGGTGCCCTACGGCGACCACAACTGCCTCGTGCTGCCGGAGGAGGCGTGGGAGAAGCAGACCGACTATGTGATGCTCTCCGACATCTTCCCCACCGGCTGGCACTGCACGGAGCTGGCGAACGTGCAGCCCGGAGACACCGTGGTGATCTACGGCGCCGGGCCGGTCGGGCTGATGGCCGCCCTGTCCGCGACCCTCAAGAGCGCATCCAAGGTCATGGTCGTGGACCGCCATCCGGACCGCCTGAAGCTGGCCGAGGAGATCGGGGCGATCCCGATCGACGACTCCAAGACGTCGCCCATCGACCGGGTCAACGAGGAGACCAAGGGACTCGGCGCGGACCGGGGCTGTGAGTGCGTGGGCTATCAGGCACACGACTCGCACGGCCGCGAGCACCCCAACCTCACCTTGAACAATCTGGTGCACTCCGTGAAGTTCACCGGCACCATCGGCGTGGTCGGCATCTTTGTCCCGCAGGACCCCGGCAGCCCCGACCAGCTCTACAAGGAGGGCGAAGTCGCCTTCGACTACGGGCTGTTCTGGTTCAAGGGCCAGTCCGTGGGCAACGGCCAGGCCAACGTCAAGGCGTACAACCGTCAGCTCTGCGACCTGATCGAGCAGGGCAAGGCCAAGCCGTCCTGGCTCGTCTCCCACGAGCTGCCGCTGGCCCAGGGCCCCGAGGGTTACCAGCACTTCGACGCTCGCGACGACGGCTGGACCAAGGTCGTCATGCATCCGTCCTTCTGATCCACGCCATGCGCGGGCGGCCCCATCGACGTCCGCTCACGGCGACGGCATTACGCCAACTCCCCCGCGCCACGGGGCCGAACAAGGAATCCTCATGACACACCACGAACTGCACGGCCGCACCGTGGCCATCCTGGCCACCGACGGAGTCGAGCGAGTGGAGCTCGAAGAGCCACGCGGCGCCCTGCTCGGCGCCGGCGCCCGCACCGAACTCCTCTCCATTCACGACGGCGACATCCTGGCACGCCAGCTCGACATGGACCCGGCCGGGAGCTTCCCCGTACAGCGCCTGGTGTCCAACGCCAAGCCCGAGAACTACGACGCGCTGGTGCTGCCTGGCGGCACCATGAACCCCGACCAGCTACGGATGGACCCCGACGCCCTCGCCTTTGTGAAGGCGTTCGTCGCGACCGGCAAACCCATCGCCGCCATCTGTCACGGCGCGTGGACTCTCGCGGAGGCCGACGTCATCCGGGGACTGCGGCTGACCTCCTGGCCCAGCATCCGCACCGACCTGCGCAACGCGGGAGCCGAGGTGGTCGACGAGGAGGTCGTCATCGACCGCCAGTTCATCACCAGCCGCTCCCCCGACGACCTGCCGGCCTTCTGCGCGGCGATCGTCGAACGGTTCGCCGAGTCCCGCCAGCCGCAGGCGGCCTGACCCCCGCGCCACGCGGGCGCTCAGCCCGGCTGACCGGTGTCCTTGAGGGTGCCCCAGCCGTGCCAGCGGTCGACCTCGATCCATGCGTTGATCCGCCGGCGGCTCCGCTCCGGGTAGGGCCCCCCGCGATACCGCTGGGCGAGCCGGTCGCTGTAGACCAGGCCCTCGTCCTCACTGATCTCGGTGACCCGGCCGATGATGCTGACGTGTGTGTACCAGTTGCCCTCGTCGAGCACCGTGAGGGTCACCCGGGGATCGTTGCGGATATGGTCCAGCCGCTTGCGTGCCTCATCCATGTTGACCAGCGCGCGGCCGTTCTCCCACAGGTACCAGGTGGCGGTGGACACCGGCTGGCCGTCCGAGCGCAGGGTCGTGATGACGGACGGGTTGGCCTTGGACAGCAGAGCGACGGCCTCTTCGGGAAGCGGCGGTTTTGACATGGGACACCCTCCTTGACGCGATGTACGTGTCCGTGCGGATCACCACCATGATCATCCCTGTCCTGCCCCGGGTCCGCTCCCCGGCACCGCCCGCTTCCGGCCGGCGCCGACACGCCGCCGAGCCTCCCGCCACGCTCCGGCACCGACCGCTACAGTGATCACACGACGCGGGTACGAATCCCGCCGCCGGCCCCCCCCGGCGCAGTCGAGCAGGCGACATCAGGGCCCCCACCGCGGTGGGGGCCTTCGTCGTGTGTGCCCCACCGTCGTGCCTCTTCGCCGTACGGGCCCCCGCAGCGGGTAGCGGTGCCGAGTGCCCAGATCTGCGAGGAAGCGCGTCCTGGGCTATCGAGGCGATTGTGCTCGCTCGCACAAAGCATCAGGACATAGCCGAAAAGCTGCCGAGGACATCCGTGCAACCACCGTGCAACCGGGCAACCTCGACGCGTACTGGGGCGCCCGCCGGTCTCTCCTGAGACTGGGTGTGCGACCGGCCCAGTGGTCCGGTCACGGGAAGGGAGAGACCGGATGGGGAAACACGTCGTGGTCCTGGACTGCTACACCGTTGAACCCAGCGGACTGGGGGTGCCGCCGTATGTGTCGACATATGTACGGGCCGCGTACGACGCGCTGAGCCGCGCCTGGCCGGACGCGCAGGTGCGGTACCTCACGATCGACGATGTGCGGTGGTGCCTGGCCGACGGGCGGCCGGGAGTGGAACCGCCGCTGAGCGATCCGCTGACCTACTCGTCGACGGTGAACCGCGAAGACGCGATCCGGCTTCTCCGGGACGCGCGAGCGGTGGTGGTGGTCGCGGGTGACAAGGTGCCCTCGGTGCATCTGCACGCGGTCAACGGCACACTGGAGGAGATCGCTCGCGCGCTCGCCTGTACCCGGGACCGCCGGTATCTGCTGGGCCCCATGGCCACGTACGCGCTGGCCGAGCCCGCAGCGTTCGCCGGGTTGTTCGACGCCGCCCACACACACTCGGTGACCTCAGGAGACCTGGCCCTCGGCAGCCGGTCAGCGGCGCCGTATGACCGGCTCCGAGCGGATCGCGGCTCGTACTCCGGGTTGGTGGAGCAGATGCGGTGGCGGCCGATCGCTGAGATCGAACTGTACCGGGGCTGCACCCGCAAGCGATTCTGTAGCTTCTGCAACGAGCCGGTGAAGTCGGCGTCAGTCGAGTTCCGGGAGGTGGATGACGTCCTGGACGAGGTGCGGCGGCTGTATGAGGCCGGGGTACGCAACTTCAGGCTTGGCCAGCAAACCTGCTTCTTCTCCTATCAAGGCCGCGACGACGGAGCCATCACCGCACTGCTGGGCGGAATCCGGGAGGTCTGCCCGGAACTGGAAGTGCTGCACATTGACAACGCCGACCCCCTCGCGGTGGCTTCTCCCGCAGGCAAGCGGATCGCGAAGCTGATCGCCGACTACTGCACCGAGGGAAACTGCGCGCCCATGGGCATGGAGTCCTTCGACCCGGCAGTGATCGAGCGGAATGCTCTGACCTGCACTCCGAAGGTGCTGATGCGCGCGGTGGAGCATGTGAACGAGGCCGGCGCCGAGCGCGGGCCGGGCGGGCTGCCCAAGCTGCTCCCAGGACTGAATCTCCTTTACGGCCTGCCGGGTGAAACTCCCCGCACCCACATCGCCAACCTCACCGGCTTGCAGCAGATCCTGGACGCCGGATGGCTGTGCCACCGCACCAATGTCCGCCAGGCACGCGCTTTCCCCGGTACCCCACTCGCCGCTCTCCACGAGTCGGACCCGCCTCCGTCAGCGGAGCGTTTCGCTTCCTGGAAGACAGACATCGATCACTTGTGGGATCAGCCGATGAAGGAACGCGTGTACCCGACGGGGCTGCGGCTTCCGGGCCTGCACGCGTTTTTTGTCAGCACTGGCGGGACGTGGTACCGGCGGCTGGGCTCGTACTCCATCCAGATCATTGAACGCGGTACTACCGAACCGATCGGCACACCGGCGGAGTTGACAGTCACTGGGCATGCCTCACGGGTGATCTACGGGGAGCGCCGTGCGGCGGCCGTATGAAGACCCGCTGCGGCTGCTCGCCGAGTACGACGAACGGGCACTCCGGACGGCTCATGTCGGGGTGCTGCTGCCGTGGGCGAATGTCGCGGTCGAGACGGAGTTGCCACGTTTCGGCTTGCGCCATGTGGTCTTCCACTTCGCCCGGCTGGTACCGGCCAGCAGGACGACAGCGGTGGACGACGCCTTCTGGCACGGACTGCGCGAGGCGGCGTCCCCAGCGATGGAGTCGCTCTCCCACATCCCGCTCGACGGTGTGCTGCTGGCCTGTACCTCGGCCGGATTCACCAGCGACACGCCGCTGCCGACCGGCGTGGTAACCGCGTTCGACGTGCTGCGGGAATCGCTTCGCCTGCTGGGTGCCGAACGTGTGGCCCTGAGTGCACCGTATCCGAAGGACGTCACCCGGGCCGAGGCCGACGCCTTGGGACGAGCGGGGGTGGAGGTGACAGAGTGGTCGGCGCTCGACCTGGAGGACGG
This sequence comes from Streptomyces sp. NPDC006923, assembly GCF_040635655.1. Lineage (NCBI taxonomy): Bacteria > Bacillati > Actinomycetota > Actinomycetes > Kitasatosporales > Streptomycetaceae > Streptomyces > Streptomyces sp. NPDC006923. The sequence goes on from NZ_JBEYIF010000001.1 coordinate 509,308, forward strand.
ATATCCCAGCGTGACGCCGGATCAGATCCGTAGTGTGGTGCGGGCAATCCCGCCGGAAGGGCTGAAAGTCGCGCAGGCGCTGGTTCTGTCGTGCACGGGCTGGCACACCCAGGAACTGCTGGGCGAGATCCAAGCCGTACTGGACAAACCTGTCGTGTCCTCCAACGTGGCCATGGCCCTCTACGCCGCCCGCCTCGCCACCGGAGTCCGCCATGACGGTCGCCACGCCCCCGAAGCCCACCCGGCAACAGAGCACACGCATCCTCCGGTTGGTCCAGCGCGCCGCCGCGCTGCCGGAGGTCAGACAGGAGGTCGAGGCGAACCATGACAACAACCGCTGGTGGCCACTGTCGGTCAGCGACACACGTCTGCGGATGCTGGCCGCCGGATGGTCCACCAGAGTTTCGTACCGCATGATCGGCACCTACTCGGGCGTCATCACCGCGGCCAACGCCGCCGGCTTCGACGCGCTCGCGGCAGGCACCGACGCCGAACTGGCCGAACTCGTCACCCCGCTCGGGCTGACACGTGCCCGTGTGGACTACTTCCGGTCACTCAGCGAGCTGACCGAACGGTGGGCGAAGGACAGCGTCGATCCGCTCGCCCGGGACGCCGACCACAGCGCCCTGATCCAGCGGTTCGCCGAGGAAGTTTCCGGTGCTTCGTACAAGGTCGCGCAGTGTGCCCTGCTGTACGCCCGTGGCTACCACTGCGGCATCATCCCGGTCGACTCCGGGATGGTCACCAAACTCGCCCCCGTGCTGGGTCTGGACCTTCCCGGCGGTCCTGTCGCACACGAACATCTGCGGCACCTCCTCGAAGGCGCGGTCCGGGCTCGGGCGGAAGACATCCGAAGTCTGATCGGACATCAGAGGTACGCCGTCACCATTCCGGCCGATGCGCTGCCGACCTGGTGCGCTCACCTGGTGCTCATCTACTTCAAGCGCCTGTATCTCAACCGGCCGGCGGACCGTCTCTGCCGAGAGCGCCCGGTATGCGCGACAGCGATCGACTGCGATCACACGTCGCCGTAGGCGCTCACCGACTTCGGGGGGATCATGCGGCGCCTTTCCGTGATCGGCAACATATCCCGCGACCACACGTGCTATCCGGACGGCAGGGGCAGCGAACGATTCGGGGGTGCGGCTTTTCACGTGGCCGTCGCCGCCGCACGCGCGGGGGCCCGCGCCACGCCGGTCTCCGTGATCGGCGACGATCTGCGCGACGATGTGCCGGCCGTCCTTCGCGCATCACAAGTGGACCTGACGGCTCTACTCGCCAAGCCCGGCCGCTCCACTTCTTTCGCCATGGAATACGACCTCGAAGACCGGCTCGTCGGGGTAACCGCCGCCTACGGCGTCGCCGAGCAACTCACCGCACACGCACTTGCCCGCGTGGCCCGACACCCGCACGACTGGTATCACGTCTGCTGCCGCCATCCGCTCGACGCGGCCCCTGTCCTGCAAGCCCTCTCGGCCTGCGGCTCCTCCTTCAGTGTGGACTTCATCGTCAGCAGTATCGAGCACACGCTTGCCCGAACCGCACACCTGCTCCCTCACGCCGACATCGTCTTCACCAACGCTGACGAATACCGAGTGCTGGCACGCCAGGTCGACATCAGCAGCCTGCGAACAGTGATCGTTTCCAACGGTCCGCAGGCCGTTCATCTCCTCGAGCAAGGGCGAGACGTCCTTACGGTCATGCCGCCGACCGCCGCTCCGGAGGAGGTCACCGGTGCCGGCGACACACTGGCCGGTACCTTCCTCGCCCACCGTATCGCCGGCCACGACGACAGAACGGCCCTGCGCGCTGCCGTCGCCGCCGCCTCCGCGCATGTCCTCGTGTCACCGCCGCATCGGCGCTGAAGATCCGCTTCAGAGCTTCAGAAGGGAGCCGCACGGTGTACTACGTAGCCCATCGTCTCTTCGCCGCCCAGGATCGTGCCCTGGCGGCCCGACTCGCCGACCGGCTGGCCAACGAAGTCGGAGCCGACAACGTCTTCCTGCCATTCTGCGACACCGACGAAGAGGACTTGGTGGCCCAGGCCAAGGGCCGTCGCCTGTTCGAGCTCGACCGCGAGCGGCTCTGCCGCCTGACCGCCATGATCGCGATCCTCCACGGACCCAGCCTGGACGACGGAGTGTGTATGGAGATCGGCTATGCCGGAGCGCTCGGAACACCCGTCATCGTGATGACCACCGACTTCCAGACCTACTCCATGACCGGAGCCGGCACGCCACTGTCATTCCCCGACCCCTTGGTGGAGTGCCTTGCCAGTCGGGTGGTGAGGGGAGAGCGACTGGGTTCCCCGTCCTCGACGCTAGGCATCAGCCGCTTCGAGGCATTTGAGGAGCGCAACAGGGAGCAGATCGAACGTACGGTGAAGGAGACGGTCGACGCCACTTTGGGCGTGTCCGCCCACCGGACCACGGCCCTTCCGGTTTCCGGTGCTCGGCCGCGTACCGCGTTCGTCGAGCCCTCCCCTTATGGAGGCGGGGAATCCGCGATCGGTGGCGTCCTCACCCGTGCCGGATACGCGCTGCGTACAGCTACCCGTCTGAGCGCCACCGACGCGATGGCTGCCGTACGGAACGACTGGGCCGCCGCCACGGCATCAGAGGTGTTCGTCGCTGACGTTTCAGGCCCGGAAACACCGCCTGGAGCCGCCGTGCTGATCGGAGCCGCTGCCGCACTCGGGCGCCAAGTCGCCGCGTATCAGCCGCGTCCCGTTTTCACCCACGCGCACGGCCGGGAACCGAACTGGCGCAACCTGATGATCCAATACGCCTCCGGCGCACACATCACCAGCGCCGCGGACCTCGCCGCATGGACGGGCGTATGAGCGCCGCCGAGGAGGCAGCCGCTTACCGGACCATCATCCTCGAAGGCTGCGACGGCACCGGGAAGTCCACCATCGCCACTCACCTCGCCCGGACCCACGACTTCAACACGGTGCACTCTCTTCGCACCCCCGACCACCTCGACCTCGCCGGCCGCTACCGCGACCTGCTCCAACAGCCCGGCCGCCTCATCCTGGACCGCTGCTTCATCAGCGAACTCGTCTACGGCCCGCTGCGCCGAGGACGCTCCCGGCTCACCTGGGCCCAGGCATTCGACCTCGCCGAGGCAGTCGCCGCCCGCGACGGCGTCTTCCTCCACCTCACCGCTCCACCGACAGTGATCCGTGCCCGCCTGCTCGAACGGGACGGCACGGCTGAAGATCTGTCCGAACTCACCGCGATCGTCAGTGCCTACCACCGCACCTTCGAAACGATCACCTCATACGCTCCCGTTCTCACCATCGACACGAGTATCGAGGAACTCCCCTCAACCGGATGACAGTTAGCTCACATCCCGCCATGACGCCCCAGCGTCCTCGCTAGGCTGCGGCAGCAACTGCCGTACCGTCTGCGACGGAGGAGTCTTGGACATCCGATCCGCCCAGAAGCTGGCCTGGGACAACAAGCTGGACAAGGGCTTCAACACCACAGATGCCGCCCTGGAATTCGGCCTGCTCACCGCCGAAGTCGGCGAAGCCTTCACGGCCTGGCGCAAACGCCTGCCCGACTTCGGCGAGGAGCTGGCCGATGTCTTCCTCTATCTCACGGCCCTCGCCGAGATGAATGGCGTCGACCTCCAGACCGAGGTCCAGCGCAAGCTCGACAAGAACACCAAGCGCGTCTACGAACGAAACGAGAACGGTGTGCCGATCCGCGTCAGCGACATCTGACCCCGCTCCCGGCACGGCCTGGCGGACTGAGTCGGCACTCTTCGGACGTTTCGCGCATGCGCATAGTAGCCGGGACGTCACAGCAGGCATCATCGGTGTATGAGCGAGCACGCCGGGGGGCCTCTCACCACCAGTCACCCGCTGGCCACTGCCCTTGCCGAGGCAGGCTGTTCCCATGCCGCACTCGCCCGCCGGGTGAACGGACTCGCCGCCCGCCAGGGACTGGTGATGCACTACGACAAGGCGTCCGTGACCCGATGGATCCAGGGCAAACACCCACGCGGCAGGGCTCCGGAGTTCATCGCCGCCGCCCTGTCCGAGCGCCTGAACCGTCCCATCAGCCCCTTCGCCCTGGGCTTCACCACCGAGCCGGAACCCCCCGTGGGAACGCGTTCCCTGCTGTATCGCGAAGACGTCGCCGCCACTTTGCACACACTCGCAGAACTCGGCTCATTGGACATCTCGCGACGTAGTCTGCTCGGCCCTGTTCCCTTCGTGGCCGCTACCGCGGCGGACACCCAACGCCACTGGCTGTTGTGGCTCGGCGAGTTGGACGACTCCGCTGTGCCTCATCTCGCGGCGGCTGCCGACCAGGGACCGGTGGAGGCGGTGCACTTCATGATCTGGATGTTCGACGAGATGGACAATCGACACGGCGGCTCCCAGGTCCGGAGCGCGATCATCCACTACCTCACCAGCGAGGTCATCCCGATGCTGCAGCAGCACCGACTCCCCGAGCGGCAACGGACACAGCTCTTCGGCGCAGCCGCCAAACTGGCCGCCACGGCGGGCTGGTGCTCGTACGACTCGGCCGAGTACGGACTTGCCCAGCGCTATATGACCCAGGCCCTTCGCCTGTGTCAGCAAGGCGGCGACCAGGTACTCGGCGGCCAGATCTGTGCCGGCCTGTCCCATCTCGCCACCAACCTCGGCCATCACTCCGAAGGTGTCGCCTTCGCCCGCATGGGGCTGGTCACCGCCAAGCACGCCGGCAGTCCACTTGGGCTCATGCGCCTGTATCTGATGGCCGCGCGCGGCCCCGCCGCGCGAAACGACCCCAAGAACACCGCCACCGCACTACGCGCAGCCGAGAGTGCCTGGGAATCCAGCCGCGGCCCCACCCACGAATCTCCTTGGGTGCGCTACCTCGACCACCATTACCTGGAAGCCGAAGCCGCCCACTGCTTTCGCGACCTCGGCGACGCCAAGCAGGCCGAGGCCCATGCCACCGCCTCCGTCCATGCCAACGGAGAACGCGCCCGCCGCAAGGGCATCAGCCAGGCCGTGCTGGCGACCGCCCACCTCCAGCAGAATCGCCTGGACCAGGCGGTCGACGCGGCCGAGACCGCTCTCGCATGGCTGGGCGGCGGCGTCGTCCACTCCGAGCGCTCCGTCCAGGCCCTCAGGGATTTCCGCGCCCGCCTTGAACCCCATCGGTCCGAACCAGTCGTCCAGCACTTCGACAGGCAAGCCCGCTCTGCCCTCGGGGCCGCCTGAATGAATTCACCCCGAGCCGCCCCAGCCGCATCCGGCGAAGTGGTCTCATACGGGGGACGCGGCAGACGAGTCGGGCTGTACGCCGGATTTTGTCGCCCGGTCGCCTCGCGGCGGCCGGGGAGACGGCCATCCATCTAGGACCGGCGTTGCCGCCGGCCTCGTGCGGTCTACCCGCGGACTCGGGCGGGCAGCCCTCGGTCGTCCGCGCAGGGCCATCAGCCGATGGCCCCTCTTGACCTTGCTCCGGGTGGGGTTTACCAAGCCGTCCGAGTCACCTCGGACGCTGGTGGTCTCTTACACCACCGTTTCACCCTTACCGAGGGCCGAAGCCCCCGGCGGTCTGTTTTCTGTGGCACTGTCCCGCGGGTCACCCCGGGTGGGCGTTACCCACCACCCTGCCGTGTGGAGTCCGGACGTTCCTCGGCAAGATCAGAGATCTTGACGCGGCCGTCCGCCCGGCTCGTCTGCCGTGTCGGCCATGTTACCCGCCGAGAGCGGGGCAGTACGCATCGGCGTCGGTGGCCGGGCGCCGTGAGGGAGCGCGTCCGCCGGGGCCTCCGAGGTCACCTACGCTGGCGCGGGGACCGCTCCGCCGTTCCGTATGCCGTCCGAGGAGAACCACCGTGCTCGTGCTGTTGCCGCCGTCGGAAGGAAAGGCCGCTTCCGGACGCGGCACTCCGCTGAGGCCGGAGTCCCTGTCCCTGCCCGGTCTGGCCGAGGCGAGGGCCGCCGTGCTGGAGGAGCTGGTCGCACTGTGCGCCGCGGACGAGGAGAAGGCGCGCCAGGTGCTGGGCCTGAGCGAGGGGCTGCGCGGCGAGATCGCGAAGAACGCGGAGCTGCTCACGGCGGGCACACGGCCGGCGGGCGAGATCTACACCGGCGTGCTGTACGACGCGCTGGACCTGGCCACCCTGGACACCGCCGCACGACGGCGGGCCGGGAAGTCGCTGCTGGTCTTCTCCGGGCTGTGGGGCGCGGTACGGATCAGTGACCGGATCCCGTCGTACCGCTGCTCGATGGGGGTGCGGCTGCCGGGGCTCGGCGCGCTGGGCACGCACTGGCGCGCGCCGATGGAGTCGGTCCTGCCGGAGGCGGCGGGCGAGGGGCTCGTACTGGATCTGCGTTCTTCCGCGTACGCGGCGGCGTGGAAGCCGAAGGGCGCGTTGGCCGAACGTACCGCGACGGTACGGGTGCTGCACACGCAGACCGACAGGGTGACCGGAGTGGAGAAGCGGTCCGTGGTCAGCCACTTCAACAAGGCGACCAAGGGTCGGCTGGTGCGGGACCTGCTGTCGGCGGGCGTCCGGCCGAGGAATCCGGCGGAACTCGTGGAGGCACTGCGGGAGCTGGGGTACGTGGTGGAGGCGACCGCTCCAGCGAAACCGGGCCGGACCTGGGCGCTGGACGTGGTGGTGACGGAGATCCACTGAGGCCCCCGCGAGGCGCGTTGCACTATGCGCAACGCTCGTTGCGCTGTCTGATGGCGCCCGGCAGGATAAGCGCATGACCTCCGTGCTGGACCTCGCCCCCGTGATCCCTGTCGTCGTCCTCGACGACGCCGCCGACGCCGTACCCCTCGCCCGCGCCCTGGTCGCGGGCGGACTGCCCGCGATCGAGGTGACCCTGCGGACACCGGCCGCGATCAGCGCGATCCGCGCGATCGCGGCGGAGGTGCCGGACGCGGTGGTCGGCGCGGGCACGGTGATCACGCAGGACGCGGTGACCGGATCGGTGACGGCGGGCGCGCGCTTCCTGGTCAGTCCCGGCTGGACGGACGCGCTGCTGGGGGCGATGCGGTCGTCCGGTGTGCCGTTCCTGCCCGGTGTGTCGACGGCCTCGGAGGTCGTGGCGCTGCTGGAGCGCGGGGTGACGGAGATGAAGTTCTTCCCGGCGGAGGCGGCGGGCGGCACCGCCTATCTGAAGTCCCTGGCCGGTCCCCTCCCCCAGGCCCGGTTCTGCCCGACGGGCGGCATCACGGCGGAGTCGGCCGCGTCCTATCTCGCCCTGCCGAACGTCGGCTGCGTGGGCGGTACGTGGATGGTCCCGGCGGACGCGCTGGCGTCGAAGGACTGGGACCGGGTGGAGTCGCTGGCCCGCGAGGCGTCGACCCTGCGCATGAGCCGCCGGTCCTGAGCCGCCGGTCCTGAGAGGTCCTGGCCGGACCCTCGGGGCATCCGCCGCGCACGGCGTTCACGGCCGCCTGCGCGGCCGGGGCCGGTGGATTGACAGCACGCGGATTGACAGTCCGTCAGCGGAGGTGGGAGGTGTCGTTCAGCAGCCGCACCGAGGCGTTTCCGTCCGCGTAGTACGCCACGGCCGACAGCGAGGCCGGCGACAGCTCCATCCGGAACAGCGACTGCGGAGGCGCGCCCAGGGCCAGCCGGACCAGGGTCTTCACCGGGGTGACATGCGTGACGACAAGCACCGTCCCGCCCCGGTACCGGTCGAGCAGCCGGTCGCGGGCCGCCGCGACCCGCCGTCCCACGGTCGCGAAGCTCTCGCCGCCGCCCGTGGGCGGTGCGGCGGGCGACGCGAGCCAGGCGTTCAGATCGTCGGGATACCGCTCCCGCACCTCCGCGAAGGTCAGCCCCTCCCAGGCACCGAAGTCCGTTTCGCGCAGGCCCTCTTCGACCTCGACGTCCAGGCCGAGCCGGACGGCCGCGGCCTCCGCCGTCTGACGGCAGCGGCCGAGCGGCGAGGAGACGATGGACCGCACGGTGCCGCGTGTGGCCAGTGCCTCGGCGACGGCCCCGGCCTGGCGCAGGCCCACCGCGGACAGGTCCGGATCGCTTCCGCCACTGCCCGAGAAGCGCTTCTCGGGAGTGAGCGCGGTCTCGCCGTGCCGCAGCAGGACGAAGGTGGTGGGGACGCCGAGGTCGGCGGCGGCGCCCCAGCCGACCGACGGGGTGGCCGAGGACTCCCGCTCCGGCGCGGCGGACTCGGTCAGCGCTGTACGTCCGGCCGTCCGGACGGCGGCGGCTTCCGCGCCGCCCGGTGATCCGGCCCGTCCCGCGAGGGCCGCCCGTGCCCTCGCCGCGCCCGCCGCCGCGTCGCCGGGCGGACCGGGGGGAGCCGTCGAGGCGGCCGAACGCGCCGCGGCGGCGTCCAGCGCCGTCGTGGACGCCGAGGGCTCCCAGCGTTTGCCCTTCTTGCCCGCGTCCATCGCCTCGTTGGCCAGCCGGTCCGCGTGTTTGTTCTTCTCGCGCGGGATCCACTCGAAGGTGACCTGCCCCGTGGGGAAGACCCGCGCGGCCTCGGCGGCCAGCGGCTTCATGTCCGGGTGCTTGATCTTCCAGCGGCCCGACATCTGCTCGACGACCAGCTTGGAGTCCATCCGCACATGGACCTCGGCGGCCGGATCCAGGGCCTTCGCGGCGCGCAGACCGGCGAGCAGTCCCCTGTACTCGGCGACGTTGTTGGTGGCGACACCGATGTACTCGGCGGCCTCGGCGAGTGTCTCCCCCGTCACCGGGTCCAGGACGACGGCTCCGTACCCCGCGGGCCCCGGGTTGCCCCGGGAGCCGCCGTCCGCCTCGACGACGAACTTCGGGGTCCGCTTCGGCTCCGGCATCCGCTACAGACCCGAGTCGGCGGTACGGACCAGGATGCGGCGGCAGTTCTCGCACCGCAGCACGGTGTCCGCGGACGCGGCCCGGACATCGTTGACCTCGGTGATGTTGAGTTCGAGCTGGCAGCCCTCGCAGCGGCGCCGGTAGAGGCGGGCCGCGCCCACCCCACCCTGCTGCACCCGCAGCTTCTCGTACAGCTTCAGCAGATCGGCCGGGATGGAGGCGCCGACGACCTCGCGCTCCTTGGCCACCGAGGCGGCCTCAAGGTCGAACTCGGCCACGGCGGCGTCCCGGCGCGCGACCGCGTCGTCGACCTTGGCCTGGACGGAGGCGACACGTTCCGTCAGCTCGGCCACGCGCTCCTGGGCGGACTCCCGGCGCTCCATGACTTCGAGGACGACGTCCTCCAGGTCGCCCTGGCGCTTGGCGAGCGAGACGATCTCGCGCTGGAGGTTCTCCAGGTCCTTGGGCGAGGTGACCGCGCCCGAGTCCAGGCGCTGCTGGTCGCGTACGGCGCGCTGGCGCACCTGGTCGACGTCCTGCTCCGCCTTGGTCTGCTCGCGGGCCGTGTCGCTCTCCTCGGTCGTCGCGGCGACGAGCAGGTCGCGGAGCTGGACGAGGTCCTTGTTCAGCGACTCGATCTCGGCGTGCTCCGGCAGCGACCTGCGCTTGTGGGCGAGCTGCGACAGCCGTACGTCGAGGGCCTGGACGTCGAGGAGTCGGATCTGGTCGGCGGGGGCGGCGTTCAGTTGGGGGCTCCTGAGGAATCGGCGGGGGCGCTCGAAGCGCCCGCTGGAAGGGCGGTGGCAGGGGCGAGGCTGGAGGACCAGGGGTCGGTGACCGTCTTGGAGACATGGACCCGCAGGTCCCAGCCATGGCGGTCGGAGATCTCGTCGAGCTGGGCGGCGGCCTGCTCGCACCAGGGCCACTCGGTGGCCCAGTGCGCGGCGTCGATCAGTCCGAGCGGTGAGTGCTGCACAGCCTCGGAGGCGGGATGGTGGCGCAGGTCCGCGGTGAGGAACGCGTCCACACCCGCCGCCCTGACCTCGTCGAAGAGACTGTCGCCGGAGCCGCCGCTGACCGCGACCGTACGGACGAGGGCGTCCGGGTCACCGGCGACCCGGATGCCCTGCGCGGTGGCGGGCAGCCGGTGCGCGACGCGCAGGGCGAAGTCGCCGAGGGTGGCGGGGCGGTCCAGCTCGCAGACCCGGCCGAGGCCGCGGCGGCCGGCGGGGTCGGTGGGATCCGGCACCAGAGGGCGCACGATCCGCAGGTCCAGCGCGCCCGCGAGGGCGTCGGAGACGCCGGGGTCGGCGCTGTCCGCGTTGGTGTGGGCGACGTGCAGCGCGATGTCGTGCTTGATGAGGGTGTGTACGACACGGCCCTTGAAGGTGGAGGCCGCGACCGTTGTCGTACCGCGCAGATAGAGGGGGTGGTGCGTGACGACGAGCTGGGCGCCGAGTGCCACGGCCTCCTCGGCGATGTCCTGGACGGGGTCGACGGCGAACAGGACGCGGGTCACCGTGGCGTCGGGATCACCGCAGACCGTCCCGACGGCATCCCACTGCTGGGCCCGCTCGGGAGGCCAGAGGGCGTCGAGAGCGGCGAGGACTTCGGACAGACGGGGCACGGGGGAAAGGCTACCTGTCCTGGGTGCGCCGCCCACCATGGCTCCGGTCGCGCGGAAGGCCACCGGCCGGGGGCGGGGCGCCGTGCGGCGCGGGGCCGCGCGGCTTCCGCGGCGCCGGGCCGGAGCCGGCGCCACGGGCCGCGCGGCCCGTGCGGTGGCCGTCGCCGGCCGCCGGACTACTTGACGAGGTAGCCGCGGAGGTCGTCGAGGACCAGGTTGGCCGCCGTGACACCCAGGCCCAGGTACCAGGTCTCGTCCTTGACGTCCTTCGCCCGGCCGGCCTTGACCGCCTTCAGGTTCTTCCACAGGGGGTTGGAGCGCGCGGTGTCCCGGTCGGTCTTCTTCGCGTCGCCGTACACACCGGTGAAGATCCAGTCGGCGTCCGCGTCGTCGATCTTCTCCGGGCTGATCTCCACGGCCAGATCGTTGATCTGCTGGTTCGCGGGCCGCGGCAGACCGACGTCCTGGAGGATCGTGCCGATGAAGGACGCCTTCGCGTAGAGCCGCAGCCGGCCCGGCATGTAGCGGACCATCGAGACACTCGGCTTGTCGGGGCCGATCGCCGCGCCGAGGTCGGCCGCCTTCTTGTCGTACGCGGCAAGCGCGGCCTTCGCCTCGGCGGTGCGGTCCAGCGCCTGGGCGTTGAGGAGGTAGTTCTCCTTCCAGGTGAAGCCCGGCCGGATGGAGAAGACCGTCGGGGCGATCTTCGACAGCTCCTGGTACTTGTCGGCCGCGCGAAGCTGGCTGCCGAGGATGAGGTCCGGCTTGAGAGCGGCGATCGCCTCAAGGTTGAGGTTGCTGATCGTGCCGACGTTCTCGGGCTCGCCCGCGCCCTTCTTCAGATAGCCGGGGATGGCCTCGTCACCCTCGGTGGGCGCGTATCCGACCGGCTTGACGCCCAGTGAGACCACATTGTCGAACTCACCGACGTCGAGCACGACAACCCGTTCGGGGCGGGCCTTCAGCTCCGTCTTGCCCATGGCATGAGTGATCGTGCGCGGGAACTGGCCCGGTGCGGCGTCGGTGCCGTATCCGGCCGTCTTCCTGGCCGCGTCGGCGAAGTCCTTGCCGCCCGTGGCGACGGCGGCCTTCTTGCCGCCGGCGTCGTCGGACGTGGCGGAGCCGCTGCTGGAGGAGTCGCCACTGCCGCAGGCCGCGAGGGAGAGCGCGGCGGCGAGGGCGACAACGGCGGCGGCGCCACGGCGTCGTATGGACATCTACATGCTCCTGATGGGGAGGCCGAGCAAGGCGTGCAGGCGAAGAAGAAACGGTGCAGGGCGGTGCTCAGGACAGTTACTTAGGCGTGCCTAACCTTAATGGTGGCCCTCGGAGCCAGCACACCCGCCCCCGCACATTCAGGCGAATCACGACGTGGCCACCCTTATGTGTGAAGTAGGCCGTCCCGCGCTGTTCGGCAGGAAGTGCGAAAACTAGCTTCGTCGCCGGAGGTGACGAACCGATGACAGCCTGTGCCATCGAGTTGACCGCTGAGGACGGAGCGGTACGGCGTACGGGGTTCGCGATGACGGCGGACGGAACGTATGCCGCACGGCTGACACTCGGCCCGCCCCGGGACGGCGGGGACGCGAGCGGGGACGCGTGGTTCCCGGAGCGGTGGACCCTCGACGGGCCCGAGCCCTATGCCGTGCCCCTGCCGCTCGACCAGCCCGAGGAGCCCGACACGGAGGTGCTCCCGCTGGCCGACGGGCGGGTGCTGATCCGCCGTCGGGTCGGCGACCGGCACGACTTCTCCCTGCTGTACCCGACCGGACCGGGTACCGGGCAGCTCCCGGTGGGCGCGATCGGATGTCCGGAGCTGACGCTGCTGCCGCCGTCGCCGGACGGCCGGTGCGTGTACGCCCTTTCGCCGGGCGAACACACCACCACTGTCTGGCTGGTGGCGGACGGCGGGTACGGACCCGAGCGGGTCGCGGAGGTCCCGGGCCGCTGCTCGGGCGGCGTATGGCTGGACCGTACGGGACGGATGCTGGCCCTGGACCGGGAGCGGGACGGCGTGGTGAAGACCGTCGTGGTCGACCTGGGGCGCGGCGGCGAGGTGTCTCCGCTGTTGCAGATCACGGAGGAGAGCAATGACCGGCTGCTGCTGGCGGACGCCGACAGCGGGCTGCTGCTGATCCGCTCGGACGCGCCCGGCCACGACCGGCTGGGCTGGGGTGTGCTGGGGAGCCCCCGGCCGGTGCGGTTTCCCGAGAGCCTCCGGCAGGCGGATTGCGCGGTGACACCGTTCGCGGTGCAGCCGGGGCAGGCGCTGATGCCGGAGAGCTGCGCGGTGGCGTTCCGCATCGACGGCGCGGCGGGGAGCTGGGTCGGAGTGTGGCGGCCGATGGGCCGGGGGCTGCGTCAACTGCCCGCGCCCGAGGGCTGGCTGGCGGGCGCCGGGCTGTGGACCCGCGACGGTGTGCTGCGGCTGCCGTACGCGACGGGCGCGGTGCCGTGCGGACTGGCCAGCCTGAGGACCGACGCACCCGGTCCCGGAGCCGGGTCCGGGGCGGGATCCGGCGGCGGGCCGGGCCCCGGTTCCGGCGTGATCACGGAACCGACACAAACGGAATCCGGCGGCGGGGAACCGTCCGGCGCCCCGCGTACTCCTGTGATGTGCAGGCCGGTGCCCTTGCAGCAGGCGCCGCTCACCGGCCGGGCGGCGCGTGGATAGACTTTCGCCGGGGCTACGCAGCCGTACCGACCGGATGCCGTCGGTGACGGTGATGTGGACTGTGACCGTGCCGTTGTCGGGGTGGTACGGGACGGCTGGGGCCCTGTGCCACGCAAGCAGCGATCACGACGGGGTGACTTCCCACATGTCTGAAGCCCGAACCAACACGACCCAGAAGCGCCCGCAGGGAACGGCGGCCGACCGGGACGAATTCGGCAGCCACGGCAAGCACCGAGGTGGTGCGGCCCCGACGGAGGACTCGGCGTCTCCGGCGTACGGCCGCCACCGCCGACCAGCGGAGACCAGCAACGCGGCCTGACCGGCCACGCGTACACCGGGAGGCCGCCGCGGCAGCTCCGCGCCGGCCTCCCGGCATGCTCGGGCAGATGTCCGCGGGGCGGCGGGGGCGGGACGGTCCCGACGGGCGGGCGTCACCGGCCCGGGCGCATGCCCGCGCCGGACGGACCCGGCCGCCCTACTCTGTGCTCGTGACGGAGATGCCCCGGGACTACAGGCCAGCCAGGTGCGTACGCGTCCTTCTCGCCGAGGACCAGGGCACGACGCCCGGCGCGCTCGCGCTGCTGCTGGGCATGGAACGGGACATCGAGGTCGTCGCCCAGGTCACCACCGGCGACGCCGTCGTGGACACGGCGCTCCACTCGCGTCCCGATGTGGCCCTGCTGGACATCGGGCTGTCCGGCCTGAGCGGGCTCGACGCCGCCGCACTGCTGCGGGACGAGGTGCCCGACTGCCGGGTCCTGATCCTGACGACCTTCGGCCGGCCCGGCCATCTGCGGCGGGCGATGGCGGCCGGGGCGGCGGGCTTCCTGGTCAAGGACGGTCCGGTGGAGGAGCTGGCCGACGCGATCCGCCGGGTGCTGACCGGCGAGACCGTCATCGACCCGGCCCTGGCCGCCGCCGCGTCGAGCGAGGAGCCGAACCCGCTCACCGAGGGGGAGCAGGACGTGCTGAACGCCTCCGTGGACGGGGCGGGCGTCGCGGACATCGCGGCGGAGCTGCGTCTGCCCGAGTCGACCGTACGGGACCACCTGTCCTCGGCCATCGGCAAGACCGGCACCGGGGACCGTGCGGAGGCGGTACGCGCCGCCCGCCGGCAGGGCTGGCTGTGACCGGGCGACGGCCCGGACCGGCCTGACGGCCCGGGAAGACACCACGGCCGGTTGCGCGCCCCACAAGCGCCCCGGCCATGTGCGCCTGACGCCTCGTCAGCAGAACCGCTCACCGGGCTTCGCGTGGTGTTCGTAACACGTTCGTCGGAATATCGCGCCGCCAGTGAAGGTTTCATGGTGCACCGACTTCATGGAATGTCCGCACTTCCTTACCGCGCCGACTCACGGACAACGCTGTCCGGCCAGGGCCGCGCGCCCGCCCGCATCTCCTTGCCCTCATACCTTTTTGCCGCCCGGAGGCCGCACGAATGCCGCAGACGACGACCGAACAACACGCCGGGGCTCGCCCGGATCCACGGGAACGGGGCACCGGCGGTGTGGTCCCCGTCCTCGCCTTCGCGGGCATCACCGTCGCGGTGATGCAGACCCTGCTCGTCCCCGTCATCAAGGATCTGCCCACCCTGCTCCACACGGAGCCCGCCAACGCCACCTGGGTGATGACGGCGACACTGCTCGCCGGCGCGGTCTCCACCCCGATCATGGGTCGTCTCGGCGACCTCTTCGGCAAGCGGCGGATGCTGCTCGCGAGCCTCGCCGTCATGGTGATCGGCTCACTGATCTGCGGATTCACCGACGACCTGGTGATCATGATCGTCGGCAGGTCGCTCCAGGGCTTCGCCATGGGCGCCATCCCCCTCGGCATCGGCATCATGCGCGACGAGCTGCCGCGCGAGCGGCTCGGCTCGGCCATGGCGCTCATGAGCTCCTCCATCGGTGTGGGCGGCGGTCTCGCGCTGCCCGCGGCGGCCCTGGTCGCGCAGAACGCCGACTGGCACGCGCTCTTCTTCGGCGCCGCCGGTCTCGGTGCCCTGTCGATGCTGCTCACCGTCCTCTTCGTACCCGAGTCCTCGGTGCGGGCCCCGGGCCGGTTCGACTGGCTCGGCGCGATCGGTCTCTCCGCCGGTCTCGTGGCCCTGCTGCTGCCGATCACCAAGGGCAGCGACTGGGGCTGGACCTCGTCCACCACTCTCGGGCTGTTCGGCCTGGCGGTGGCCATCCTGCTGCTGTGGGGCGTCATGGAGCTGAGAAGCTCCGCGCCACTGGTCGATCTGCGCACCAGCGCCCGGCGTGAGGTACTGCTCACCAACCTCACTTCGATCATGGTCGGTGTCGCCTTCTACGCGATCTCCCTCGTGCTGCCCCAGCTTCTCCAGCTCCCGGCCTCGACCGGATACGGCCTGGGCCAGTCGATGGTGGTGGCGGGTCTGTGCGTGGCGCCGCTCGGCCTGACCATGATGTTCACCGCGCCGGTCTACGCCCGTATCTCGGCCAAGCACGGGCCCAAGGTCTCCCTGATGCTCGGCATGCTGATCATCGGCATCGGTTACGGAGCCGGACTCGGCCTGATGAGCGCGGCCTGGCAGACCATCATCATCTCGGTGGTGGTGGGCGCGGGCATCGGTCTCGCGTACTCCTCGCTTCCCGCGCTGATCATCGGCGCCGTCGACGCGTCGGAGACGGGCGCGGCCAATGGTCTGAACACGCTGATGCGGTCCATCGGTACGTCGGTGTCGAGCGCCGTCATCGGCATGGTGCTGGCGCACACCTCGGTCCCGTCGGGCGGGGTGGCGATACCGACGATGAGCGGCTTCCGCATCTCCTTCGTCATCGCCACCGGCGCGGTGATCGGCGGTCTGGTGCTGGCGTCGTTCCTGCCGTCGCAGCGGGCGTCGCGGCGGGCCGCCGCCAAGTCCCCGGGCGGCGCGACCACGCAGCACCCGACGCTGGTCGCCGGGTCCGGCGGGTTCCGGGGACGCGTGCTGGACGCCGAGGGTCTGCCGGTCCCCCGGGCCAACATCACCCTGATCGACCGCCGGGGACGGCAGGCCGGCCTGACCGTCGCCGACGAGGACGGCCGCTACACCCTGCTCCCGCCGTCCGAGGGCGACTATGTCCTGGCCGGATCGGCCGCCGGACACGCGCCGCACGCGTGCCCGGCGGTGTATCCGGGGGGCGGCCGTCCCGTGGATGTCGATCTGGTCCTGGCGGCGGGCGCTCCCGAGCGCCGGGCAGTGGTCCCGTCCTGATCCCCGCCGGCCGGCGGCCGTACCCCGGCGCCCTCTCCTTCCCCGGGGTACGGCAGCATGGGCGGCCACACCGCGTACCAGCGGGAGGAGAGTCCATTGCCCGCCGGGACCGAACCCCAGGCACCCGCCCTCCGGGCACCCGAGCCGCCGGCCGGGATCCTCGCCGCCTTCGAGGCGGCCAAGGGATTCATGCCCGTCCATGAGGGGCTCGCGCTGTACGCGGCGGCGGCCGGCGCGGGCGCGCTCGGCCTGCCGCTGCTGGAGGTCGGCACCTACTGCGGCCGGTCCACCCTGCTGCTGGCCGCCGCCGCCGGGGCGGCCGGGACGGTCGCCGTCACCGTCGACCACCACCGCGGCAGCGAGGAGCAGCAGCCCGGCTGGGAGTACCACGACCCGACCGTGGTCGACCAGGAGACGGGGCTGATGGACACGCTCCCGGCCTTCCGCCGCACCCTCCACCGGGCCGGTCTGGAAGACCAGGTGATCGCGGTCGTCGGCCGGTCGTCCCAGGTGGCCCGGGTCTGGGGCCGCCAGGTCGGCCTGGTCTTCATCGACGGCGGCCACACCGACGAACACGCCAACGCCGACTACGAGGGCTGGGCGCCGCATCTCGCCGACGGCGGGCTGCTCGTCATCCACGATGTCTTCCCCGATCCGGCGGACGGCGGCCAGGCGCCGTACCGCGTCTTTCTGCGGGCCCTCGCGTCCGGCGCCTTCACCGAGGTCTCGGTGACCGACTCGCTGCGCGTACTGCGCCGTACGGCCCCGGGGATCTGACCGGACGGCGCTCCACCGTCCACGGAGACCGGCCGCGCAGGCCATAGCATCGCTGTGTGTCGTACGACGAGAGCCAGCCCCCCGCCCGCCGCCGCCTCGGCCGGAAGAGTCTCACCGTCGCGGTCAGCGTCCTGGTGCCGACCGCGCTGGCGGGATGGCTCGTCTGGCAGGGGACGGGCGGTCCCGGGAGCGGAGGTCCGCCCGCCGCGACGGCGGCCACCGGCGCCTCCTCCTCGGCGGCGGCCCCCGGCGTCGGTGGTATCGCTCCCGGCACCACGGGCCCGTCCGGTTCGCGCGCCTCCCGCGCGTCCGCCGCCCGCCCGCTCGCGGGCAAGGTCGTGGTCATCGACCCGGGCCACAATCCGCGCAACCGCGATCACACCGCCGAGATCAACAAGCCCGTGCGCATCGGTACGGGCAGCAAGGAATGCGACACCACCGGCACCGCCACCAACGCCGGTTACGCGGAGGCCCGCTTCACCCTCGATGTCTCCCACCGGCTGCGGACACTGCTCCAGAAGCAGGGCGCCACGGTCCGCTTCACCCACGACAACGACCGCCCGTTCGGTCCCTGTGTCGACGAGCGCGCCCGGATCGGCAACCGGGCCGAGGCCGATGCCGTCGTCTCCGTCCACGCCGACGGCTCCGCGGCCGGCAATCGCGGCTTCCATGTGATCCTGCCCGCCCTGGTCAGGGGCGGCGGCGCGGACACCACGGCGATCGTGGGCCCGTCGCGGAAGCTGGGCGAACGCATCGTGGACAGTTTCCGGCGGGCCACCGGCAGCGCGCCGTCGAATTATCTCGGCGGCGGCACGGGGCTGGATGTGCGCAAGGACCTCGGCGGCCTGAATCTCTCCACGGTGCCCAAGGTCTTCGTCGAATGCGGCAATATGCGCGACGCGAAGGACGCCGCTCTGCTCACCAGCGCGGCGTGGCGGCAGAAAGCGGCCCGGGGTCTCGCGGACGGCATCGGCGCGTTTCTGACGAAGTGACCGGGCGGATCCGGCCGTTCACACGGGTCATCACGGGCCGGAACCGGGTCCGATACCGGGCAGACGCCCCGACCGGGCAGACGATACATTCATCCGTACGATAGGGAGCCGCCCCCGAGCTTCGCACCGCGCACCGCCCGCCGGCGATCGCGACGACCGCCCCGACGAGACAACTGACGAAGGACTTTCCACGTGAACATCCGCTCCCTCACTCGAGGCGACGGCGTGGTGATCGGAGCAGCGGTGTTGCTGTTCATCGCCTCGTTCCTCAATCTGTACGAGTCCAGTGCCTTCGGGTCCGAGAACGCCCCGAACGCATGGGACTCGCTGGGCACCGTGATGAGCATCCACCTGGCCGGGGTCATCGCCGCGGCTCTGATCGTCCTCTCCCGCGCGCTGCCGCAGCCGCGTAAGATCGCGGGACTCGACCTCGGGCAGTTCGGTATCGCGCTGGCGGTCTTCGCGGCCTGGACCGCGCTCTGGTCCCTGATCGGCCTGGACGGCCTCGACGCGGGCAGCGGTCTGATCCTCGGCTTCATCGCCGCCCTGATCCTCGCGGCCGCCGCCGTCGCGACCCCGCTCCTGCCGCCCCTGAAGGCCCCGCTCCTCGGCACGCCGAGGCCGGCGGCCCCGGCACCGTACGGCGGACAGCCGGGCGGGCCGGGCCAGGGTTACGGCTACCCGGGCGGCCAGCAGCCGTACGGCACCCAGCCGGGTGGGCCCCAGCCGTACGGTGCCCAGCCCGGCTCCTTCGGCGGGCAGCAGGGCCAGTCCCAGCCGGGGCGGCCCTCGGGGGGCGGCCCGGCGCAGCAGGGCGGCGGCGCTCCGGCGGCCGACTTCGCGCCGTTCTGGTTCGCCGTGCCGGTGGCCCGTCCGCTCTACGGCGAGGACGGATCGCCGTCGCCGATCGCCGAGCTGGCGCCCGGCACCTGGTACCTCGCGGTCGAACAGCGCGGCCCCGGCCTGGTGGCCCAGACCCAGGACGGCCGGCGCGGTGTCCTCCAGGACACCTCAGGCATCCAGCGCGGCTGACGCGCGCCCCCGCACCGCAGACCGCGGCCCCCCGCTCCCGGCGGGGGCCGCAGCCGTGTCCCGGCCGGTAACGCACCTGACGCGCCGTCAGCAAGCGGGCGGACGGGAGGCGCCGTCCCCCCTCCGGAACCCGGCGGCGGCCGGCCGGTTTCACACGGGCACAACCGGCAACACGTTCGACATGTCCTCACGTCATCGCAGTGGAAGTGGCTCCGCGGCGACGATCATCATCGTCATCGCGGACATCATGGCCTTCATACTGGGCCTCTGGATTCTGATGTACCTGCTGGACGCCAACCGCGCCAACGACCTGGTCAACTTCATCCAGGACGCGGCCCGCTGGCTCGCCGGCTGGTCCTACGACCTGTTCACCTTCGACGAGGCATGGGCACGCGTGGTGTGCGGCTACGGCCTCGCCGCCGTCGTCTATCTGCTCGTCGGCCATGGGCTGGCGAACCGGCTGCGGCGTATCTGACCGGCCCGCGTGGACCGGTCGGGAACTCAGCAGCAGTCGGGCGCCATTACCCGCGGCAGACGTTCGCCGCTGAACACGGCGGTGGTCGCCTCGTCTCCCCCCAGAGCGGCCACCGCCAGCAGCAGCGAACCCGCCGTCCAGGTGGTGAGTTCCTCCGGCCAGACGGCCCGGTTGCCCTCGAAGACGTAACCCGTCCAGTACATTCCGCCGTCGGCACGCAGGTGCTGGATGGACTGGAGGATCTCCAGCGCCCGGTCCGACTCCCCCATCACCCAGAGCGCCAGCGCGAGTTCACAGCTCTCGCCGCCCGTCACCCACGGGTTCGGCACCACACAGCGCACTCCGAGGCCCGGCACGACAAAGCGGTCCCAGTCCGTCTCGATCCGCTCCTTGGCCCCCGCTCCGGTCACCGCTCCGCCGAGCACCGGGTAGTACCAGTCCATGGAGTAGCGGCTCTTGTCGAGGAACCGCTCCGGGTGGCTGCGTATCGCGTGCCCGAGCGCACCGGCCGCCAGCTCCCACTCCGGCTGCGGCTCTTCGCGTTCCCCGGCTATCGCGAGCGCGCAGCGCAGCGCCTGGTAGATCGACGAACACCCGGTCAGCAGGGCGTCCTCGACCGGTGTGCCGTCCGCCTCGCGCTTCCAGCCGATCTGACCGCCGGGCTGCTGGAGCACCAGGACGAACTCGATCGCCGCGTGCACGACGGGCCACATCCGGTCCAGGAACGCGTCGTCGCCGGTGGCCAGGTAGTGGTGCCAGATGCCCACGGCCGCATACGCGCAGAAGTTGGTCTCGCGCCCGAGGTCGCTGGGGAGGACCGTTTCTCCGTCGAGGTCGGCGTAGCCGGCGTACCAGGACCCGTCCTCGTTCTGATGCCGGGCCAGCCACGCGTACGCGCGGGCCGCCGCCTCGTGTTCGCCCGAGGCGTCCAGCGCCATGGCCGCCTCCGTGTGGTCCCAGGGGTCGAGATGGTGCCCGCGGAACCACGGAATCGCCCCGTCCGGGCGCTGTACGGCGAGCAGAGCCGCGACGGTCTCGACGGCCTGCCCGGCGGTGAGGACTCCGGGCAGGACGAGACGCTCCGTGGCTTCGGAGCCGGGCAAGGTCACTTGGCGGCCGTCACGGGCAGGTGCGGCTTGGTCGCGTAGGCCACGAAGCTCTTGCCCACGACGGGGTTGAGGAGCTGTTCGGTGATCCGGGTGGCACGAGGCTTCTTCATGATGTCCCACACCAGCAGCTTGTGGTAGGCGCGGACGGGCAGCGCCTTGTCGTTGTCCACTCCGAAGGCGCACTTGAGCCACCAGTACGGCGCGTGCAGGGCGTGCGCGTGATGGGTGCCGTACGGCTTGAGTCCGGCCTCGCGCATTTTGCCCAGCAGTTCGTCGGCCCTGTAGATGCGGATATGGCCGCCCTCCACCTCGTGATAGGCGTCGGAGAGCGCCCAGCACACCTTCTCCGGGCCGTAGCGGGGGACGGTGACGGCGATCCGGCCGCCCGGCCTGAGCACCCGGACCATCTCCGCCAGCACCCCCTTGTCGTCCGGGATGTGCTCCATGACCTCGGAGATGATCACGACGTCGAAGGACTCGTCGGGAAACGGCAGCCGCAGCGCGTCGCCCTCCATGGCGGTGGCCGTCGCGTCCCGCGGCGCTTCCCCGGCCTCCTTCATCGCGGCGAACCACTTGGCCACCTCGCGGATCTCCTCGCCGTTCCGGTCGAGGGCCACGACCTGGGCGCCGCGCCGGTAGCACTCGAAGGCGTGGCGGCCCCCGCCGCACCCCAGATCGAGCACACGGTCGCCCGCGGCGAGCGGGAAGCGGGTGAAGTCCACGGTCAGCACAGGGTCCTGCTTTCGCGGTCGGGGAGGTGGGTGCGGGGACGGAGGCCGACTCGGGCGCGCGCCCGGTGAGTTGCGGCGGCGCGCGGGAACGGCAGCGCGGAGCGCGGCGGGTGCGGCATCAGCGGGCGCCGGCCCGCCGGGCGACGGCCGCGCGGTACAGCTCGGCGGTGCCCTGCGCGGCCCTGGCCCAGGTGAAGCGCGCGAGCACCCGCTCCCGGCCGGCCGCGCCCAGCCGGGCCCGCAGCTCCGCGTCGTCGAGCAGCCGTCCGAGGGCGGCGGCCAGGGCGCCCGCGTCGCCCGGCGGCACGGCCAGACAGGTCTCGCCGTCGGCGCCCGCGACCTCGGGGATCGCGCCGCCGGTGGTGGCGACCAGGGGGGTGCCGGTGGCCATGGCCTCGGCGGCGGGCAGCGAGAACCCCTCGTACAGCGACGGCACACAGGCGATCTGCGCGCCGCGCACCAGATCCACCAGCTCGTCGTCGGATATGCCCTTGACGAACTGGACGGCGTCTTCGAGTCCGTACCGCTCCATCGCCTGGGCGACAGGACCTTCCTCGGCGCGCTTGCCGACAACGACGAGATGCGCGGCGGGGTGTTCGGTACGGAGCTTGGCGAGCGCCTCCAGCAGGTGGACAAGACCCTTGAGCGGGACATCGGCGCTGGAGGTCGTGACGATCCGTCCGGGGATCTCCGGCACGGCCGGATCCGGCGCGAACCGCTCGGTGTCGGCGCCGATGTGCACCACGTCGATACGCTCCGCGGGCACGCCGAGCTGGTCGGTGATCTCCTGCTTCGAGGAACCGGAGACGGTGAGGACCGACGGCAGCCGGCGCGCGACGCGCCCCTGCATCCGGGTGAAGCCGTACCAGCGGCGTACGGAGGCGCGCCTGCGCCAGTCCCCGGCGGCGGCCAGATCCAGCCGCCGGTCGACGGTGATGGGGTGGTGGATGGTGGTGACCAGAGGCGCGCCCAGGTCGCCGAGGAGTCCGTAGCCGAGGGTCTGGTTGTCGTGGATGACATCGAACTCGCCGCGCCGGGCGGCGAGATGGCGGCGTGCGCGGAGCGAGAAGGTCAGCGGCTCGGGAAAGCCGCCCGTCCACATCGTGGCGACTTCCAGTGTGTCGATCCAGTCGCGGAACTCGTCCCGTCCCGGCGTACGGAACGGGTCGGGCTGGCGGTAGAGATCGAGGCTGGGCAGCTCGGTGAGCGGTACGCCCTCGTCGAGCACGGGATAGGGCTGGGCGCCGATCACCTCGACGCTGTGGCCGAGCCGGGCGAGTTCACGGGAGAGATGGCGGACGTAGACGCCCTGGCCGCCGCAGAACGGGTTGCCCTTGTAACTGAGGAGAGCGATACGCAACGGCCGGTCGCCCTCGCCCCGGGACCCCGCTCCGGTGCCCGCCTCTATGGCCTCAGCGGTCACTCTCGGCCCCCTTCTCACTGCGTACTCCGCGTTTTCGCCGGAGCGTAACCGCCGACGCCAATCTAGAACAAGTTCTTGTCGGCCCGCCGCCCGGGGCCGCTCGCCCGCGATCCGGCCCCAATTGACCGCTCACGGACTTCGAATCTACCGGCAGGTAGTGACGCTGTACGGGCTCGCTCAGGTGATTCGCGCCACGACACGTGTCTGCCATGCTGTGCGGTCCGGAGGCGCCCCCTCGGTCCAGGAGAGGCCGGAAACCTCCCGGGGCGGGTCGGGCGAAGGGCATGGAGTGGGACATATGGCAGGCGAAACCGGACCGGTGTCAACCCCGCTGACGGAACGCCAGCAGGCGCGGCGCCGCCGCATCCTGACCGCCACCGCCGAACTGGCGGGCCGAGGCGGTTTCGACGCCGTACAGATGCGTGAGGTGGCCGAGGAGGCGGGCGTCGCCCTCGGCACGCTCTACCGCTACTTCCCCTCCAAGATCCATCTGCTGCTCGCCCTCACGCGGGAGCGGCTGGAGCGGCTGCACACCGCGCTGCGCGAACGGCCGCCCCGCGGGGAGGACCCGGCCGAACGAGTCGCCGAGACCCTGATCTGCGCCTTCCGCGCCCTCCAGCGTGATCCGTACCTCGCGGACGCGATGGTACGGGCGCTGACCTTCGCCGACCGGTCCGCGAGCCGCGAGGTGGACACCGTCTCCCGGCAGACGACGGCGATCATCCTCGACGCCATGGGCCGGGCCGTGGGCAGCGGCGGCCCGACGCCCGAGCAGCTCTCCGCCGTCCGCGTCGTCGAACAGACCTGGCACGCGGCGCTGATCGGCTGGCTCTCGGGGCGGGCGTCGGCGGGCCAGGTGCGGAGGGACATCGAGACGGTCTGCCGGCTGATCGGCCTGACCACGCCCGGGACGCCGGCGCGCTGACGCCTGGCCGGCGGCCGGCCGCCGTGCACGCTTTATGCCGCGATGAGGGCCGCCGCGCGCTCGGCGATGGCGTAGACCGTCGCGTTCGTATTGGCGGACACGAGGGAGGGCATGACGGAGGCGTCCGCCACCCGGAGCCCTCCGATGCCCCGTACGCGCAGGTCGGTGTCGACCACGGCCGTCGCGTCGGTGCCGATCCGGCAGGTGCTGGTGTAGTGGAAGTAGGGCAGCAGGCTCTCGCGCAGATACGCGCGCACGCTGTCGTCGTCGGCACTGCGGACACCGGGTCCTGGCAGCGCCTCCTTACCTCGCCAGGAGCTGAGCGCGGCGGACCGGCCGATCTCACGTGCGATCCGGAGACCGGTGGTCATCGTCCCGAAGTCCGCGTCGTCCCCGAGATAGTTCGGGTCGACCAGCGGCGGCACTCCGGCGTCCGCGCTCGCGAGGCGGACCGAGCCCCGGCTGCGTGGGTTCATGGCCGAGAAGGCAATCGTGTAGCCGCTGTCGGGTCCCGGCAGCGTGACCGCGCGATAGGGCACGCTGATAAAGAGGATCTGCACGTCCGGTGTGTCCAGAGCGGGATCCGTTTTGACGAGCCCGAGCGCCTCTCCCATCAGATTGTCCACGATCCCGGGAACCGGCTGTCCGGCGCTGTAGGTGACGGTCGACATGGGATGGTCCCGCAGACCGTTTCCCACACCGGGCAGATCCAGCGCGACCTCCACCCCCGCCTGGCGCAACTGGGCCGCAGGTCCGATCCCGGACAGCAGCAGCAGTTGCGGCGTACCGATCGCGCCCGCCGTCAGCACGACCTCCTCGGTGCAGCTCGCCGAGACGGTCGTGCCCGCCTTCCGGTACTCGACGCCGGTGCACCGGTCGCCGGAGACCCGCAGACGGCCCACGCGCGCGTCGGTGACGATGTCGAGGTTCGGCCGTCCTGCGACCGGTCCGAGGTAGGCGTCGGCCGCGCTCTGCCGCGCACCGTCGACGATGTTGCCATCACTCCAGCCGAATCCGGTTTCCAAGCCGCTGTTGATATCGGTCGCCCGCCGATGCCCCGATTCCACCGCAGCCTCCACACACGCCTCCACCAGAGGGTTGGACACCACCACCGGCGTCACGGTCAGCGGCCCGTCCACACCCCGGACCGCCGGGTCGCGTCCCGGCGCCGTCTCGCTGCGCCGGAAGAACGGCAGCAGGTCGCCAAAACCCCATCCGGCCGCGCCGAGACCCGGCCACGCGTCATAGCTGGAGCGGTGCCCGCGCAGGAAGTTGAGCGCGTTGATGCTGGAAGAACCGCCCAGGCAGCGGCCACGGGGCATGGGTATCGCCGTTCCCGTGGCCGCCTGCACCACGCTGATGTCGGCCCAGTCAGCGGTGCTTCCCAACAGGCTCGGCCAGGCCCTCGGCACCGCCATCGCGTCCAGGGGTTCCCCGGCGCCGGCCTCCAGCAGCAGCACCCGCGCATTCGCGCGCTCGGACAGCCGCGACGCGAGCACGCACCCGGCCGTCCCGGCTCCCACCACGATGTAGTCGTAGCTCGACGCGGTCGCTTCCACGGTGGGGCCTCACAGATCTCAGGCGCTTACCGGGCTCATACCACCGTACGCCGGGCCCTGCCGGGATTCGACCGGAAGGACGGCGGCCGGGAACCGCCCCGCGAAGAAGGTCACCGCGTCCGCCAGCGCCACGCTGTCGGTGAGCACCTGGCCGGGCGCGCTTCCATTGCCGAGCAGCGTCCCGCCCCAGCGCATGCCCAGGAACTCCGCGCAGTTGCGCAGGGTGCCGACGAGCGGGTCGGCCTTGGAACGGTCCTCGGAGGCGAGCACGGTCACGGCCCACATCGTCTTGCCCGCCATCCGTGCCCGGAAGTCGAGACCGGGCACGCGCATCCAGGCGGACCAGTGCTCCAGATAGAGCTTGGCGCTCGTCGAGACGCTGTACCAGTAGAGCGGCGAGGCGATCACCAGATCGCTCGCGGCCAAGGTGGCGTCCAGCAGCAGCCGGGCGTTGCCCCCGGGCTCCGGATACTGGCCGGTCCCGGTGTGCCGGTTGTCCTCGAACGGCGGCAGCGGCAGTTCCTTCAGCCGCAGCCACTCCTGAGCCGCACCCTCGGGCAGCCCCTCGGCCGCACGCCGGGCCAGTTCCTCGGTGTTCCCGCCCTCGCGCGCGCTCGCCAGAAGGAAGAGAAACTTCCGCTCGGCGTCCTGCTCCGCTGCCCCCATGCGTACACACCTCTCGCTCGCCCCACACGTCGACCGGCGACATACTCAAGCGCGGGCCGGGCCCGGCTATTCCACGGCGGGCCTGATCCGGTGCGGCGGACGGACAGGAAGGATCAACTCCACGTCACCCGCTGTCCCTCACGGTCCGCGTGGAATGTCATGCGCTCAGCCGCGGGCCGGCCGTCCTTCACCCACGGGAGCACCTGCCGGGAGATGCTGTCCCACAGCCGCTCAGGTCCGCCCTGACGGACCAACCAGTGGCCGTTCCGCTCGTTCAGCGACGCCCACGAGCCCTGCTCCACGTCCAGAATGAGATGTTCGATGCCGCCGTCGTGCGACAGCGAAAGCCGCTGGGCGCGAGGCGCGGCGAACTGAGCGACAAATCGCGCCGTCCAGTCGTCCAGCACGGTCGCGCCAAGCTCCGTCTCCTCGACGTCGCCGTGCTCCCTGTTGGGCAACATCCCCAGCGGCGGCGCCTGGTGGGGCCGGGCAAGCATGAAACTGACCTGTCCTCCGAGCACGGGACCGCTCACCGTGCCGTCGTGGCCGACGGTGAGCCGCACCAACTCGGAAGCGCCCATCCAGCCGCCGACAGTAGCCAGGATCTCGCCGCCGGGCCTGGTCTGCGCGACCCATTCGCGAGGGATGGTATGCACGCCGCACGTGGCGATGACGCGATCGTACGGCCCTCCCGGCTCATGACCGAGCAGCCCGTCCTTCGTGAGGATCTCGGGGCGAAAACCCAGACCGGCAAGAGCAACCGCCGCTCGCGCCGCCACCTGTGGATCGACCTCGATCGACGTCACGTTCTCGGGACCGAAGGTCCGGACCATCAAGCCGGTTGAGTAACCAGTGCCCGTGCCGACCTCCAGGACACGGCCGCCCTCCAGCAGGCGCAGCTCTTCGAGCATTCGCACGACGAGGCTGGGAAGAGTTGAGGACGAGGTCGGCTTCTGGGAGATGCGCCCCTCGACCTCACACGGCACGACCGCGCCGGCCACCTGAGTGACGAGGGTGTCATCTTCGTAGACGCGCGCAAGGTCGTCGTCGGCCTCCGCGAGGAATTTCGGCCTGTACCAGCCGTCACCCTCATACTCGAACCAGCCGGCCGCGAGGAACGCCTCTCGTGGCACGGAGCGGAGTGCTGCCTCCCACTCCGGACTGCGCAGAGCCCCGGCCTCCTTGAGCCGACGCACAAGAGCGGCGCGCAGTCCCACCGACTTCAGGTGGTCATTCATGGACCCTTACCCTTCTCCAGCAGGTCGGCGATGGCCTCGGTGATGGGCAGCCCGGCTTCGTGCTCCAGCCACGCCCATTGTCCGTTCGGGTTGCATTCCAAGAACCACCATCCGCCATCGGTGGATACGGAAAAGTCGAAGGCTCCGTAGTTGAGGTCGAAGGCGGCGAGGAAGCGCAGGAGTGCTTGGCGCACTTCCTCCGAGCACTCAACCGCCTCGTAGGTCAAGTTCTGGTATTCGGCCCGCCAGTCGACGACCCCTGGAGGCGCCGTGATTCGGGCACAGAAGACTTTCTGACCGACGACGACGGCGCGAACATCTGCGACCTTCTCGACCTGCTCCTGGAAGAGGTGAGCACAACGAGAGATACGTCCGTCGATCTCGCGGCTCCTCACGGGGGCCGCCCAGATTCCCGCCGGCTCTCCGTCCACGTCGTAGGCGCCGGCATGCAGGGGCTTGTAGATCGTCGGCTGCTCGGCGGCGAAGGCATGGGCTTCGGCCGGATCGTTCGTAATGAGCGTGCGAGGAACAAGCAGTCCAAGACATTTGGCCTCGGCTAACTGAGCGGGCTTGTACTCGCCACGCGCAATCGACTGCGGATGACTCAGGTAGAGGCAGTGGGGCAAGGAGGCAAGCACCCCACCGAGTCCGCGCCGGTTCTCATTCGCGACGAAACGCGCCACCTGATCCGCACTGTTCAGGTTCAGGTAGCTGCTCGGCCGCCTGTGGTAAAGCGCTCCCACTTCGGTGAGATCGACCGTCTTGCTATGTGCGGTCAGACGCCCCGACCACCCAAGATGATCCGAGTACGCCGTGAGATTACTCCTGTCCGGGAAGTCCCGCCCTGGGTCGAACCGCACAACGGGCACGCGGCGTCGGTTCAACTCGGCTATCACCAGATCGGCGGTAGCATCCTCGTTTTCGGTAGCAACCAACACCACTCGACCAGTCATCCGTTATTCCCTAATCCTGGGTGGCATCGGAGCCGCTGTCGCTGTCCATCTTCCCGTCTTTGCTGACAGTCGTGGCCGGATAGGTGTTCACACTCGTACCGTGCTTGCCCAGCTCTGCGGGGCTCAGAGTTCCGTCTTCACCCACCCATCGCCCTGTCTGGGTGTCGAGGTCAAGCCCTTCGTAGCGGAAGAGCGAGGGCCGGCCGTTACGCAGTGGGGCCATGCGACTCCATCCCCACGGGGCCGTAGAGGTGGGCACCGCGTTGCTCCGGGAGATTCCGGTCATCGTTGTCTCCTTCAATCGAATTCGGATTTTACCCCTCCACACATCAGGCGCTGTGCGAGGGCGGTAGGGAAGAGCCCGCCCCGG
This sequence comes from Streptomyces sp. NPDC006923, assembly GCF_040635655.1. NCBI lineage: Bacteria > Bacillati > Actinomycetota > Actinomycetes > Kitasatosporales > Streptomycetaceae > Streptomyces > Streptomyces sp. NPDC006923. Next base: position 537,875 of record NZ_JBEYIF010000001.1, read on the forward strand.
ACGAACGAGGCGTCGGTAAGGGCGGGCCGTCTCAGGGGGACGCGTACTCCCCCATGACGCGCATCACAGAATCGACCTGCTCGCCGCATTGCGCGCGGTATTGCGCACGTTCAACTCCTCGCGTGCGGTGAGGGAAACGACGTTGCTGGACTCAACGCCCCACTCGACTCCTCCATTGACGGGGCGCAGGTGAACGCGACCGCCGAACTCCCCCATCACAACGCCGATCTTGCCGGACGTGCTGTCCCTGGCCAGATCGCCGACACCTGGTCCCGCCTGTTGGCTGCTCGCCATGACTGGAAAGTTACGGGGGGTGACCGACATCGACCAGACGCAAGACGCTGCACTTTCTATGACGGCTCGTCAGAAGTGCATCGTGTCAGTGCACTTAGCTGAATAGGCCCAGGTGGGTGCCGACTTCACGCATTTCCGTCGTGAGGGTGCGACGCTTTTTGGTGATCTCCTCGAAGGTGACAGCCGCCGACGCCTGGTGACGGAACCACTCAGGTGCGATCTCGTCCAACCGAGCGAGTGCTTCCATGGCGCCCGTCGCATCACCGGTGCGGACCTGGGCGCGTGCCAGGTCGAGGTGATAGCGGTTCCCGTCGTTGGTACTGGGCCCGCCGAGGCGCTTCCAGCTCTTCTCCTGCAGGTTCTCTTCGTCGCTGGATTTCCGGACAACGGCCCGAGCATCCCCGGCGACCATGAAGTCCTCCAGTTCCTTCATGGACGCCGTTACCGGACCGAACATCGACCAGTGGCGAAGAAGATTTTTGTGCGTCACCCCAACGGCCTTGGCTGCGGTGCCGGCGGCGCGACGGAGCGCCTTGGCCTCGTTGGGCCGGTTGTTCCTCGCTGCCGCAGCAGCCGCCTCCATCGCCAGACCACCCCATGTCGCGTATTCGTCCGGAGTGGCACCCCTGATCTTCGGTTCGACCAGATCCATGGTCGCGACGGCCACATCCTCGGCCTCGTCGAACCGCTCGGTCCGCATAAGCATCCAACACATCCCGCCGACGCCCGAGGCGGCGACGAGCTGATCACCGGCCGTCTTGGCGTCCGCGATGGCCTCCCGGATAGCCCCGTGAGCGAGGTCGTACTGGCGAATCTGGGTCAGGTACCGTCCAGCCAGTTGAAGGGCCTGGGAGCGCGCCACCAGGGCTCCCGCTCGCTGCTCGCCCGAGTCGTAGTACGCCACAGCGTCGTTGGCCGCATGAATGAGGGCCGGAAGGTCTGCGGCGACACTTCTGTAACTATCCCCGAAGTAAAGGACGGAATTGTCGTGCGTCATGCGTCGCAAGCGGCGGAGGTCTGGTTCCTCTCCAACACGGGAACCTGCGGGTTTCAGTCCGATCGCCGGCGTGAGCGCGATGCGTAGTTCGCGCAGGCTCAAGCTGTTGGGGTCGTCATGCTTGACCGGCTCGGGCGGCCCTGCCGCCATGAGGGCGGAAGTCGTGATTCCCAGGGCACGGGCAACAGTGTGAAGGGTCTCCATGCGTACCCCGTCGCCACCTTGTTCGATCCTGCGAACCGGCCCCACCGAGAGTCCGGCTCGATGCGCGAGTTGCTCCTGGCTAAGCCCTTTCGCGCGCCGGTATCGCCGTAGATTGTCCGCGAGTTCGTCCGACATGCGTCACCACCTCTCGCTGCCAGCGTACGACTTGCCGTGTACGGACTCGGCGTACCTGGACTGCCCTCGCGGGAAGCGGGTGCGGTCTCCGTCGCTGTTGCTGTCCGTGGTCCGCGAGAGGGAAAGATTTCCAACTCGGCGAAGAGGATTCGGGAAGTCTGTTCAGTAATCTTCGCGTGATTGCAACTCGACGGACCGCCATCCTGAACTGCATGTTCGAGTCTTGTCGACGAGGGCGAGGAGCACGGCCCACAGCCTCCTGGAGGTACCCCGGGACCGACCGGCACGTCTGGATGCGCGTCGAAGGCGTGGACCGTGAGTCGCGAGTCGTGAGTGTGGTCCCCCGGCGCTCCCTCGACACAAATGTGACGTGTACGCGCTCCGGTCCGGAAGTGCGTACACGCCACATGGGGGCCGGGGTCAGCGGAGGCGGGCCACCTGGGGGTCGTGGTCGCTCGCCTTGTCGGCGAACTCGGCGTTGATGTGGACGACGTCGTAGCCGGGCTTCTTGAGCGCCGGGCTGACGAGGATGTGGTCCAGGGTCTGCGAGTTGCCGTCGTAGACGTAGCTGTAGCGCTCGTTCTTCGGCAGCGTGCTCATCAGGTCCGTGAGGACCCTGCCCTTGGTGAGGGCGTCGACGGGCGGGGAGAACGGGAAGTCGTTCAGGTCCCCGAGGACGACGACCTTGGCCTTCCTGTCCTTGGCGAGCAGGCCGGAGACAAAGGTGTTGACCTCCTTGGCCTGGGCCAGGCGCTGGACCTCCGAGCTGAGGACCGGGGGCTGGAACCGGCCGTACAGGGGCTGGTCACCGCCCTTGGAGTTGAAGTGGTTGCCGATGACGAAGTACTGCTCGCCACGGAAGGTGAATTCGCCGACCAGCGGCTTGCGGCTGTTCTGCCAGGCGTCGGAGGTGGGGTTGATACGGCCCGGCGAGACGGACAGCGTGATGTCCTTGCCGTGCTTGCCCTTGGTGACGACCTCGACCGGGGTGGTGGCGTCGCCGCCCGCGTGGTCGACGAAACCGACACGCTTCGGGTTGAAGAGGAAGACATTGCGGATGTTGCCGCCCGGCTCACCGCCGTCCGTCTTGTCCTGGGGGTCGACGGAACGCCACTCGTACGCGGGGCCGCCGGCCGCCTTGATGGCGGCGGTGAACTTCGCGAGGGTCTGGTCGGCGCTGACCGTACCGTCGTCCTTGGCGCCGTTGCTGTCCTGGATCTCCTCCAGGCTCACGATGTCCGGCGTCGCGAGGTTCTTGACGATGCCCACGGCCAGCCGGTCGAACTTGGTGTCCGGGTCGGTCGGGTCGAGGTTCTCGACGTTGTACGTGGCCACCGAAAGCTCGTCGGACTTGGCCTTCTTGGTGACTTCCGGCTTGAGACCGCCGGACCTGACCGCGCCGATCGTGGTCGCCTGGAGGCTGTAGCCGCCGTAGTTGGCGTAGTCCAGCGGGCCGGAGGTCGAGCCGGTGAGCGTGTCACCGACGTTGGCCACAGGCGCACCGCCGGTGAGCGAGGTGACCAGCAGACGGCCCGAGTTCACATCGGCGTAGGAGCCGTAGAGGGTGCCGCCGCGAGGGGTCGGGTTCTGCCGGGGCTTGGTGGTGACAAAGGTCTCGCCGTACTCGTTGGACGCGCCCACCACCCGGCTGCTGCCGATGCGCACCAGCATGCCCTCGCGGGACTCCAGCCAGTCCAGGGCGTACTTCCCGGTCCGCAGCGGCAGCGGCTCGATGGTGCCGCCGTCGGCGTCCGGGGCGTACGTCTCGGGGAGCGTCCGCGCGTCGATCAGCTCGGCGGCGGGGATCCGGTTGCCGGAGGAGAGCACGGTGGTGGTCGGGCCGGTCAGTTCGGTGACGGACTGTCCGCCGGCGCTCGCGCCGCCCGGGTAGTACTCGCTGACCTTGCCGGAGACCAGGACCGAGTCGCCGGCCCGCACCTGCGGGGTGGCCGAGCCGGTGAAGACGAAGACGCCCTCGCTGGTGGCCGGGTCCTTGTCCGGGTGGGAGTCCTGGAACCAGAAGCCGCGCGAGGAGCCGGTGGAGCGGACTCCGGTCACCACGCCGGGCACATTGGCGACCGTCGCGCCGGACTTCGGCGAGAGCCGGGTGCTGCCCTGGATGTCATGGATGCGCAGCTCACCGGGGGTGGTGTCGGTGGGCGAAGGAGTGGGCGACGGCTCGTCGCCACCGCCGCCGGTGCCCGCGCTGTTACGGGGAGCCGGCGCGGACGCGGCGAGGTCGGCGGAGTTGTCGTCCGTGTCGCCGAGTGCCGCGTTCCTGCTCACGGAGGTGGTGTTGCCGGCGCCGGTGGCGGGCGCGGTCTCCCGGACCACGGCGGTGCCGAAGCCGACCAGGTCCTTGATGCCGGGGTCCGCCGCGCAGTCGGCGGCGGTGAGGCAGGTCAGCGGGGTCGTGGAGTGGACCAGTGCGACGGTGCCGCTGGTCGCCGACATCGGGATGGTCCCGGCGGCGTCCGGCGCCGGCAGGGCGGTGGTGCCGCCCGCGCCCTTGGACTCCTCGACGAGATAGCTGCCACCCGCAGGGATGGCGCCGGTGATCTCGGTGACCTGCCACTTGGAGCCAGAGGAGGGCGAGCCGCTGAGGTACTGCACGGACCAGCCGGTGAGGTCGAAGGCCCCGTCGCCGGAGTTGCCCAGCTCGATGAAGTCATTGGTGAGCGTGGCACCGGAGTTCCCGCCGCCGCCGTAGACCTCCGCGATGACCGCGTCCGGGGACGCGGCCTGAGCGTTGATCGGGAGCGCCAGAAGCGATCCGGCCAGGCCGACGGGGATGGTCAGGGCCAGGAACGTGGCCCGCCGGCCGCGCAGGGCCGAGGGTATCGATGGAGGCACGGTGAACTCTTTCTGTCGCGTGACATCTCGCGTGAATCTCTCGCGGGTTCCCTCGCGTGTCCTCGCGTGAATCATGTGGACGTGCCGTGCAGGAGCGGTGCGAGAGGGCCGGAAGTCGGCTCAAGATACGCGCGTAGATAGCGCGCCAACAAGAGGCGGACCGCTCCAAGGGGCAAGTGTTTCCCCGCTGTTCGCCGGATTTAACCTGGTTGGCGGAAGAGAGTGACGTCGAGCCGGACCGGAGCGCACCGAGTGACTCGCCACCGGCCTGGTCCTGAGCTGGACCTGAGCGGGCCGGAGCTGGGCCGCCGGTCAGCGCTTCCGGGCCTCGATGAGGAAGCGCCGCGAGTAGGCCACGAACGGGCCGTGGCGCTCAATGAAGTCGTGGAGCTCCGCCAGGCGGCCGATATAACCGTCCACGGTGAAGTCCGGGACGATCCAGATCACTTTGCGGAGGAAGTGGACCACGGCCGCGACATCGTAGAACTCCATCCGGAGTGCCTCCTGCCGGAGATCGACCACCTCCAGGCCCGCCGCCTCCGCGACGGATGTCGCGGCCAGCGGGCTGACGCCCGCCGTGGTGGCCGCCGGGCCCACGGGTGGATGAGCCGAGCCCGGCCGCGGCCCCGTCATGAATTCGGTCAGCTCGCGCACCGAGCCCGAGCCGACCTGCTGGGAGAGGTACGTGCCGTTCGGGCGCAGGACCCGCTGGATCTCGTCCCAGCGGGTGACCACCGGATGACGGCTGACGACCAGGTCGAAGTGATCCGGGGGAAAGGGCAGGGCGGCGGTGTCACCGACCTCGACGACCGAGGCGTCGAACTTGGCCAGGTTGCGCCGGGCGATCTCCACGTTCGGCTGCCACGACTCCGTCGCGGCCAGAATCGGCGGGGCGATCGGGACCGTGGCCAGCACCTCACCACCGCCGGTCTGGATGTCGAGTGCCGCCCCGGCCGCCGCCATCCGGCCCGCGAGCGACTTCGCATATCCCCAGGACGGACGCTGCTCGGTCGCACGACCGGTGAACCAGGAGAAGTCCCAGCCCTCCGTGGGGACGGCCGCACCTTCGGCGACCAGATCTTCGAACCTGGGCATGCCGTGAGAATGACAGACGCCGGAGTCGCCCGCACCGGAATTCCGGCTCCGGACAGGGCCTACGGGACCGGTGACCACGGGTCGGTAGAGTGGGCGAGTCGTCATCACGCCCGTACGGTGGGAAGCCGGTGCAAAACCGGCGCAGGCCCGCAGCCGTGAGCCGTCGTCACCGGCGGCGGACCGGACTGTTCCGTACGCGGTCGTGAGCGGCTCGTGCCATCGGAAACCGCCGGTGGCCGGCATCGTCGAGTTTTACGGGGCCGGAGTCTGGTGCCTGAGTGTGCCGGCGCCCGGCTCCCGCAGGAGAGGCCCAGCCCGCCATGACCACCGTCCGCCGCTGCGCAGCGGCGCTCGCCGCATCCGCCGTGCTCTGCGTGGCTGTCGCTCCGGCCGCAGTCGCGGGGGGCGATATGCCTCCCGCCGCCGCGCCTTCCCGGTCCGCCTCCTCCACCCCGTCCCCCTCGCCCGCCGCGCCGGAGGCCACCGATCCGCCGGAGGCCACCGCGACGCCCGCGCCGGTCGTGATCCCGCCGGGGCTGTACGGCGAGAGCGACCCGGCCTACGACGGTGTGTGGCGGCAATCACTCGCGCTGCTCGGACAGTTCACGGGTGGTGTGCGCCCCGCCGACCAGGCGGTGGCCTGGCTGAAGGGCCAGCAGTGCGCGAACGGCGCCTTCCCCGCGTACCGCGCCGATCCCGCCACGCCGTGCGACGCGCTGACGGCCGTCGACTCCAACTCCACCGCGGCCGCCGTCCAGGCGCTCTCCACGCTCGGTGGTCAACGCGTCCCCATGGACAGGGCGATCGAGTGGCTGAGGTCCGTCCAGAATGAGGACGGCGGCTGGGGCTACGTCCCCGGCACCCCCAGTGACACGAACTCGACCTCCCTGGTGGCGGGCGCCCTGACGGTGGCGGGAGTACGGCCCAGCTCGATGAGGTCGGCCACGGGGAAGAACGCGTACGACGCGCTGGTCGGTTTCGCCATCCCGTGCGGCGCCGGGACACCCGGCGCCGCGGCGACCGGCAAGGCTGCCGCCTCGGAAGACGCCGGAGCCTTCGCCTACCAGCCGGACAGATCCGGCCGGTTGACCGCCAACGCGGACGCCACCGCGGCGGCCGTCCTCGCCGGGGTCGGCAAACGCATGGTGACAGGACCGGTGGACGCGGGCCCGGCGCCGTCCTGCGTGACGACGAAGGACCTCGCACCGGAACGGGCGGCCCGCAACGCGGCCGCCTATCTGGCGGCGGCCCTCGCGAAGACCGGACACCTCGACCAGCCGCCGATGCCCGGCGCGGCCGACAGCGCTCCGGTGCCCGACCCCGGCAACACCGCGGACGCGATCGTCGCCCTGATGGCCACCGGATACGGGAACCAGGCCACCGGCGCCCTGGAGTGGCTGAAGGCGAACTCCGGCGCCTGGGCCCAGGAGAACGGGCCCGCCGCCTACGCCCAGTTGATCTTCGCCGCCCATACGTCGGGGACGGATCCGCGCAACTTCGGCGGTATCGATCTGGTGCAGCGGCTGAACGAGACCGGACCGGCGCCCAAGTCCGTCGCGTCCCCCAGCGCGTCGGCCGTCAGCGCGAGCGGCGCGGGTTCCGGCAGCGCGGTCAATGTCCTGTGGCTGGCGGGCATCGCCCTGCTCGTCTGTGTCGCGGCCGGCTTCCTGATCAGCGGTCGCAGGAAGCCGCAGCACCGGTGACCCGCCATCGGCTCGGCGCCCCGCTGCCTCTGCTCGTCTGCCTGCTCCTTGCCTCCGCCTGCCTCGCCCTCGTGTTCGGCGCCGGGACGGCCCGGGCGGCCGGCTACCGGTACTGGTCGTTCTGGGAGAGCGACGGCGGGAAGTGGACGTACGCCACGCAGGGCCCCGCGATGTCCCGGCCCGCCGACGGCGATGTCAACGGCTTTCGCTTCTCCCTGAGCGAGGACAACGGGGCCGCGGCCCAGCCCCGCAGGGCGCCGGGCTTCGACGCGATCTGCGGCGACACCCCGGCGAGGGACGGCGGCAAAAGGATCGCGGTCGTCATCGACCCGGGTACGCCCGCCGACGCGGTGGACGGCCGGACACCGCCCGCTCTTCGGGCGGAGTGCGCGCTGGTCGGCGAGGACGCGACCGCGGCGGAGGCCCTCGCTGCGGTCGCCAAACCGCTGCGCTACAACAGCGACGCCCTGCTCTGCGCCATCGCCGGGTATCCGGACTCGGGCTGCGGTGAGCAGGTGTCCGGTGGAAAGGCGTCGTCGGCGCCCGCGCGGAAGCCTTCCGAGGCCGCGCGTCCCGGCGAGGACGGAAGCACGGCGGAGAGCGCGGGAGCACAGGACGGCGGCGGGCCGTCCGTCGGTCTGCTCGCCGGCGGCGCCGCCGTGGTCCTGCTGGGCGCCGCCGGGTTCTGGCGGGCCCGCCGACGGCGCCCATGAGCCGCCTCGCGCCGTACGCGACGAGCCGCACGGCGGACCGCCGCACCCCGCTCCGCCGCGCGTTCTCCGCGCTGCGCCCGCCCGCGGCCGACCGGGGCAGCGCCCTGCACGCGGGCGCCTGGTGGCTGTGGGCGCTCGGGCTGGCCGTCGCCGCGTCCCGCACGACCAATCCGCTGCTCCTCGGGCTGCTGGTCGGGGTCGCGGGCTATGTGGTGGCGGCCCGCCGTACCGACGCGCCCTGGGCCCGCTCGTACGGAGCCTTCGTCAGACTGGGCCTGGCCGTCATCGCCGTCCGGCTGCTGTTCTCGGTCCTCCTCGGCTCGCCAATCCCCGGCGCGCACACCCTGCTGACCCTGCCCGACGTGCCGCTGCCCGACTGGGTGCGGGGCATACGCCTCGGCGGCCGGGTGACGGCCGAACAACTGGTCTTCGCGCTGTACGACGGCGCGAAACTGGCCGCGCTGCTGATCTGTGTGGGCGCGGCCAACGCGCTGGCCAACCCGGCCCGGCTGCTCAAGTCGCTGCCCGGCGCGCTGTACGAGGCCGGGGTCGCCGTCGTCGTGGCGATGACCTTCGCGCCGAACATGGTCGCCGACGTGATGCGGCTGCGCACCGCCCGGAGGCTGCGCGGCCGGCCGGCGGGCGGGGTCCGGGCGGTCCTCCAGATCGGACTGCCGGTCCTGGAGGGCGCGCTGGAACGGTCGGTCGCGGTGGCGGCCTCGATGGACGCCCGGGGATACGGCCGTACGGCCCAGGTCCCGCCCGTCGCGCGGCACACCACCACCACGCTCACCCTCGGCGGGCTGCTGGGCGTGTGCGCCGGTTCGTACGGGCTGCTCGCCGCGCGGGGCGCCGGATACGGGCTGCCGCTGCTCGGCGCGGGCGCCGTCGCCGCGCTGGCCGGGCTCTGGCTCGGCGGGCGGCGTTCCGTCCGTACGCGCTACCGCCCGGACCGCTGGGGGGCGCGCGCCTGGCTGGTCGCCGGTTCCGGCGCGGCCGTGGCGGCGCTGATGATCCGGGCGGGCGGCGCCGATCCGGAGGCGCTGCACCCGGGCGTCGTCCCGCTGGTGGCGCCGGCGCTGCCGCTGTGGCCGGCGGCCGGCGCCCTGATCGGCCTGCTGCCCGCGTTCGTCGCGCCCGTACCGAGGCACGCGTCCGGGGCCCCGGAGCAGGATTCCCGGGCCGCGGCCCCCGCGTTGAAGGAGACGGCTCCGTGATCCGCTTCGAGCAGGTGTCGGTGGTGTACGGCGATGCCCGGACGCCCGCGATCAGCGGGATCGACCTCACCGTGCCGGAAGGTGAACTGGTGCTGCTCGTCGGCCCGTCCGGGGTCGGCAAGTCGACCCTGCTCGGGACGGTGTCCGGCCTGGTCCCGCACTTCACGGGCGGCACCCTGCGCGGTCGTGTGACCGTCGGCGGCCGTGACACCCGCACCCACAAACCGCGTGAACTCGCCGATCTCGTCGGCACGGTGGGCCAGGACCCACTGGCCCATTTCGTGACGGACATCGTGGAGGACGAGCTGGCGTACGGCATGGAGTCGCTGGGGCTCGCTCCCGATGTGATGCGGCGCAGGGTCGAGGAGACGCTCGATCTGCTGGGCCTGGCCGAGCTGCGTGACCGGCCGATCGCCACGCTCTCCGGCGGCCAGCGGCAGCGCGTCGCGATCGGTTCCGTACTGACACCGCATCCCCGGGTGCTGGTGCTCGACGAACCGACCTCGGCGCTGGATCCGGCGGCGGCCGAGGAGGTGCTTGCGGTACTGCAACGGCTGGTGCACGACCTCGGGACCACCGTCCTGCTGGCCGAGCACCGGCTTGAGCGGGTGGTGCAGTACGCGGACCAGGTCGTCCTGCTGCCGGGCCCCGGTCAGGCCCCGCTCGTCGGCCCCCCGGAACGGATCATGGCGGTGTCGCCGGTGTGTCCGCCGGTGGTGGCGCTGGGCCGGCTCGCCGGATGGGATCCTCTGCCGCTGTCCGTACGGGACGCGCGGCGCGGCGCGGCGGGGCTGCGGCAGCGGCTGGCCGGGACGGCACCCGGGGCGCCCGCGGCCGGGCCGACCGGGCCGCCGTCGTCGGCGCCGGTGCCGGTGCCAGTGCCGGTGCCAGTGCCGGTGCCGGTGCCGGTGCCGGTGCCGGTGCCGGTCGCGAGGAGTGCGCGGCCGGGGCCGGACACGGCGCGGGGGCGGCGCGGCGCGCGTGGTGTGTTCGCCGCGTTCCCGGGCCGCCGCGCGGCGGCGCGTGTCCCCGGAGCGACCGGCCCGGTCATGGCCGGGGGTGCTCCGGGCGGCGGGGCGGTCGGCGCCGAACCGCTCGCCGTCGTCAGGGATCTCGTCGTACGGCTCGACCGGACGCAGGCGCTGCGCCGGGTCTCTCTCACGGTCACGCCCGGTGAGACGGTCGCGCTGATGGGACGTAATGGCGCGGGCAAGTCCACCCTGCTCAACACCCTGGTGGGAATGGTCGAACCGGCCTCGGGCTCGGTCCTGGCCGGCGGACTCACCCCGCACCGCACCCCGCCGCGCGAGCTGGTCCGCGCGGTGGGTCTCGTACCGCAGGAGCCGCGCGATCTGCTGTACGCCGACACGGTCGCCGCCGAGTGCGCGGCGGCGGACGGCGACGCGGGCGCGCCGCCCGGCACCTGCCGGGCGCTCGTCGGCGAACTGCTGCCGGAGGTGCCGGACGCGACGCACCCCCGCGATCTGTCCGAGGGGCAGCGGCTGGTGCTGGCGCTCGCCGTCGTCCTGACCGGCCGGCCGCCCCTGCTGCTTCTGGACGAGCCGACGCGCGGCCTGGACTACGCGGCGAAGGCGCGCCTCGTCGGGGTGCTGCGGGCACTGGCGGCCGGGGGCCACGCGATCGTCCTGGCGACGCACGATGTCGAACTGGCCGCGGAGCTGGCGCACCGGGTGGTGATCCTGGCCGACGGCGAGATCGTGGCGGACGGCCCGACGCCCCAAGTGGTGGTCTCGTCCCCGGCCTTCGCACCGCAGGTGGCGAAGATCCTGGCCCCCCAGGATTGGCTGACGGCGGCTCAGGTCCGGGCGGCGCTGGCGTCCGGCACCGGCGGGATGCCGGGCGACGGCGTACCGGACAGCCGGAGAGCGGGCGGCCCGGCGGCGGGTGGTCCCGGATGACCGCCGGCGGCGGGGAGACAGCGGCCCGTGCGGAGACCACGGGCGGTACGGAGGCCACCGGCAGCAGGGGGAACGCGTCCGCCGGCGCCGCGCGGGCGCGCCCGGTGCGGCTCGGGCCGCGCTCCGTCGTCGCTCTCGTCCTGATCAGCGCGATCGGTGTGGTCGCCTTCGGCTGGCCGCTGCTGGCCGACTCCGCGTCCGGGCTCGCGCACTCGCGGGACGCGCCCTGGCTCTTCGCCGTGCTGCTCCCGCTGCTTGTGGCCGTTGTCGTCGCGACGATCGCCGACTCCGGGCTCGATGCCAAGGCGGTCGCGATGCTGGGGGTGCTGGCCGCCGTCGGCGCGGCGCTGCGCCCGCTGGGCGCGGGCACGGCGGGGCTGGAGCCGATGTTCTTCCTGATGGTGCTGAGCGGCCGGGTGCTCGGTCCCGGATTCGGTTTTGTGCTGGGCTCGGTCACGATGTTCGCGTCCGCGCTGCTGACCGGCGGGGTCGGTCCCTGGATGCCGTTCCAGATGCTGGCGATGGGCTGGTTCACGATGGGCGCGGGCCTGCTGCCGGGACCTGAGCGGCTGCGCGGGCGCGGTGAGCTGCTGATGCTCTCGCTGTACGGAGCCTGCGCGGCCTTCGCGTACGGCACCGTCATGAACCTCCAGGGCTGGACGTATATCGGCGGGCTCTCGTCCGGCGTCTCCTTCCGGCCCGGCGATCCGGTCCACGAGAATCTGGTCCGCTTCCTGGCGTACTGCGCGGCGACGTCGTTCGGCTGGGACCTGGGACGGGCCGTGCTCACGGTCGTCCTGACGCTCACGATCGGTGCCACGCTGCTGAAGGCGCTGCGCCGGGCCACGCGCCGGGCGGTGTTCGAGGCGGCGGCCACCTTCGAGGATTTGCCGGGCGGCCGGGAGGGCTGAGGGCGCCGTCGCCTCCGTACGGCGCCCGGCCGCGCCGTACGCGCGCTATCCGGTCTCGCCCGCCACTCCTCCGGCCGGAACGGCAGGCCCGGCCCCGTTGTCACTCCGGCCGCCCTCCCCGCCCTTCTCGCCCTTCGGGAACGGGTCGGACTTCACCCGCGCCGGCGGCAGCAGCTTGCGCGGGCCCGCGAGTACGTAGGTCAGTGCGAAGCCCGTGCCGACCACGGTCGCGCCGCCCACCGCGTCCAGCACCCAGTGATTGGCGGTGGCGACGATCGCGCTCACCGTGAAGAGCGGGTGCAGCAGGCCGAGCAGCTTCATCCATGTCTTCGGCGCCAGGATCAGGATCACCACACCGCACCAGAGCGACCAGCCGAAGTGCAGTGAGGGCATCGCGGCGTACTGGTTGGTGACCGCCGTCATCGCCCCGTAGTCCGGGTTGGCCAGGTCCTGCGGGCCGTGCACGGTGTCGATGAAGTCGAGGCCCGGCATCAGCCGCGGTGGCGCGAGCGGATAGAACCAGAAGCCGATCAGCGCGAGGACCGTGGCGAAGCCGAGCGAGGAGCGCGCCCAGCGGTAGTCCGCGGGACGGCGTACGTACAGCACACCGAGGATCGACAGCGGCACCAGGAAGTGGAAGGACGTGTAGTAGAAGTTGAAGAAGCCCTCGGCCCACTTCGCGTTCACGACCGCGTGGTTGACCCAGCGCTCGATGTCGATGCCGAGCGCCCGCTCCACGGTCATGACCTGGCGGCCGTGTTCCTCCGCGGCCTCGCGGCCGCCCGTCGCGGCGAGCCGGATATGGGAGTAGACCGAGTATCCGACGCGTATGACAAGCAGTTCGAGCAGCAGGTTGGGGCGGCTGAGCTGCCGTCGCCAGAAGGGCGCCAGGGGCACGGCGCTCCAGCGCGCGGGCACGGGCCGCGCGTACTCGGTCGGCACCGGTCTGTCGAAGTACGGAGAGGTACGCGGCAGGAACGGCACGACGCACGCCGCCGCCAGCGCCGCTATCAGCGGCACGTTCTCCCGCAGGGGGTACAGCACCGTCATGTTCGGCAGCAGCATCCTGCCCGGCAGCGTCATCACCAGCACCACGACGGCCGGCCACACCAGCCGCTCCCTGGCCCGGACACCGACCCGGCCGACAAGCGCGAGCAGCACCCACAGGAGCTGGTGCTGCCAGGCGGTCGGTGAGACCGCGACCGCGACACAGCCGGTCAGCGCGACGGCGAGCAGAAGCTGTCCGTCCTCGGCGTAGCGGACCGCGCGCCGCAGGCCGACGACGGCCACCGTGATCGCCAGGACGCCGAAGAGCGCGATCTCCAGGGGCCCTTCCAGGCCGATCCTGAGCAGCGCCCCGTGCAGGGACTGGTTGGCGAGGCTGTCGGCGCGCTCGCCGAGGCCCGCGCCCGCCACATGGTGCACCCAGTACGTCCAGGAGTCCGCGGGCATGGCGGCCCAGGCCAGCGCCGTGCAGGCGGCGAAGGTCCCGGCCGCGCTCACAGCGGCCTTTCTGCGGCCGGTCAGCCAGAGGAAGGGAGCGAAGAGGAGAACGGCGGGCTGGAGGGCCGCGCCGACACCGATGAGGACGCCGGAGCCGCGTTCAGCGCGGACCACAAAACAGCCGAGCAGCACCACCAGGACGGGGATGATGCTGGTCTGGCCGAGATGGAAGCTGTTGCGCACCGGCAGGGACAGCATCAGCAGACTGATCGCGACGGGCGCCGCCAGCAGTCCGGTACGGCGCGAGACGCGGCCCGGCAGGGCGCGGGCCGTCACCAGGCCGAGAGCGACGACAAGCAGCAGTGTCCCGAAGGTCCACGCGATGCCGAGGCTCCGTTCCGCCGAGCGTGCCAGCGGTTTGAGGACCAGGCCCGCGAACGGCGTACCGGTGAACAGCCCGGTGTCGTACAGCGAGCCCGTCACATGCAGGACGCCGTTGTCCCCGATCCAGGTCTCCAGATCGGTGAGCCTTTCACCGGGCGGCTGCCGCAGCACCGCCGCCGCCTGTCTGACCGCCAGCACGGCGGCGACCAGCCAGAGAACCGCGCGGGTCCTGCTGAACCCGCTTCCCGCGGTACCCGCCGCCGCTCCGCCGTGCACGCTGTGCTCCGCATTCACCACGCCGCGCCGACCCTCCGTCCGAAACCACCGTCCTTGGGGCATAGAGCCTCGCACTGCCCCTTCGGGAAGACTCAGGCAACCCCCTCTTCGCCTGACTGTCATCCGCGTTTTGTCTCAATGCCCATGACATCCGGCGGAAACGGGCTCCCGGCCCGGATCGCGCGTCGCGCTTCCCTGGCGCGGCGGGGCGACTAGGATATGTTCCTCGCGGGAACTAACTCGGCACACGAGAGGCCCTCATGTCCCAGGAGCAGTGGAACGCGGTCGACCGCTATTTCACCGATCAGCTCGTCCCGGCCGACGACGTGCTCTCGGCGGCCCTCGCCGCCAGTGACGCGGCCGGTCTGCCCGCCATCAACGTCGCTCCGAACCAGGGCAAACTGCTGCATCTGCTGGCCCGTGTCCAGGGCGCCCGTACGATCCTGGAGATCGGCACACTCGGCGGCTACAGCACCATCTGGCTGGGCCGCGCGCTGCCCGAGGACGGCAGGCTGGTCTCGCTGGAGTACAACCCCGTGCACGCGGACGTGGCCCGCGCCAATCTGGCGCGCGCCGGACTCGACAAGATCGCCGAGGTCAGGACGGGCCCGGCGCTGGAGTCGCTCGCCGATCTCGCGGCGGCGGGCGCGGGCCCTTTCGATTTTGTCTTCATCGACGCCGACAAGCCCAACAACCCGCACTATCTGGAGTGGGCGCTGAAGCTCACGCGTCCGGGCAGCGTCATCATCGGTGACAACGTCGTACGGAACGGCGCGGTCGTCGACGCGGACAGCACCGACCCCTCGGTCCGGGGCACCCGGCGTCTGATCGAGCTGATGGCGGGCGATCCCCGGCTGTCCGCGACCGCGATCCAGACGGTGGGCAGCAAGGGCTACGACGGTTTCGCGCTGGCCCGCGTCAACTGACGGGTTGTGGCACGCGTACGGAGGCGGCGGGCCGTCCCTTGCCCGCCGCCTCCTGGTCCGCAATGACTCCGGTCAGATGCGGAGCAGCCGTTCCGTCACCTCGCGGTAGCTCTGCAGCGCGAGCCGCAGATCCTCCGTGTCGGAACCGTCCGCGGAACGGGTCCTGTCGTCCTTGGCGTTCCCGTCCCAGCTCGCGCGCAGCGAACGGGGCCGCTCGGCAAGCGCGTTCGTCAGCCGCTCGGCGGCCTCCTCCAGCACACCGGCCGCCTCCTCGACGGAGCGCCTCGGCCCGTCGACAAAGGTGTTGAGGGCCTCCTGGAGACGCTGGGCGAGCTTGTCGCTCTCGTCCTGCGGGAACAACTGCCCGACGGTGTGGTCCGTCCCGCGCCCCGGGCTCTTGCCGCCGGTCCTTCCCTCGGTCCGGCTCTCCGTGTCGGTCCTGCTCCCCGTCGGGCGGTCCGTCCGGCTCTCCGCACGGCCCGGCGCTCGGCCCGCGGCCGTGGCCGTGGTCCCGTCCGGAGCCGTGTCCGGAGCGTGCGACGGCTTGGCCGGTGCGCGCGTCTCATCGGCCTGACGACTGTGGAGAGGCTTGACGGTCTCCGCGCTCTCGGGCGGATGCACGGGCCTGATGGCCGCCGTCCGGCTGTCGGCGGCGCCGGCCCGGTCACGGGTCCCGGCGGGCCCGGACTGCTCGCGGGCCTCACGGGTCTCACGGCTCCCGGGCACCTCACGGACCTCGCGGCTCGCGGCGGAACGCTCCCGCGCCGGCCCGTCCGTCGTCCCGTCCGCCCGGCCGTCCAGCCGTCCGTCCGGCCGCCCGTCCCGGCCGGTCCCGGAGGTCCGGTCCGTCACGGGTATCTCCTGGTTCTTCCGCTCATTCTCCGCGTCGTACGTCATCACGCACCACTCCCTTTGGGCCGCAGTGAGAAGTTCCGGTTCCGGCCGGCGTTCCCGGGGCGGCTCCTGCCGCTCTCCTCCGGGCGGCTGAGGATCAGTCGCTCAAAGAGCTCGCGCGCGCCGACCATCGCCTCACGCAGCTCCTCCGTGCTCGCACCGCGGCCGTCTTCCGAGGCCACCTGGTGCACCCTGCGGTAGCCGTCCACCTGATGCGCGTGGTGGACGGAGAGGGCGTCGAGCTGTTCGTCGTACCGCGCACCGTCGGGGTAGCCCAGCTCCGCCGCCAGCCGCGCGACCAGCCGGTCGGCTTCCGCGACCGCTTCCTGCGGCGCGTCGACAAATCGCTCCTGAAGTCCGGCCCAGCGGGCCACGTACTGCTCGCGCTGCTCCGCGGTGAGGGGCTCCGGCCGCAGGTCGCCGTGGCGCTGGACCCGATCGGTCAGCTCGCGCTCGGCGGCCTTGCTGTCACCGTCATGGCGGGCGACAACACGCTCGTACTCCGGGCCGAACCGGCGCTTCAGTCCGCTCCGCCCGCCTGCCCTGCCGGGCCCGAGATACAGGACCGCGGCCACAATGATCACAAACACCACGATCAGCGCGACGACGATCAGAACTGTGGACATGGTTGCCTTCCTGGTTCTCGGCTCGTCTCGGCTCGTACTCGTTTCGGTACTGCTCGCAACGGGTCGTTCATCGTCACGGGTTGCCCGGAATCCGGTGGCCAAACGGTCCGGTGCCGAGGTAGGGAGACGACCATGAACTGGTCCTTCCGACCCGAGTCCTTCGACACCCCGGACGCCCGCCGGCTGCGCCGCGCCTACTACGCCGAGGTGGCGAGCCGCTATTGGGGGCGCCCCGCGACGGCCGCCGAGATCGACGAGGGGCTCGCCGGTGATCCGCCCGATCACCTGGCCCCGCCCACGGGCGAGTTCGTCGTCGGACGGTACGGGGACGAGGCCGCCTCCTGCGGCGGACTGCGGATGCTGGACGCGGAGACGGCGGAGCTGACGCGGGTGTACGTGAGTCCCGCCGTGCGCGGCACCGGGGGCGGCGGGACCCTGCTGGCCGCCCTGGAGGATGCCGCGCTGCGGCTGGGGGCCGGCCGGCTCGTCCTCGACACCCGGCTCGATCTGGTCGAGGCACGGGGGCTGTACGCCAAGCACGGCTTCCGGGAGATACCGGCGTACGGCGAGCCGGGCCCCCACAGCGAGATCTGGTACGGCAAGGGGCTCACCGCGCGCGCTGCCGGACAGGCCCCGGCAGCGCGGGCACGGCGGCTCCCGGGGCCCCTCGGGTGACCTCCCCGGCGAAGGCCGTCCGACGCGGTCTCAGGCGGCGTGATCCCTCGGCGGCTCGGGGGCGTGCGGGCGTTCCGCGTCGGAGCCGCACAGCTCACTGTTCAACTCCTTCACCAGCCGCACCAGGTCGTTCGGCCGGTCGGGCCCCCACCAGTCACCCAGCAGTTCGGCGAGGGACTCCTCGCGCGCCCGCGACAGCACGTCCGCCATCCGCGCCCCGCGGTCGGTGAGCATCAGCTCCAGGCCCTCGCGGTGGGCCAGCCCCCGTTCCTCCACCTGCCGGGACGCGTCGGTGAGCGACTTGAGCGGTACGGGGATGGTGTCCGCGAGCTGACCGGGCCTGACGGAGCCCTGGCGTCTGATGCGCAGCAGCAGCCAACTGGCCGCGGGCAGCAGGTCGTACCCCGCCTTCGCGGTGATCGTCTCGTAGATGCGGTGGCGGCCCTCGCGCGTGCCGAGGACCGACAGCGCGCGGGCCACCTCGTCGCGGGAGGAGCGCTCGACCGGGTTGGACGCCAGGGTCTCGGTGATCTCCGGCGCGGTCACGGAGCCCCGCAGCTTGTCCTCCCTGATGTACCAGGCGACGGCGAAGGCGAGGAGCACCACCGGCACGGCGTACAGGAAGACATCGGTGATGGAGGTCGCGTACGCGTTCAGTACGGCGGGCCGCAGCCCGGCCGGCAGCCGTTCGACGGCCCGGGGGTCTGCGGCGAGTTGGCTCGGGCCCATGCCGGGCGGCAGCCGCCGGCCGGCCAGGGCGTCACCGAGCCTGCCGATGAGGAGATTGGTGAAGACCGTACCGAACACGGCGACGCCGAAGGACGCCCCGATGGAGCGGAAGAAGGTCGCGCCCGCGGTGGCGACGCCCAGGTCCCGGTAGCTGACGGCGTTCTGGACGACCACCACGAGCACCTGCATGACCAGTCCGAGGCCCGCGCCGAAGACGAAGAAGTAGCCGCTCATCACCCAGGCGCCGCTGGAGGGGGTGAGCTGATGGAGCAGCAGCAGTCCGACGGCGGTCACGGCGGTGCCGATGATGGGAAACGCCTTCCAGCGGCCGGTCCGGCTGACGATCTGCCCGGACAGGGTCGAGGTGATCAGCACGCCGAGCACCATGGGCAGCAGGCGCACACCGGAGAGTGTGGGTGTCACGCCCTGCACCACCTGGAGGAAGGTCGGCAGGTAGGTCATCGCGCCGAACATCGCGAAGCCCACGATGAAGCTGATGAGCGCGACCAGGGTGAAGGTCCTGACCCGGAAGAGCCGCAGCGGCAGTACGGGTTCGGCCGCGCGGCGCTCGACCCGGACGAAGACGGCGAGCAGGACGAGCCCGAGGAGGGTGAGACCGATGACCTGGACCGAGCCCCAGGCCCAGGTGGTGCCGCCGAGCGAGGCGACCAGCACCAGACAGGTGGCGACGGCCGCGATCAGGAAGGTGCCGAGGTAGTCGATGGTGTGCTTGGCCGAGCGCGCCGGTATGCGCAGCGCCGCGGCGATGACGAGCAGAGCGACGACACCGATCGGTAGATTGACGTAGAAGACCCAGCGCCAGCTCAGTTCCTGGGTGAAGAATCCGCCGAGCAGGGGGCCGAGGACGCTGGTCGTACCGAAGACGGCGCCGAACAGGCCCTGGTACTTGCCGCGTTCACGCGGCGCGACGAGGTCGCCTACGATCGCCATCGACAGGACTATCAGGCCGCCGCCGCCCAGCCCCTGGAGCGCGCGGAAGCCGATGAGCTGGGCCATGTTCTGGGATATGCCGCAGAGCGCCGAGCCGGCGAGGAAGATCACGACGGCGGTCTGGAAGAGCCTCTTGCGGCCGTAGAGGTCACCGAGCTTGCCCCACAGGGGGGTGGCGGCGGTCGAGGCCAGCAGATACGCGGTGACGACCCAGGAGAGATGCTCCAGGCCGCCGAGATCGCTGACGATGGTCGGCAGTGCGGTGGACACGATGGTCTGGTCGAGCGACGCGAGTAGCAAACCCATCAGCAGGGCGCTGATGGCAAGCATCACGGTGCGCGGTGTCTGGCCCTCGCCGGGGGCCGGACTCACAGCCGGGATGCGCAATTCCTGAACCATGGGACATCTCCTCGGGGTCTGCGAATCTCCATCCTGTCCGCTCTGTCCCGTTATGGCCTGCCGAACATCCTTGTGGACCACGGGCGTGCGTACGCCGTTCGGAAAGGGCCTGCATAATCGCTGGCAGTTCAAGGGGAGGGGACCCACGTTGACCGGACAGCTCTGTCCTGAGTGCGAAACACCGCGTGCCACCGGGGACAGACCCGGCTGTGACTGCGCGGAGCGCGCGACCCAGGCCGTACAGGCCGGGCGTTCCGAGGAGATCGCGGCGGCGGAGGACTTCCATCCGCTGCGCCTGCGTCCCTATGTGACGCTGGAGACCGGGGACGGGCAGGCGCCGAAGGCGTTCCGCACCGCGGGCCCGCTGCCGCCGCTCGCGACGGAGGCCGCCCCCGTCGAGCCGCCGGCCGCGGAGCCGCTTCCGGCGGCGCTGCCACCGGCACCGTCCCGCCGTAGGCCGTTCAGGGCGGTGGCCATCGGCGCGGCGGCCGTGGCGGTGCTCGGGACAGCGGTGATCGTCGCGGGGCTGCTGCCGGGCGACCGGCAGGAACGGGCGCTGCCGGACGAGACGCTCCCGCCGCTGCCTTCGTCGAACCTCGTGGAACCGGACGCGTCGACGCCGTCGGCCGCCGCGTCGGCGTCACCGTCCGCCCCGGCGACGGCCTCGTCGCGGCCGGCCCCGCCGCCGGAACCGACAGCGAGCGCGCCGCGCTCGACCGCGCCCCAGGCGCCGCCGGTGTCGGCCTCCGCGAAGCCCTCGACCTCGCCGCCTCCGCAGCAGCCGGTCCAGCCGCCCAGGGGCGGCTCGCTGGGCCCCGGCGACTCGGGCCCGGCGGTCATGGAGCTCCAGAACCGGCTGGAGCAGATCTGGCTGTACCGGGGGCCGACGAACGGCGAGTACGACCAGAGCGTGGAGGGCGCCGTGCGCGTCTACCAGTCGTACAAGCACATTGAGGGGGATCCTGAAGGCGTCTACGGCCCGAACACCCGGCGCGCCCTGGAGGCAGAAACCAGGGGCCGGGGTCGCGGACACTGAACCCTTTTGTACAATGTCGAAACAAAGTGGCTTCGCCCGTACTCCCTGACCGGCGGGCGGAGCCGCTTGTCTCCGCTCACGTCCCCTGGAGTCCGCCGATGCCGGCCACCGCTTCCCCCACGACGTCGTCCGTCCTGACCGCCCGGGGCCTCCTGCTCGACATGGACGGCACCCTCGTCAACTCGGACGCCTCGGTGGAGCGCGTCTGGCGCGGCTGGGCGGTCGACCACGGGCTGGACCCGGACGAGGTCATGAAGGTCGTCCACGGCCGCCAGGGCTACGCGACCATGGCCGTGCTGCTCCCCGAACGGCCCATGGAGCTCAACTACGCGGACAACCGGGTGATGCTCGCCCGGGAGACGGCCGACACGGAGGGCGTCGTCCCGGTCCCCGGCGCCCCGGCGTTCATGGCTGCCATCGCCGCCCTCCCCCACGCGCTGGTCACCTCGGCGGACGTGGCCCTGGCGGACGCCCGCATGGCGGCGGCGGACCTCCCGATGCCGAAGATCCGTGTCACGGCCGAAAGTGTGACGGCCAGCAAGCCCCACCCGGAGGGCTTCCTCAAGGGCGCGGAGGCGCTGGGCCTCGCGCCCGCGGACTGCGTCGCCTTCGAGGACTCCGAGGCGGGCATCACGGCGGCCCGTGCGGCCGGGATGCGCGTGGTCGGCGTGGGCCCGCGGGCGAAGGCGATGTCACCGGACGCCCATGTCGAGGACCTGACGCAGATCCGGGTGGAACCGACCGCGGAGGGCGGCATCCGCCTGTACGTGACGGCCTGACCGGGGAGCGGCGCGGCCCCGGCGGGGTCTCTCACCGGCGCCGCCGCCGTCCGGGCCGGGACCGGGGCGGGTTGGGCCCGCTTTCTCACACGCCCCGGTCGGGCAGATCACCGTTGCCGCCCAGATTCGCGACCATGCGACGCAGGACGTTGATCGTCGTCACGAAGTCGGCCGTGCCGATACCTTCATGCGTCCGCTCGTGGACACGCCAGTTGCGCTCCCTGGCCCGGAGGCGCCCGGCCTCTCCGGCCTCCGTCAAGGTCAGCAGCCCCGCCTCCTCCGTGACCCAGCCGCGAGCCAGCAGGTCCTCGAAGACACCGCCGAAGTCGATACCGAGGTCGTCGTACGACGTCAGCCGCTCGGTCAGCGCCGTACGGTGCCACGCGCCCGGCTGCCCGGCGACATGGTTGAGAATCCACCAGTGCGGCTGGGTGAGGTCCTCCGCCGCGAGTTGTTCGCGGAGGGCTCCCACCACCCGGCGGTAGGCCTCACCGCTCCATGCGCCAATGGGCTGGGCAGCCAGCTCCTCCTGCGAGTACTCCGTGACAGCCATACCGACGCGCCCCCTTCGAGTGATGACCGGACATGATGACCGTAGGACCTCAAGTCACGTTGAGGTCAAGGCGCGTCGCGGGCGCCGTCCGGAGCCGATCCGCCCTGGGATACGGGCAGCAGGGCCGCGATCCGACGCCGGCAGGTCGTCCGCTCCGGCAGATCATGCATGCCGGAGCCTCGCCACGAACTCTGTCCGCGCCGGCGCGGTCGGCGGCGGAGCGAGACCCGGTCCCGCACGGCGGCCACCGGCCGGACCCACCGTCAGGACATGTCGTCCCGCCGCCCCGCGCCCCGCTACGCGCGTCAACTCTGCCCCCAATCAACCCAATTGCCCCCGCGTCGGGGTGAGATCGGCACCTTTGGCCCCTTGATGTGACGTGCTCATGTCGTCACGCTGTTACCTGACGCCCACTCCGCGGCAACCCGGCGCCGACACGATGACGGCCGGGCCCACGACCCGCACGGCCGGGCCCGCAGCCTCGCACGGTCAGGTCAGGTTCCCCCCCCCCACCCCAAGGGAGTTCGCATGTCCGGTATCTACGCGCGTCGAGTGCCCCGCATAGCCATTCTCGCCGCGTCGGCCGCCCTCGCCACCGCGACCA
Organism: Streptomyces sp. NPDC006923; assembly: GCF_040635655.1. Lineage (NCBI taxonomy): Bacteria > Bacillati > Actinomycetota > Actinomycetes > Kitasatosporales > Streptomycetaceae > Streptomyces > Streptomyces sp. NPDC006923. Next base: position 560,191 of record NZ_JBEYIF010000001.1, read on the forward strand.
CACTGCTCACCGCTCCCACCGCCCAGGCCGCTCTGCCGACGCCGGTCAGCGCCGCCACCGCCCGCACCTATCTCGGCCAGCTCACCGTCAAGGCGGAAGGTTCCTCCAGCGGTTACAGCCGTGACGCGTTCCCGCACTGGATCACGCAGTCCGGCTCCTGTGACACCCGTGAGGTCGTCCTCAAGCGCGACGGTTCGAACGTCCAGCAGAGTTCAAGCTGCTCGGCCACGAGCGGAAGCTGGTACTCCGAGTACGACGGCGCGACCTGGACCGCCGCGTCCGACGTGGACATCGACCACATGGTGCCGCTCGCCGAGGCATGGACCTCGGGCGCCAGCGGCTGGACCACCGCGCAGCGGCAGTCCTTCGCGAACGACCTGACCCGGCCTCAGCTCATCGCCGTCACGGACAATGTGAACCAGTCGAAGAGCGACCGGGACCCCGCCGAGTGGCTGCCGCCGCGCACCGCGTACCGCTGCACCTACGTCCGCGCCTGGGTGCAGGTGAAGAAGTACTACAACCTGAGCGTCGACTCCGCCGAGAAGAGTGCGCTCCAGAGCGTGCTGAACGGCTGCTGACCTGCGGTTCCAGGGACGGGACGCTCATCACACCGGACCCCCCTCCCGGTGCCCTCCGTCGTTCCGTACCGTACGGGGCGACGGAGGAGGGCATATATGACCGGGCTGCGCCTGGGACCACTGCTGCGGTACGTCGACTGGGACGGCGACGGCACAGCGACCGTTTGGATCGAGGCCGACCGCCCCTGCGTGGCGGAGGTCCGCTGCGAGGACGGCGCGCACGGCACGACGCGTACCTTCCAGATCGCCGGCCACCACTACGCGCTGATAACCGTGACCGGCCTGACGCCGGGCACCGCGACTCCGTACGAAGTACTGCTGGACGACCAGCGCGTCTGGCCGCCGGAGGACTCCCCCTTCCCGCCGAGCACGATCCGCACGCCCGACGCCTCCTCGCCGGGAGCCGAGCTGCGCGTCTCCTTCGGCTCCTGCCGCTGGGCCTCGCCGCCGCACGGCGAGCCGGACCCGGTCGGCCCCGACGCGCTCGACACCCTCGCCACCCGGATTTCCGGCGACCCCGACGCCGAGCGCCCGGATGTGCTGCTGCTGCTCGGTGACCAGGTGTACGCGGACGAGACCTCGAAGGAGACACAGCGCTGGCTGGCCGGGCGCCGTGATCTGAGCGAGCCGCCGGGCGAGGAGGTCGCGGACTACCAGGAGTACACCCACCTCTACGACGAGTCCTGGGGCGATCCCCAGGTGCGCTGGCTGCTCTCCACCGTCCCCAGCTCCATGATCTTCGACGACCACGATCTGGTCGACGACTGGAACACCAGCGCCGCCTGGGTGGCCGACATGCGCGCGAAGCCCTGGTGGCAGGAGCGTGTGCTCAGCGGGCTGATGTCGTACTGGGTCTACCAGCATCTCGGCAATCTCTCCCCGGCGGAACTGGCGACGGACGAGCTGTACGCGGCGATACGCGCGGATCCCGACGGCACCGACCTGCTGCGGCACTTCGCCTCCGAGGCCGACCGCGACCCGGCGTGTGCGCGCTGGAGCTACCGGCGCGACTTCGGGCGCACACGGCTGCTGATGGTCGACTCCCGGGCCGCGCGGGTGCTGGAGGAGCAGCACCGCGCCATGCTCGACGACGGCGAGGCGCTGTGGGTGCGGGAGCAGGCGCTGGAGGGGTGGGGCTCGTACGACCATCTCCTTGTCGGGACCTCACTGCCCTGGCTGCTGCCGCCCTTCATCCATGACGTGGAGTCCTGGGACGCCGCGCTCAGCCGCGGCGAACGCGGCGCACGCTGGGCGCGCTTCGGTGAATGGCTGCGCAGGGCCGCGGACTTGGAGCACTGGGCGGCCTTCCCCGACTCCTTCGAGAAGCTGGCGGCGCTGATCTCGGAGGTCGGCAGCGGACCCGGGGCGCCCGCCACGGTGTGTGTGCTGTCGGGTGATGTGCACCACGCGTATGTCGCCGAGCCCTCGTGGCGGGCGGGTGACCCGGACGCACGGGTCCTCCAGCTCACCTGCTCACCGGTGCACAACTCCATCCCGGCCTCGATGAGGTTCGGTTTCCGCTTCGGCTGGAGCCGGTTGAGCCGGTATCTGGGCAAGGCCCTGGCACGGCACGGGCGGGTCCCCGACCCCTCGGTCACCTGGCGGAAGACGGGCGGGCCCTGGTTCGGCAATCAGCTCATGACGCTGACGATGCGCGGCCGTTCGGCCGAGCTGCGGCTGGACCATGCCCGCACCCACGACGACGGCGCGGAGTTGGTGACCGTCCACAAGAGGACACTGACGGCGGGCCGCTGACCCGCCGTCGGCGGGCCGGCGACGGCCGCGCACCGGTTCGGTGGCCCTTGACAATGGGGCCGTGATCCTTGCCACAAGGCGTGATCCTTGGCCCAACGGTTCGGCAGCCGCGTCACCAACGGCATGATGAGGCGGACCATTCCGCTTCCAGAGGCGGGCCGTCCCGCTTCCCGCACCCCACATGCCCCGGGAGTCACAGCTTTGTCCGATGTACGGCAGCACCTGCCCCGCTCACTCGCCGTCGTCGGCGCCGGCCCCCGCGGCACCTCGGTCCTCGAAAGACTTTGTGCGTCCGTACCCGAACTGGCCCCCGGCACACCACTGACGGTCCATCTCGTCGATCCGGCGCCGCCCGGCGCGGGCCGCGTCTGGCGCACCGACCAGCCGGCCGAGCTGCTCATGAACACGGTGGCTTCACAGGTGACGGTCTTCACCGACCGGAGCGTCGAGTGCGAGGGTCCGATACGCCCGGGTCCGAGCCTGTACGAGTGGGCCGCGAGCCGCCCGGCCGAGCGGCTGGGTCCGGACGACTATCCGAGCCGCGCCGCCTACGGCCGCTATCTGGAGTGGGCCTTTCGCCGGACGGTGGAGGGCGCTCCGGCGAATGTGAGGGTCACGGTCCACCGGGCTCTCGCGATTCGTCTTGATGACGACCCCGAGAGCGCGTCCCTGGACACCGGAGCCCCGGGCGTCACACCCGGTTCGCTTGATTCGCCCGCCATGTCCCCCGCGCACCAGCCCACCCAGACACTCACGCTCGACAATGGCACGACGATTTCCGGCCTCTCCGCCGTCATCCTCGCGCAGGGCCATCTGCCGGTAGTTTCCGGCCAGACCCAGGCGATCCTGTCGGCGTACGCGGAGCGTCATCGGCTGCGTTATGTGCCGCCCGCCAACCCGGCCGATGTCGATCTCTCCGCGATCGACCCGGACGAACCGATTCTGCTGCGCGGACTCGGTCTCAACTTCTTCGACCACATGACCTTGCTGACAGCGGGCCGGGGCGGCACCTTCGCGCGCGGGGCCGGCGACGGCGCTCTCGTATACCACCCGTCGGGGCGGGAGCCGCGGCTCTACGCGGGTTCGCGGCGCGGTGTCCCGTACCAGGCGCGCGGCGACAACGCGAAGGGACCGTCCGGCCGCCACCTGCCGCTGGTGCTGACCCCGGACGTGATCGCGGTGTTCCGCAAACGCGCGGGCGAGGGCGACCCGCCGGACTTCCTCGCGGAGATATGGCCACTGGTCGCCAAGGAGGTGGAAGCGGTCTTCTACGGGACGGCGATGACGGCCGCCGGCCGGCCGCCGAGCTTCCGCGAGCGTTTTCTCGACCGTTTCCTCGGGGCGCCGCACGGCAGCCCGCAGGAGGCCGCCGCCCTGGACGAGGCCGGCATCGGTCCGGCGGACCGCTGGTCCTGGGAGGCGATCACGCGTCCCTACGGCGGGGCGGCCTTCCGGGATCCTGCGGATCACCGCGCCTGGCTGCTGGCGCATCTGCGCCAGGACGCGGCACAGGCTGCCCTCGGCAATGTCGCCGGTCCGCTCAAGGCCGCGCTGGACGTGCTCCGCGACCTCCGCAATGAACTGCGCCAGATCGTGGACCACTCGGGTCTCTCCGGCACCTCCCGCCGCGATCATCTCGACCGCTGGTACACACCACTGAACGCTTTTCTCTCCATCGGCCCGCCGCGCCGCCGTATCGAGGAGATGACGGCCCTGATCGAGGCGGGTGTGCTGGAGGTGATCGGTCCGCGCATGACCGTGAGAGCGGAGGACGGCGTCTTTGTCGCCGAGTCCCCGGACGTGGCCGGATCAGCCGTCAGGGCGACGGCGCTCGTGGAGGCCCGGCTGCCGGAGGCGGATCTGCGGCGCAGCCGTGACCCCCTGCTGTCGCGGCTCCTGAAGACCGGCCAGTGCCGGCCGCACGCGGTCGGTGGTTACGAAACCGGTGGGGTGGATGTAACACGCCGTCCGTACCACCTGATAGGCCGCCAGGGCGAAATCCACCCCAGGAGGTTCGCCCTGGGAGTGCCCACGGAAGGGGTGCACTGGGTGACGGCCGCCGGGGCACGGCCGGGAGTCGATTCGGTGATGCTCTCGGACACCGACGCGGTGGCCCGTGCGGCCCTGCGGACCTCGGTCTCCGGGCGGTCACGACACTCGGCGCGAATTGATCCCCGCCAGGATGTTGAACTTGCAAGCATTGATTAGGGATGCCTAACGTGAGGGAGCTTCTCATCGGTCCAGACCATTGATCGAAGGAGTACGACCCCCCATGTCCACACGCCTCAATGACGCCCAGCCGTACGCGCTGGGCCTGTTTCGCATCGTCGTCGGACTGCTCTTCGCCTGCCACGGTGCCGCCACCCTCTTCGGCCTGTTCGGCAATGACACGGCTCCAGCCGGCGCCTGGCCCGGCTGGTACGCCGCCGTGATCCAGCTCGTGGGCGGGGGCCTCGTGCTGCTCGGCCTCGGCACCCGGATCGCGGCGCTGGTGGCCTCCGGCTCCATGGCGTACGCCTACTTCAATGTCCACCAGCCCACCGGGCTCTTCCCGATGGAGAACGGCGGCGAAGCGGCGGCGATATTCGCCTGGACGTTCCTGCTGATCGTCTTCACCGGCCCGGGCGCGCTCTCCGTGGACCGGCTGTTCTTCTCCGGTGGCCGCGCGGAGGAGGAGAGCCAGGAGAGCCGTACGGCCGTGGCCGCCTGACGTCCGACCGGACGGCGCCGAGGTGACGGCGCCCGGGCCCGCGACCGGGGTCCGGGCGCCGCTCGCACGGCGCCGCCGTTCCCTTCGTACGGGAGCGGCGTACATGGCTTCATGCGGCGTACATGGCTTCATTTCGCACCTGGCCGACCTGCCCGCCGCCCACAGGCGTACGCTGTATGGCTGCAGCCGCCCCTGCCGCTCCCTTGCGACACAGCGGCGTTTTCGGAGAACGGGGCGGGGAGTCACAAGGTGCTGGAGAGTCTGGGGTCGCTGACGGGCAGTCCATGGATATACGCCGTCGTGGGCGCCTCCGTACTGCTCGATGTGTTTCTGCCCGTGCTGCCCAGCGGGGTCCTGGTGATCACGGCGGCCACGGCGGCCGCCGCGGGCTCGACCACGGTCGCGGAGGCCGCCGACAAGGTGGCGCACGTGCCCCGCGAGGTTCCGTCACTGCTCATCCTGATGCTGTGCGCGGCCGGCGCGTCCGTGCTCGGCGACCTTGTCGCCTTCCGGCTCGCCTGGCGCGGCGGCGAACGTCTGCACCGCGCCATCGCCCGGTCACGCCGGCTCACCACCGCCCAGGAGCGCCTCGGCGCGGCGCTCAGCGGCGGTGGCGGAATCCTTGTGGTCATCGCCCGGTTCGCCCCGGCGGGCCGCTCGGTCGTCTCGCTCGGCGCGGGCGCGGCGCACCGCACGGTGAAGGAGTTCCTGCCCTGGTCGGCGCTGGCGGGCGTGGCCTGGACCGGCTACAGCGTGGGCCTCGGCTACTTCGGCGGCCAGTGGCTGGGCGCGAGCTGGGTGGGCGCCGCCATCTCCGTACTGGCGCTGTTCGCGGCGGGCACGCTGGCCGCGTACATCGTGCGCCGTCCGTCGGCGCAGCCGGTCTGAGGGGCTGCTCGAAAGCCCCTCAGGAGCACCGGACGTGCCCCGGAGGCGCACTTTCCCCGGCGGGAAAACCCCCGCTTCTGAGAAAACTTGCCCCATTGGCCGACTTTACCCAACGGGAAAAGTTGAGGTTCCAGGCAAGTTTTCCCGTCTGAGCAACGTGCCCAGTACCCCGACCTGACCCGGCCGCCGCTTCACGCTCCCTGGGGCTCCCGGGCCGCCGGCCGCGCCGAGCCGCGCACCTCGATGCCCTTGAGCAGCCTCTCGGTCGCCTCGGCGATCTCGCCGACCGCCCGTTCGAAGACGTCGCGGTTGTGCGCGGCCGGCTCGCGGAAGCCGGACACCTTGCGTACGTACTGCAGGGCAGCGGCCCTGATGTCCTCCTCGGTGGCTTCTTCGGGGAGGACGGGCGGACGGAGGGTCTTGATGCTGCGGCACATGCCTCCAGTGTGACCGAGACCCGGCGCCGACCGGGACCCGGCGGGCGCGCCGCCGGTCCCGCTCCGGTACCGCTACCGGTCCGTCCCCGCCTCCAGGGCCGCCGTGCTGTTCCTGACGACCAGCCGGGTGCCGAATTCGATACGGGCGTCGGCCTGGTCGGACTGGCGCAGCCGGAGCAGCATCCGGGTGGCCTCCTCTGCCATCTGCGCGAGCGGCTGGTGCACGGTGGTCAGCGCCGGGCTGGACCACTGGGCGGGCGGGATGTCGTCGTATCCCACGACCGAGAGGTCCTGAGGCACCTGGAGTCCGAGCACCCGGGCCGCCTCCAGCACGCCCAGCGCCTGGAGGTCGCTGCCCGCGAAAATCGCGGTCGGTCTGTCGGGATCCTTGAGCAGTTCCATGGCGTGCGCATGGCCGGACTGGACATGGAAGTCGCCGAATCTCACCAGCGCCGGGTCGGTGTCGAGCCCGGCCATGCCCATGGCCGAGCGGAAGCCGTCGAGCCGGGCCAGCGAGCAGAGCATGTCCTCGGGGCCGGTGATGACGGCGATCCTGCGGTGGCCGAGGTCGATGAGATGGCGGGTGGCGGCGACCCCGCCCGCCCAGTTGGCCGAGCCCACGGACGGCACATCGGGTTCCGGGTCGCCCGCCGGGTCGATGATGACGAACGGGATCGCCCGGGACCACAGCTTCTTCTTGAGGTCGTCCGGCAGCGTGGAGAAGACAAGGACCACGCCCATCGGGCGGCGGCGCAGCACGCCCTCGACCCAGTCGGCCCCCGGCGAGTGCCGGGTGCCGGTCTCGGTGAGGACGACGCTCAGTCCCGCCTCCTTGGCGACGCTCTGGACGCCCCTGATCAACTCCATCGACCAGGTGCTGTCGAGTTCGTGGAAGACGATCTCGACCAGCGGTGATTCCGGGGGCGTGGGCGCGGAGCGCCGGTAGCCGTGCTCCTCCAGCAGCTCCTCGACCTTCACCCGGGTGGGGGCCGACACATCCGGGCGTCCGTTGAGGACTTTCGAAACTGTCGAGAGGGATACGCCGGCTTGCGAAGCCACCTGGGCCAGGGTGACTCGGCCCGTACTCCTGTCATCACGCATGGACTGAAGGATAGGGCACCGCCGCTTGTAACGGTTTGATAGCGCAGCGACAGCGCTGTTGACCGCCCCGGAAGAGAAACCTACGGTCGCTCGACAGGAGACTTTCGGCAATGTGGCCGATACTTTCGAGAGGTCGATCGATGAAGACACGCGCACGGTTTCTTCGAGCCGTCGCCGGCAGCGCGACGCTCGTCCTGGGTCTGAGCCTGGCGGCCTGTGGCGGCAACGCCTCCTCCTCCGGTGCCGGGGAGTTCCACGTACTCGTCTACGGCGACTCCGCGAACAAGGTGGAGAAGCAGATCGTCGCGACGTTCAACAAGACCTCCAAGGTCAAGGCCGTCCTGGACACCGTCCCCGGCGCGGACTACCAGCAGAAGCTCCAGACCGTCATCGGCACCCCGCAGGCGCCCGACGTGTTCTTCAACTGGGGCGGCGGCAGCATCCAGCCGTTCGTCAAGGCGGATCTGCTGATGCCGCTCGACGACCTGATCAAGAAGGACCCGGGGCTGAAGTCCAACTTCCTGCCGTCGGTCTTCAACACGGCCATGGTCGACGGCAAGGCGTACGGCGTTCCCATGCGCGGCACCCAGCCGGTCCTGCTGTTCAACAACAGCAAGGTGCTCGCGGACGCCGGTGTGCAGCCGCCGAAGACCTGGGACGAGCTGCTGGACTCGGTGAAGAAGCTCAAGGCGAAGGGCGTCACGCCGATCGCGCTCGGCGGCGGCGACAAGTGGCCGACGCTGATGTGGTTCGAGTACCTCTACGACCGGGTGGCGGGCCCCGGGCTGTTCGAGAAGGCCCTGTCCGGCGACAAGAGCGCCTGGGAGAGCGCCGACAGCAAGAAGGCGCTGAGCATGCTCAAGGAGCTGATTGACGCGGGCGCGTTCGGCACCAACTACGACTCGGTGAAGTTCACCGACGGCGGCTCCCCTGCTCTGCTGGCAGGCGGCAAGGCGGGCTTCGAGCTGATGGGCTCCTGGGCGTACTCCACCCACCAGGACGCCAGCCCCGACTTCGCCAAGAACGACCTGGGTTACACCACCTTCCCCAGTGTCACCGGTGGCAAGGGCGACCCCGCCGACCTCGTCGGCAACACCAACAACTTCTACTCGGTGCGCAAGACCACCAAGCACGCCGACGACATAGCCAAGTTCCTCAAGCTGATGTATTCGGACGAGTTCGTGAAGGCGCAGCTCGCCATCGGCAATCTGCCCACCACCACGAACACCGGCAAGTTCCTGGACTCCGCGGACAACCCCGAGTACCTGAAGTACCAGCTCGACCTGGTCGACAAGGCTCCCGCGTTCCAGCTCTCGTGGGACCAGGCGTACCCGCCCGCGAACATGACGCCCATCTATGTGGCGGTCCAGCAGTTCTTCAACGGACAGCTCGACGCGGCCGGCTTCATCACGTCCATGCAGGCCCTGACCACCGCCTGAGCCGAGAAACAGAACTGAGAGTGACGTCCGACATGGTTACCCTCTCCGCCCCGGCGAAGGGCGAACGGCGGCAGTCACAGCGGCCCGGTCCGGGCGGGCGCGGAGTCGCCCGCCCCGGCCTGGGCTGGGCCCTGCCCGCCACCCTGTTCTTCGCCCTGTTCGCGATCGTCCCGCTGGCGCTGGTCGCCGTGCTGTCCTTCACCAGTTGGAGCGGTCTGGGATCGCCCACGTTCGCCGGCCTGGACAACTGGACCACGCTGTTCCACGACCCGGTGATGATCAAAAGCCTCTGGCTGAGCGTGCTGCTCACCGCGCTGGGCGTGGTCGTCCAGACGCCGCTGAGCATCCTGCTCGGCGTCTGGGCCGCCGGGCCCCAGCGGAACAGGGCCGTCCTGTCGGCCGTCTTCTTCATCCCGCTGCTGCTGTCCGCCACGGCGGTGTCCGTGCTGTGGCGGGCGCTGCTCGACCCCAACTTCGGGGTGCCCGCGCAGGCGCGCTGGCTCTTCGGGGACGGCAATCTCCTGGGCTCGCGCACCGGCGCCATCGGTGTCCTCGTCCTGGTCAGCGCCTGGCAGTTCACCCCGCTGCACGCGCTGATCTACCAGGGCGCGACCCGGGCGATCCCCACGGTCCTCTACCAGGCGGCCGCCATCGACGGCGCCGGGACCGTACGGCAGTTCTTCCACGTCACGCTGCCGCAACTGCGCAACTCGATCATCACGTCGGTGATCCTCATGGTCGTCGGCGGGCTCACCACCTTCGACACCGTGCTGATCCTCACCCAGGGCGGACCGGGCACCGACACCACCATCAGCGCCTACTACATGTACCAAAAGGCTTTCAAGGGCTTCGACTTCGGCGCGGGCGCCGCCGTCGCGCTGCTGCTGGTGGTCGTGGCGACGGCCATCTCGCTGATCGTCGTACGGATCTCCGGCTACGACAAAATGGCCGGCACGAAGGAAGGCCTGTGATGAGGCGCCGCCCCAACTATCTCGCGGGGCTCGGCGCCCTGTTGTGGCTGTGCCTGGTGGGACTGCCGGTCTATGTGATGCTCGGCGCGACCGTACAGTCCCGCGCGGAGTACACCGCCAACGGTCCGCTGGCGTTCCCGAAGACCTTCAGCCTGACCAACTACGTCCAGGACTTCTCCAACGGCTTCGGCCAGTACTTCCTCAACACCGTGATCGTCACGACGAGCGTCGTGGTGATCGTGCTGCTCCTCGTACCGCCGCTGGCCTTCTCGATCGTGCGCAACCGGGGCCGGGCCACCTCCCGGGTCTTCCGGCTCTTCCTGCTGGGCCTGGCGATACCCGCCCAGGCGGTGATCGTCCCGATGTTCTATGTGATCAGTCAGGCCGGCCTGTACGACAACCTCATCGGTGTCATCCTGCCCACCGCCGCGTTCTGTCTGCCGGTCTGCGCGCTCATCCTCACCGGCACCATGCGCGACATCACCGACGAACTCTTCGAGGCCATGGCCCTCGACGGGGCCGACACCCGGCGGGTCTTCTTCCAGCTCGTCGTGCCGCTGTCCAAGAGCGGACTGGCGACCATCGTCGTCTTCTCCGCGCTCCAGGCGTGGAACGGCTTCCTCTTCCCGCTGGTACTGACCCAGTCCGAGAACACCAAGGTGCTCACCCTCGGGCTGTACAACTTCCAGACCCAGTACGGGATCAACATCCCCGGACTGCTGGCCGCCGTGGTCCTCTCCACACTGCCCGTCCTGCTCGTCTACCTGTTCGCGCGCCGCGCCCTGGTCCAGGGGCTGATGGGCGTCGGAGGAAAGTGAACGACAACGTGACCGCCGATACCCGCCCCGGCACCACCGCCACCGGCATCCCCGCGTCCGGCGCCCCGGCGCCCGGCCTCCGGGACCACCGTGCCGAACGGGTCGAGACGCTGATCTCCGCCATGACCCTGGAGGAGAAACTCGCTCAGCTCTACGGCCTGTGGGCGGGCGCTTCCGCCGACGGCGCCGAAGTCGCCCCGCACCAGCACGACATGGACCGGCCGCCGTCCCTGGAGGAGTTGCTGCCGCACGGCCTCGGCCAGCTCACCAGGCCCTTCGGGACGGTTCCCGTCGACCCCGCCCTGGGCGCCGTGTCCCTGGCGCGCACCCAGCAGCGCATCGTGGCGGCCAACCGCTTCGGCATCCCCGCCATGGCGCACGACGAGTGCCTGGCGGGCTTCGCCGCCTGGGGCGCCACCACCTATCCCGTCCCGCTGTCGTGGGGCGCCGCGTTCGACCCTGACCTGGTACGCCGGATGGCGGGCGCGATCGGCCACGACATGCGGTCGGTCGGTGTCCACCAGGGCCTGGCCCCGGTGCTCGACGTGGTGCGCGACGCACGCTGGGGCCGTGTCGAGGAGACCATCGGCGAGGACCCGTATCTCGTCGGCACCACCGCCACCGCCTATATCCAGGGCCTGGAGTCCGCCGGGATCGTGGCCACGCTCAAACACTTCGTGGGCTACTCGGCCTCCCGGGGCGGGCGCAACCTCGCTCCGGTGAGCATGGGCGCCAGGGAGCGCGCCGACGTGATGCTGCCGCCGTTCGAAATGGCGGTGCGGGAGAGCGGCGTACGGTCCGTCATGCACGCGTACACCGACACCGACGGCGTGCCCTGCGCCGCCGACGAGGAGCTGCTGACCGGGCTGCTCCGGGACACCTGGGGCTTCGACGGCACCGTGGTCGCCGACTACTTCGGTGTCGCCTTCCTCAAGACCCTGCACGGCGTGGCCGCCGACTGGAGCGACGCCGCCGCCGCGGCCCTGACGGCCGGCGTCGACGTGGAACTGCCGACCGTGAAGACCTTCGGAGAGCCGCTGCGGGACGCGGTCGCCGCCGGAAAGCTCTCCGAGGAGACGATCAACCGCGCGCTGCGCCGCGTCCTGACGCAGAAAGCCCAGCTCGGGCTGCTGGACCCGGACTGGAGTCCCCTGCCGCCGGCCCTGTCCGGCGCCGCGCTGGACGATCCGCAGGCGCTGCGCGGCACGGTCAGTCTGGACTCCCCCGCCCACCGCGACATCTCCCGCCGTCTCGCCGAGCAGTCGGTGATCCTGCTGCGCAACAACGGCACGCTCCCGCTGGACGGGCCCCGCAGGATCGCCCTTGTCGGCCCGCAGGCCGACACCCCCACGGCCGTCCTGGGCTGCTACTCCTTCCCCGTCCATGTCGGAAGCCAGCACCCGGGCACTCCTGCCGGCGTCGGACTGCCGACGCTCCGGGAGTCCCTGGCCGCGGAGTTCCCCGGCAGCGAGATCATCACGGTGCGGGGCGCGGGAATCGACTCCACCGACACCGACGGATTCGCCGAGGCGGTGCGCGTGGCCCGCCACGCGGACCTGGTCGTCGCGGCCCTCGGCGACCGGGCCGGACTCTTCGGCCGGGGCACCAGCGGAGAAGGATGCGACGCGGAGTCCCTGGAGCTGCCCGGTGTGCAGCGCCAGCTCCTCGACGCGCTCCTGGACAGCGGCACGCCGGTGGTGGTGACGCTGCTGGCGGGACGCCCGTACGCCCTCGGCCGGGCCACCGAAGAGGCGGACGCCATCGTCCAGACGTTCTTCCCCGGCCAGGAAGGCACCCCGGCCCTCGCCGGAGTGCTCAGCGGGCGGATCAACCCGTCGGGGCGGCTTCCCGTCAGCGTCCCCCGGCTCCCCGGCGCACAGCCGTCCACCTATCTGGCGGCCACCCTGGCCCGTGTCAGCGAGGTCTCCAGCATCGATCCCACGCCGGCCTTCGGCTTCGGCCACGGGCTGACGTACACCTCGTTCGCGTGGTCGGACCTGGAGGCGGGCGACCCGCTCCGGGCGGAGACGGACGGTGCGGTGGCACTGTCCTTCACCGTACGCAACACCGGGGAGCGGCCGGGCGCGGAAGTCGTCCAGCTCTATCTGCACGACCCCGTCGCCTCGGTCGTCCAGCCGGTGCAGCGGCTGATCGGTTACGTCCGGATCCCTCTGGAGCCGGGCGAGCGGGCCGGGGTCGCGGTGACCGTGCCCGCCGATCTCGCCTCCTTCACCGGGCGGAACGGGCGGCGTGTGGTCGAGCCGGGTGAGCTGGAGCTGCGGCTGGCGGCGTCCAGTACCGACATCCGGTTCACCGCGCGGGCGGTGCTGACGGGTCCGGTACGGCACGTGGACCACACCCGCGAGCTGCACGCCCGGTTCACCGTCACCCGGGACACCCCGGCCGGCGCCTGAGGGCTGCCCGGGCGCGGACAGCGCCGAGGGCCCGCGTCTCCGTCCCGGACGGGGGCGCGGGCCCCGCTCCGGCGGAAGTCGACAAAGCGTCTTGCGTTCGGCTCAGTGGACCTGTCAGTGGACCAGGAAGAGCACGATCAGCGCGGCGACAACCAGCACGGCGGCGATGATCGGAATGGAGCGCCGGTAGACGGAGGTACCGGCGAGGCTCATCAGATCGAGCGGCTCGGCCTGCTGCCGCTGGCCCGAACTCTGCGGAGCGCTCCCCGGCACCCGCGCCGTGCCGTCCGCCCGCGGCGGCGTCCCGCCCGACGCGCCGGCCGTACCGCCGGGCCCCGGGGACACCACATCGGTGACCATCCCCGTACCCACGACCGGTCCGGGCTCGCCCGCCGCGTCCGACGAGATGCCGGGCCCCTGATCCGGGGCTGTCAGCGCGGGCAGTTCGGCCTCCAGGTTCTCGACGAAACGGTCCACCAGCCTGGCCGACGCCTCTCTGATCATCCCGCTGTCGAAATGAGTGATCTCGCCGGTGACATCCAGATCGGTCGCGACGGTGACCACCGTGCCCGCGCCCTCCGGCCGCAATTCCGCGTTGATCAGCGCCGTCGCGTTCCCCGCCCCCCAGGAGTCGCTTCCCTTCGCGCGGATCACGGCCCGGTGCGCCGCTTCGTCCTTCTCGACAAGCTGCGCCGTACCCGCGTACCGACCGGTCACCGGGCCCAGCTTGACCTGCACCTCGCCACGGCAGACCGCGCCGTCGACCGCCGTGAGGTGCGCGCCCGGCATGCACGGCGCGATGCCCTCCAGATCGGTGAGCGCCTTCCATGCCTCGTCGATCGGCACGCCGACGGTGAATTGATTGTCGATCCGCATCATCACTCTCCCGGTCCTTCGGTGGCCGTCGGGGGCCCGCCGTTTCGCGCGGCCGGGTCGTCGGACGCGGCGGCCCGGGCGCTCCTCGCGATCCGGCCGCTCCTGGCCCGTGCAACGGCGCGGCGCAGCACACGTGCGGTGAGTTCCCTGACGAGATGGCGTTTGTAGTCGGCACTGCCCCGGCGGTCGGTGACCGGCGCGCACGACGCCGAGGCGATCTCACCGGCCTGCGCGTACAACTCCTCCGAGGGGAGCCGGCCGCGCAGGGCGCGCGAGATCTCCGGGGGCCCCATGGTGTTCGGTCCGACGGCCGCCAGCCCCACGCGCGCGTCGGCGACGACCACACCGTCCAGCCAGACGGCCGCGCCCGCCGAGGCCACCGCCCAGTCCCCGGCGCGCCGCTCGACCTTCTCGTACGCGCTGGAACCGTTCGGACGGACCGGGAAGCGCACCTCGATCAGCATCTCGGCGCCGCCCACGACCGTCTCGTACGGTCCTCGGTGGAAGTCCTCCATGGCGACCAGCCGCCGGCCCTTTCGGCTCTGGATCACACAGCTCGCGCCGAGCGTCGTGCAGACGGCGGACAGATCCTCCGCCGGATCGGCCTGACAGAGGGAGCCGCCGAGCGTGCCGCGCTCACGCACCACCGGATCGGCGATCATCTGTTCGGCGTCGGTGAAGATCGGGAACGTCTCGGCGAGGGCGGCGGATTCCAGCAGCTCACGGTGGCGCGCCAGGGCGCCGATACGGATCCGGCCGGGCTCCACCGCTATGTAACCCAGCTCTTCGGCGAGATCGTTGATGTCGATCAGATACGCGAAATCGGCCCGTCGCAGTTTCAACATCGGGAGCAGGCTGTGACCGCCGGCGACCAGCCTCGCCGAGCCTCCCAGCCGGTCGAGAAGCCCGATGGCATGGTCGACGCTGGTGGCACGTTCGTACGCGAACGACGCGGGCACCTCCATCAGCGGTCCTTCTCCCCGGCCCCTCTTCTCATGACCTTGTCCCGGTCGTGACAGCGAGCTCGTCACCGCGAGCCTTTTATGACATCAAAAACGTCCTTCTGCCACCCATGATGCCTTTGTCCTCGCCATGGGGCTCTTCGGCGGGGTAAGTCGTCAACAGCGACTCACGGTGCCGCTCACGTCGCTGTTGTCGCGCTCGCGGTGACGGGACGGTGCCCGGCCCTGAGCAGAACCGTCTGCCGGGTCAGAGCGCCCCCGGGTCAGAACGGAATGGCGCCCGTCCCCGAGACCCGCAGCCGCCCGCTGCCGATGGCGGTGTGTGTGGCCACGACGGTGCCCTCCTGGCCGTCCGGGAAGCGGATCTTCACATCGGCGCTGTCCAGTGCCGCGTAGAAGTCCTCCCCCGCTTCGCTGGTCTGGACGCTGCCGCCCCACTGGCGCACCGCGCCGGAGAGACTCGCGCTCAGTGTGGCTTCGACTTCGATCTCGGAGTCGCCGGCGACAAGCGTCGCGGGCCCCTGGTAGTTGCTCACGGGCCCAGTGTGCGCCCCAAGAGGCCCGCTCCCCGCCAGGCCCGCTCATATGATCTGCCAATCGTGTGGCGCCGGCACCACACTGTGCCGGGACGGCGGAACGATCCACCGGTCAACGCGACCCCATGTGTCCCGGCGGCCCGCCGGAGGACCAGCCGCCAGGGGACCGCCGTCGTGGGCTCCGCACAAGCGGCGAGGCACCGACGCGACGGCCCTCCGGCCACCGGTGTGTCAGTGCTTGGCCGCGGCCAGGTCTTCGGCGATCCGGTCCGCCGCGGCGGGACCGGCCGGTACGTCCACGAAGTGGGACGTCGACTTCTCGGTGTAGGGAGTCCCGTAGACCGGCGTACCCGGCTCGAACCGCCATCCCTCCGCGAGCGGACCCGCGTCCACGGTGTCGAAGCCCAGCGTGTTGATCAGCTCCGCCGCGTTCACCTTGGCGGTGGCATCGTCACCGGCGATCGGCAGGGCGGTACGGTCCGCCGCTCCCGCCGGGCGGGGGAGGGCGGCGAGGTGCTTGAAGTAGATGTTGTTGAAAGCCTTGACGACCTGCGAGCGCTTCAGGTGCCGCTGGAGAAGCTCGCTGCTCGTCGTCTCGCCCGAGTCCAGTGCGGGAAACTTTCCGTCCCGGTCCGGGTAGTAGTTGTTGGTGTCGATGACGGTCTTCCCCGCCAACGGCTCCACCGGGACCTGCTGATATGCCTTGAGCGGGATCGTCACCACCACCCAGTCACCCGCGGCCGCCGCCTCCTCCGCGGTGCCGGCGCGAGCTCGCGGGCCGAGCTCCGCGACAAGCTCGGAGAGGGTCTCCGGGCCTCGCGAGTTGCTGAGCACCACATCCAGACCGGCGTCAACCGCCAGCCGGGCGAGCGTGCTTCCGATGTGTCCGCTGCCAATGAGTCCGAGAGTAGCCATACACACAAGAACGCGTGATCCGCGCGATTCCTTCCACGCCGGCCCGCGAAATCCGGCGCCGGCCCGTGCGCACGGGCACCGGCCGCGCCCGGCCACCGCTCCTCGCCCGGGGGCACGCGTTGACAGCCGACCGCCGGGTGAATGTAATGGACCCGGTGTCGCGTGACGCTGGCCGAAGAGCAGTGGGCGGGCCGGTGATCGGGCGAACACCCTTCACCCAGGGGATCTCGCCTTGAGTACATACTCCGCACCCCGCATCTGACATCAGCGCGTCTCCGCGCCTCGTCTCTCGCATCGCGGTCCCGGCCCCCGTACGACCTCGGCGTTCGCCACGCCTCCCGACGGCAAGCACGCCGGAAGGCGTCTGTCGCCGTGCGTATCCAGCGGGCGCCCGTCTCCGGACGACCATCCACCGCGGAGGCGACGCGCGGGGCGCGCCCGTCGCCGCGCTCCACCCTCACCCGTCACCGCGCTCAGCGCGGACCCATGCCTTTCTGGAGACCCGAAACAGCATGCCCACGTCTTTCAATCAATCGGTCATCGACGAGTTCCGCGCCCATGGGGGAAAGGTCGGCGGTCCTTTCCAGGACAGTGATCTCCTTCTGCTGACCACCACCGGCGCACGGTCGGGGACGGAACACACCACCCCACTCGGCCATGTCCGCGACGGCGATCTGCTGCTGATCGTCGGATCCAACCTCGGCGCCGCGCATCACCCGGACTGGTATTACAACCTGCTGGTCCATCCCGTAGTGCGGGTGGAGATCGGCACCGATGTCTTCGAGGCCATCGCGGTTCCCGCCGAGGGAGCGCGGCGCGAGGAACTGTTCGAGCGCTGTGTGCGGGCCGCGCCCGGATACGCCGACTACCAGGCCCGGACCGCCCGGCCCCTGCCGGTCGTGGTGCTGGAGCGCGCCGAGCCCGACTCGTGGGAGCCACCGCGTGAGGTCAGTACGCTTGCCGACAAGCTCATGGAGGTCCACACCTGGCTGCGGGCCCAGTTGCGCCATGTGGGCGCGGAGGTCGACGCCCATTTCGCCGCCCACGCGGCCCAGGGGGGCCCTGGCGAGTCGCCGGTGCCGAGCCTGGGGCTGCAGATCCGTCAGCGCTGTCTGGCGTTCTGTCAGTCGCTGGAATTCCATCACACCAGCGAGGACGCACATCTTTTCCCCGGGATCGCGCGCTATCACCCGCAGTTGGCCGACACTTTCGACCGGCTCGGGGAGGAACACCGTACGGTCGCGCGCCTCCAGGGCGAACTGGCCGCGCTGCTGGCCGACATCGGCGCCGCCGATCCTCGCCTTTTCCGCGCCGAGTTGGACCGGATGGCCAGAGAGCTGAACGCGCATCTCGACTTCGAGGAGGAATCGCTTCTGCCGCTGCTGGCCGACGTCCCGTGGCCGCCGGTCGCACCGCCGCCGGTGGATCCGGCGGTTGAGCCGCTCACCTGACAGGTGGGCCGGTGCGTCCCCTCGTACCGGCCCCCCTCCACCTTCAAGGTCGGACGCATGTACGAAATTCGCCACCGGATCCCGTTAACAGCCGGTGGCGGACACTGGGTTCAGGTAAGAGTGGACGAGGAAGCCGTCACGGGCCGCCCAGCACCGTCCGACAGCTTCCGCTTCCCGGCGCCGAGTTCCGGGGATTACCCGTTCGAGTTCAGCAGGACTCCCCGATCCGACAGGTTCGGGCATTCCGGCGACGCTCGCGGGGACCGCGAACCACGCGGCCGGGCCGAGACTGACCGCCCGAGCCGCCGCGTTCACCGCCCCGGCGACCGAGTAGGCGATCGCGGAAGATATCGGATCGGCTGTCGACTTCACTGATGCGAGAGCCTCCGACCTCCCCGCTCGCCACTGACGAATGGAGCATTTGATGGCCACACCTCTCACCGCCTCCGCAGTGCTCGCCGCTCTCCGGGCGGAAGGCGTCGTCATTGTCGAGGTCGGGTCCTGGCGGACCCACAACCGCAACTCAGTAGGCGCCTGGGGCCCGTTGAACGGCTCCGTCGTCCACCACACCGTCACCAAGGGCACCGCGAACACCGTCGCCATCGTCCGGGACGGCTACAGCTCCCTGCCCGGACCGCTCTGCCACGGCATGATCGCCAAGGACGGCCGGGTCCATCTCGTCGGCTGGGGCCGTACGAATCACGCGGGCGGCGGCGACCCCAGGGTGCTGGAGCAGGTGATCGCCGAGTCCTACGGCACCCGCCCGACCCCGCCCAACCGGGGCAACGCGGACGGCGTCGACGGCAACTCCCGCTTCTACGGCTGGGAGTGCGAGAACCTCGGCGACGGCAAGGACCCCTGGCCCGCCGCCCAGTACAACGCGATCGTGCGCGTCCAGGCGGCCATCTGCCGGGCACACGGCTGGACGGCGAAGTCGGTGATCGGCCACCTGGAGTGGTCCAACGACAAGATCGACCCCCGCGGGTTCTCCATGGTCGATCTGCGAGCCGACATCGCCGAACGCCTTGCCCACCCCGCCAACTGGAACCCGACCCCACCCACAGAGGAAGACACCATGGCCGGCATCACCAAGAAGGACATCTTCGACGCGGTCTGGTCCACCGACGCGATCGCCGCACCGACCGACGCCCCCGACATCAAAACCAACCCGACCTGGCAGGCACAGTCCCTGCTCAAGGACGTCGTCGCCCGCGTCCGCGGCCTGGAGAAGACCGTCGCCGCACAGACGGCGGCCATCACCGCGCTCGCCGCCGCGGTCGGCGGAGACGACGACACGGCCACCATCGTCGCCGCCGTCGAGCAGGCGGTCGCCGACGCCGTCGTCAAGGTCGACGCCGACATCACCGGCGCCGGCGCCTCCTGACCTCACGCCCGGCCGCCGGAAGCGGATCGCCGGGCGCGGGCCAGGTCGCGTTGCGTCCCGGGTCCGGATCATGGACCTGCCCCACGCAGGAGACCCCCTCCCTGTGATCATCAAGGAAGGGGGTCTCATCTGTGCTTGTCCGTCGGTGGGCGCGGACGGTTTCGAACCGCCGACATCTGCTTTGTAAGTTCGCCCGGAGCCTTGTCGAGCACCATGGTGGGCCCGGCCGCGGCTGCCGTCCAGGGTTCTCCGAGACTCCGTTGTGCGCTTCCGTTGATGTCGGCGGTGGATGTCAGCTCACGGGTTCGGCATCTGCTCGTTAGGCGCCCTGCGCGGTCGCGCCAAGAACCCCGCGGCGCGCCTGTCGTCTGCATGCTTCTTCTCTATGGTGGCTCGCAGCTCCCCAGGGGTCGGCCATGGCGCGCGCCGGTGGATCATGCGGTGGCAGTTGGCGCAGATGAGGGCGAGATCGCTGAGCTTGGTTCGCCCCTCTCCCGCCACGTGAAGCGGAAGGACGTGATGGCACTCGATGTACCCGGCGCCGCGGAACCCGTAGACCTTCTCGAAGTCGAAGCCGCACGCCTCACAAGCAAGGGGTCCGCCACGCTGAAGAACAGAGGTGATCTTCCTCTTACGCAGAGCCTTGTTCCGCTCGCGTGCCCTGTGCCGTCGCATGAGTAGTCGCCCTTCGGGCGCACTGAAGTCGTCGCCGAACTCTTCGTCCTCTGTCGGCGCGAAGGACTGCAGTTCACCCGTCGCAATGCCCTGACGTATGAGTCGCGCGGCCTCGGTCATCTCCGCCGGCCGGGCGAGGAAGTCGTTCATGACTTCGACGTCCAGGGCGTTTCCGTTCGTGGGCTTGCCCGTGTAACTGGGGTGCCGGCATGTGATGTCAACCGTCTTACGCGCTACCCCGTTGGGGTTTCGGAACAACTCGTTGCGTAGCTCCTCAGGATGGATCGGCATGGTCTGGAGCAGAGCCGACAGCTCGACCACACGCGGGTCGTCAAATTCCAGCCGCTTCCAGCCGTTGGCCATGGCCAGGTCGCAGGCAAGGATGATCTCGTCACGAGTCCAGTCAGGACTCCGGGACGAACGGATCGTGAAGCCGAGTCGGGCCAGCCACCTGGCGGCGTGCGACCTTCCGCCGATTAGCTCGTCCGGCCTCAGCGCTCGACCGTGATCGAACTTGTGAGCCACGCCAGCGATGGCCTTGGAGTCGTAGGTTCGTTCCTCGTGCAGGAGGAGATACCCGGTGGCTGGCTTGTACCCGTACTTGGACAGAAACTCGTCCTGCCCCAGGTCGTCATACTCCGTCAGAGCTTGGAGGACAGCGTCTCGACTGATCGCACCTATGCGCATGGTGGAAGCGTAAGGATCGCCACTGACAGCCAGTCAGGCACTCGCCATCACCAATCCACTACTCGCCCCGGTTACCTACGCGAAGTACGAGACACACATCCGCCTCTACCTCGTGCCCATGCTCGGCTCGAAGCGCCTCGAATCGCTGAGCGTCGCTGATGTCCGGCGCTTCCTCGTCCGCCTGGAGCAGCAGACCACCGCGGCGACCGCCAAGGAATCCCACCGCGTCCTACGTACCGCCCTGACCGCTGCGTGCCGGGAAGGCCTGGTCATGCGGAACGTGGCCACCCTGGTGGAGCCTCCGTCCGCCACGCCCCGGGATCTGTCGCCCTGGTCGCTCGATGAGACCCTGGCCTTCCTCACCGCCGCGCGAAAGGACCCGCTCTACGCGGCCTTCGTCCTCGCCATCGCGCTCGCGTCGTGATGGAGATCCTCGGGCACAGTCAGATCGCGGTGACGATGAACATCTACACCCACATCGTCCAGGACACGCAGCGCGAGGCCGTGAGTCACCTGGGCCGCATGCTGAAGCGGCAGCGTCCCGACCGTGGGTGACCGCGCCCGTTGATGTCAGAAGTGGATGTCAAAGGCCCCCAGCCATGATCGGCTGGGGGCCTTTCCACTGGTGGGCGCGGACGGTTTCGAACCGCCGACATCTGCTTTGTAAGAGCAGCGCTCTACCCCTGAGCTACGCACCCGTGGATGAGGCAACAGCGTACATGGCCAGGGGGGCGCGCCCGCAAACCGCAGGTCCGGGGGCAGCCGAGGGACATCAGCCGCGGCGCGCCGCAGGTCGGCGGCCCGTCCGTTGTGCCCGACACGGTGGACACCGTGAGTGACAACGGAAGGAATCGAGATCGGCCGGCCCTGGTCGGGCGCTCCGCGCGCCTGCGGGCGACGAGCCACGACGGCGTGTGCCGAGCACGCGCGGCGACAACGGCCAAGTCACTGTACGAAGTGTGAACTAACCGGCTCGTGTGTTCGTCCTTACCTGGTGGGAGAATGGACCGGGCAGGCGAGCACGGGAGAGGGATGTGACGGCGACAGACGCGCGGCCGCACACAGAAGCCAAGACGAGTGCCGTCCGCGATGTCCTCACGCTGATGCTGCTCCCGGTGCCACTGATCGTTGCCGCCCTGCCGGCCGCCTTTGCCGGCGGGGGTACGCGACGCTGGTTCGGCGGGCGCGGCGAGAGCCAGCGTGCCGACGCTCAGGCCGCCAAGGACGCCGCTGCCGCCGCCTTCTACGAGCTGGACACCGCCCAGCGCGATCTGCGGATCTCGATCGAGACCATCACCGCTGTCGACAGCTCGCCGGGAGCCCGGAAGGCCGTGGCCGACTTCGCGGCGCTGGGGCAGCGCATCGACGAGGCGAGCAGCGGCTATATCCGTGCCGTCGACGCGCACGACCTGGACCGCGACGATCTTGAGCCGGCGACCGCGTCGAAGGCACGCGGCGAGCTGACGAAGGCCAAGGACGAGCTGGAGCGGGTCAAAGCCGAACTGGACCGGTTCGAGCAGGGCCTGGGGCCGCTGCTGGACAAGGCCGAGACGCAGTTGGCCCGGCTGGCCCCCTCGGTCGAGCGGGCCCGGCAGGCACTCCGATCGGCCAGCAACGCTCTCGATGTCGTGCGCGGCTCGGGACTG
The DNA here is from genome assembly GCF_040635655.1 of Streptomyces sp. NPDC006923. NCBI lineage: Bacteria > Bacillati > Actinomycetota > Actinomycetes > Kitasatosporales > Streptomycetaceae > Streptomyces > Streptomyces sp. NPDC006923. The sequence continues at coordinate 582,434 of NZ_JBEYIF010000001.1, forward strand.
CGGGCGGACGATCTCGCCGCCCGGCTCGCCGTCCTCGGTCCGGAGCTGACAAAACTCAACCAGGGTGCCGGACAGCATGGTGTGGCGGAGACGCTTCAACGCGCCGACCGGGTCGTCCGGGACGCCGAGTCCGTACGCGTCGAGGCGGAACGCCTCCCCGAGCGTGCCCAGGAGATCGACCGGCGGCTGGTGTCACTGCGCACCCGTGCGCAGGCGCTGACAAACCGTGCCGGGTCGGTGGAGCCCATACTCAGCGAGCTGCGCCGCCGCTTCACCGCGGCGTGCTGGCAGGATCTGCAGCATGTCCCCGACGAGGCGGCCGGCAGCGTGCACCGGGCCGAGGAGAAACTGAAGGAAGCCGGCAAGGCCCGGGAAGAGCAGCGCTGGGCGGACGCGACGGCATTGCTCGCTACGGCCCGGGCCCTGCTGAACAGTACCGATGAGGCGGTCTCCGCCGCCGGTGACAGACTGCAACGGCTCAATGCCGTCTCAAAGGATCCGCAGCAGGAGATCGACCGCACACGCTTCGCGATCCGGGACGCACAACGGCTGGCCATGAGCGGACGGAACACTCCCGAACCTCGGCATGCCCGTCCGCTGGACGAGTCCGTGGCCAGGCTGGACCGGGCGGTGGCCGCGCTGGAAGGCCGCCATCCCGACTACTGGCACTTCCTCATGGAGACCGAGGCGGTACGCCAGGCCGTGGCCCATGTCGTTTCGGAGATCCGCGAGGAGCGCGGAGCGGGGGCCGGACACCGCGCCTGAGTTGTCCCCCTCCGGCTGTGGACGGATGCTGGAGCTACGTATCTCCCGTAGCTGCGCCCCGCCAAAGGAGGCCACCCATGGCCACCCAAGCGCTCCGTCGGCCACCTCGGCGCCGACAGGTCAGGCTCGACGAACAGCTTCCCGTCGATCACCGGCTCAACCAGGTGTACCGCATCGGGGCCGGAGTGACCGGCCTGATCCTCATCGTTTTCGGAATCCTCGGGCTGATAGACAAGATCGGCTTCTTTGACACCGGGGGTGCCCAGGTCGCGGGCCTGAGCACCAATGGCACCCTGAGCGTGCTCTCCATCTGCGTGGGCCTGCTGCTCCTCATCGGCATGATCATCGGCGCGAATTTCGCTTCGACGCTGAATATGGTCTTCGGCGTCCTCTTCATCGCCAGCGGTTTCATCAATCTCGCACTGCTCGACACCGGCTTCAACTTCCTCGCCTTCCGCATCCAGAATGTGCTGTTCAGTTTTGTAGTCGGCGTGATGCTGATGTTTTTCGGTATGTACGGGAGAGTCAGCGGCAGCCTGCCGCACGACAACCCGTACTGGCGGGCCCGCCACCCCGAGCAGGCGGAGCGCGAGCGGCTCCACAGGGCCAGGGGCCGCAAGGGGCAGGTGGGGGTGGGATAACCGGAAGCCGGAAGACTGCCCCGTGCCTCGGATAGCCTGACCCCATGCCTCGCTACGAGTACCGCTGCCGCTCCTGTGGTGACACCTTCGAACTCAGTCGGCCGATGTCGGAGTCCGGCTCTCCCGCGTCGTGCCCGGCGGGACACGACGACACCGTGAAGCTGCTCTCCACCGTCGCCGTGGGCGGGACCGCCAAGGGCGGCGCCCCGAGGCCTGCCCCGGCGGCGGGTGGGGGCGGTGGCTGCTGCGGCGGAGGCTGCTGCGGCTGACCCGCCGGGAGGCAGGGACCTGCCGGAGGCTCTGGACCGGGTCGGCCTATGTGCCCAGATAGCGCAGTACAGCCAAGACCCGACGGCTGTAGCCGGTGCTTCCGGCCAGTTCGAGCTTCTCGAAGATCGCGTTGATGTGCTTCTCAACAGCGCTCTGGGAGATGTGCAGCCGCTGGGCGATGGTCGCGTTGGTATGGCCCTGCGCCATCTCGGCAAGCACTCCCTGCTCCCTGTCGGTGAGCCGGGAGAGCGGATCGGTGCGATGGGAACGGGCCAGTAACTGCCGTACGACCTCCGAGTCGAAGGCCGCCCGGCCGGCAGCGACCCGCTCCAACGCGTCCAGGAACTCGTCCACTTCGACGACACGGTCCTTGAGCAGATATCCCACACCTTCCGACTCCCCGGTCATCAATTCGGTCGCATAGCGCTTCTCCACGTACTGGGAGAGGACAAGCACACCCACGGCGGGCCACCGCTCCCGGATCTCCAGCGCCGCGCGCAGACCCTCGTCCGTGTGGGAGGGCGGCATCCGGACATCGGCGACAACGACGTCCGGCTGCTCCTGCGCGACCGCGGCGATCAGCGCATCGGCGTCGGCGACCGAGGCGATCACCTCATGGCCTTCCTCCATCAGGAGTCGTGCCAGCCCCTCCCGGAGCAGGGTCGAGTCCTCGGCAAGGATTACTCGCATGGGATCTCCGCGGTGATGGTGGTGGGGCCGCCGGGCGGACTCCTGATGTGCAGCAGTCCGTCGAGGGCGGCGACACGGCGAGCCAGGCCGAGGAGACCGCTGCCCGCAGGGTCCGCGCCACCCTGACCGTAGTCCTTTACGCGTATGCGCAGGGTGCGCGCTTCTTCGAGAACGTCTACCTCGATGCGTGGCGCGCCGGAGTGTTTGACCGCGTTGGTGACACTCTCAGCGACCACGAAATAGGCGACGTTCGCCGCGGTCTTCGTGGGCTCGGTCTTGAGGACACATGTCAGCCGCACGGGGAGCGGCGAGCGTTCCGCCACGGTCTCCAGCGCCGCCCGCAGCCCGGCCTCGTCGAGCACCGTCGGATAGACTCGCCAGGCCACTTCCCGCAGCTCGGTCAGGGCCTCACGGCTCTGCTCGTGGGCCTGTCGCAGCAGTTCGTCCGCGCGCTCGGGGTCACGGCTGCGCCTGGCACGGCCCAACAGCATGCCGAGGGCGACGAGCCGCTGCTGAACCCCGTCGTGCAGATCGCGCTCGATACGCCGGCGTTCGTCATGGACGGCGTCCACAACACCCGCGCGACTGGTGGCGAGCTGCGCTATCCGGCGTTCCAACTCCTCCTGATGGCTGGGCCCGAGGAAATGCCGGGCCAGAATCCCTTCCAGGGCGGCGACCCCGAAAATCCCCTGCATCGCGAGAAAGAGAAGAAAGAGTCCACCGAGGCCGGCCGCCACTATGACGCCGGGGCTCTGGATGTCGATGATCAGCCAGGCGTAGACGAAGAACGTGCCGTACGCACCGCCGATCAGCACGGACAGCAGAACGACCGCGCCGAGCAGTCCGAGGGTCCAGCGCACGGCGAGATAGCGCAGCGCGCCGTCCGGTTCGTACGTACCGGAGACGCGCTCGCCTAGCAGCGTACGGAGCCGGTGACGCTCCATCTCGACCAGATTCCGGGCGCAGGCCGAGAGCGGACGCATGACGGCCTGCCGGCCGCGCGGCCAGGCAAGCACCAGCAACAGCGTGATGCCCGCGAAGAGGGTGAAGAGCAGCTCGACGAGTGCCGCGCCGCTGCCGATGAAGAGTCCTGCCGAGAGCCGCAGCCCCCGGCGTACCACCGCTTTCATGATCAGTCACGCTAGCCGGGCGGCCCTGGCACGCGCACTGCGGAAAACCTCATTGTTCCTTGCGGTCGGCTTCAATGCGCCTTCGCCCGCTGCTGCTTAGCGTTGAATGCATGATCGAGCACAGCGCAATTTCACGGGTCGGCCGGGTCGACCTTGCCATGGACGCTCTCGGGGGCGCCCGCCTGTCAGGCCGGGGTCTGACCGGCTGCGAGGCCAAGACGTCGGAGTATCTCCTCGCCCGCCGCGACGCCCGTCTCCTGGAGCGCGTCCACATGCGGGGCACTCCAGCCGGTGTCGGCGAGTTCACCGTGGCCGGGGCGCCAGGCACGGTCCGCAGCGAGCAGCATATCGGCGTCGAGCAGCGAGTCACCGGCCGCCAGGGTCAGTTCGGCGCCGGTGCGACAGGCCACCTCGCGCACGGCGGCGCTCTTGGTGAGCGGCTGAGGCACGGCGTAGATCTTGCGCCCCTGGAGGGAGACGTTCCAGCCGCGGCTCCCGGCCCACAGGGCGAGTTCCTTCACCCAGCCTTCGGGCAACAGGGCCCGGTCCACGACGAGATAGGCGAAGAGATCCTCCGCGACGCGCTCCTTGAGGAGCCACGCGGGGTCGGCGGCGGAGAGCAGATGGGCACGGACCTCGGCGAGGGAGGCGCACTCGTCGTCAAGCCGGCCGGCCACCCGTGCCGCCCAGTCGCGGTCGGACACGCCGTCGACCAGGAGGTGGCCGCCATTGGCGCAGATCGCGAAGCGCGGGGCGGGTCCTGGCAGGTGGATGCGTCGGTACTGCTCACGGGTGCGGGTGGTCGTCGGTACGAAGACGGTGGTGCGGGAGAGCTGGTCCAGGAGGCCGGCGGCCGTCTCCGTCAGATAGGACAGGGGTCTGTTCTCATACACCTCGACACAGAGCAGCCTGGGAGCCTCCGCGTCCGCCATCGGAAGCTGGAGCGCCGCGGCCGAATAGATAAGGGTGCGGTCCAGGTCGCTGGCGACGAGCGGCAGCGGCTTCGAGGGAGTGCTCACTTCGCGGCCACAGCCTTGCCCGTGGCGCCGGTCGCACCGCGGGTGTAGCGGGGGTGGATCAGCCCGACGCAGGTGTACGGGAGGCCGTCCACTTCCTCCACGGGCACTCCGCGCTGTCCGGCCAGCAGCCTGACATGGTCGAGGTCGGTGCCCGCGCCGCTCCGGGCGAGGATCTTCCAGGGGACGCGGCGCAGCAGGACACGGGTCGTCTCCCCGACACCCGGCTTGACGAGGTTCACATCGTGGATGCCGTACTCCTCGCTGATCCGCTCGACGGCCGCCCAGCCCTCCCAGGTGGGGGCACGGTCTGCGGTGAGCATCTCTTTCACCTCCCCCTCGACGGCCTCCGCGACATCGTCGAAGCGGGCCGCGACGGTGTCCAGGAAATGGGCCGAGACATCCGTCTCGGCGAGTTCGCGGTAGTACTTCGCGCCGTGGAAATCGTGCGGGCCGACCAGATCGGCTCTGAGGACCGTACGGGAGATCAGTCCGGAGACAGTCGAGTTGAGACAGGCAGAAGGGATGAGGAAGTCCTCGCGGGTGCCATAGGTCCGTACACAGGCACCGGGGTCGGCGAGGACGGCGATCTCCGGGTTGAATCCGCCGAACTCGGTGAGGGCCTCGGCCAGTTCGCGAGTGATGGCACCCTTGCCGGTCCAGCCGTCGACGAAGACGACATCGGCGGGGTCGTGGTGGGCGGCAAGCCAGCGCAGGGCGTTGGCGTCGATGCCCCGGCCACGGACGATGGAGACGGCGTAGTGCGGCAGATCCAGGCCGTGCCGGTGCTGGGCCCAGCGCCGCATCAGCACACCGACCGGCGTGCCCGCGCGGGCCAGCGAGACAAGAACGGGACGGGGTGATCGTTCGGCCAGCACGATCTCGGTGACGGTGCCCACGGCCCGTGCGATACGGGCCCCCGATGCCTCCAGAGCGGACTTGAAAAGCTCCTGGTACTGGGCGCTCGGCTGATATTCGACAGGAAGGGATTCGGCATAGTGCGCGCCACCGCTCTGTACGGCCTCCTCGCGTTCCTCCGTGGGTGCCTCCAGCTCCACGTCCGACATGTCCTGGAGGAGCCAGCCCACCTCGTCGGGCGCGTAGGAGGAGAAGGCGGGACCGCGAAGGGGCTCGGGCAGCATGGAGGGTTCCTGCCGTTCGAAGTGGCGCGAGGGGCCCGGGATGGAGGGCGACGACGGGACATACGAGGGGACGACGGTAAGGAGGACACGGGGTATGTGTGCGGCGAGCTGTGCCAGCAGTCCGTCGGGGGCGTGCAGCTCGGGAGAGTCCGCCACGGAGTCGACGACGGCGACCACGGCGTCGAAGCCCGCGCCCGCGACGTTGTAGGCGTACCGTTCGCCGTCGCCGTCCGGGAAGGCCGCGGTGTCGTGCGCGGGAAAGACCAAACGGCTACGGATCGCGTACCCGGGGTCGTTCACGGCCAGTACCGGCGACCGCGTGGTGGTCGAGTACCTCACTTCCGCCTCGACGCTCCGCTCCACCGCTTCGGCCAGCCGCAGCGGGGCGTACATCAGCTCCTCGAAGCCGAGTATCAGGATGCGGCGAGCACCGCCGAGCTCAGCGGCGAGGGCGGCCGCCATGGCGGGCAGCGAGGCCTCCAGCCGGATCCGGTGGGCAGGGGTGAAGCCGTGTCGTCCGCCGTCCGGCACCCCGGCCGGCCAGCCGAGCGGCACCCGGACCGCACGGGATCCGGCGCTGCCTCCCGCGTCGCTTCCGACGTCCTCTCCGAGTGGCGTCAGCGCCGGTGCTGGGAAGGGGCCTGGGCCCGGGTCGGGAAGAGCGGCCGGGGCCGAGACCAGTGCCTCCTGCTCCGCCACGAGCCGCTGGCCCTTCTCCAGGACGCCCTCCGGGAGCCGGACCGTGCCGGACGCCAGGGTGACCAGATCGACGCGGGCCCCTATGTCCCGGGCGAACTCGTCCAGCCGGCCGTGATCGGCCGCGGAACGCATGTCGACCAGGGCGACCACGACGTACCGACTGCGTGGGCAGCGCTCCTGGAGGTCGCGGATGGTGTTGAGGACGGTGTTGCCGGTGGAGAACTCGTCGTCCACAAGGACCAGTGGTCCGTCGCCGGTGAGCAGCCGCGGGTCCTCCGGCAGCAGCAGATGCGAGGTGGCGTGCGAGTGCGACTCCTCAAAGCCGCCCGCCCTCGCGACGCCCGCGACCGGACGCCGCGTCGAGTGGAGATACGGGGCGCGTCCCATCCCGTCCGCTACCGAGTGGCCGAGGCCGGTCGCGGTCTCCGCATAGCCGAGCACCACTGCCCGCTCGATGTCCGGGCCCAGAAGGTCGCTCACGCGCTTTCCGAGGCCGAAGCCCGTCTCGTATATGACCCGGGGGCTCTGCGGCACATGCTTCCCCAGCACACGGGAGACCAGGAGGTGGGCCCGTTTGGGGTTGCGGCGCAGGGCCAGACCCACTAGATCCCGTAGTTCTGGGCCACCGACGAGTTCGACTCCGAGCCGTTCAGCGACCCATGTGCCCGACCACACCATCTTGGCGATCTCTTCCTTCGCTGACGCCCCGCTCTCCACGAGCCGGCCGGCTTCCACGGACCGGTTGGCTTCCCCGGCCCGGTCCACCTTTCCAGGCCGGTCGGCCCGACCGGACAGTTCCGGCCCGGTCACCGGCCGAGGCCGGCGGTGAGCAGCTCCACGAAGCCGATGTCCTCCCGTGCGACGCCGAAGACCTCGGCCCGCTGGATGGTGCGTACGGCCCAGGCGCGGTGAGGTTTCACCTCGTTCATTTTGTTCGTGTACGCCGAGCGCAGCACCCCACCCCCGCCGCGCTCGGGCCGCAGGATGTCCTGGGCGTCGCTGAACTCCTCGTGGCTGACGACTGACAGCGCGTGCACGGGAGGGACGTGCGAGGGATGAATACAGGTCTTGCCCTGAAGTCCATTGGCCCGGTCGAGTTCGATCTCGCGCAGCAGCCCGTCGAGGTCGTGCTCGATCAGTGCGGTGCGCAGTTCTTCGGCCCGGCCTTCGAGGAACGGGCTGCGCCGGAGTTGCGGTTTGAACATGCGCTCCTGCAACCGGAAGTACTCCCAGACCGGGCCGGTGATCGTGAAGCCGGTGCCGTCGGCGCGTCCCAGCACGTTCACCACGTCCGCGATGACCCCGGCGACGATCTGTACGTCGTACGCGGTCATGTCCGGCGAGCGGCGCAGGCCGTACGCCGAGCAGAAGTCGGTGACTCCCAGTCGCAGGGCGAGCACCCGGTCGCGGTATTTGTCCACGACGTTGGCAATCCCCGTGAGCGTCGAGGTCCTGGTCTCCAGATGCAGCAGCTCGGGAGATTCGAGCACCGGCATCGCGTACAGCCACCGGCCGCTCGCGCTCTCCGCCTCGGCCAGCGCTTCCAGGAAGGACGTCCCGCGCTCCTCGGTGAACTTGGGCAGTACAAATCCGGACAGCAGCCGGACCGCCGGTCCCAGCCGCCTCACGAGGTCCGGGATCTGGTCCGGCTCACGGACGCGGATGAACAGCAGCGGGACCTCCACGCCCCGCGCGTCGAGGTCCTCGAACTGCCGGACCAGATTGGCCTCGGCCGCGGGCACCTCGGAGTCGTCGATGGAATCCTCCAGGCAGAGCACCATGGAGACGACTCCCCGCCGCGCCTGCTTCAGCACATCAGCGGCGAGCCCGGGCCGGGTGGCCGGGCTGTAGAGCGTGGCGCCGAGAGCCACCGAAAGCACCCTGGCCGGGGAGTCGGCGGTGAACTCGCACGGCTCCTGATGGAACAGGCCCTTGCGAGCAGTGGGCGGGATATGCCCGAAATGACGCATGTGGATCCCCCGTACTGCCGTTATGGCCCGTTGGTCATGTGGCCGGTAATAGTACGTACGGCCGCGTGTCGCAAGTTCCCCGGCCGCATGAAATTCTGGTAACCCATCCGCTTCATTTCCATGTCCGCGACGCCGTGAAGAGGCCCCCACGTTGTCCGCGTGGCGATGGGAAGGCAGGATGACCGGCATGACGCACGCGATGCTGAAGGGCTCGAACGTCCCCCTCGATGCCATGGCCGTACGAGCCGTGCTGCGCTGGTCCCCGGGCACCGGGGTGCCCGATGTGGACGCCTCCGCTCTGCTGCTGGGGCCCGAGGGCCGGGTGCGTTCGGATGAGGACTTCGTCTTCTACAACCAGCCCCGGCATCCTTCGGGGCTGGTGCGGCGGCTGCCCAAGAAGCAGGTCGGTGAGGGACTGACCGATTCGGTCGAGGCCGACCTCGCCGGGCTCCACCCCTCGGTCGACCAGGTGGTACTCGCCGCCTCGTCGGACGGCGCGAGCTTCCAGAATGTCAGCGATCTGCGGATACTGCTCTACGACGCCGCTTCGGCCGACGGCGAACCGCTGGCCTTCTTCGATGTCCGCCCGGAGACCGGCGAGGAGACCGCGATCATCTGCGGTGAGCTCTACCGGCGCGGTGAGGGCTGGAAGTTCCGTGCCGTGGGGCAGGGCTATCCCAGTGGTCTGGTCGGCCTGGCCACGGCGTTCGGTATCTCGGTGGACGAGACGGAGGAGACCGTCGACCACCCGTCGCCCGTCGCCTCCACCAGCGACACCGTGGCCGTGGAGCCGCCCGTCCAGCGCCCGACGCTCCCGGCCCAGGCCGCCACCGAGCCGCTCGCGTCGGGGTACGGATACCCGCAGCCCGCGCTGCCCTCGGCCCCGCCCGCCTACGGCTATCCGCAGCCCATGTCGTCGCCGCGGCCGGCCTACGGATATCCGCAGCCGGCCGCCGCGGCGGCTCCGGCGCCCGATCCCCATTTCCGGCTGCCGCCGATGGGGCCGCAGTTCGCCGGCCAGTAGACACCCGCCGCCCGGGTGGTCCCGGCCCCGGCCGCTCCTGCCGCCAGGGCCTCTCCCGCACAGGGCCGCCCTCAGGTCTTCGTCTTGTAGCCGCGCCCCCACTGCATGCCCCAGCCGTACAGCCGGTCCAGCTCCGCCTGGAAGCCGTAGACGAACTTCACCTCACGGCGCACGATCAGCTCGCCCTTGATGTTTTCCAGCGAGAACACCGCGCACGACCGGGCCTGAGGGGCGTGCTCGTCGAGCTCGATCTCGATACGCGGGCCATTGCTCGGGTAGAGCGTCACCTTGGCATGCGTACGGTCGAAGGCGGGCGTCTGGTCGTAGATGTAGACGAAGACCAGCAGCCGCTTGATCTCCTCCTGGTGATCGAGATTGACGAAGATCGTCTCGCCCGACGGAGCGCCGAACCGGTCGTCGCCGCTGAGCTTGACGTACGGCGGGCCGTTGAGATCCCCGAAGAGGCTGCCCAGCGGCTGGACCACGCCCTTGCTGCCGTCGGTCAGTTCGTACATGCAGCCGATGTCCAGGTCGACATTGACCACGCCCTGCGTATGGGCCTGCACCACTTCGGGCTTGAAGAGTTTGAAGGGATGCCGCAGGAGGCCGCCGCTCCGCCTCGACCGTCCTTCGATGTCGGACGAACGCATCCGCCAGGAGAGGTTCACCCGGAGATTGCCGGTGGCCGCGCCCTGCTTGGAGAGCGAGACCGACGGATGCCGCTTGGTCAGCTCGATGGAGTTGGAGGCCGCACTGCCCGAATCGAACTGCGTAGCCCTTTGCCCCTGCCACAGGTTGTCCCAGAAGGCCATGCCCACCCCACCCCAGTCGTCGTCAACTCGCCACCACCGCCCGTAACAACGGGGCGGCCGGGAGGCTTCCGCCTCCCGGCCGCCCCGTTCAGAGCGTTCCCAGAATCCTCTCCAGGTCACACCCCGGAGGACCGGCTCACCAGAGGGCTCACCGGAGCACGGCTCAGACGCGCAGCGCCGATTTGTCGTCGTCGGGATCCTTGCCGGACTGCTTCGCCGCCAGCGCCTTGTTGCGGCGCACCGAGGACCAGAAGGAGGCGGCGATCAGGACGACTCCGATCAGACCGGTGATGATCTCGTTGATCGAGTGCTCGATGGTGATCAGCAGAATCGCGGCGAGCGCGCCGATCGCGTAGTGCGCGCCGTGCTCCAGGTAGACGTAGTCGTCCAGGGTGCCCTGGCGGACCAGATAGACCGTGAGCGAACGCACATACATGGCACCGATGCCGAGCCCCAGGGCCATCCAGAAGATCTGGTTCGTGATGGCGAAGGCACCGATCACGCCGTCGAAGGAGAAGGACGCGTCCAGGACCTCGAGGTAGAGGAAGAGGAAGAACGCGGCCTTGCCCGCCAGGCCGACCGCCGAGATCTGCTTGCCCTCGGCCCTGGCCTTCTCCTCTTCCTCGTGCTCGTGCTCCTCCTGCTCCTCCAGCCGGTTCTCGAAGAAGCTCGAAAGGCCGCCGACGACGAGGTACGTGATCAGACCGCCGACCCCGGCGAGCAGCACGGTGGCCGACTTGTCCTGGTAGCCCGTGCTGGTGTGGGCGTGGGTGGCGAAGGTGAGCGCCGTGCCCAGAAGGACGATCAGCGCGATGCAGACCGACAGCATGTCGACCTTGCCGAGCTTCGCCAGCGGGCGCTCCACCCAGCCCAGCCACTTGATGTCCCGGTCCTCGAAGATGAAGTCCAGAAAGATCATCAGCAGGAACATGCCACCGAAGGCGGCGATCGCCGGGTGGGCGTCGGTGACCAGGGATTCGTACCGGTCGGGGTTGTCCACCGCGATCTGGACGGCTTCGATCGGCCCGACCTTGGCGCTGATGGCGACAATGACGACGGGGAACACAAGCCGCATGCCGAACACCGCGATGAGGATGCCGACGGTGAGGAAGATCTTCTGCCAGAAGGCATTCATCTTCTTCAGGATCCCGGCATTGACGACCGCGTTGTCGAACGACAGCGAGATCTCAAGGATCGACAGGATCAGTACGACCCCGAACGCCTCCCACCCCCACTGCCAGGCCGCGAAGGCGAGGCCGATCGCCGTGATGGCGATCGACCAGCCGAAGGTTTTCAGGATCACTGGTTACCCCATCTGGTGATTAACGGGTTTCCCCCGCGCAGAGCACTGCTTTACGAAACGTTGACCCCGAAGTCTAGAGCGATGCCCCGAAGTCCGGACGCGTACCCCTGTCCCACGGCCCGGAACTTCCACTCGCCGCCATAGCGGTACAGCTCGCCGAAGATCATCGCCGTTTCCGTGGAGGCGTCCTCGCTGAGGTCGTAGCGCGCGAGTTCCTGCCCGTCGGCCTGGTTGGCCACCCGAATGAACGCGTTACTGACCTGGCCGAAGGTCTGGCCGCGATTGTCGGCCTCGTGGATCGAGACCGGAAAGACGATCTTGTCGCAGTGCGCCGGCACCTTGGAGAGATCGACGAGGAGCGACTCGTCGTCGCCGTCGCCCTCACCCGTCAGATTGTCGCCCGTGTGTTCGACGGACCCGTCCGGGCTGATCAGGTTGTTGTAGAAGATGAACCACTCGTCGCCGAGCACCCGGCCCGACTGGCAGAGGAGCGCGCTGGCATCGAGGTCGAAGGGCGCTCCGGTGGTGGAGCGCGCGTCCCAGCCGAGCCCGACCAGCACCTGGGTGAGGTTCGGTGCGGCCTTGGAGAGGGAGACATTGCCTCCCTTGGCGAGTGTGACGCCCATGATGGTGAGTCCTCCCCGAGGTGGTGTGGTGCTGTACTGCCGGGCATGGCGCGCCTGACGTCATGCCCGTTCACGCCTTCTTCATGCCGTTCGTCCGGTACCGATGCGCGTACGAAGCGGCGACGGGCGCGGGCGGCGCGGGACCGTACTCCCCCCTGAGCGCGTCCGGCGCCGCACAGGGCTGTGCGGCGCCGGACGCGACGGAACGGATCGGCTCAGACGTTGACGCCGAAGTCCTGCGCGATACCGCGCAGACCCGAGGCGTAGCCCTGGCCGATGGCGCGGAACTTCCACTCCGCGCCGTTGCGGTAGAGCTCGCCGAAGACCATCGCGGTCTCCGTCGAGGCGTCCTCACTCAGGTCGTACCGCGCCAGTTCGTTGTTGTCGGCCTGGTTGACCACGCGGATGAACGCGTTGCGTACCTGGCCGAAGGACTGCTGACGGCTCTCCGCCTCGTAGATCGAGACGGGGAACACGATCTTGTCGACATCGGCGGGGACCGCGGCCAGATTGACCTTGATCGCCTCGTCGTCGCCCTCGCCCTCACCGGTGAGGTTGTCACCGGTGTGCTCGACGGATCCGTCCGGGCTCTTCAGGTTGTTGAAGAAGACGAAGTTACCGTCGATGGCGACCTTGCCCTCGGAGTTCGTCAGCAGGGCGCTGGCGTCGAGGTCGAAGTCGCTGCCGGTGGTGGTGCGGACATCCCAGCCCAGGCCCACGGTGACCGCGGTCAGATTGGGCGCGGCCTTGGTCAGCGAGACGTTTCCGCCCTTGCTGAGGCTGACTCCCACGAGTCCTCCTTATGGTTTCTCGGGGCCGGCAACCGTGGCCGGCGGCTGACCTGGCGAGATCAGTGGCCGGCAGCGCGGGCCGCGCGCCCCCTGGTGCGTTGGCATCGGATCAACGAGTGGATCCTAGTGACCGGTTCCCGGTCGCTGTGCGATTTCCGGCGGACACCCCGGGGCGTGGGGAGCGCTTCGCCCGATGGCCTCAGCCCGGTGGTCACGGCGCCCCGGCCCGGGCCGGGCGCGGCCAAAATCCCCGGCGGTGATCTCCGGCCGGCGACCCGGCGGTGGTTCCGGGCGGCGGACGGCGGTTGGGCTCCGGGTCAGAGGGCGGCCAGCGCCTTGATGTAGTCGTTGACGTCCCTGGCGTCCGGCAGAGCGTTGACCACGGTCCAGCGCACGAGCCCCTCCTTGTCGATGACGAAGGTGCCGCGCACGGCGCACCCCTTCCCCTCGTCGAAGACGCCGTACGCGCGCGAGACCTCGCCGTGCGGCCAGAAGTCCGACAGCAACGGATACTCCAGGCCCTCCTGCTCGGCGAACACACGCAGGGTGTGGATGGAGTCGGTGGAGACGGCGAGGAGCTGGGTGTCGTCGTTGTCGAACGCGGACAGCTCGTCGCGGAGGGCGCGCAGCTCGTCCGTGCACACGCTGGTGAAGGCGAACGGATAGAAGAGCAGCACCACGTTCCTGGCGCCGTCGGGCCCATGGAAGTCGGACAGCCGCACAGTCCGCCCGTGGTTGTCCTTCAGCTCGAAGTCCGGGGCGGTGGTGCCGACCTCGATCGCCATGGGGCACGTCCCTTCACTGGGCCCGTCAGATGCCGTCCAGCCTACGCACAGGGCCCCCGCCGACAGAGGTCGGCGGGGGCCGTCAAGGCTGCTTGCTGAGGGCTGCTGCGGCTTGCGCGCTCGATGCGGCGCTCGGAGTCAGCGCTTGGACTTCGCCGCCTTGGGCGTGACGAGCCGACTGCCGGTCCAGTCCTTGCCGGCGTTGATGCTCTTTGTCTGGGACAGGCCCGCGGTCTGGGCGGCCTCGTTGATGTCGCTCGGTTCGACGTAGCCATCACGGCCGGTCTTGGGCGTGAGCAGCCAGACCGCGCCGCCCTCCTCGATCAGACCGATGGCGTCCACCAGCGCGTCCGTAAGGTCGCCGTCCTCGTCGCGGAACCACAGCAGGACGGCGTCAGCCACGTCCTCGTAATCCTCGTCGACGAGCTCCTGGCCAATGACAGCCTCGATGGACTCGCGGAGCTCCTGCTCGACGTCGTCGTCGTAGCCGATCTCCTGGACCACCTGTCCGGGTTCGAACCCCAGCCTTGCGGCCGGGCTGGTCCGTTCCTCCGCGTGGTCCGCGGTCGCGCTCACGGATTGCCTCCTGATCTTGTTTCGGAAAATGCTTCAGCCACGCGCGTGCGCGGGGCATTGGCCGTAGTCCACACGGGCGGGGCGGATCGCGCAAGTACCCGGCCGCCGAGACCGCCGAAACGGTGACGATCCGGGCCACTCCACCGCATCTCCTGTCACTTCGGCACCGCCTTCCGCGATATGCGCCATACGTTTCCTCCCTCTTTGTAATGCTATGCCGGTTCAGTACGCCAATCGGGTCCGAACGGCCGAACGAAACGCTTGGACGGGTTGGGCGTAAGGTTGCGATTTGACCGACGCGCGAGCCCGAGCGGGGGCCGGATTTGGCGGAGAGCGCGGGTTACCCCTCAGTAGAGATGACGTTTCCGTCGCAGCGGTACACGATGGAGGCGGCGTACGTGCCCATGCCCAGGGCAACTCCGCGGGGTCTCACCCGGGGGCCCCTGGCCCGCGTAGAAGCAGTATCCCGACGGCGTGCACTGCATCGATCGCGTGCAGGGCACGACACGACCAAACAGCGAAGGAAAAGCGTGGCTTCCGGATCCGATCGCAACCCGATCATCATTGGCGGCCTTCCCAGCCAGGTCCCGGACTTTGATCCCGAAGAGACCCAGGAGTGGCTCGACTCGCTCGACGCCGCTGTCGACGAGCGAGGCCGTGAGCGCGCCCGTTATCTGATGCTCCGACTGATCGAGCGCGCGCGTGAGAAGCGTGTGGCTGTGCCCGAGATGCGCAGCACGGACTACGTCAACACCATCGCCACCAAGGACGAGCCGTTCTTCCCCGGCAACGAGGAGATCGAGCGCAAGATCCTCAACGCGACCCGCTGGAACGCGGCCGTGATGGTGTCGCGCGCGCAGCGTCCCGGTATCGGCGTCGGCGGCCACATCGCCACCTTCGCCTCCTCCGCCTCCCTGTACGACGTGGGCTTCAACCACTTCTTCCGGGGCAAGGACGGCGGCGACGGCGGCGACCAGATCTTCTTCCAGGGCCATGCCTCCCCCGGCATCTACGCCCGCGCCTTCCTGCTCGACCGGCTGAGCGAGGCGCAGCTCGACGCGTTCCGCCAGGAGAAGTCGAAGGCTCCCCACGGGCTGTCCAGCTACCCGCATCCGCGGCTGATGCCGGACTTCTGGGAGTTTCCCACCGTCTCGATGGGGCTCGGTCCGCTCGGGGCGATCTACCAGGCCCGGATGAACCGCTACATGGAGGCGCGCGGCATCGCCGACACCTCCTCCTCGCATGTCTGGGCGTATCTCGGCGACGGTGAGATGGACGAGCCCGAGTCGCTGGGCCAGCTTTCCATCGCCGCACGGGAGGGCCTGGACAATCTGACCTTTGTCGTCAACTGCAACCTCCAGCGGCTCGACGGCCCGGTGCGCGGCAATGGCAAGATCATCCAGGAGCTGGAGTCGCAGTTCCGCGGCGCCGGCTGGAATGTCATCAAGCTGGTCTGGGACCGCTCCTGGGACCCGCTGCTCGCGCAGGACCGCGACGGCGTGCTCGTCAACCGGCTGAACACCACGCCCGACGGGCAGTTCCAGACGTACGCGACCGAGACCGGCTCGTACATCCGCGAGCACTTCTTCGGCGACGACCAGCGGCTGCGCGCCATGGTCGAGAACATGTCCGACGAGCAGATCCTGCACCTCGGCCGTGGTGGCCACGACCACAAGAAGGTCTACGCGGCGTACGCGGCGGCCAAGGCCCACAAGGGCCAGCCCACCGTGATCCTGGCCCAGACCGTCAAGGGCTGGACGCTCGGACCGAACTTCGAGGGCCGCAACGCGACCCACCAGATGAAGAAGCTGACGGTCGCCGACCTCAAGGGCTTCCGCGACCGGCTGCACATCCCGATCACCGACCAGGAGCTGGAGGGCGGTCTGCCGCCCTACTACCACCCCGGCAGGGACTCGGAGGAGATCCAGTACATGCACGACCGGCGCAAGTCGCTGGGCGGGTACGTACCGACCAGGGTCGTGCGGGCGAAGCCGCTGAATCTGCCCGAGGACAAGACCTATGCGGCGGTGAAGAAGGGCTCGGGCCAGCAGTCGATCGCCACCACCATGGCGTTCGTCCGGCTGCTCAAGGACCTGATGCGGGACAAGGAGATCGGCAAGCGTTTTGTGCTGATCGCCCCCGACGAGTACCGCACCTTCGGCATGGACTCGTTCTTCCCGAGCGCCAAGATCTACAACCCGCTGGGCCAGCAGTACGAGGCTGTGGACCGCGAGCTGCTGCTCGCGTACAAGGAGTCCCCGACCGGACAGATGCTGCACGACGGCATCTCCGAGGCGGGCTGTACCGCCTCGCTGATCGCGGCGGGTTCGGCGTACGCCACGCACGGCGAGCCGCTGATCCCCGTGTACGTCTTCTATTCGATGTTCGGCTTCCAGCGCACCGGCGACCAGTTCTGGCAGATGTCCGATCAGCTCGCGCGGGGCTTTGTACTGGGTGCGACCGCCGGGCGGACGACTCTGACCGGTGAGGGGCTCCAGCACGCGGACGGCCACTCCCATCTGCTGGCTTCGACCAACCCGGCCTGTGTCGCGTACGACCCGGCGTACGGCTTTGAGATCGCGCATATCGTCAAGGACGGTCTGCGCCGGATGTACGGCCCGGACAGCGAGGACGTCTTCTACTACCTCACCGTCTACAACGAGCCGATCCAGCATCCCGCCGAGCCCGCCGACGTGGATGTCGACGGGATCCTCAAGGGCGTCTACCGCTTCAAGCGGGGCGAGCGGGGCGCGATCCCCGCGCAGATCATGGCGTCCGGGGTGGGGGTGCCGTGGGCGGTGGAGGCCCAGCGGATCCTCGCCGAGGAGTGGAATGTCCGGGCCGATGTCTGGTCCGCGACGTCCTGGAACGAGCTGCGGCGCGAGGCGGTCGAGGTGGAGCGGCACAATCTGCTGCACCCGGACGCGGAACAGCGCGTGCCGTATGTCACGCGCAAGCTGTCCGGCGCGGAGGGCCCGTTCGTCGCCGTGTCCGACTGGATGCGTTCGGTGCCCGACCAGATCTCGCGCTGGGTCCCCGGCACGTACCAGTCGCTGGGCGCGGACGGCTTCGGTTTCGCCGACACGCGCGGCGCGGCCCGTCGCTTCTTCCACATCGACGCGCAGTCGATCGTGCTCGCCGTGCTCACCGAGCTGGCCAAGGAGGGCAAGGTCGACCGTTCCGTACTGAAGCAGGCGGTGGACCGTTACGAGCTGCTGGACGCCTCCGCGGCCGACCCGGGCGTGGCCGGTGGTGACGCCTGACTCCGGTGGTGACGCCTGACTAGGGCATGTCCCGGAGCCGCGCGGACATCAGCACGCGCGACGGGGGGCGGCAGGACCCATGAGTCCCGCCGCCCTCCGGTCGTTCCGCCGGCCGTGACGCCGGCTCTCCCGGACCGCCCGGCCGGACGAGGTCAGGCCAGCCAGAGAATCGCCAGCAGGGTATCGATCGCCCCGAGCGCGACCGCTACCACCGACGGAATGTGCGTACTGCTCCAGCGACGGCCCATGGCCAGCCAGCCGCAGACGATCGCGACCGGGCCGAGCACAATGCCCAGCACGAACAGTCCGGCGACCGCGCAGACCAGTCCGACGATCCCGAGCGTCACGCGGTCCGGCCCGGTCCGCGACCTCATCCGGCCGCGTGAGCGGGGGCCCCAGCGTGTACGGGTGTTTCCCAAGCCCGTCATCGTCCCTCCTCGGGGTCGGTCGGGGGCTTTCTCCTCCCCTCGGGTACCCCCGGTCGGCGCGCCCAGACACCGGCTCCCCGGAACGGCTCAGTGCTCCCAGACCTTGAAGGCCCTCACGCGGTACGGCGACCGGGGCAGCCAGGTGCCGCCGCCCGGATAGGTCTCGAACTCCCCGGTCTCCTCGCACTCCTCCGACTGATAGGTCGTCACCGGCCGGCCGGTGCGGTTGGCGAGGGACTCCGCGGTGGCGCCCCGGGGCAGCGGTGTGCAACTGCCGGCGCCGACACCGGACAGCTCATGCGTCTGCCGCGCCCCCTTGAAGTCGCCCTTCTCCCACAGACAGAGCTCGCCGGCCGCGCACTCCCCGAGGCGTGGCGGTGCGGCAGCGGCAGCGGGCCCCGGCAGCAGGGCGGCGACGGCCAGCGCCCCGGCGGCGACGGCCTGCGGCACCGAGCCCGGCCCGGCCCTGCGCCCGGCCCCGGGTGCCGCTCCCCGCCGCGGCCGCAGCAGGGACATCGCCTCCCGCCGCGTCCTCGGCCCCTGCCCCGACGTGTGTGTGGTCCTGCGCATACGGATCAACCCCCGTCTCGTACAACCTGTGCACCCCACCCTGACCTGCGGCATCCGGTCCCGGGAAGGCGGCCGGAGGGCCTCCACCCGAATAGGCGACAGCCCCGCCGGAAGGTTCCGGCGGGGCTGTGACAGGCACGTGATTGACGTCGGGTCATCCGTGGATTGACCTCAGATGTGCACCCCACCGCCCGACGCGTCGGCGTTGATACCACGCTTCGTCAGCAGCGCGACAAAGACCGCCACGGTCGCGACGGCGGCGGCCACCAGGCAGGCCAGCCCCATGCCGGACATAAAGGTGTCGTGCGCCACGCCGGTGATCTTCGCGGCGACCTCGGCCGGGGTGCCGGGCGGCACCGGGGCCACCCCGCCCTGGACCGCCTCGGCGGCCTGGGCCTCCTGCTCGGCGGTGAGCGGCGGGAGCCCCGCCGCGGTCCAGTTGCCCGGCAGGTCGCTGGTGACCTTGGAGGCCATCACCGCGCCGAGCACCGCCGTACCGAGGCTGCCGCCGATCTGCATGGCGGCCTGTTGCAGACCGCCCGCCACACCGGACAGCTCCATCGGGGCGTTGCCCACGATGACCTCGGTCGCGCCCACCATGACCGGCGCCAGGCCGAGCCCGAGCAGGGCGAACCAGATCGACATGGTGAGGCTGCTGGTCCCCGTCTCCAGGGTGGACATGCCGAACATGGCGGCGGCGGTGAGCACCATGCCGCCCGCCAGCGGGACCCGGGGGCCGAGCTTGGTGATCACCACACCCGCCAGCGGCGAGCCGACGATCATCATCCCGGTCAGCGGCAGCAGATGCAGACCGGCGTCGATCGGGCTCATGCCGTGCACGTTCTGGAGGTAGAAGGTGACGAAGAAGAGGCCGCCCAGGAAGGCGATGGCCATCAGCACCATCAGGACCACACCGGCGGACAGCGGTACGGAGCGGAACAGCCCGAGCGGGACGAGCGGCTCCTTGACCTTGGTCTCCCAGAAGGCGAAGAGCCCGAAGCAGACCACGGAGGCGCCGATGAACAGCCAGGTCAGGCCGTCGCCCCAGCCCCATGCCGGGGCCTTGATGATCGCCCAGACCAGACAGAACATGGCGGCGGAGAGCAGCAGGATGCCAAGGATGTCGAAGGACTTCGGGGCGTTCTCCGCCCGGTGGTCCCGGAGGATCACCGCTCCGATGACCAGGGCGACCACGCCGACCGGCACATTGATGAAGAAGACCGACTGCCAGCTGACGTGCTCGACCAGCACGCCGCCGAGGATCGGCCCGCCCGCCGTCGAGGCGCCGATGACCATGCCCCAGATGCCGATGGCCATATTGAGCTTCTCGGCCGGGAAGGTGGCGCGCAGCAGGCCGAGCGCCGCCGGCATCAGCAGCGCTCCGAAGAGGCCCTGGAGCACCCGGAAGGTGACCACGAGGGAGATGCTGTGGGAGAGGCCGATGGCCCCCGAGGCGGCGGCGAAGCCGATGACGCCGATGAGGAAGGTCTGCCGGTGGCCGAAGCGGTCACCGAGCTTGCCCGCGGTGATCAGTGCCACGGCGAGGGCGAGGAAGTAGCCGTTGGTGATCCACTGGACGTCGGCGAAGGTCGCGCCGAGGTCCTGCTTGATGGCCGGATTGGCGATCGCGACGATGGTGCCGTCGAGCGCCACCATCATCACGCCGATGGCCACGGAGAAGAGCGTCAGCCAAGGGTGGCCGCGCAGTCCCTTGGACGGCGCCGCGGCCGGGGGTTCCGGGGCCTGTGGCGCCTTGTCGACGGTGGTCTGACTAGTCATACCGGACACGCTAGTGTCAGCCTCTGACAGTTGACAAACCAATTCACAAGTCGGTAACTGTCACGTAGCTCACAGATAGACTGAGCTGGGCGAAGCGCATTGAAGCGGTGGAATGAGGACCATGCGGTGACCTTCGGGCAGCACATAACCACCGAGCGGGACACAGCGGTTGAACAGCCGGCCGGGCTGCGCGCCCGCAAGAAGCAGCGCACCCGCGACGCCCTGCTGCGGGTGGCCCTGGAACTGTTCACCACGCGCGGATACGAGCAGACCACCGTCGACGAGATCGCGGACGCCGTGGAGGTCTCCCAGCGCACCTTCTTCCGCTATTTCGCCAGCAAGGAGGAGGTCGCCTTCGCGGTGGTGGACATGGTCGAGGACCGGTTTTTCGAGGCCCTGAGCCACCGGCCCGCCTCGGAGGGGCCATTCGAGGCCATGCGCAACGCCGTCACCTCCGCCTGGAACACCATCGGGGAAGCGATCGAGGCGGTCGTACCGGTGGATCTCCATATGCGGGCATATCAGATGATCGAATCCACTCCGGCCCTCCTCGCCGCGCATCTGCGCCGCTCCGCCGAACTGGAGGAGGGAATCGCCCGGCTGATCGCCGACCGCGAGGGCCTGGACGTGGACGCCGATCCCCGGCCACGGGTCGCCGTCGCCGCCTTCGCGGGTGTGATGCGGGTGACCGGCCGGCTCTGGGGGCAGGGACAGGACCCGAGCGTGGAGGCGCTGGGCGAGCTGACCGAGGCGTATCTCGACCACCTCGGTCCCGCGCTCGCCGAGACCTGGCGGAAGCCGGTGCGCGACCGGAGCAGCCGGTCCGCCTGAGGACGGTATGTATACGGGAGCCGCGCCCGCCGACACGCGCGGCCTCCGCCCCGCCGGGGCACGGCACCGGCACCGCCCCTGACGGCCCAGAAGGCTACGGTCCGTCACACGCGTTGTCCGGTACACCCGTAACGCCCCGAAGCGCGCGTGTCGTTCGTATACACGGCGAGGTTACCGGCGGTTCATTCCTCCATGAGGCGTGATCTGCCTCACCGTTGCCACAAGCGTCGCCACGCGCGTCCTAGGGTGGTCCGCAGTGACTTCCTTCGGCTCTTCCCCCTCCCTCAGCTCATGGCGCACGCTGCTCGCCCTCGCCGTGGTGTTTGTGTTGCTGACGACCACCGGATGGACCGCCGTCCGGCATCAGCGCGGCCCCGGCGAGCCCTGGCGGGCCGCCTTTCTCGCCTGGGAGCGGGGCCGGTCAGGAGACCGTCCGCTGCCGCGCCCCACCGCGCCGCCACGGCTGCTGTCGGCGTTCTTCGCCTCTCTCACCGGTGCTGAGCAGGTGCGGCTGGCCACGAAGCATCCGCTCGTCGTCGGCAATCTCAACGGCGCTCCCGTCGCCCTGCGGTACCTCGCCAACCGGCTGGCCCTGTCCCAGGCGCGCCGGGTGGAGCACGACCGGATGACCGACACCAGACTCTCCAGCGACGGCCGGTGGCAGGCGGGGCGGCGGATGCACCGCTTCGAGTCGATGCTCAGCGGCGGCCGGCAGATCCTCGCCTTCGACCCGTCGGGAAAGGGGCGCGCGGCCGAGGTCTTCGGAGATCTCGATCTCGCGGAGCGCGTCTCGGTCGTGGTCCCGGGGGTCGACACGAATGTGCTGACGTTCGAGAAGACACACCGCAGGTACACCGCGCCGGTGGGCATGGCCAAGTCGCTGTACGAAGCCGAGCGGGCCGCCGACCCGGACACCCGTACCGCCGTCATCGCCTGGGCCGACTACACCGCGCCCGCCGGGCTCGGCATGGACGCGGCGATCGGCAAGCTCGCCGAGGACGGCGCCGTACGGCTCTCCGCGCTCACGGCGGCGCTGCCGGGGAACTCCCGCGTCTCGCTGTTCTGCCACAGCTACGGCTCCGTGGTGTGCGGAGTGGCCGCCCGCGCGCTGCCGGCCAGGGTCGCGGACGTGGCGGTCGCGGGCAGCCCCGGCATGCGGGTCGGCAACGCACGTCAACTCCGCACCGGCGCCCGGGTGTGGGCCATGCGGGACCAGGACGACTGGATCCAGGATGTCCCGTATCTGGCCGTGGGCGGCCTCGGGCACGGCGCGGACCCGGTGTCCCGGGGCTTCGGCTCGCGGGTCCTCTCGGCGGAGGGCGCGATCGGGCACAGCGGCTACTTCGAGCCGGGCACCGAGAGCCTCGGCAACTTCGCGGAGATCGGGGTCGGTTCGTACTCCGCGGTGAGCTGTGCGGACGGCGATGTCACCTGTCGGAGTGGAATCCCGGGTGCCGAAGAAGCCGGGGCCGAAGAGATCTGACGCGCGTAGAATTGGTGTGTTGCGGCAGGCGACGCGCGGACGGCCGCGGCCTACGATGAAGCACATGGGTGATGTGCTTGCGGGGATTCATGCCACCTGGGAGTTCGAGAGCGACTCCGTGCTCATCCGCTTCGAACGGGGGATACGGACGCCGAAGCTCTTTCAGGCGCTCGGCGAACGCCGTGTTCCGCACGAGGCGTTGTCGTCGGTGAGTCTCTCCGCCGGCAAGCGCGGGACGGTCGTGCTGCACGCCGTGCCCAGACCCGGCGCCGACCCGCTGATGGAGGCCGCGGCCGGACAGCTCAAGCAGGGCTGCGATCCGTACCGGCTGGTGCTGCCCGCCGAGCGCGAGATTCTCGCGGAGTACTACGCCGACGAGCTGCGGGCCGCGCTGGGCCGGGACGGCGGCCCCCACATACGGGAGCCGCACGAGCCGGCCGAGCGCTATCTGGTGGCCTCGCCCGGTCCTTCCCTGCATTTCAAGGCGTACGACGGCAAGGCATCCTTCGACGGCGACCTGGTGTCCTTCCGCTGGTTCTGGACGGGCGCCTCGTCCGCCAAGTGGAAGGCGGGCGACCAGAGCTTCCCCGTGCGCGAGCTGCACGGCGTCGAGTGGCGCTCGCCGGAGGGCTTCGACGGACATCTGCGGCTGCTGCGCCGCGAGGGCCACGGCCCGGAGCTCTCCCGTCCGCCGCAGGCCGACCACGACCCGGCGACTGTCGTCTTCGGCCTCGGATATGGCCCGGTGCACGAGTCGCTGCCCTTCGCGGCGGCCGTCCTCCAGGCCATCCAGGGCGCGGCGGCGAGCCGCCCGGCCGTCCCGGTGCCCGCCGCCGCGTCCGGTCGCCGGGACCCGGCCGATGTCGCGGACCGTATCCGCCATCTCGGCGACCTGCACCGGGCGGGCCTGGTGACCGACGAGGAGTTCACCGCGAAGAAGGCGGAGCTGCTGGCGGAATTATGACGGCGCGGGCCTACTCGCGGCCCGCCGAGGTGAAGGACATGTCGGTGTACCGGCCGCCGGCCACCCGGCCCGCGATCGGCTCCAGCAGTTCCAGTTCGCTGGCGGTGAGGATGAGGCGGGTCGCGGCGGTGTTCTCCTCGATCCGGCTGGGCCTGCGCGTCCCGGGGATCGGTACGACACCGAGTCCGTGCACCGCCGCCCGCTGCTGCACCCAGGCGAGCGCGACCTGCCCGGGGGTGGCGTCACGGCCTTCGGCGATCTTGCGCACCGGTTCGAGCAGTGTGGCGTTCGCCGCCGCGTTCTCACCGGTGAAACGCGGCTGCTGACGGCGGAAGTCGCCGGCGCCCAGCTCCTGGTCGGCGTTGACGAAGGCGCCGGTCAGAAAACCCCGGCCGAGTGGCGAGTACGGCACGAGCGTGACGCCCAGTTCGGCGGCGGCCGGGACGACGGCCGCCTCGATGTCCCTGCTGAACAGCGACCACTCGGACTGCACGGCGGCGATCGGGTGCACGGCGTGCGCGGCGCGCAGCTCGTCGCCGGTGACCTCGCTCAGCCCGAGCTGCTTGACCTTGCCCTCGGAGACCAGTTCGGCCATCACACCGACCGTCTCCTCGATCGGGATGTTCACATCGCGGCGGTGCATGTAGTAGAGGTCGATCACCTCCACGCCGAGGCGCTGGAGGCTTCCCTCGACGCTCCGGCGGATATAAGGCGGGTCGTTGCGGATGATCCGCTTGGTGGGGTCGTCCGGGTGGATTCCCAGCCCGAACTTCGTGGCCACCACGACCTTGTCGCGGTTCGCCCGGATGAACGGCGAGACGAACTTCTCGTTCTCCCCCTTGCCGTAGACGTCCGCCGTGTCGTACAGCGTGACGCCCAGCTCCAGGGCGCGTTCCAGGGTGGCCCGGGCCTCGTCGGCGTCCGTCGGTCCGTACGCGAAGCTCATGCCCATGCAGCCGAGCCCCTGGACACCGACCTCGGGGCCGCCGGTCCCGAGCCGCACCTTGCTGATGATCCCGTTGTCACTCATCAGGGTTCAGACCCTCTCCGACGCCCTGCCGGCGTCCGCGTAAAAGCCGATCTTGTGATCGAGTACGGCGACGGTGTCCTGGAGCTCCGCGATCCGGGCGAGGACATCGCGCCTGGTCCGCGCCAGCAGTTCCCGCCGTTGTTCGAACGTCTCCTCGCCTGCCCTGACCAGCTCCGCATAGCGGACCATGTCCGCGACCGGCATCCCGGTCAGCCGCAGCTTCCCGACAAAGGCAAGCCAGTCCAGGTCACGGTTGGTGAAGCGGCGCTGGCCGGTGTGCGACCGGTCGACGTGCGGCATCAGGCCGATCCGCTCGTACCAGCGCAGGGTGTGGGCGGTGAGCCCGGTGAAGGCGGAGACCTCGCTGATCGTGTAGCGGTCCCCGTCGGGACGCGGATGCGCGCGGGGCGCCGCCGCGCAGGTCTCAACACGTTCCGTTCGTACGGCCCTGCTCTCGGTCAGCGTCATGTCCACAACGCTAATTCCTTGGAGTGCACTCGAAGCAAGCGGAAAAGGGGGCGAGTTTCCCGGCGCCTCGCACTACCCTCCCAGCTCATGAGCCCCGCACGCCGCGCCACCCCCACCGACGCCGAAGAACTGGTCCGCCTTCGCAAGGTCATGCTCGATTCGTACCGGGGGCCGGACCCGGACACCGGATGGCAGCCGGCCGCGATCGAGACCCTCCGCGAGCGTCTCGCGGTCCCCGACGGGTCGCTCATGGCTTTTGTGGTGGATCGCCCGGAAGGTTCCGGCGGGGCCGGGCCGGGGCTGGCCTCCTGCGCCGTGGGCACGATCGAGTACCGGCTCGGCGGTCCCGGCAATCCGACCGGCACCAGCGGCCATGTCTTCAATGTCGCCACCGATCCTGACCTGCGCCGCCGGGGATACTCACGGGCCTGCCTGGAGGCGCTGCTGGAGTGGTACCGGAGCCGTGGCGTCCGCAAGATCGATCTGCACGCGTCACGGGAGGGCGAGCCGCTGTACACGTCCCTGGGCTTCGCCCGCACGCCCGATCCCTCGATGCGGCTGACGTTCCAGGACCTGGTCCGCCCGGACCCGCCGCGAGAGCCCGCCCGGCCCGCGACGGGGCGGACGCGGCACGGGAGTCGGCACTAGAGTCGGTGCCATGCAGAGCCTGGCGCTGATCGAGAACTGGCCGGCGACCACCGCCGCGGCCGCCGTCGTACGAGTGGACGGCACGGTCGCCGGTGCACACGGCCCCACCGCACACCGGTTTCCCCTCGCCTCCGTGACCAAGCCGCTCACCGCGTACGCGGTGCTGGTGGCGTACGAGGAGGGCGCGGTCGAACTGGACGAGCCGGCCGGGCCCGAGGGCTCCACGGTCCGTCATCTGCTCGCGCACACCAGCGGGCTGGCCTTCGACGAGCACCGCGCGACCAGCGCGCCCGGCACCCGCAGGCTCTACTCCAACGCCGGGTTCGAGGCGCTCGCCGACCATGTCGCCAAGGCCACCGAGATCCCCTTCGCCGACTATCTCCGCGAGGCCGTGCTCGAACCGCTGGGCATGTCCTCCACATCCCTGGAGGGGTCGCCGGCCAAGGACGGCGTCTCGACCGTGGACGATCTGGTGCGGTTCGCCGCCGAACTCCAGGCGCCGCGGCTGCTCGACGCGCGCACCGTGCTGGAGGCGATGACGGTGGTGCACCCCGGGCTGTCCGGTGTGCTGCCCGGCTACGGCCACCAGCGGAACAACGACTGGGGCCTGGGCTTCGAGATCCGGGACACCAAGTCCCCGCACTGGACGGGCGCTTCGTCCTCGCCGCGCACCTTCGGGCACTTCGGCCAGTCCGGTACGTTCCTGTGGGTCGACCCGGACGCCGGGGCGGCGTGTGTGGCGCTGTCCGACCGGGCCTTCGGCTCCTGGGCCGTCGACGCCTGGCCGCCCTTCACCGACGCCGTCCTCGCGGAGCTGCGCCGGGACTCCGCCCGCTGACCGCCGCCGGGCCGGGGCGGGCTCAGCCCGACATCTCCCAGAGCAGCACCTCCGCCGCCGGGCCCGCGGCCAGTTCCAGGCCCTCGGCGTCCGTGACGCGCGCCGAGTCGCCCGGTCCCAGCTCCGCGCCGCCCAGACGTACTCCGCCGCGGACCGCGTGGACATACACATGGGGCGCGTCGGGCACGGCGGCCCGCTCGCCCGCTCCGAGGCGCCGCACATGCAGCATCGCCCCGGCCGCGGGCACGGCGTACGGCGTGGAGTCGGCGATGCCGCGCACGATGTCGTACGCGGGCTCGCCGCCCGGCTCCAGTGGCGCCAGCCACATCTGTACGAAGACCAGGGGCCGGTCGCCGTCGTTGCGCTCCACGTGCCGCACGCCGCCGGCCGAGCTGAGCCGCTGGACGTCGCCCGCCCTGACGACGGTGGCGTGCCCCTCCGAGTCACGGTGGGTGAGCTCGCCCTCGACGACCCAGGTGACGATCTCCATATGGCTGTGCGGATGTTCACCGAACCCGGCGCCCGGCGCGAGCCGCTCCTCGTTGCAGGCGAGGACCGCGCCGAAGCGGAGGTTCCCGGGGTCGTAGAAGCGCCCGAAGGAGAAGGCGTGCAGGGACTCGATTCCGGCGGAGGCATCGCCGCCGGGGTAACGCTCCGCCGCGTGGCGTACGAGAATCACAGGTCCACCGTAGCCCCGGCACCACAGACACCCGACCCGATAAGGCAGTCTTGTCCCCGTGCCAGAACCCGCGATCGAACCCCATCCCCATCCCGCGACGCTGCGCAGGCTGGAGCAGTCCTCGGGACGGCTCGCCGCCAACGCCATCGCACGCATGGACGGGACACTCCCGTGGTATCGCGCGATGCCGCCGGAGAACCGGTCCTGGATCGGGCTGGTCGCACAGGCCGGTATCGCCGCGTTCACGGAATGGTTCCGCCACCCGGAGACCCCGCAGGCCATCTCCACCGATGTCTTCGGCACGGCGCCGCGCGAGCTGACACGGGCGATCACCCTGCGCCAGACCGTGGAGATGGTGCGGACCACGATCGAGGTCATGGAATCGGCCATCGAGGAGGTCGCGGCGCCGGGCGACGAGGCGATACTCCGCGAGGCACTGCTCGTCTACGCCCGCGAGATCGCCTTCGCGACCGCGCAGGTCTACGCGCAGGCCGCCGAGGCACGCGGTGCCTGGGACGCGCGGCTGGAGTCCCTTGTGGTGAACGCCGTGCTCTCCGGCGAGGCGGACGAGGGGGCCGTCTCCCGGGCCGCGGCGCTCGGCTGGAACTCCCCCGAGCATGTCTGTGTGCTGCTCGGCACCGCCCCTGACGGGGACAGCGAACTGACCGTGGAGGCCATCCGCCGGGCCGCCCGGCACGCGAAGCTCCAGGTCCTCACCGGCGTCCTCGGCGACAGGCTGGTGGTGATCGCGGGCGGCAGCGACAACCCGCTCCAGGTCGCCAAGGCACTGATCGGTCCCTATGCCGCGGGCCCCGTCGTCGCGGGCCCCGTGGTGCCCGATCTGCTGGCCGCCACCAGGTCGGCGCAGGCCGCCGCCGCCGGGCTCAAGGCGTGTTTCGCCTGGCAGGACGCGCCGCGCCCGGTGCTGGCGGACGACCTGCTGCCGGAGCGCGCCATCGCCTCCGACCCTTCCGCACGTGACCAGTTGGTGGAGGAGATCTACAGACCGCTCGAAGAAGCGGGTTCCGCGCTGCTGGAGACTCTGAGTGTCTATCTTGAACAGGCGAGCAGCCTCGAAGGCGCGGCGCGGATGCTTTTCGTTCACCCCAACACCGTGCGATACCGGCTTCGACGTGTGACTGACGTCACCGGATGGTCACCCTCGGACGTACGGTCCGCGTTCACGCTGCGGATCGCCCTGATCCTCGGGCGTCTGGCCGACGGGGATCCCCAGTCCTAGACTTTTGTCGTACTCCAACAATTCCCCTGATGGTTCTTGGTCCCTGTCCCCACGGGCGGTGAGGACCGTCCCCAAGAGAGAGTGTGAGGGTGCTCGTACTCGTCGCTCCCGGCCAAGGCGCTCAGACGCCCGGCTTCCTGACTCCCTGGCTCGATCTTCCCGGCGCCGAAGACCGGCTGCGGGCCTGGTCGGCCGCCATCGACCTGGACCTGGTCCACTACGGCACGAAGGCCGACGCGGACGAGATCCGTGACACGGCGGTCGCCCAGCCCCTGCTGGTGGCGGCCGCCCTGCTGTCGGCCCGTCAACTCTTCCCCGTCACCGGGGACGTGGCCCGGGACGTCGGCGTCGTGGCCGGGCACAGTGTCGGCGAACTGGCCGCCACCGCGCTGGCCGGGGTGCTCACGGACGACGCGGCCATGGGGCTCGTCAGGACCCGGGGGCTGGCGATGGCCGAGGCCGCCGCCACCACCCGGACGGGGATGTCGGCACTGCTGGGCGGGGACCCCGAGACCACCTTCGCGTATCTGGAGAAGCTCGGTCTGACGCCGGCGAATGTGAACGGCGCCGGCCAGATCGTGGCCGCCGGCACGCTCGAAGAGCTCGCCGCGCTGGAGGCCGAGAAGCCGGAGGGCGTGCGCCGCGTGGTGGCGCTCAAGGTCGCCGGCGCGTTCCACACACACCACATGGCGCCCGCGGTCGAGACGCTGGAAGCGGCGGCCCGTACCCTTGACGCCGCCGCCCCGGCCGTACCGTATGTCTCGAACAAGGACGGCCAGGCCGTCGCCACCGGCTCCGGGATCCTGACACACCTGGTCGGACAGGTCGCCAACCCGGTCCGCTGGGACCTGTGCATGGAAACCTTCGTCCAGCGGGGCGCGACCGCGCTGATCGAGCTGAGCCCCGGTGGCACCCTGACCGGTCTCGCCAAGCGCGCCATGCCCGGCGTGAAGACCCTGGCACTCAAGACCCCCGACGACCTCGACGCGGCCCGCGCCCTGATCGCCGAGCACTCCTCCACG
This sequence comes from Streptomyces sp. NPDC006923, assembly GCF_040635655.1. Taxonomy (NCBI): domain Bacteria; kingdom Bacillati; phylum Actinomycetota; class Actinomycetes; order Kitasatosporales; family Streptomycetaceae; genus Streptomyces; species Streptomyces sp. NPDC006923. The sequence goes on from NZ_JBEYIF010000001.1 coordinate 611,917, forward strand.
GCTGAATAGGAGCCAGAGAGCATGTCGAAGATCAAGCCCAGCAAGGGCGCCCCGTACGCGCGCATCATGGGCGTCGGCGGGTACCGCCCGACCCGTGTCGTGCCCAACGAGGTGATCCTCGAGACGATCGACTCGTCCGACGAGTGGATCCGCTCCCGCTCCGGAATCGCGACCCGTCACTGGGCCTCTCCGGAGGAGACCGTCGCCGCGATGTCCATCGAGGCGTCCGGCAAGGCGATCGCCGACGCCGGGGTCACGCCCGAGCAGATCGACGCCGTGATCGTCTCGACCGTCTCGCACTTCAAGCAGACCCCGGCCATCGCGACCGAGATCGCGGACAAGATCGGCGCCGGCAAGCCGGCCGCGTTCGACATCTCCGCGGGCTGCGCCGGCTTCGGCTACGGACTGACCCTGGCCAAGGGCCTGGTCGTCGAGGGCTCTGCCGAGCACGTCCTGGTGATCGGCGTGGAGCGGCTCTCGGATCTGACCGATCTGGAGGATCGCGCGACGGCCTTCCTCTTCGGCGACGGCGCGGGCGCCGTGGTCGTCGGTCCCGCCAAGGAGCCGATGATCGGCCCGACCGTCTGGGGCTCCGAGGGCGACAAGGCCGACACCATCAAACAGACCGTGCCGTGGGACGATTACCGCGACGGCACGGTGGAGAAGTTCCCGGCCATCACCCAGGAGGGCCAGGCCGTCTTCCGGTGGGCCGTCTTCGAGATGGCGAAGGTCGCCCAGCAGGCGCTGGACGCGGCCGGGATCGGCTCGGAAGACCTGGACGTCTTCATTCCGCACCAGGCCAATATGCGGATCATCGACTCGATGGTGAAGACTCTGAAGCTGCCGGAGAGCGTCACGGTCGCCCGTGACGTGGAAACCACCGGCAACACTTCGGCCGCCTCGATTCCGCTCGCGATGGAGCGGCTTCTGGCGACCGGACAGGCGAAGAGCGGCGACACCGCGCTCGTCATCGGCTTCGGGGCGGGTCTCGTCTACGCCGCGACGGTCGTTACCCTCCCCTAGGCACTCCGGATCTTCCGGATCGTGTTCCGATATATCCCTCTGCTGACTATCGAAGGAGCGCCCCACATGGCCGCCACCCTGGAAGAGATCGTCTCCGGTCTCGCCGAGATCGTGAACGAGATCGCCGGTATCCCGGTCGAGGACGTCAAGCTGGACAAGTCCTTCACCGACGACCTGGACGTCGACTCGCTGTCCATGGTCGAGGTCGTCGTCGCCGCCGAAGAGCGCTTCGACGTCAAGATCCCGGACGACGACGTCAAGAACCTGAAGACCGTCGGTGACGCCGCCTCGTACATCGCGGACCACCAGGCCTGACGCTCGTCGCGCGGCTGACGCCACCCGGTGGTGGCGCCGTAAAAATTCAGCACCCTCTACACGTGGAGAAAGAATTCCAGTGAGCTCGACCAATCGCACCGTGGTCGTCACCGGTATCGGCGCAACCACACCACTGGGTGGCGACAGCGCATCGACCTGGGAAGGCCTTCTCGCGGGCCGCTCCGGCGTCCGTCCCCTGGTGGGCGAACGCTTCGCCAGTCTGCCGGTCCGTATCGCCGCCGTCGCGGCGGTCGACCCGGGCGATGTACTGCCCCGTCCGCTCGCCCGCAAGCTCGACCGCTCGGCGCAGTTCGCGCTGATCGCGGCCAGGGAGGCCTGGGCGGACGCGGGTTTCACCGGCAGGGCCGGCGAGGACACCTCCGTCGACGCCGACCGGGTCGGAACGGTGATCGCCTCCGGTATCGGCGGCGTGACCACCCTGCTCGACCAGTACGACGTGCTGAAGGAGAAGGGCGAACGCCGTGTCTCCCCGCACACCGTGCCGATGCTGATGCCGAACGGCCCCTCCGCCAATGTCAGCCTGGAGGTGGGCGCCCGCGCGGGCGTGCACACCCCGGTCTCCGCCTGTGCGTCGGGCGCCGAGGCGGTCGGCTACGCCGTCGAGATGATCCGCACCGGGCGCGCCGACGTGGTCGTCGCCGGTGGTACGGAAGCGGCCATCCACCCGCTGCCCATCGCGGCGTTCGCCAACATGATGGCGATGTCCAAGAACAACGACGAGCCCACCAAAGCCTCCCGCCCGTACGACAAGGCGCGTGACGGCTTTGTCCTCGGTGAGGGCGCGGGCATCGTCGTCCTGGAGTCGGCGGAGCACGCCGCGGCGCGCGGCGCGCGGGTCTACTGCGAGGTGCTCGGCCAGGGCCTCTCCTCGGACGCGCACCACATCGCCCAGCCCGAGCCCACCGGCCGCGGCATCGCCAAGGCGCTGGAGAACCTGCTGGACTCGACGGACCTCAAGCCGTCCGAGGTCATGCACCTCAACGCGCACGCCACGTCCACGCCCCAGGGCGACGTCGCCGAGATCAAGGCGCTGCGCCGGGTCCTGGGCGACGACCTGGACCATGTCGCCGTCTCCGGTACGAAGTCCATGACGGGCCATCTGCTGGGCGGCGCGGGCGGTATCGAGACCGTGGCCACGGTCCTCGCGCTCTACCACCGCACGGCGCCGCCGACCATCAACATCGACGACCTCGACGAAGAGGTCGACGCGGACGTGGTGCGCGGCGAGCCGCGGGCGCTGCCCAGCGGCACGATCTCGGCGATCAACAACTCGTTCGGCTTCGGTGGTCACAACGTGGTGCTGGCTCTGCGCACGACCTGATTCCGGCGCTCGCGCGCTCAGGCCCGGTCCCTCGAAAGAGGCCGGGCCTGAGCCGTTCGGCGGGTCCCGCGCCGTCCGCCGTCGGTGGCGGACCGTCAGTTGTCAAAGCTGGCGAAGTAGGACGCCACCATGTCCTCGTCGCCGTGGCCCTGGGCCTCCGCCCGGCGGAAGCGCTCCGCGCCCGCCGCCGCGAGGTCCAGATGTACGCCCGCGGCCTCGGCGGCCTCCACGATCAGACGGGCGTCCTTGGCCGCGGTGACCACGGAGAACGACGGCGTGTAGTCGTCGTTGAGGATCGCGTCGGCCTTGAGGCGCATATAGCCGTTGTCCAGTGGGCCGGTCATGGCCTCCAGGAAGTACCGCGGGTCGACCCCCAGCCCCTTGGCCAGGGAGACCGCCTCGGCCGTGCCGTGGATGAGCATGAGCACCCAGCTGTTGCAGACGAGCTTGAGGCGGGTGGCGGCCGCGCCGCTGCCGTCCTCGCCGAGCCAGACCGTACGCCGGCCGATGGCGTCGAAGACGGCGCCGAGCGTGGGCCGCGCGTCCTCGGGACCGGCGGCCAGCACCAGCAGCTCGCCGCTCTCGGCGGGGCCCTTCGTACCGAGTACGGGGGCGTCGACAAAGACGAGTCCCAGGTGCCGGGCGAGGTCGGACAACTGGGCGATGCCCTCGACGCCGGCGGTCGTCGACTGGACCCAGATGGCCCCCGGACGCAGACCGGGACCGGCGGCCGTCATGGCCTCCAGTGCGGCAGGTCCGTCGTACAGCATGGTGAGGACGACATCGGCGCCGGTGACGGCCTCGGCCGGGGTCTGGGCGGCCCGCGCGCCGTCGGAGGTGAGGGCTTCGGCCTTTTCGGGGGTGCGGTTCCAGACGCGGACGTCGAGTCCCGCGCGGCAGAGGTTGCGGGCCATCGCGGAACCCATGATGCCGGTGCCCAGGACAGCTACTGTGAGTTGATCAGCCATGGGACCACGGTAGGACGGCGCGGCCGGACGTGCTCAGACGACCTGGTGCAACCAGCGAACGGGCGCGCCCTCGCCCGCGTAGCGGAAGGGCTCCAGCTCGTCGTCCCACGGCTTGCCGAGCAGCTTGGCGACCTCTTCCTCCAACTGGGTCTCGCCCTGCCGGGAGCGTGCGAGAGCGGCGCGCAGCCGGTCCTCGGGGACGAGGATGTCGCCGTGCATTCCGGTGACGGCATGGAAGATGCCCAGGTCAGGGGTGGCGCTGTAGCGCTCGCCCTCCGCGGTGGGACAGGGCTCGGCGGTCACTTCGAAGCGCAGCATCTGCCAGCCGCGCAGGGCTGAGGCGAGTTTGGAGGCGGTGCCCGGCTGTCCCTTCCAGGACACCTCGGCTCTCCAGGTGCCGGGCGAGGCCGGCTGTCTGATCCAGTCGAGCTGGACGCGCAGGCCGAGGACGCCCGCCACCGCCCATTCGACGTGGGGGCACATCGCGCGCGGTGCGGAGTGAACGTACAGAACTCCACGTGTCGTCACCGGGACCTCCAGTGTGGGACGAGGTTCGCCTTTCCCAGCGGCCTCAGTAAACAGCATCGGGAGTAAAACTCCGCAAAAGGGACAGCATGTGACGTGATGTAATTTACCGGAGCCGAGAGATCAGGCATCTCTGGTTCGACGTGGCAAAAGCTACCGTGCGGCGGGGGGCCCGGGGTGACGTACCGTCGGTCCCGGCCCCGATATGCGCGAAGCTTTCACTCGCCGGGACGCCGCCGGATGCCTGAGGACGCCAACGGGGAAGGGCCGTGATGCGGGAGAGCCGTCGGAGTCGGATCTGGAGCCCGAGCCGGAGCCGGGCTCGCGGCCGTCGCCCGCGCGTGGGCGTCGCGGCGCTGACGGCGGCGGTGCTCGCCGCAGGTTCCGCGCTGACCGGCTGTGATGTCCCGGCCTCGGACGCGACCAGGCACGCCAGCCCTTCTCCGCGCCCCACGCCCGTCTGGAACCGCAGTCCGGCCTCGGTGGCGGCGGTCGGTGACTCCATCACCCGTGGCTTCGACGCCTGTGTGGTCCTCGCGGACTGCCCGGAGGTGTCCTGGTCGACCGGTACGGACAGCGAGGTGCGCAGCCTCGCGTTGCGACTGCTGGGCGCGCCGGCGGTGACGGAGCACAGCTGGAATCTGGCGGTGTCCGGGGCCCGGATGTCGGATCTGCCCAGCCAGATGATCCAGGCGGCGCGGCGCGGGCCCGAGCTGGTCACGGTCATGGTCGGCGCGAATGACGCCTGCCAGGACTCAGCCAAACAGATGACGCCGGTCGCTGACTTCCGTAAGTCTTTCGAGCTGTCGATGCGCCGGCTGCGCGCCGGAGCACCCAGGGCGCAGGTGTACGTGTCGAGCGTGCCGGATCTCAAACGGCTCTGGTCGACGGGCCGCGGCAACCCGCTGGGCCGGCAGATCTGGAAGCTGGGTATCTGCGCCACGATGCTGGGGAACGCGCAGGACATGAGCAAGCGCGCGCAGAGCCGGCGGGCCCTGGTGTACGACCGGGTCGTGGCGTACAACGGCGTGCTGAAGGACGTGTGCGCCAAGGACCGCCGCTGCCGCTACGACGGCGGTGCGGTCTTCGACTACCGGTTCACGGGTGCCCAGCTCAGCCACTGGGACTGGTTCCATCCCAGCAAGAACGGGCAGGGCAGGCTGGCGGAGATCGCGTACCGCAATGTCACCGCGGCGCGGCCGCCCTCCTGACCCGGCACGGGAGCTGTCCGGCGTAGGGTGCCTGTGTGACTGTCATGAACACCGAACGCGTTGGCGCGACCGCCGAGGGTACGCCCGTCCACCGCTGGACCCTCGAACGGGCCGAGTCCCGGGTACGACTGCTGACGTACGGCGGGGTCGTGCAGTCGGTGGAGGTGCCCGACCGGAACGGCGGCATCGCGAATGTGGCGCTGGGCTTCCCCGATGTCGCGGGCTACCTCGGCTCCCGGGGGCCGTACTTCGGCGCCCTGGTCGGCCGCTACGCCAATCGCATCGCGGGCGCCGCCTTCACGCTGGACGGGCGGACGCACCGGCTCGCGCGCAATGACGGACCGAACACTCTGCACGGCGGTGAGCAGGGCTTCGACCGGCGGGTGTGGCACGCGGAGCAGGACGGCGACCACGGGGTGCGGCTGTCGCGGATCAGCCCGGACGGCGAGGAGGGCTTCCCCGGCCGGGTCGAGGTCTCGGCGACGTACACGCTGGAGGCGGACGGCGCGCTGCGGATCGACTACCGCGCGGTGACGGACGCCCCGACACCCGTGAATCTGACGAATCACACATACTGGAACCTGGGTGGCGCGGGCAGCGGCACCGCGACCGGGCACGAGCTGCGGATCGCGGCCGGCCTGATCACGCCGGTGGACGGCGCCGGTGTGCCGACCGGAGAGCTGATGCCCATCGACGGCACCCGCTTCGACTTCCGTGAGCCGCGCCCGCTGACTCTGGGCTACGACCACAACTTCGTGCTGGACGGGTTCGGGCCGGACGCGGAGCGGCTGGTGGCCGAGTTGTACGACCCGGAGTCGGGCCGGCTGCTGACGGTGACGACGACGGAGCCGGGCATGCAGCTCTACACCGGCGACCATTTCGACGGAAAGCCGTACGGTCCGGGCGAGGGCATCGCGCTGGAGACCCAGCATTTCCCGGACTCCCCGAACCGCCCGGACTTCCCGAACACCGTGCTGCGGCCCGGTGAGGTGTACACCTCGACGACGAGGTACGGCTTCGCCGTCAGATAGCCCGGAGTCGGCGCCGGCGTGGTGAGTCAGGGGTCAGGCATACGGCCCCGGGCGGTGTCAGGTTCCGCCCGGGGCCGTACGTTTTACGCCCGCGCGTCCACCGTGGCGCTCAGCCGGCGGTCGGCGACGGAGTGGGCGGCCTGGACCTCGTAGGTACCGGGGACGAACGACCAGGAGCCCGACCGCTCGTCCCAGATCTCGAAGGCCCGGCGGCGCAGCGGGACACCTACCTCGACCGTCTCGCCGGGCCCCGCCTCGGCCGAGGCGAATCCGGCGAGCCAGCGGGCCGGCCGCTCGGCGGTGTCGGGGTCCTGGGCCGTACCGGCCACCGGGGCCAGATAGATCTGGACGACCTCGCGGCCGCCTCGGGCTCCGGTGTTGCGCAGCCGCACCCTGGCCTCGGTGGTGGTGGCGGAGATGGTCTCGTACTCCCAGTCGGTGTAGCCGAGGCCGTGTCCGAAGGGGTACGCCGGGGCGGTGCCGGCCCGTTCCCAGGCCCGGTAGCCGATGAACACGCCCTCGGTGTAGTGGAGTTCGCCGTCCGTCGGAGTGGTGTCCGAGACCGGGGCGTCCGCCAGGACGGCCGGCCAGGTGGTCGGCAGCCGGCCGCCCGGCTCGGCCTCACCGAGCAGGACATCGGCCAGGGCGGCGCCGCCCTCCTGGCCCGGGAACCAGCTCAGCAGCACGGCGGCCACGTCCTCGCGCCATGGCAGCTCCACCGGTGAGCCGGTGTTGACCACCACGACGGTGTTCGGATTGACGGCGGCGACGGCCCGTACGAGATCGTCCTGGCGCCCGGGAAGGCGCAGGTCCGCGCGGTCGAAGCCCTCGGACTCGACGGCCTCGGTGGTGGCGACCACCACGACCGCGGTGCCCGCGGTGCGGGCCGCCTCGACCGCCTCCGCGATCAGCTCGTCCGGGTCGTGCCGCGGGCCGAGGTGGAGCAGTGAGAAGGCGACGGCGCTGATCGGGGCGTCCGTGGTCTTGTACACGGTGTGCAGCAGCGAGATCTCGACCCGCTGCCCCGCCGTGAACTCGGCGCGGGCGCGCTCCACCGGGCCGCCGAAGAACGCTTCGAACGGGTCGGAGGAGGTGCCCGCTTCCTGGTGGCCGTCGAAGAGGACCTCGCCGCCGACGGTGAGGACGAAGCCGCCGGGACCGCGGGTGCCGAAGGTGTGCTCGCCGCTCTCCCGGGGCAGGAAGTGGCCGGTCAGCTCGACGGTGTGCAGCTCGTCGTGGGTGACGCCGTCGGGCAGGTCGCTGCCGGCCCACTGCACCCGGCCGCCGGGCACCGTGGCCGTCCCGAGAACCCGCCCGTCCTCGGCGCGGCAGACGGCGCTGAGCGCGAACCCCTTGTCGGCGGCGGCGAGTTCATCGCTCGGGTCGGCGCCGATGGAGTAGCTCAGAGCGCCCGTGGCCAAGTCGGACTCGGCGAGGCTGGATCCGGCGAGCGCCGCGTTGAGGCCGTCCAGCGGAGAGACGATGTGGTGGGGGAAGACCACCGCGGAGCCGCCGCCGAGGACCCGGGCGTCGCGGGCGGCGGCGCCGATGAGCGCGATGGTGCCGGTGGCGGCCGGGTCGATCGGGAGGACGGGCCGCTCGCCGCGCACCTCGTTGCGTACCAGGACGAAGGAGCGGCGCGCCACCTCGCGGGCCAGGGCCTCGCCGTCGATGGGCGCGGGCGGCCGTGTGACGGCGGGCGGCGCGCCGTCCAGGATGCCGACGCGGGCGGCCAGCCTCAGCACATGGCGTACGGCCTCGTCGACGGCGGACTCCGCCACCTCGCCGGCCCGGACGGCCTCGGCGAGCGCCTCGCCGTACACGGTCCGGGGGCCGGGCATCGCGACATCGAGGCCGCCGAGCAGCGCGCCGACGGTGGAGCGCGCGGCCAGCCAGTCCGAGACGACATAGCCGTCGAAGCCCCACTCGCCGCGCAGGACCTCGTTCTGGAGATAGCGGTGTTCGGTCATCGTCGAGCCGTTGACCTGGTTGTACGCGGCCATGATGCCCCATGGGTGGGCGTTGGCGACGATGGCCTCGAAGGGCGCGAGATACAGCTCACGCAGCGGGCGCGGAGCGATGATGTTGTCGACGGTGAAGCGGTCGGTCTCGGCGTCGTTGCCGGCGAAGTGCTTGACGGTCGTGCCGACGCCGCCGTCCTGGACACCGAGGACATAGCCGGTGCCGATCTCGCCGGTGAGATACGGGTCTTCGCTGTACGCCTCGAAGTGCCGGCCGCCGAGCGGCGAGCGGTGCAGATTCACGGTCGGCGCCAGCAGGACGTGCACCCCCTTGCGGCGGGCCTCCTGGGCGAGCAGCCGGCCGGCGCGGCGGGCCAGCTCCGGATCCCAGGTGGCGGCGAGCGCGGTCGGGGACGGCAGGGCGACGGACGGGTCGTCGGCGGTCCAGCGGGTCCCACGGACCCCGATCGGACCGTCGGACATGACGAGCGACGCCAGCCCGATCTCGGGAAGTCCGGGCAGCGACCACATGTCCTGTCCGGCCAGCAGCCGGGCCTTGGCGTCCAGATCCAGTGCGCCGAGCGCCGCCTCGACGGCCGCGTGGCGTTCCTGATCGGCCCGGGTGACGGGTGCCACGGCGGTCCCTCCTCGTCCTCGTTGACGTTCCCGCCGATGATTACACGTCGGACCGAAAATCTGTAGATGAGTAGGCTTTGTTGCCGCTTCGTGATGTGGATATGGCGTACGGTCCTGTCGGCGGGCGAAGGGGAAGGGACGCGGGCGATGGCGAGAGCCAGAAGCGAGGAGCGGCGGGCGGACATTCTCCGCGCCAGCCTCGAAGTGATCGCCGAGCGCGGCTACCGGGGCACGACCCTGGGCGCGGTGGCCGAGCGGGTCGGCCTCACCCAGCAGGGACTTCTCCACTACTTCCCCAGCAAGGAGGCACTACTCGTCGCCGTCCTGGAGGACCGCGACCAGTGGGACACCGGCGGCGGGGGCCGTGGCCGGCGGGGCTGGCGGCTGGAGCTGCTGACCTCGCTCGTGGACTACAACGCGATGCGCCCGGGGGTCGTCCAGACCTTCTCGGCGCTGCTCGGCGAGAGCGTGACGGAGGAACACCCGGCCAGGGACTTCTTCGCGCACCGCTACGACCAGGTCCGGGGCGAGATGACGGCCGTCCTGCGGGACGAGTTCGGCGACCGGCTGCCGGGCGGCCTCACACCGGAACAGGCCGCCCCGCTGCTCACCGCGGTGATGGACGGACTCCAGTACCAGTGGCTGCTGGACCCGGAATCGGTGGACATGTCCGCGGCGTTCCGGGACTTTCTCACACTGCTGCGCGCGGGCGGCCCGGGTCCTTCCGCCTGACCGGTGCGGGTCCGGCGCCTCCGCGCGTCCGGACCGGGAGCAAGGCACCATGGTCATCGACCGCTCCGGAGGCGATACTTCCGCCATCCGACGGAAGGACTCCCGTGAGACTCATGAGGCCCATGAGCCGAATACGCGTACGCCCCAACGTGCTCGGTGTCGCCCTGCTCACCTCCGCCGCCCTGACGCTCGCCGTGCCACCGCCGTCCGCGACCGCCCAACAGGCGCCCGCCGCCGCGGCGTTCACCGTCGAGGAGCAGCGCCTCGACGGGGCCGTGCCGCAGGAGATCCTGCGGCGCAGCGGCTTCGACAAGGTCGCTCCGGACTTCGTGCGCGCGCTGCGCGGCGCGGACTCGTACGCCGAAGCCGAGCGGGCCATCGCCCGGCAGGGCACGCGGCTGTGGCAGCGGGCGGTGGACCGCGCGCAGGGCCGTGGCCCCGCGCGCGGCGACCTGAGCCGGGACGACGACCGCCCGCTCTACTGGGCGCGTCTCGCGCTCACTCGCGAACTCCGCCAGTGGCAGCCCGAGTTCAGGCTGTCCGAGGCCGCCAGGGCCCGTCTGCTCGGGAAGCTGGAGCGCTCCTCCCGGGGCCAGGACTCACTGACGTTCCCGGGGCGGAAGGGCGGCTGCCACGACCGGGGTGTCAAGCGGATCGTGGTGACGGGCTTCGACCCGTTCACCCTGGACAGCGACATCCGGATCAGCAATCCGTCCGGAGCGACGGCGCTGGCGCTGGACGGCACGGTGATCAGGACGGCCGGCGGTCCCGCCCGTATCGAGACCGCCGTCTTCCCGGTCCGCTGGCGGGACTTCGCCGACGGCACCGTCGAACGGGCCCTGCGCGGACCGCTGTCGGAGGCCGATCTCTTCACGACGGTCAGCCAGGGCCGGGTCGGCAGGATCGATGTGGAGCGCTTCAACGGCGCCTGGCGCGGCGGCTTCGGAGACAACGAGAATGTCTCGGAGACCGGGCTCGTCCCGGTGACCGATCCGGCGTCCCAGCCGCAGTGGACGACGACCAGCCTGCCGTACCCGGCGATCGTGGCGGCGGACACCGGCCGCTTCCCGGTGTACGACAACACCTCGGTGACGGAGATCCCGGCGGGCGCCACGGCTCCGGTGGTACGGCCGGACGGACCGACTCCGGGTTCGGCGGCCCGCGCCGGAGGCGGCGGGGACTATCTGTCCAACGAGATCGCCTACCGGGCGACCCTGCTGCGCGACCGGCTGGGCCGGGACATCCCGGGCGGCCATGTGCACACGCCGGTGCTGCAGTTCGGAGCGGGCAACACCAATCCGGCGACCGGGACGGTGACGGATCCGGAGTTCGTGCAGAACCGGCTGGACATCATCGAGCAGCTCCGGGCGATCATCACAGTGGCGGCCGGGGCTTCCTGAGAAGCCGGGCCGTCCGAACACCGGGGCCGTCGCGGGAAGCGGCGGCGGCCCCGGCCGGACGTCACCGGGAGCCGGGCCCCGGGGTCTCGGAACGCCCGGCCCCGCCGGGCTTCGGGACCGCGCCGAGGGAGAGGGTCGCCGCGTCACCGCCGCCGTCGAGCGTCCGGCCCGGCTCGCCCTCCGGCGCCGTCAGATCGCGGGCCATCAGGGTCGCTCCGGCCACCGCGCCCGGCATCAGGAAGACCGCCACCAGCGGGACGAGAAAGGCGAGCGTGAGCGGAACACCGAAGCCCAGGGTGAGCATCCGGCGGCCGCGGAGCAGTACGAGGCGTTCCTTCAGGGCGATCCCGCGCCGCTGGAGCGCCACCGCCGTCAGCTCCTCCGCCAGGAAGAAGCCGGACACACAGAAGCCGATCACCGGGACGACGGTCTGCCCGACGACGGGGATGAAACCGAGCGCGAAGAGCACCACGCCGTACAGCGCCACCCTGACCAGGATCCGCAGGCTGTCCCGGGCGGAGATCCACAGCTCGCGCCAGAACGGCAGCCCCGACTCGGGCACCTCGCCGCCCTCCGCGCGGTCGACCGCCTCCGAGAGCGATTCGTAGAAGGGCTGGCCGACGAGCAGGGTCACGGCGGTGAAGGTGACCACCGCGAGGAACAGCCCGAGCGCGAAGAGCAGGACGGTGAGGAACCCCCGGAAGAGCCCGAGCCAGGGCGAGGACCAGTCGTCGGCGAAGGGCGTCGCCCAGGCCGTCAGGTCGTCGGCGCCATAGGCGAGGCCGATCAGCGCTCCCGCGTACAGCACCAGGGTGACCAGACCGGGCAACAGCCCGAATCCGAACCACCGGCCGTGGCCGGCGACCCATCGCTGGCCCTTCAACACGTAGCCGAAGCCCACCCCGAGATCACGCATGGCGTTCACCCTACCGGGCGTGTTCGAGGGCCTCTTGAAGCCGGGGGCCGCAACCTGCTAGACCCCCGGTACCGATCACTTCCGATCAATTCCGAAAGACCGGAGGCTCAGACGCATGGGGATACCCAGACCCGTCCTGCTCGCGACCGCCGTCACGGCAGGTGGCCTGCTGCTCGTCCCGCTCCCCGCATCCGCCGTTCCCGGCCGCGACGATTCGCGCCCGCGCCATGTCCGGGAGAGCGGGGACCCGGCCACCGCCCTGCTCCAGGCCGGCCGGACCTCCGCCGCCACCGCCGCCATGTCCGGGACGCCGGGACCGGCGCTGCGCAAGGACGGCGGCTACCCTCGCCGTACGGTCCTCGAAGCGCCTCCCGAGAACCCCGCCGACAAGTCGGTCAAGCTCGGTCTGGCTCCGTACCATTCGCTCGCGCCCCGGCTCAACGCCCTTCAGGAGCTGGGCAGTCGTGTCAGTGTGGAGGTCGCGGGACGGTCCGCGGGCGGCCACGATCTGTATCTCGTCACCGTCACCGCGCCGGAGAGCGCGCGGGAGGCCGGCGAGCAGGAGCGGATGCGTGAGCTGATCGAGAACTCCCCCGCCGAGGCCGCCAAGGACCGCCGTATCAAGTCCTCCTACAAGACGCCGGTGTTCATCAACAACAACATCCACGGCAATGAGTGGGAGGGCACCGACGCGGCCCTGGGGCTCATCGAGGAGCTGGCAAAGGCGAAGGACGGCAGGACCAGGGACCTGCTCGCCAGGAACCGGATCTACCTCAATGTCACGGCCAATCCGGACGGCAGGATCGCCGGGACCCGCGCCAACGCCAACGGCTTCGATCTCAACCGCGACTTCATCACCGCCTCGCAGCCCGAGACCCGTGCGGTCCGGCAGATCGCCATCGACAAGCAGCCGGCCGTCATGCTCGATCTGCACGGCTATGTCAATGGCACGCTGATCGAGCCGACCACCCCGCCGCACGGCGAGAACTACGAGTACGACCTCTTTCTCAAGAACGCCTACGCCAACGCCCTCGGCATGGAGAAGGCGGTGAACGACCTCGGCTACACCTCCGCGAAGGACGGGGTCGAGCCGCCCGTCATTCCCTTCCGCGACCAGGAGGAGGGCTGGGACGACTGGCCGCCGATCTTCACCCCGCAGTACATGCCGTTCCAGGGCGCGGTCGCCTCGCACACGGTCGAGTTCCCGATGACCGTCAACAACCGCTCCTACGACACGCTGCCGGTCGAGGAGTTGCGCAGGCGCTCAGCGATCAACACGGACATCGCGGGCGCGGTGATGCGCGCGACCCTCGACTACACCCTGGACCACCGGACGTCGGTGATCGCCGACCAGATCGAGACGTTCCGGCGGGGCGCGGCGGGCGAGGCGCAGCGCCCGGTGTCCGAGAAGACCGTGCCGGGAGTGCCGGGCATCGGTCCCGAGGACGTGTACACCGCGTCCTTCCCCCGGGCCTATGTCATCCCGGCCGGCGGCGCTCAGCGCTCCGCGACCGCGGCGGCCCGGCTGGTGGACCACCTCATCGCCAATGACGTGCGGGTACGCCAGGCCCGCGCCGCCTTCCGGCTCGCGGGACGGTCGTATCCGGCGGGGTCCTACGTCGTCGACATGCACCAGCCCAAGCGCGGCATCGCCCATGTGATCCTGTCCGAGGGCCGCGACATCAGCGCGGACGTCTCCACGATGTACGACATCTCCGGGTGGAGCCTCGGACTGCTGTGGGGCGCGAGCGTCGACACCGTACGGAAGGCGGACGGCGGCGTGCGCTTCGACGGCCGTACGGTCCTGGCCGCCTCCCCCACCGGCTCGGTGGCGGGCGGCCGCGGTGATCTGCGGCTGCGGCTCGACGACCCGAAGGAGCTGGCCGCTCTCAACTCCCTGCTCGGACAGGGCGTGAAGGTCCGCCGGGCGGCGGACGGCGCGGCGGTCGTGCCGACCTCGGCCCGCCGTCAGGCCAAGGTCCTCGCCGACCGTTACGGCGTGGTCTTCTCCGCCACGAAGGAGAAGGGGACGACCAGGCTGCACCGCACTCGGGTGGCCGCCGCGGTGACGCCCGGCGAACAGTTCGCGCTGCGCGAGATGGGCTTCGAGGTGCTGCCGGTGTCGACCGCAACGCTGAACGCGGGCTTCGACTGGTCGGCGGCGGATGTCCTGTACGTCTCCTCCGGGCTCCAGTACGGCGCTCTGAACCCGGCCGCCCGCGAGGGGCTGGACGGCTTCCTCGCCGGCGGGGCCGGGCTGGTCACGCTCGGCTCGACGGGAGCGGCCTTCAACACCGCCGCGGGGCTGCTGGCCGCCGCGCCGGTGGCCGGCAACGGCGACGCCAACGGTGTGGTCCGAGTGGCCAACGCGGGCGGCGCGGTCACCGGCGGCGCTCCCGCGCACACCTTTGTCTACTCGCCGCTGTGGTTCACCGACCTCGGGCCCGGGGTGCGGACGGAACAGTCGTACGCGATCGCCGATCCGCTGGTCTCGGGCCACTGGCGCGCGAAGAGCGACGGCTCCGGGGGTCCCGGGGACGCGGCGGGCAAGGCATCGATCGTCAGTGGCAGGTCCGCGCAGGGCACGCCGGTGGTGATGTTCGGTACGGAGCCGCTGTTCCGTGACCATCCCAAGGGCGCGTTCGCCCAGCTCGGGCGGGCGCTGCTGAGCGGTTCGGCCGGCTGACGGAAGGACCGGACAGCGGAAGCACCGTGGGCCGGACCCGTACGCCGTACGGGTCCGGCCCACGGCCAGGCTCATGGCGCCGTGCTCAGCGCGCGACGCACAGGACGTGTCGCCGCGCGCCGTGCGGTCAGGCTACGGAGAGCTCGACCTTGATGTTGCCGCGAGTCGCGTTGGAGTAGGGGCACACCTGGTGCGCCTTCTCCAGGAGTTCCTTCGCGGTCGCGTCGTCCACATGCGGAATGTTGGCCGTGAGTTCGACCTCCAGGCCGAAGCCACCGGCCTCGGTCTTGCCGATGCTGACCCTGGCTGTCACCGTCGAGCCGGAGATGTCGGCCTTCGCCTGGCGGGCCACGACACCGAGCGCGCCCTGGAAGCAGGCGCTGTAACCGGCGGCGAAAAGCTGCTCCGGGTTGGTGCCGGCGCCGCTGCCGCCCATCTCCTTGGGCGGGTTGACGACTACGTCGAGCTTGCCGTCGTCGCTGGAGACGCGGCCGTCACGGCCGTTCTCCGCGGTGGCGACGGCGGTGTAGAGGACGTCGATCTTCTGGATGGTCATGAAGTGTGTGCCTCCTGTTGTTCGCCACGGCTCGCGCCCACGGACCGCGACGGTCTGTGTTCAGCCTAACGCTCAAGGCTGACGATCATCTTCCCGGTGTTCTCACCGCGGAGCAGGCCGAGAAAGGCGTCGAAGCCCTTCTCGATGCCATCGACCACGGTCTCGTGGTACTTGAGCTCACCGGAGGCGAGCCAGCCCGCGACGTCCTTGACGAACCGCGGCCGGAGCGCGGCGTGATCGCGCACCAGCATGCCCTGGAGCCTCAGCCGCTTCCCGACGGTCAGGCCGAGATTGCGCGGGGCCGGGGTCGGCTCGGTGCTGTTGTACTGCGCGATCATGCCGCAGAGCGTGGCCCGGCCGTGCGGGTTGAACGAGGCGATGGCGGCTTCGAGGTGTTCGCCGCCGACATTGTCGAAATAGACGTCGATGCCGTCGGGCGCCGCCTCCTTGAGCTGCTCCCCGACGGGGCCGTTCCGGTAGTTGAACGCGGCGTCGAAGCCGTACTCCTCGATCAGCAGCTTGACCTTCTCGTCGGAGCCGGCCGAGCCGATCACCCGGGAGGCACCCTTGATCCTGGCGAACTGCCCGGCCTGGCTCCCGACCGCGCCGGCCGCGCCGGAGACGAAGACGGCGTCGCCCGCCTGGAAGGAGGCGACCTCGAACAGGCCCGCGTACGCGGTGTGGCCGGGCATCCCCAGCACCCCGAGATACGCGGAGAGCGGGGCGAGACCGGCGTCCACCCGGGTGGCCTGCTCCGCCGGCAGCTCGGCGTACTCCCGCCAGCCCAGCGCGTGCACGACATGGTCGCCCACGGCTAAGCCCTCGGCGCGCGAGGCGATGACCTCGCCGACCGCGCCACCGTACATCGGCTTGTCCAGCTCGTAGGGGGCCGCGTACGACTTGGTGTCGTTCATCCGGCCCCGCATGTACGGGTCGACAGAGAAGTACAGATTGCGCACCAGGATCCGGCCCTCGCCCGGCTCGGCCACCGGGGCCTCACGCAGCGCGACGTCTCCGGGCTCGGGCCAGCCGTGCGGACGGGCGACAAGATGCCATTCGCGGCCGGACACGGGAAGTGCGGTCATGTACGGGGCCTCCTCAGACGGTTTGCCGACGGCGACGCCGGAAAGCTTCATCACCTGAAACAACCATGGCCCTGGATATTTCATGTTGTCAAGTAAAGCGTTACGCTGGTACACATGGCCGCCGCACGCATAGATCCCCTGACCCTTGAGGTCGTCGAGCTCATCGGCACCGTCGTGGCCCGCTACTACGAGGAGTACGAGCAGGCCGCGGCGGAGCACGGTCTGACGGGCGCCCAGGCGCGCGTCCTGGGACTGCTCTCCCTGGAGCCCATGCCCATGCGCCGGATCGCGCAGAAGCTGAAGTGCGAGCCGTCCAATGTCACCGGCATAGTGGACCGGCTCGAAGCCCGTGAGCTGGCCGAGCGGCGCCCGGACCCGGCCGACCGCCGGGTGAAACTCGCCGCGCCCACCGAGAAGGGTCTCGCGACGGCCACCCGGCTGCGGGAGGCGCTGGGCTTCGCCCGCGAGCCGCTCGCCGGACTCTCCGACGAGGAGCGCGGGATCCTGCGCGATCTGCTCAGGCGGATGCTGGGCGAGACCGTGCCGTAGCTCCCGCCGAGCGCGGGGCACCGCCGCTCCGGCGGCGGCGGGCGGGGATCAGAAGCAGAACCAGAGAATGGTGGTGCAGGTCTTCGTCGGCTCCGGCTCGGGCGGCTCCTCACCGCCGGGAGCGGTACCGGTCGGGGTCGGACGGGCCGAGGTGGGCCCGTCCGTCGGATCCGGCGGCCCGGTGGTCCCGGGCGTGGAGTCGTCGGGAGCGGGCGACTGCGGCCGGTCCGAGGAGGTGGCCCCGGCGCTCGGTGTGCCGGACGCGGAGGCCGGAGCCTGGGCGGAGCCGCTACCGGGGCCCTCACCCGAAGCCGAGGCCGAACCCGGACCGGGCGATCCGCTGCCGGGCCGGCCGGAGGACACCACAGGGCGGGGATCGCCGGACGCCTCGGGACGGTCCGTGTCGCGCGGGCCGCCCTCGAAGTCGACGGGCGTCTCCTCCTTGACCGCGGTGTCCCTGCCCCCGCCCGGCGCCTCGATCGCCAGTTGGGCCAGGCTCAGCGCGGCCACCGCGAGCACCACCCCGAGCGTTCCCATCAGCACCCTGCGCCCCCGCTTGCTGCGCGCCCTGCGCGGTCCCGTACGGGACGGGGACTTCCGGCGGGAGGACCTGCGGCGCCGGTCGGAGCCGTGTTCGGGACCGTGGCCGGAGAGCTCGTACACCTCTTCCGCCGTGTCCGCGGACTCTTCGGGGCCCTCGGGCCCTTCGGGTGCGTGTTCTTCCTCGCGCTCCCCGTGCCGTGCCCCGGACAGGCCGAGCCGGCCCTCGTGGTCCGGACGGCCGCTGTGGTGCGATCCGGGCGGAGGGGTGGTGCGCTGCCGCAGCACCTCGGCGGGGGTACCGCATCCGGCGCAGGCCAACGCGCCGTTGAGGTGCCGTCGGCACTGGGGGCAGTAGTCCATGGCGCCCGCAGATTATGCGCCGAAGAGACACCTCGGATAGCCGAGACTGTGAGGATGTTGTGTGGAACCTTCACTTCTACGCGTGTCAGCCCACTCCGGTCCGAGCGGGCAGGATGGCGGTATGACCCCCCATGGGCCGTTCGGGCCACTTCAGTTCCAGCTCGTCCTGCTGCGCCGCATGGCCGACCACCAGCCGGAGCTGGTCGACGAGGCCCGGCGCGAACTGGGCGCCTCACTGACCGAGATGCGGGAGGCCAATCGCCGCTGGCAGGCGATGGTGCGCTCGCCCCGGGCCCGCGGGTCGCTGTCCCGTTACCGCTCCGTCCTCGGCGAACCCGAGCTGACCTTCCGGCGGGTGGTCGGCGATCTGGAGTGCGACGCGCTGCTGTGGCCCGTACCGCTCTGGCCCGGGCTGCGCTTCGAGGTGATGGCCGCGCCCGGCGGAGCCGTCTGGAACGAATGGCTGGTCCGGGCTCCCGGCCAGGCCGGCCCCGAGCTGCGCACGGCCGGGGACCTGCGCCCCTGGTGCTGCACCGTGGACGAAGTCGCGCGGGCCTTTCCGCCCGCGCGTCCACTGGAGGGCACCGCCCCGACCCGGCTGGGGTTGGCGTTCACCCTGCCCGGCGGACGCCCGGGCGTGGCGGAGTTCACCTGGGGGCTGCTCCAGCGCTGGTCCGAGCGGCGCCCTCACCCGCGCTGACCGGTACGGATGCGGCATTGCGCCGCCGTCCTACCTTCTCCGGGAACGTTTCTAACGGTCCGTCAGATGAGAACGCCCGACTGGCGTAGCCCAACGCGCGCGGCGGTCCCCGTCCGCGCACGATTCGAACAGGGCCGGCCTCCGCCGGTGAACCACTTTCAGCGTTCTCGGGAGATCCTGCCGTGACCGTCAGTCTTGAGCAGTTGCGCCGTTGCCATATCGCCGTCGACCTCGGGGCCGCCAGGACCCGGGTCTTTGTGAAGGGTGCCGGACTCGTCGTGGACGAGCCGAGCGCCGCCGCTGTCAACACGCGTACCGGTGCGCTCATCGCCGTCGGCACTCTCGCCGAGCGAATGACCGGCCGTACGCCCGACTACATCCGTGTGTGCCGCCCGGTCAGCGGTGGCACCGTTGTCGACATCGAGATGGCTCAGCGGATGCTCCGCCATCTCCTCGGTGACAAACTCCGCCGCCAGCTCCGCCGCAAACCCCGGCTGCGGGCCGCCGCCTCCACGCCGCACGACAGCGACCCGCTCGCCCGGCGCGCCGCCGTGGAGACGCTGGTCGGCCTGGGCGCGCGCCGGGTCGAACTGGTCGACACACTGATCGCCGCCGCCGTCGGCTGCGGGCTGCCGGTGGAGCAGCCCACCGCGACCATGATCGCGATGTGCGGTGCGGCGACCACCCAGGTCGCGGTGCTCTCACTGGGCTCGATCGTCACCGCACAGCGCATCCCGGTCGGCGGCAACGCCATCGACCACGCGGTGATCCAGTATCTGCGCCAGCAGCACGAGCTGTTGCTGCCCAGCCAGTCCGTACGCCCTCTGCAACTTGCCCTCAGCGGCAGTGGACTCACTCCCCACGGCCCCTCGGTGACCGAGATCCACGGCAGGGACGTGGCGACCGGCGTCGCGCGCTCGGTGCTCGTGGACACCACCGCCGTGCGGAAGGCGATCTACAGTCCGCTCACCGCCGTCATCGACGGCATCGGCAAAGTCCTCCGCGACTGCCCGCCGGATCTGGTGGCCGATCTCGCCGACCGGGGGATCACCATGGTCGGCGGCAGCGCGCTGCTGCCCGGCCTCGACCAGATGCTGCGGGACGCCACGGGCATGCCGGTGGTCATCGCGGAACGCCCGGACATCTGCGCCGTGCTCGGTCTCGGCGCGATGCTCGAAGGCAAGATCGAGCCGCTGGTGCTGAACCCACTGGCCGGCACTCGCTGAGAGCGAGGCGGGCGGCGCGATGAGCGACGAGAGCTCGGGCGCCGGCGAAGCCCGCGGGCCCACCGGTGACGCCGCCTCGGCGGCCCGGCTGCCCATGCTGCTGGAGGCCGTGCTCGGTATCGGCACCGACGCCGAAGTACGCGCCACGCTCCAGCACATTGTCGACACCGCGACCGAACTCACCGGAGCGCGGTACGGCGCCCTCGGTGTGATCGGCCCCGAGAGCGCGCGCGTCACCGAGCTGTTCACGGCGGGTGTGAGTGACGCCGACCGCCGGCGCATCGGACGGCTGCCCGACGGCCACACCGGAATCCTCGGTGTCCTGACCGAGGACCCCCGGCCGCTGCGGCTCGACGATCTGACGACCGACCCACGGTCCGCCGGGATACCACCGGGCCATCCCGAGATGCGTTCCTTCCTCGGCGTCCCGGTCCAGGTGGGCCCGGAGGTCCTCGGCAGTCTCTATCTGGCCGAGAAGCGGTCCGGTTCCTTCACCGATCAGGACCAGAACCTGCTGTCGCTGCTCGCCTCACAGGCGGGCATCGCGATCACCAACGCCCGGCTGTACGGGACGGTCCAGCAGCGCGAACGCTGGATCGAGGGAACCGCGGCCGTCACCACCGCCCTGCTCACCGGGCAGAACGCCAACGAAGCACTGATCACCGTCGCCGAGTCGGCCAGGGTCCTCGCCGACGCCTACGCGGGCGTGGTCCTCCAGCCCACCGCGGCGGGCGGGATGGAGATCGTCGCCGCGTCGACCGCCGACGAACCGGGCGACATCGTCGGCGCCGTCATCGAGCCCGGCTCTCCGGTGCTGGTCCAACTGCTGGGCGGCGAACCGGTGTTCATCGACGACTCGGCGACCGATCCCCGGATGACCACGCATGTGAGGGTGCGCTTCGGACCGAGCATGATGCTGCCGCTCCAGAGCGGCGGCAAGCTGATCGGCACGCTCGCCCTGCCGCGCCGGCGCGGCGGCCGTCCGTACACCGCCGCGGACCGGCTGCTCGCCACGCAGTTCGCCTCGCAGGCCGCGCTCGCGCTGGTGCTGGCGGACTCCCAGCACGACCGGGAGCAGCTCGCGGTGTACGAGGACCGCGACCGGATCGCGCGCGATCTGCACGATCTCGTCGTCCAGCGGCTCTTCGCCACCGAGATGATGCTGGAGTCGGTCCGGCGGCGCGCGAGCGCCGCGGATCTGAACGTCCTGCTGGGCCGGGCCGTCGACGAACTGGACTTCACCATCCAGGAGGTGCGGACCACGATCTTCGCGCTCCAGCAGCCTCCGGCCGACGCTCCGACGACCCTCCGGGGGAAGGTACTGCGCGAGACGGGCGGCGCGGCGGTCCTGCTGGGCTTCCGGCCCTCCGTCCGGTTCACCGGGCCGGTGGACACGGTCGTGGGCGACCCGGCGGCCCGGCGGCTGCTGGCCGCACTGCGCGGCGCCCTCGCCGCCGCGCACCGGCGGCCCGGGGTGACCTCGATCGAGGTACGGATCGACGCGGCGGCGCAACTGCCCGACGGCCGGGCCGGGGTCCGGCTGGTCGTCAGGGACGACGGGCCGCGTGAGGACGGCGAGGAGTCAGGCACCGGCGAGCGCGGTACGACGGTGACCTGGGAGACACACCTGTGAGGGCCCGGCGCGCCGGAGCGGCGGCGCCCCCCGTGAGGAGACACCGCCGCTCCGGCCCTGCTTCGGCCGGCCGCGGTCAGCCGTCGCCTCCCCGCGGGGTGCAGTCGGCGGCCACGGCTCCGGCCGCGTACTGGATCCCGCCGAGCAGCTCCTGCTGGAAGACGGGGTCCGCGTAGGACTCGGCGGTGTGTCCCAGTCCGGTGTAGAAGGACCGCCCGGCGCCCTGTGCGTGGCACCAGGTGATGGGGTGGTCGCCGCTCATCTCGCCGCCGGTGTAGCTGCTTTCGTCCAGGCTCTGGAGCACCCGTACGTCCGCCCGGGGGTTGGTGCGGTAGTTGTACCACTCGTCGGTCCTGGACCAGGTCGGGTCGAGGTGCGAGGTCGCCGGATGGGTCCGGTCCTCGTTGACGACCGTGGCCTGCTGGATCGCCGGATGGCTCTTGAACCAGGCGCCGACGAGCCGCTCGTAGGCGGGCCACTCGTACTCGGTGTCGGCGGCGGCGTGGATCCCCGCGTAGCCGCCGCCCCCGTCGACATACGCTTCGAGCGCGTCCTGCTGGGCGTTGTCGAGGACATCGCCGGTGGTGCTCAGGAACACCACGGCCTCGTATCCGGCGAGATTCTCCGGGGTGAAGGCCGCGCTGTCCTCGGTGGCCGTGACGGTGAAGTCGTTGGCCGCGCCGAGGGCCTGGATCTCCGCGATGCCCGCCGGTATGGAGTCGTGCCGGAATCCGGCCGTCTTGGAGAAGACGAGCACCTGATACGGGTCGGCGGCGGCCTGCGCCGTCACACCGGGCGCCAGGAAGGCGCCGCCCAGCGCGACCGCGAGGACGCAGGACACCTGCCGTGCGCGACGGCTGAACCGGCTGCTCATCGCTTCGCCTCCCGGTCCGCGGTGGTGAAGCTGAAGGTGTCGATGTCGAACAGGTTGCCCTGGCCGGACGGGCCCTTGAAGACCAGGAACAGCTCCGTGGTGCCGGCCGGCGCGTTGCTCAGGGCCGCCGTCACATCCGTGAACTCCTCCCAGTCACCGGTCGGTTCGACGGTCGCCGTGCCCAGCAGCGTGCCGGTGGCCGACCCCGCCCGTACCTCGATCGTGCCGCCGGGTCCGGCCGACGAGACCCGCGCCGAGAACTGCGTCGCGTTGTCCAGGACGTACGGCTCGAAGGAGATCCAGTCGCCGTCGTCGGTGAAGCCGACCGTGTTGCCGCCCTCGGCGCTGCCGTGGCCCGCCACCTCGACGCCGGACTGGTCCGAGAAGTGCTCGGCCTGCCGGTGCCTGGGCTGGAGGACGCTGGTGCTGTGCGAGGTCAGACCGCCGGCGTCGGTGTACTCGGCGTCGAAGACCCCGTACAGGTTGGCGGCGCTGTCGTGCTCACCGTCGGCCGGGACGGTCAGCGATCCGGTGCAGCCGTCTGCCGAGGTGATCTGGTGCTGGTGGCTGTCGTGTCCCAGCAGATAGGTGACCTTGACCCGGGCGCAGTCGATCGGCCCGTCCTCGGGGTCGCTGCCCTCGACGGTGAACGGGACGGTGTCGCCGAAGGAGAACAGCTCGCCGTCGCCGGGCGTGGTCAGCTTCACGGTGGGCGCGGTGTTGCCCACCGTGACCACCAGGCTGATGGTGCCGGTCAGTCCCTCCGGGTCCTTGACCGTCAGCGTGGGCTGGAAGGTCCCCGTCTCGGTGTAGGTGTGGGTCGGGTTGGCGTCGGTGGAGGTGGCGCCGTCACCGAAGTCCCAGGAGTAGCTGAGCGCGCCGCCCTCCGGGTCGGAGCTTCCCGCCGAGTCGAAGCCGACGGCGAGCGGTGCCTGGCCCGAGGTCTTGTCGGCGACGGCCCGGGCCACCGGGTTGCGGTTGCTGCCTGCGAGATACTCGACGCGGTAGAGCGCCTGGTTGTCGGAGCCGGTGCCGTAGTCGAGGACGTACAGCGCGCCGTCCGGTCCGAAGGCCGTGTCCATGACCTGGGTGCCGGTCCACGGGAAGTCCTCGATGGTGCCGGGGCCGCCGTCGTCGCCCACCTCGATCGCCTTGATCCACTGACGGCCGTACTCGCCGGCGAAGAAGCGTCCGTCGAGCGACTCGGGGAACTTCACGTCCGAGTCGAGGTCCGCGTCGAAGTGGTAGACGGGTCCGCCCATCGGCGACTCGGAGCCGGTGCCGAACTCGGGAGGTGATCCGGCGTCACCGCCGTACTTGATCCAGGCGTTCTGGGGCTTCGGCAGCTTCTCCAGGCCCGTGTTGTGCGGTGAGTTGTTGGTGGGGCCGCCGGCGCAGTCGTACTTCGCGCCCGAGGGGCCGCTGGGGAAGGTGTATTCGTTGTACGACTCGGTGGCGGTGTTGGTGCCGGTGCAGTACGGCCAGCCGAAGTTGCCGGGCGCGGTGATCCGGTCGAACTCGACCTGGCCGCTGGGGCCCCGGTCGGGGTCGGTGACCCCGGCGTCCGGGCCGTAGTCGCCCACGTAGACGATGCCGGTGGGCTTGTCGACGGCGAGCCGGAACGGGTTGCGGAAGCCCATCGCGTAGATCTCGGGACGGGTGTTCGCGGTGCCGGGGGCGAAGAGGTTGCCGTCCGGGACGGTGTAGCCGCCTTCGGCCGTCGGCTTGATCCGCAGGACCTTGCCGCGCAGGTCGTTGGTGTTGCCGGAGGAGCGCTGCGCGTCGAACTGCGGGTTGCGGTTGGCCTGTTCGTCGATCGGCGCGTATCCCTGCGACTCGAACGGGTTGGTGTCGTCCCCCGTGGAGAGATAGAGGTTGCCCTGCGCGTCGAAGTCGAGGTCGCCGCCGACGTGGCAGCACTGGCCTCGGTCGTTCGCGACTTCGAGGACGACCTTCTCGCTGGCCATGTCGAGGGTGCCGTCGGCCTTCAGGGTGAAGCGCGAGAGATTGAGATGGCCCTTGAACGGTTCGAAGTCCGCGGCGCTGCCGGTGACGGGGGCGTCTCCGGGCGGGGTGTCCAGCGCGGGCGAGTAGTACAGGTAGAGATAGCGGTTGGTGGCGAACCCGGGGTCCGCGGCGACTCCCTGAAGACCTTCCTCGTCATGGGTGTAGGTGTTCAGCTTGCCCGCGACCTTGGTGTTGCCCGCGGCGTCGGTCAGCCGGACCGTGCCGTCCCTGGCCGTGTGCACGACCGACCGGTCCGGCAGTACGGCGAGGCCCATCGCCTCGCCCAACTCGGCCCCGCCGGAGGCGAGCTGGACCTGCTGGTAGTCGGAGGCGGGTATCTCGCTCGGCGCTCCGGACGCCGCCGTACCGACGGCGACTCCGCCGGTGAGGGCGAGCACGAGCGCTGTGAGGAGTCTGGACCACGCTGGGGGTCGTAGTGACATGGAGCTTCCTTCCTGACGTGCGGTGGGGGGATGTGTCAGGCAAGGCGCGCGCCGTCGCGCTTTGCGGTGGGGGCAGAGGTCCTTGTGTGGGGGTTGGAGTTCTCTGGTTCCGCGGTGAGCGATGTGATGCTGGCAACACGAAATTAATTTGTCAAGGTCATGGCCAAATTACTGACGGGCCATCGGACGGGGCCGAGCGGGCCCCGGAAGCCCCGCCTCGGAAGGCCCGTACGCCCCCTGAGCAGCCACGTTCGCCGGTCGGGCCGCGCGGGGCCCGCACCGTCGGCCGCGTACCCTCCGGACCTGGCCGGGGACGGCGACAACTCCGCGACCGGGCCCGGCAGGCCGCCGTATACGACGTGTGCGCCGCGGGCGGGCCGCCGATCTGGTACGGGCCGGCTCAGCGCAGCAGTTCGCGGAGCGACGCGGTCATCCGCACCGCGAACGCCTCGCGGGTCTCCGGCTCCACCAGCCCCAGGGACAGATACGGATTGAGGTCCTCCAGCTCGACGAGCAGCAGCTCGCCGTCCGGCGCCCGGCAGGCGTCCACCCGCTGTATCCCGTGGTCCAGCGTGTTCCAGTCGATGAACCGCCGCGCGAACTCCAGATCCGTGGCGCCGGCCTCATAGCGTTGCAGCTCCCAGCGCCGCTCGGGGTCCGGCGCGTAGAGGGCATACTGGAAGTCGCGGTCGACGAAGTAGAACGAGACCTCGTAGCGGAACGCGATCCGTGGCTGCACCAGCGCCTCGTCGAAGGCGATGTCCGCGAGCCGGTCCCCGGGGACGAACTCCATCCCGATCGAGTCCGCGCCGGCCAGGGGCTTGACGACATAGGTCCGGGCCTCGGGCAGCCGGCCGAGGTCCTCGGGCCGGCCGGCGGTCGGTATGACGGGGTACCCGGCGGCGCTCAGCTCCGCCAGATACCGCTTGCCCAGCATGTCGGCCCGTCCGTCGAGCGGGTTGTAGACCCGGACCCCGGCCGCGCGGGCACGCTCCCGGAAGGCGTCGTACTGTTCCTGGTAGTGCAGCACGGGCCCGCTGTTGCGCACCACCACCAGGTCGAAGGCCCCCATCAGCCGCGCCGCGTCGAGGGGATGACAGAGCGCGATGTCGAAGTCCCGCCGCAGCCGGGCCGAGAGCTGAATGTCCTCGTCGCCGTACCGCCGCCCGCCGGCCTTGTACACAAGATCGCTGACATAGAGGACACGCGGCGGCACGGGGGCTCCCGGTGATCGGAGAGGTCGCGGGCCGAGCGGCGCGCGGGGAAGGGAATCATCCGGCGGGCCAGGATACGGGAGCGCCGGTCCACGGCGGAGGCCCGCACCCGGGGCGTGTGCCGGGGCGTGTGCCGTGAGGGGGGCCAGACACGGGCTCATCGGGGCGGCGTCGGGGCCGTCCGGGACGGCACCGGCCCTCGCGCGAAACGTCGCACCGGCCGGCCGGTCGGCTGACCGGTCGGCTGCCCCGCCGACCGCCGTGCCGACCGCGCGGGAGTGAAGGGGAGGCCAGAGGATGACAGCTCGTATCAGCGGTGCGCGCGAGTTCCCCTACGTGGACGAGACGGGCGCCCACTGCCACCGGCGCGGGGTGAGCCTGCTGTAGAAAGGGCCGCTCATCACCGAGGGCGACCGCACGCACAACCGCCCGGGCCGGCTCGCGCGGGCGGCCCTCGGCTCCGCACCCGACCCCGCCGACCCGGCGAAACGGACCCGCTGAGCCCGCCCCGGCCGCTCTCCATGCCAGGACAGCGGCCGGGTCAACGCACCACCCATCCATCGGAACGGAAGCCACCATGCAGTGCTCCAAGTGCGGCGGCCAGATGACGAAGACCCAGGACGGCTGGTACATCTGCTATCCCTGCGGCACCAGCGGCACCGGAGAGTCCAGACGCTAACGCTGCCGGTGCCGCTGCCGCTGCCGGTGTCGGTGCTGCTGCCGGTGTCGGTGCTGCTGCCGGTGTCGGTGCTGCTGCCGGTGTCGGTGCTGCTGCCGCTGACGATGCCCGTGCCGGGGACGGTCCGGCCCCCGGCCCGTCCCCGCCGTACCGCCGGGATCACCTACCGGCAGTACGCCGGGCCGGCGCCCGGACCCGGGCACCGGCGGCAGAGGCCGTCTCCGCTTCATGGTGACCACCTTCATAGACGCCCTGCGTGCCTGTCTGAAGGAAGGCGGCTGGGCGAAGAAGGACTCCGAGCAGGAGGAGGCGGGCACCTTCCTGGTCGGTGTACAGGGGCATCTGTTCGTCGTCCACAGCGACTACCAGGTCGCAGAACCGGCGGACGGTTACGCGGCCGTGGGATGCGGCGACGAACTGGCCCTCGGCGCGCTGCATGTGACGGCGGCCCTGGACATGAAGCCACGGGCCCGCCTCGCCGCGGCGCTGGCGGCGGCCGACCACCACAGCGCCGGGGTCAGCGCGCCGTACACCTACGCCGCCACACCCCGGAACGCCTGACGGCCGGGGAGCGACGTACACGCGCCGCACCCGGCCAATCCTTCGAAACCACCGCATCCGTCGAACACGGGGCCGCGCCCCGGCTCCCCGATGGGAGCGGCGCGGGCGGTTCTCCGGCGTGACTGGCCACGCTCCGGCGCCCACGGCGATAACCTCCGCCCATGAGCGCACGGAGCGACTGGCTGCCGGAGTCCCACCCGAACCCCGCCCGGGAGCCGGACCACGGTCCTCAGATCACCGAGTCGGAGTGCAGAAGCTGCGGCTGCCTGATCGCGGGGCTCGACGGCAGATACGCCTGCGGGGTGTGCGGCTGGTCCAACCACTGGAGCGAGGGGCACCGTGAGCTGCCCGCCGCGGAGGACGACCCGGATCTCAGAAACCGTCTCTCCTGAACCCCGGCGTCGGGGGCCGGAACGGGTGTCGGAGCCGCGATCACCCGCCGCGCGGGGTACGGAGCCCAACGCCCCTCCCGGGCGCACCACGGTGGTACCGGAAGACCTCCGGCTCGGTGGGACACCGGCCGGCTCCACCGCGCCGGAGGTCTTCCCGATGATCAAGACCTGTGCCGCTGACGGGTCGGGGGCCCGTGGCGTCGCCCGCTGATCTCAGACCGTTTTGTAACCGCCGTCCCACCACGCGGTAATCAGCGCCGCGTACTCGTCGGGTGCTTCTTCCCAGACGAAGTGGCCCACGTCAATGAAGTCACTCCGGCTGTGCGGGAGCCTGCCGTGCAGGAACTCCGGGTTCGCGGCAGGCACGACAGCGTCATTGCTGCCGGAGATGATCTGGACGGGGGTCTGGATTTCCGGAAGCAGATCGCCAAGGATCGGCAGTTGCTGCGGATAGGTACGCGCGTACCGCATGGATTCGGCGAACTTCTCGCCCTCGTAGGAGGCGAGGTAGTCCTCGCGAATTTCGACGGGCATGGCGTAACCCTCGATGTACTCCATGGCGGCTGCCACGATGTGACGGCCGTCCACGCTCCGGTACGGCTCAAGGTCGGGCGCTTCGACCCATTCCTTCAACACCGATTCCAACTGAAGCGGAACCGCGGCTCCCCCGCTCCCCACAACCACGCTGCGCAGGCGTCCCGGCTGGGCCGCGGCGGCGAACAGCGACGCCGATGTTCCGACGTCGGGCCCCACGAGGTGGGGGTTCTCAAGACCGAATGCGTCGGCGACGCCGAGGACGAACTCACCCATCGCCCGCGGGGACAGCAGGTCGTCCCGACGCTCGGAGCCACCGAACCCGGGCAGATCCACGGCCACAAGATGCGCGTGCTCCGCCAGCCGATTCCATATCGGATTGAAGGCGAAGATGCTCTCCGGCCAAGGACTCAACAGGATGGCGTCCTGCTGGCCCGCCGTGCGCTCCGCGCTCTCCGCGAAACGAACAGACAGGCCGTCAATAGTCCGCACCCGAGGGTGTATCACGACTTCCTTTTCTTCACTCACAGCCATCTCCTGTTATTCGTTTTCGACCATGCATTCTTATATTTTTCAGGCTGTCCTGGCCTCGGAAATCGAGGTCCTTCGGAGCTGCCTTCTGACCGTCATCGCGACGCGGCAGCAACAGGCGCTCGTCCTCATTCACCCGTGCCGAGGTGGCCCGTGATGAGGTGGGCCGCCCTTTCCGCTATCGCGAGGACGGTGGCATTGGTATTGGCATCGGGCAGGGCCGGTATGACGGACGCGTCGACGACGCGCAGGCCCTCGGTCCCCCGGACCCGCAGGGTGGTGTCGGTGACCGCGTCGGGACTGTCGCCCAGACGGCAGCTGCCGACGGTATGGAAGTAGGTGCCGACTGTGCCGCGCAGGTAGGCACGCAGTTCGTCGGGGTCGGTGACGGATGCCCCGGGCAGGATTTCGCGGTCACGCCATGGGCGCATGGCCTCGGTCATGCCCACGTCGCGTGCGATGCGCAGGCCGGCGAGCATGCGGTCCATGTCGCGTTCGTCCGTGAGGAACGCCGGATCGATGACAGGCGCCACAGCGGGGTCCCCCGAGGCGAGAGTGACGGAACCACGGCTGTGCGGAGACAGAACGCTGAACCGCATGCCGTAACCGCCGTGCGATCCCGCTGCCGCAACGGGGGTGTCCATAAAGAAGACATGCAGGTCGGGCCGTGTCACAGCCGGGCTGCTGCGCAGCGCGGCAAGCACCTCGACATGGTTGTTGACGCCGTTCGGCAGATCGCGGCCGGCTGCGTAGCCGACCGCCGCCAAGGGATGATCAGAGAGGTTGGCGCCAACACCCGGCACGTCCTGAACGACCGGGATGCCATGACGGCGCAGCTCGGATGCCGGACCGACACCGGAGAGCATCAGGAGGTGCGGGGAGCCGATCGCTCCGGCGCTCAGCACGACTTCTCTCCCGGCCTCCGCGTGGAAGTCCGTACCGGCGTGGAGGTAGCTGACCCCCGTGCAGCGCGTGCCCGAGAACGTCAGACGCCGGGCCGTGGCACCCGTGAGCACGGTCAGACCGGAACGGCCGAGACGGGGACGCAGATAAGCGTCCGCCGCGGACTGACGCACGCCCCCGGCCACGGTCAGCTCCACCCAGGCGACGCCTTCGGCCCTGGCCCCGTTCAAGTCGTCCGACACCGGATGTCCGAGCTCCCGAAAGGCATCGAATGCCGATTCGGCGGCCGGGTGGTGTGTCCTTGGCACGCTCGGACGCATCGGGCCTTCTTCGCCCCGGTAGACGGGGTCGAGACCCTCGGTATGTTCACTGCGGCGGTAATAGGGCAGCAGGTCCTGATATCCCCAGCCGGCGATATTCCAGGCGTCGACGGCGGCAGGGTGTCCGCGGAGATTCATCAGCGCGTTGATGGCACCGGAACCGCCGAGCACCTTGCCCCGGGGATAGGGGAGCACCCGCCCGTCCAGCCCGGCCTGAGGGGCTGTGGTGAAACCCCAGTCCACCTCGCCGCGCATAAGACTGGGCCACTTCGATGGCACCGCCATCGATGGGGGGCCATCGGCCGGCCCGGCCTCAAGCAGCAGAACGCTCAGGTCGGAATGCCCGGAAAGGCGTGCGGCCAGAGCACATCCCGCCGTCCCGCCACCCACCACCACATAATCGAAAGATCGCAAAACGCCGCTCACGTGATCCTGGCTCCTTGCGCCGCAGGTCGCGGGGTGGCCAATCTCCCGATGCCACATGTCACCGCCCGACAGCGATGACTCTCTAGAGATTTGCACCTTATGTCGCGACCGTCAAATCAGCCGACGTAACATGCGTTTCACGTTAGCATATGGCGCTACGGAGCCTGGCGTGGGCCATCAACAGGAAGAGTCATATCTGTTCGGCTTACGCTCGCAACGCCGACGCCAACGCCGTCGGCCCGGCCGGGGAGCCGAACCCCTGACCCCAGCCGCGACGGCGCCGCGAAGGCAGGACCCTGCTGCCGCGACGCCGTCGACGGCAGCACGCACACCTCCGCGGAAGGCCGCGGAAGCTCACCTCTCGACGGGGTCAGGCGTTCTTGACGCGGCTGCGGTAGGCCCGCGCCGCCATCCGTGTGCTGCACGCCGTGCTGCAGTACAGGCCCGACGAGTTGCGCGTTTTGTCGAAGAACCCCGTGTAGCACGTCGGGTTCTTGCACATCTTGACGCGGGCCCAGCCACCACGAGCGGCCAAGTCGGCCCCTGCGGCGAAGAGCGCCCCGAAACCGCCGAGGACCCCGTCCTGGGCCGGGACCAGGCGACAGCCGTCCGCACTGAGCCGCGGCGCGAGGGGATAACGGTGGGCCATGCGCTGGAGATACCCCTCGGCGGCGGGCAGTGCCGCTTCCCCGTCCTCGCATCCCGAGTGCGCCCGGAAAATCATGGTGAACGCGTCGCGCAGCTCGCGGGCAGCGGCCACGTCCGCCCCGGTCACCGGCGTGTCGGCGGCGGCCAGGCCGGATTGAACCAGCCAGGCGGACAGCTCCTCCGGCCCCGTCAGACGGTCCCGGCTGCCCGCCAGGGGCGCGGTGTTGACGAATCCCAGGAGCAGGGCGGAACTGTCGCACGTGGACGGCGGGCACGGGTCCGCTGCGGCCTGATGCATGGTCACGCACCTCTCTCCTGGAGTGACAGCCTACAGTACCCCCATCCGCGCATCACATGTTAAGACAGTTGGCTGCGAATTTATCAGGATCATTGCGTCTGATCGTCAGCACCTAACATGTTACGGTCATGCCGTCGCGACGCCGGGGCCCGCAGGGGCCGACCAGGGGCGCGCGCATTCCGACCGGAGGTAGTCATGTCATCACTGCTTGTGATTCTCAGCGGAGCGACCAGGTGGAGCCAGCAGGACGGCTCGCAGCGCCCCACCGGGTTCTGGAGCGAGGAGTTCGCGGAACCGCACAAGGCGTTCACCGAGGCGGGAGTCGAACTGACCGTGGCCACGCCCGGCGGCCGCCCGGCCGTCGTGGACGAACTCAGCCTGACCGCGCAGGCCAACAACGGAGACGAGGAAAAGGCCGCGGAGCTGCGCGCGTACCTGGAGGGCGTGAAGGAGCTGCTCGCCGCGCCGGAGCGCCTTGAGGACATCGACCCGACCGCGTTCGACGGCGTGTTCATCCCCGGTGGCCACGGCCCGATGCAGGACCTGGCCGTCAACGAGGACGTCGCCCGGGTGTTGCAGACCCTGCTCCCCGACCAGTCGAAGGTTGTCGCAGCGCTGTGCCACGGCCAGGCAGCCTTCCTGCCGGCCGGCGACGAGGAGGGGCAGTGGCTGTTCAAGGGGCGCCGTCTGACGTCCTTCACCGACGAGGAGGAGACACTGACCGGCCTGGCAGCCAACGCCCCCTGGCTCATCGGCGCCCGCCTCAAGGCCGCCGGGGCCGACTTCGTGCCCGGACCGGCCTGGTCCTCGCACGTGGTCGTCGACGGCAACCTCGTGACCGGCCAGAACCCCGCCTCTGCCGCCGCCGCGGCGCAGGCCGTCCTGAAGGAGCTGGGCGCCCGCGCCACTTCGGCATGACCGTTCGGCTGTAGGGCCTCACGCACACCTGCCGCCGATACGCGCTCAGGGGGATCCGGGGTGCGCCGGAACTCTCTCCACCAAACTAGACAGGCCGTCCATACACAGTGTATGCATATGATGCACACTGCACGTGGGCGGCCTGTCGAACAGATATTCCGCCGGCGCAGCACCCTTTGCGACCTTCCGGGAGGACACCATGGCGTCGGTAACGCGGCGTCGGAACGATGGTCACGAGCGGCGGTCAGCGGCGACAGCGGAAAAGCTGCTCTCGTCCGTCGAGAAACTCCTCGGCGCCGGTGAATCCTTCACGGAGATCAGCGTTCAGCGCATCATCGAAGAAGCCGGCGTGTCACGGGCCACGTTCTACGCGCATTTCCAGGGAAAGCCGGACATCCTCAAGCGGCTCGCGGAGCGAGTCAGGGACGCCTCACTGGCATTGGCCAGGCAGTGGGACCCGGGAGCGGGCGAGGACGGCGCGGCCAGGTACACGCAGTTCTTCGAGGACGTACTCGCTCTCCACCGGGCACACCATCCGGTGCTTTCCGCGGTTCGAGAGGTCGCTTCCTACGACTCGGAGATGAGGGACTTCTACACGGCCGACCTCGAGGGGTTCGACGAGGCCGTGCTCGCGACGCTTCTGGAGCAGCAGAAAGCCGGAGCGACACCGTCCGACCTCGATGCCGTGGCCGCGAGCAGAGTCATCGTATGGGGCGGAGCCCAGGCCATCGCGTACCACATCAGCGTGGACGACGGGAGCGGTGATGCCGCACTGGCCCGTGAACTCGGAAGGATCTGGTGGTACGGCGCCTACCGCCGCCCGGCCGGGTAACGCCCCTTGGCCGCGTCACAGGTGACGGCGAATCACCTGATTCACCTGATTCGGACGACGGCCGTCAAACGTTTTTTATCATTTTTGCTGCTTTTGCTGCTTTTGCTGCTTTCACAGAGCCCAGACCTTCAATGAGCGAGGATGAAATGAGCGGAAAAGAATCCACGTATGTCCTGATCCCGGGTGCCTGGCACGGGGGGTGGTCCTGGCGTCCGGTGGCCGAGCGCCTGCGCGCCGCGGGTCACCGTGCGATCTGTCTCACTCTGCCCGGCCTGGGCGATGGTGACGATCCCTCGGGTCTTGGGCTCAAGGACGCCGTGGACCATGTGGTGTCCGAGGTGCAGCGGCTGGGTCTCACCGATGTGACCCTGGTGGGTCACAGCTGGGGTGGATATCCGCTGGCCGGCGCGGCGCACCGACTGTCGGACAACATATCCAGGGTCGTCTTCTACAGCGCGCAGGTTCCCGTGCGCGGCAGGTCGATGGTGGACGACAATCCTCCGGAGGCCGCGGCGATGCTGCGGGGGCTGATCGACGCGTCCCCCACCCGTGCGATCCCGCCCACTCTCCAGTTCGTCCAGGGCATCTTCATGCAGGACGTCGACGAGGCGGCCCAGCGTCTGGTGGCGGATCTGCTGACGCCGCAGCCCGGCGGCTATTTCCTGGACGCTCTTGACGTGCCCGATGTGGCCGAACTCGGCATCCCCGCGCTCTACATCCTCGGCGAGGACGATCACGCGCTCCCCCGGCCCGGCACCGAGTTCGCAGCGCGGCTGGGACTCGAACCCGTCATGGTGCCCGGGACCCACGAGGGCATGCTGACCCACCCCGACGAGGTCGCCAAGGCGATCCTGAACGACTGATCTCGCGTGCATGAGGTCCTCGGACGCACGGGTGCGACCCCTCCGAGGACTTCATGGGCGGTCTCCCGCCGGACGAAGGCCCGCGGCGCCTCACCGCCGGCCTCGGGACGGTGGACGACACAGGCGAAGGAACCGCTCCCGACCGAGCAGCAGTTGGCCCGTGACCAGGGAGTGAGCGTCAACACGGTTCGCCGGGCGGTCGACCTGCTGGTACAAGAGGGCCTCGTCTACCGGCGGCAGGGGTCCGGGACCTATGTCTCCGTTTCTCCGGCGGCAGGCACGGGGTACGCCGTCGGTGTTGCCGTGCCGTCGTTGACCTACTACTACCCGCGTGTCATCACGGGTATCGAGCGCGAACTCTCCCGCCACGGCTGCCGAATGATCCTGCGGTGCACGGAGTGGGACTCCGGGCCGAAGCACGAGGCCGTCGAGGAACTGACCCGATCGGGATCGGACGGGCTGATCGTGGTTCCGACGCTCGGCGGGGACGGACCGCACCCCTGGCTCGAAAACCCGGGAGTATCCGCCATACCCATGGTCCTCGTCGAGCGAGGAGTGGAACTGCCCACGACATCGCACCCGGGATCTTTCAGTGATCGGATACGACGATGAAGTAGCCGACCTGTGCGAAGTGCCCCTGACCGCGATGGCTCCGGCGAAGACGGAGATCGGCCGGCGGGCCGCGAACCTCATCAGAACCCGGATCGCCGACCCGAGCGCCCCCAGGCGTCAGGAAACACTCATCCCGGAACTTGTCGTCCGCGACTCCACCGGCCCGGCGCCCCGCACCACTGAACACATCGGCCAGGTGTCGTCCACCGGGCCGGTCAGTTGCCCCAGAAGGGGCCGGCCAGGCCGGCGGCACGGAAGTAGGCGGCTGCTTCGACGGGTTCACGGCGGCGGTAGCCGGGGGCGAGGCGGCCGGTGTACCAGTCGGAGGCGAGGTTCCAGAGCTTCGTGAGGCTGAACACCTCGCCCCTGGTGTGTCCGGTACGGATGAGCCAGGTGTCGACGCAGTCCTCCGTACAGAAGATCCGCTGGTTCTCGCAGGCGTGGACGACGTCGTCCCAGACGTGGGCCATCGGCACCAGGAAGTGTGCGACCTGGGCTCCGGCCGGCGGCTCGGTCCGGTGCACGTTCCAGGCGTGCGCCGTGCCGCAGGCGGGGCAGGCGGTGGCGACAAGCGCGGGAGCGGCGCCGGGCACCAGGTGCGGGATGGCGAATGAGTCCCAGGCGCAGCCGCCCCACCACAGCACGGAGTCGCTCTTGACGGAGAACCCGAAGTCACGGGTGCCGAAGGGGTGAGCCAGTTCGATCTGTCCCTCGTGGTCGAGGACGAGGTGCCGGTCCTGAGCGAGGGCGGTGAAGGCTTCCGCGGCCTCGGCGGCCTGGACGCCAAGTTCGTCGGCGATCCGGTCGCTGGTGGCCACTCGGCCTTCGCGGGCGAGCTGCCGGTAGAGCCGCACCCGCAGTGTTTCGAGGTCGATCACGCCGCTGTTCCGTTCATTGTCCGCATTCAGGGTGTGCCGTCTTCAGGGTGTGACGTCGGCGAGGTGGGCCTCGTGCACTCGCGCCCGGCGAGACCTGGCGGATCAGCCCGTCGGGTCCCAACTCGGTGGCTGCGAGGGAAACGCCGCCGAGAACGCGTCGCGCGCCGAGCGCCTCGCGGAGAATGTCCACGTGGCGGATGCCGTTGAGCAGCACCAGCACTGCCGTGCTTCCGCCGGCCGCCGGAGCGACATCGGTGAGAGCGCCGGTGAGCGCGGTGCCCTTGACGGCCAGCAGGATCAGGTCGTAGTGGCCTTTGAGGTCCGCCGCGTTGATCGTGACCACGGGCACTGAGCTGGTCGCCCCGTCGGCGCCCGCGATCCGCAGGCCCTCGGAGTCCAACCGGGTGAGGCGGGAACCGCGGACCAGGAAGGCCACTTCCGCACCGGACCGCACGAGCAGGGCACCGAAGCAGCCACCGACCGCCCCGGCACCCACCACGAGAACACGCATGCTCCTGCCCCTCAGTCCTCGAACAGGCGCAGCGCACTGAGCCAGATCGTGTACGGGTTCACCCGGTCCGGGTAGCGCTGTTTGACCGCGGCGTAGAAACCGGCCCGGTCCGTGGCGCCGTCGATGATCTCGGCGGCCGCGTCGAGGTAGCGGCGGGTTTCGCCGATATCCGACGGGAGATCGGGCCGTTGGGCGTCCTTGTGCCCGGAGACGAGGACACGCGGGTTGAGGCTTTCGACGGTGTCGAGTGCGCGGTGCCACGACTCCAGGCCGCCGTTACGGCCTTCGGCCACGTATTGGTGGACGTTGTTGTAGACGACGTCTCCGGCGACGACGAGTTCCAGCGAGGGGATGTGCAGCACGGAGGTCTCGTCGGTGTCGGAGTGCCCGACCTCGTGTGCCAACAGCTCGCGCCCGTCCAGGCGTACCCCTTCGGCGGGGAACACGGTGCCGTTCACGGTCACCGGAGCCTCCGGGACGGCGTCGCCGAACAGCGTGCTCCAGAGGCCGGGCACGGCCCCGCCGGGCGTCTCTGAGGCGATCCGGGTGAGGATGGCCCGGCTCGTGAGGACCTGCGCCTCGGGGAAGGCGCGGAGCAGGTAGTTGGTGGTGAGCCAGTGATCGGCGTGGCCGTGAGTGAGGTAGACGTACTTCAGCGTCACGTCGTGGCCGGTGACCCAGGCGATCAGCTCGTCAGCCTGTGCTCGGGTGATCGGCGGATCGGTCAGCAGTGCCTCGTCGGCGCCATGGACCAGAGTGTGGGCCAGGGGCGACCACTGGGAGGGTGAACCGTCTGCGAGCGCTCCCCCGGCGACGGGGAACATGCCGGACACGTGGACGTCATAACGAAGGTCGCCGCTCATTGGACCGGCTCCTGCCCACCGGCGTACGGAAGGTCCTCGGGCTGGAGGAAAAACGTGCCGTACTCGGTCGCGGCGAAGTGCTCGGCCATGATCCTGGACCACAGCAGCACCGAGCGCAGCGGCCGGTGGTTGATGACGATGTTCCCCACCAGGCCGGCTTCGTTGTAACGGATTACCACGATGCTGCCGATCGGCTCACCGCGCACCGTCGCCACATAGTCCTCGACGAAGCCGCTCTCGCCGTACCGGCCGATGACGTTGAACTCCTGGTAGTCGTAGAGCGTCCGCGCGAACGACAGGATCGACCGAACCGCCTCCGGCCCCTTGGCGACGCCATTCATCACGGCCGCCTCCAGCGTCACGTCCTCCGCCAGCTTCCCCAGCCAGTCCGGGGTGTAGTCCGTGCGGTGTGTGCTCACCTCACCACTGCCCATATATGTGGTCACGGCATATCCTTCCCATTGGCCTATGACATGAGCGTAATCCTCATACCCATGTCGCTGCCACTCGGGGATCAGGTGACTTGATTCCCTTCGGGCGGTAGGGTACGCAGACGTAATGCTTATGGCCATGTCGCGCGGAGGAGAGTGAGCCATGGGTGGCAGATTCAGCGTGCTGGAGGCGGAGGGCCCACTGGGTCTTGTGCAGAACCTGCTCAACACCGCCGCGCTGCCGAAGAACCCGCAGTCCTCACCCGACTTGCTCGACGCTCCGGACACCGCGGCCGCCTGGCTGGCCTCCGTGGGTACGCCCGCCGACCGGCCGGGCCTACGCGACCTGCAGACGCTTCGCGACGCCCTCCGGCGCGCGCTCATTCAGCGTGATCACGACACGACTGAAGGATCGGAGCCGGACGCCGGGATCGCGGTGCCGGTCCGCGCGATCCTGGCCGGGGACGGCACGGTCTCGCTCGCACCTGAGCGGGAGGGCGGGGCGGACCTGCGTGCGCGAGTGCTGCTGGCGGTCCACGCCGCTCAGCTCGCCGGCACATGGAGCCGGCTGAAGGTGTGCCGGAACCCGGAGTGCCGTGTGGCGTTCTGGGACAGTTCCCGCAACACCAGTGCCGTGTGGCATGACGCCCGCACCTGCGGGAACATCGCCAACCTCCGCAATTCCCGCGCCCGCCGGCAACAGGTGCGCCAGACAGGCCCGTGAACCACGCCGCCGCCTGGTTCACGACGAGTCGCATCCTTGCCAGGCGTACCATCCGGAAGGTGTATGTTCAGGATTTTTCGGGTGCGAAAATAGAGCAGATAGCCCGAGAGAGCTTCATGCCGGTCATCGTGCGGACGCGCCTGGATTTCAGGGGACGCATGGTGTCGGCCCCCTTCGGCGATGAGCACTATCTGGGAGCCATCTCCCGCGGTGGCGACGATGTGCCGATATACGCGGCGCCGGCCCGGGCGTCCGTCGCCGACCTGACCGGCCTGGCGCCCACTTGGTTGTGCACCTACCAGCTCGACCCGACCCGGGACGAGGCGCTGCGTTTCGCCGGACGTCTCGTACAAGCCGGCGTACCGACGGAAATGCACCACTACGCGGGAGCATTCCACATGGCGCACACCATCCCCGGTACCGCGATCGGGGCACGCATCCTCTCCGACTACTCCGGCCTACTCTGGCTCACTCCGAAGGAGCGGCTGGCCGAGGCGTGCGACGTCGACAGGCAGACCATCAATCGCGTCGAAATGGGCCACCACGCCACGCGTATTGACACGCTGCTCCGCATTGCCGCAGTCGTGCGGGTCCCCCTCAGTGACCTTGTGCGGGAGGAGCCCCGGCAGCCGTGATGGCGGCCGGGGCCCTTGTCCGTCCGGGCTACGCCGACTGGCGCGCGGAACTGGCGCGCAGCACGTTCAGCTTGTCCTTGTACAACGGGCCGGCGTGGTAGGCGGCGTCGTCGCGGGACGGGGCGGACTCCTCGATCAGGTGATGGGCTGCGGCCTTCAGGTCGGCGGCCCACAGCAGCACATGCTGCTGCGCGCTCTGGCCACACTCCTGAGGTTCTCCTGGGAGGCACAGCGGAAGATCACGCACGCCGATCTTGTTGTACGCGTGGCGCACGTACATTGCGGTCCGCAGCCATTGCTCGTCCGTCCGCGCCATGCCGCCTCCTATGATCCGATCCGCCCGGAAACCCCGATCGTAGCCTCCGCGTCGGGTGCGCACGGTGAGCATGGTCCGCACCAAGGAAGGCACTGCGGAGGTGTGCACGACTGCGCGGGCTGCGGCCGGTGCACGGCCTCGATCTCGGCGCGTGCCCGCCGGGTCGCTGGTCCCGCCCAAATGTCCTTCAGCGGGGACACCAGAACATTCCCCATGCTGATGAACCGGCAGATGACACAGGGCCACACATCCCCGTTGGGGCCGATCGCGAGCTTCCCCTGGGCACATTGCCCGCACAGATCAGCAACGGTGGGCGACGCGCCCTGGCCGGCCCGCCCGACTGCCCGGGTGTGGTCCCCGCCCACGGCTGTCAGTCCAAGGTCCGTGAGATCCCGGAAGGCGTCTTCGGCCCCTTGATCGGGCAGCGCTGAAATGACCGCGCCTCGCAGGGTGAGCCCAAGTTCCTGCGCTCTTTGGATGTTTGCCCGTGTGCGGCGATGGGACCCCGGCCGTGCCGTAACGGTGTCGTGTTCCTCGGCGGTGTCGGAGTAGTACGACGTGGCGAGCCTGACGCGGTATTCGGTGAACGCGCCCCACAGCTTGGCCGAGACGTGCGTCAAATTCGAGAACACCTCCACGGCCAGGCCGGCGCGCGCCGCGTGCCCAATGAGATCGATGAGGTGCGGATACAGGGTGGGCTCACCGCCGATGAACTGGACGTTCTGCGTGCCCATGGCGGCGAGCTGGTCGATGCAGTCCTTCCAGCGCGCCGCGGTCATGGTGCCGTGCGTCCCTCGGGGGGATGAGTCGGCGTAGCAGTGGCTGCAATAGAGGTTGCAGAATCCCGTGACTTCCAGCCAGGCGAACGTCAAGTCCTGGTCGGTGTCTGCCCCATGCGGGGGTAAGGATCGGGTAGACATGTGGTGCCCTCTCTTCTTGTGGATGGGTGGGCACCGCCTCGGCCGGAGTGTCCGGGCAGGAGTCGACGGCCGAGGCGGGATCAGTGGTCCCGCTGCTGCGGAAGCGTGGGGGAAGGTCCGGGGGGGCGGCGGCTCGCAGGCGGGCCGCAAGGAGCTGGGACTCGGCAGGCGGGAGGGCCAGGGGGCGCAGGCGCTCGCCGGGCCAGGACGGGCCCCGGTTGTAGTAATTCGGGTCGCGCGGGTCCGGGGGCGCGCTCCGGCCGATGCGACCGCTCACTGGGCTGCCATCCGCGCGGCGATGCTCGCCGACTGGGTCTCGCGCAGCCGGTCCTTCAGGGCGCCGACGTCGTAGCAGTCGGTGCCGCGCCGGCGGCAGGCGTAGCAGGTGGAGACGTGGGCTATGAACGCTGTGTGCGCGGCCGTGTATGCGGCGTCCGGGTCACCCGTCTGCGCGTCGTGCGGCGGGCTGGCTGTGGCGCCCTCGACGGGCGGTCGGTTGATCACAGTCGGCTCCCTGGGGGTGGGAGCGGCGCCGGAATCTCTGGCGGAGGTGCCCGGCGCCGCGATGTGCCGACCACGCTAGGTATCCGCGCGATCACATCCCAGGGGCGTGCGGTACCACTCTACGGATCCGGTGGGACGCCCTGCCCTACCCGGCAAGTCCGAGTCGGACGGCCAGGCCCAGTACCTCAGTGTCCGCGCGGGAGGCCCGCCCGCGCAGTTCCTCCACCAGTCGCCGTGAGGTGGAGTGGTACCGCATCCACTCCGGTGCGTCGGCCTCGGCGAGCAGCAACGCCCGGCCGGCGGCCCGGTCCTTGCCGAGGTGGTTGTAGGCGAGCGCCCGGTCCACCTGGAACCGGGCCCGCCAAGTCGGCGGCAGAGAGCGCAGGTTCGGGATGGTGCGCGCGGCGACGACCGCCTCGTCGGCCTTCTCCATCTCCACAAGGAAGTTGACGGCAGCGATGCCCGTGTTCGTCGGCCCGAACGGAGTCGCGTACACAAGGCGGTCCTCGCCCATGCTCTCAGCCGCGCCCTTCGCCAGCCGCATGAGATCGGTCACCGCGGCCTGCTTCTCCTGCCGTACAGCGGCCGTTGCCGCGCGCAGCAGAAGGATTCCCCACAAGGCGAGATCCTGCGGTGAGGAGCGGAAGCCGGGTTCGATCTTCTCCGCGTGGGCCAGGGCGATGCGCTCGGCGTCGGCAAGTCGGCCTTGCCGGGTGAACACCCAGGACAGGGTGGAGACGGCCATCGTTTCCAGGCCGGGGTCGTCGCACTCCCGGACAGCGGCCAGGGAACGCTCCATCGCGGTGAACGCGGCGTCTTCCTTGCCCAGCCCGGTGAGCGTCGTCGCGGCCACCTGATAGGCCACGGCGAGCACGGAGTTGGCTGCCGCCCGGTCGGCGCCCGTTGAGGCGTAGACGGCCGCGCGGGCGTCGCGAATGAGCTGAGGAAGCAGGCGGCCGATTTCCCCCATGCGGCCCTCCCTGCGGATGTTCTCCGTCGACTGGAGGGACGCGCGCAGCTCGTCGATGGTGGGCGGGTCCTCGGGATCGGTATCGCCCCCAAGGAGATCAGCGACCGGTGAGACCGCTTCGCGCAGCGCCAGGACGGAGGGGCGCCTGTCCTCCTGGTCGCCGTCCACCTCGAACGTCGTGGGCTGCCCGACGAGGTAGCTCGGTTCGGTGTCCAGCGCGCCCGCCAGGGCGTTGATGGTGGAGAGCCGGGGCGAGTTCCTGCGTCCCTGCTCCAGTTTCCGGATGACGTCGACGGAGATCCCGGCACGTTCGGCCAGTTGTTCTTGGGTCAGTTTCCGTCGTAGCCGCAGTTCCGCGAGGCGGTCGCCCATGCCGGACTCGTGTGTTGTGTTCACAGATACCCCCGCCAGAGAGTGAGGCATCCACGGTACTGCCGGGACATGACGAAACGCCCCCTGCCCGGCCTCCGAAGAAACCGGGCAGGGGGCGCAGTGCGGTACGGGCTGGGGTCACCGATGGTGCTTCTGTGCGCGGATCACCATGCGGGCGCGCTGAAGCATCAGCCCGGCGATGGCGAGCAGGATCACGGTCCGGGCCACCCGCAGCACCGCCGCAGGCAGCCCTTGCGGCCACACCGTGATCAGGATCGTGTACAGGCCCAGGGCCCCGATCGCTGCGGCCACGGCCATCAGGTGCCGGCCGACCGCCGTCGACCTCCACGGCGCGTACCGGTGGTACACGATCATGAAGGTCAGCGAGCTGGCCGGGACCAGCCCGGACGCCCAGGTGTTGCTGATCTGAGCGAAGGTCATTTCTCCCCACTCAGCGCGAGGTCGATCATCTCGGCGAAGTGGTTGTGCTCGCGCAGCCGCCGCAGTTTCGCCTCCGCGTCGGATACGTCGGGGCGCCGCTGCTTCGTCTCCCGGCGTGCCTGCTCAGCCCGGTGCGGGGCCGAGTCGGCGTCCCTCTGTCCGTCCGTCTCGGGCCGGGTGCGCGGCTCATGCCGGTGGGGCAGGAATCTCGTCCACCGGGGCACGTGCTGTCACCTCCCCCGGCTGGGGCAGGGAGCGAAGGACGTGGTCTGCCGTGCGGGCGGGTTCGAGCAGCTCGCCTGCCTGGTCCTGTGCTTCCCGCCGGGCTTCTTCGCTGACCTGGTGGGCCGTGCGCCAGGTGTCGCGCTCGTCGACGATCTCGCCGAGCCGGGCGTCTCGGTCCTCTTCGCCCGTGCAACCGGACGCACTCATCACGAGAGCCGCGGAGATGACGGCCGCGAAGGGGTACCGGCTTCGCCCAGTACGGCACATAGACTTCCTCGATCCAGCTGATCCTCACAGGGATGTTCTTCTGACCCTCGGGTCTGACCCGCTTGACAGCGTCAAGGGCTTCCTTCTCCCACCGTCCACCAGAAGGCCGACGGTTCAACCGGCTCGTGGAGCTGTCCGGACTTCCCCCGGTCCGCATGCACGACCCCCGGCACCTGTCGGCATCGTCGGCGCTCCTCGGTGGGGCGGACATCAAGGCTGCCCAAGAGCGGCTGGGGCACAGTTCGCGCCGGATCACCTCGGACACGTATACGAGCGTCCTGCCCCAACTCATGACCGCCGAGGCAGAGTCAACGAGCGCGGT
Organism: Streptomyces sp. NPDC006923; assembly: GCF_040635655.1. NCBI lineage: Bacteria > Bacillati > Actinomycetota > Actinomycetes > Kitasatosporales > Streptomycetaceae > Streptomyces > Streptomyces sp. NPDC006923. Next base: position 654,749 of record NZ_JBEYIF010000001.1, read on the forward strand.
CGTGCCCCGGTCCCGAAAAAAGGAGACCCCTTCGAGCGAGGAGCGCAAGGAGGCCGAGGGTGAGGCGCGGGAACCCGAACTGACGCCCGACGCCGACGAGAGTGAGCCAAATGAGGGATTGAGTCCCGACGCGTGACCTGCGTCCCCAATGTGTCCCCACGATCATGAAACCATGATCTCGACAGGCCACCCAGATCCTGCCGTTCCCAGCCCTGACCTGCAAAGAGCCTGGTCAGAACGATTCTTTGAACCGTTCACCGGGTGGGGCGGGTGGGACTCGAACCCACGACCGACGGATTATGAGTCCGCTGCTCTAACCGGCTGAGCTACCGCCCCTAACGGCGTGTCGCGCACATTTGTGCGCGCCGTCTGCCGCAGCATAGCCGCTCATACGATCTCCTGCCTCGGATGGGTGGCAACCTCTGACCTTGAGGACCATGCTGTGCTGCGCCCGGTTCGTCGGGGACCCAAGTGGAGCCGTACGAGCGGGGGATCACGGCAGACGGGTGAAGACGGGAACACGAAAAAGGACCCCGCAGGGTTTGCGGGGTCCTCTTTGTGCTGGGCTCCCCCGGCTGGACTCGAACCAGCAACCCTCCGGTTAACAGCCGAATGCTCTGCCAATTGAGCTACAGGGGACTGCGCTCCCCCGACTGGACTCGAACCAGTAACCTGCCGGTTAACAGCCGGCTGCTCTGCCAATTGAGCTACAGGGGATTGCTGTGTTTGCACCGAACGTACCTACCCCGGTCGCCCCGGGCGGCACACGTTCGCTGCGACACATACATTAGCGCAAGCAGGGGGGTGCTTCGCCAATCGGTATCGCCGCGGGTCACGCCGGGTGACACCATGCCCCGACGGGGTAGGCGAAGAGCACAGACCGACGGTCCGACGCTGACGCTGGGGACTCCGACGCTTAGGGAAGGGTGGCAGCCATGCGATACCGCCTCACGTTCATCGCGGGGATGGCCTGCGGATACGTTCTCGGGACACGCGCCGGGCGCGAGCGCTACGAGCAGCTCAAGAAGTCGGCGCGGCAGGTCTCGCAGAACCCGGCGGTGCGGAACGCGGCCGAGAGCGCCGCGCAGACCGGACGCGAATACGGAGGCAAGGCCTACCACCTGGTGAGCGGTGTGGTCGGCGACAAGGTGGGGGACAAGGTGCCGGACTCCGTCGCGCACCGTGTGCGCTCGCTCCGGGAGCGGAGCCAGAACGGCCAGGACGACTGGGGCACCAGCAACACCTGAGCCCCGCGCCCGAACGCCCCCGGACCGGTCCACCCGGTACGTCCCGGCAGCGCCCGACGCGCCGCGCGTGCGGCAGAATCGTGTGTCATGGGAATAGTCGCCGGGTTGGACAGTTCGTCCGGGTTCACACGCATCGTCGTCTGTGACGCGGACACGGGGGCCGTGCTGCGGCAGGGATACGCGCCGCATCCGGTCGACGCGAAGGCCACCGACATCGATCCGCAGGCCTGGCTGCTCTCCCTCGGCGAGGCCGCGTCCGGCGGACTGCTGGAGGGCGTGCAGGCCATCGGCGTCTCCGCCCAGCAGCACGGCATGGTGGCGCTGGACCGGCAGGGCAATCTCGTACGTCCGGCGCTGACCGGCAACGACAAGAGGGCCCAGGTCGCGGCGGCGGATCTGGTGGACGCGCTGGGCGGCCGGCAGGCGTGGGCCGAGGCCGTCGGGTCCGTACCGCAGTCGGCTCAGCTCGTGGCCAAGCTGCGCTGGATGGCGCGGACCGAGCCGGAGGCGGCGGAGCGGACGGCGCTGGTGCTCCAGCCGCACGACTGGCTGGTCTGGCAGCTCCTGGGACGCCCGGCGCGCAGAACGACCGACCGCGGCGCCGCGTCGGGGACCGGGTACTGGTCCGCGCGGACGGGGACCTACCGCCCTGACCTGGTGGAGCTGGCGCTGGGCCATCAGGCCGCGCTGCCCGAGGTGCTGGGTCCCTCCGAGTCCGCCGGGACCACTCCGGAGGGGCTGCTGATCTCCGCCGGCACGGGCGAGACCATGGCCGCGGCCTTCGGGCTCGGCGTCGGGGTCGGGGACGCCGTGGTGTCGCTGGGCGCCTCGGGCTCCGTGATGGCCGTGCACCACGAGGCCCTCGCCGACCCGTCCGGGATGATCACCTCCTTCGCGGACGCCACCGGAATGCATCTGCCGGTCGTCCACACCCTGAACGCCGTACGGGCCCTGCGCGGAACGGCGGAGCTGCTGGGGACGGAGGATCTGGCCGAACTGTCCGCGCTGGCGCTGAAGTCCACGCCGGGCTCGTCGGGCCTGGTGTTCCTGCCGTATCTGGAGGGCGAGCGGACCCCGCAGCTTCCGCACACGGCCGGCACGCTGACCGGGCTGCGCCGGGAGTCGATGAAGCCGGAGCACCTGGCGCGCGCCGCGTTCGAGGGGATGCTCTGCTCGCTCGCCGACGCGATGGATGTGCTGCGGGGGCGTGGTGTGGAGGTACGGCGGGTGTTCCTGCTGGGCGCCGCCGCCGAACTGCCCGCCGTGCAGGCCGCGGCGCCGGGGATCTTCGGGGCGCAGGTGCTCGTGCCGCAGCCCGCGGACTACACGGCTCTCGGCGCGGCCCGGCAGGCGGCCTGGGCGCTCGGTGTCTCCCAGGGGTCGCTCGCCCCGCACACCCCGCCGGTCTGGCAGGGCGCGGCGGTGCAGGTCTTCGAGCCGGGCGAGGACGCGGCGGTGGGGGCGGCCGTCCGTCAGCAGTACGCGGCGACACGGGAGCAGGTGCACCCGGGCGCGTTCGGACCGACGGCCTGAGCGTGACCGGAGTCTCGTAGGGACGTGCCGGCGTGGTGGGGCCCGGCGGCGCGGGGCGCGGTGTCGTGAGACGCGGCGCACAGTATGTGGCGCAGGACTCACCACGGCGGTGTGTCCGGCGGGTTCTTGACCCGGCCTTGGACATAAACCCGTGGGGTCCGGTGGGTGGAGTGCCGCAAGATGGGGTCGGATCCCCCGATCTAGCCGAATCCCGAGCCGACTCCGAGAGACTCCGCGTGCTCCTACGACTTCTGCGTGCCCACCTCGCGCCCTACAAGAGACCCATAGCCCTGCTGGTGGTGCTCCAGCTCCTGCAGACAGCCGCCACCCTCTATCTGCCCACCCTCAACGCCGACATCATCGACAACGGAGTGGTGAAGGGAGACACGGGCTACATCCTGGAGTTCGGCGGCATCATGATCGCCGCCAGTGTCCTCCAGGTGATCTGCAACATCGGCGCCGTGTACTACGGCGCCCGGACCGCCTCGGCCCTCGGCCGCGATGTGCGGGCCGCCATCTTCGAACGGGTGCAGAGCTTCTCGGCCCGCGAGGTGGGGCAGTTCGGAGCCCCCTCGCTGATCACCCGCACCACCAATGACGTCCAGCAGGTGCAGATGCTGGTCCTGATGTCGTTCACGCTGATGGTGTCCGCGCCGATCATGTGCGTCGGCGGCATCGTCATGGCGCTCGGCCAGGACATCCCGCTCTCCGGTGTGCTGCTGGCTGTGGTGCCGGTGCTCGGCATCGCCGTGAGCCTCATCGTCAAGCGCATGCGGCCGCTGTTCAGGACCATGCAGACCCGGCTGGACTCGGTGAACCGGATCCTGCGCGAGCAGATCACCGGCAACCGCGTGATCAGGGCTTTTGTCCGGGACGAGTACGAGAAGGACCGCTTCAGGAAGGCCAATACCGACCTGACCGATGTCGCGGTGTCCACCGGCCGGCTGATGGCACTGATGTTCCCGACCGTGATGACGGTCGTGAACGTGTCGTCGATCGCCGTCGTCTGGTTCGGCGCGCACCGCATCGACAGCGGCGGCATGGAGATCGGCGCGCTGACCGCGTTCCTCGCCTATCTGATGCAGATCGTGATGGCTGTGATGATGGCCACCTTCATGTTCATGATGGTGCCGCGCGCCGAGGTGTGCGCCGAGCGCATCGAAGAGGTGCTGGACACCAGGTCGAGTGTGGTGCCGCCGGCGAACCCGGTGAGCGAGCTGCGCAGGCACGGACATCTGGAGGTACGGGGCGCGGAGTTCCGCTTCCCCGGCGCCGAGGAGCCGGTGCTGCGGGATGTGACGCTGGTCGCACGGCCGGGCGAGACCACGGCGGTCATCGGGTCGACGGGCAGCGGCAAGTCGACGCTGCTCGGACTCGTACCGCGGCTGTTCGACGCGACCGGCGGGACGGTGCTTGTCGACGGCCAGGATGTGCGGGAGCTCGATCCGGTCCTGCTGGCGAAGACCGTGAGCCTGGTGCCGCAGAAGCCGTATCTCTTCTCCGGGACCGTCGCGACGAACCTGCGCTACGGCAATCCCGACGCGACCGACGAGGACCTGTGGCACGCGCTGGAGGTGGCGCAGGCGAAGGAGTTCGTCACCACCCTGGAGGGCGGACTGAACGCGCCGATATCCCAGGGCGGTACGAATGTCTCCGGCGGGCAGCGGCAGCGGCTCGCGATAGCGCGGTCGCTGGTGCGGCGGCCGGAGATCTATCTGTTCGACGACTCCTTCTCGGCACTGGACTACGCCACGGACGCGGCGCTGCGCCGCGCGCTGGCGACGGAGACCGCGGAGGCGACCGTGGTGATCGTCGCGCAGCGGGTCTCCACCATCAGGGACGCCGACCGGATCGTGGTCCTGGACGAGGGCCGGGTCGTCGGGGAGGGCCGCCACCACGAGCTGATGGCGGAGAACGAAACATACCGGGAGATTGTGCTCTCCCAGCTGACCGAGGCGGAGGCTGCCTGATGAGCGGTCCAGGCGGACGCATGATGATGGCCGGCCCGACGCAGCGGTCGATGGACTTCAAGGGATCGGGCAAGCGGCTGCTGCGGCGGCTGGCCGTGGAGAAGACCACGCTGTGGTGGATGCTCGCGGCCGGTGTGGTGAGTGTGGCGCTGTCGGTGACCGGCCCGAAGATCCTCGGCCAGGCCACCGACCTGATCTTCGCCGGGGTGATCGGCCGGCAGACTCCGGGCGGCGCCACCAAGGCGGAGACCCTCGCCGGGCTGCGGGAGAAGGGCGACGGCCAACTGGCGGACCTGCTCTCCGGGGTGGACTTCACGCCGGGCCACGGCATCGACTTCGGCGCGGTGGGCCGGGTCCTGCTGGTGGCGCTGCTGGTCTATCTGGGCGCCGGGCTGCTGATGCTCATATCCACGCGGCTGTCGATCCGGGTCATCAACCGCACGGTGTTCCGGATGCGGGAGGACGTACAGGCGAAGCTCTCGCGGCTGCCGCTGGCCTACTTCGACCAGAAGCCGCGCGGTGAGGTGCTCAGCCGCGCCACGAACGACGTCGACAACATCTCGCAGACCATGCAGCAGACGATGGGTCAGCTCATCAACTCGCTGCTGACGATCCTCGGTGTGCTGGGGATGATGTTCTGGATCTCGCCGCTGCTGGCGCTGGTCGCGCTGGTGACGGTGCCGCTGTCGGTGTTCGTGGCGACGAGGATCGGCAAGCGGTCCCAGCCGCAGTTCGTACTGCAGTGGAAGGTCACGGGCACGCTCAACGCGCACATCGAGGAGATGTACACCGGGCATGGCCTGGTGAAGGTCTTCGGGCGGCAGGACGAGTCGGCCGAGGTGTTCCGGGAGCAGAACGACCAGCTCTACGAGGCGGGGTTCAAGGCCCAGTTCAACAGCGGGATCATGCAGCCGCTGATGCTCTTCATATCCAACCTCAACTATGTGCTGGTCGCGGTCGTCGGCGGGCTGCGGGTCGCCTCGGGCACGCTGTCGATCGGTGATGTGCAGGCGTTCATCCAGTACTCGCGGCAGTTCTCGATGCCGCTGACGCAGGTCGCCTCGATGGCGAATCTGGTGCAGTCCGGAGTGGCGTCCGCGGAGCGGATATTCGAGCTGCTGGACGCCGAGGAGCAGGAGCCCGACGCGCCCGCGGTGGAGCGGCTGCGCAAGCGGCGGGGGCAGGTGGCGCTGGAGAACGTGTCGTTCCGCTACTCCCCCGACAAGCCGCTGATCGACGGTCTGTCGCTCCAGGTGGACCCGGGACAGACGGTCGCGATAGTCGGCCCGACCGGGGCGGGCAAGACCACCCTGGTCAATCTGCTGATGCGGTTCTACGAGGTGACGGACGGCCGGATCACCCTGGACGGGACGGATGTCGCCAAGATGTCCCGCGAGGAGCTGCGCTCCGGGATCGGCATGGTCCTCCAGGACACCTGGCTCTTCGGCGGCACGATCGCGGAGAACATCGCGTACGGCGCTTCGCGCGAGGTCACCCGGGAGGAGATCGAGGAGGCGGCCAGGGCGGCCCACGCCGACCGTTTCGTCCGTACGCTCCCCGACGGCTACGACACGGTGATCGACGAGGAGGGCTCGGGCGTCAGCGCCGGTGAGAAGCAGCTCATCACCATCGCGCGGGCGTTCCTGTCCGACCCGGTGATCCTGGTCCTGGACGAGGCCACCAGCTCGGTGGACACCCGTACCGAGGTGCTGATCCAGAAGGCGATGGCACGGCTGGCCCACGGGCGTACGAGCTTTGTGATCGCGCACCGGCTCTCCACGATCCGGGACGCGGATGTCATCCTGGTGATGGAGAACGGCGCGATCGTCGAACAGGGCACGCACGACGAGCTGCTGGCGGCGGAGGGCGCGTACGCACGGCTGTACGCGGCCCAGTTCGCGCAGGCCGTCGTCGAGGTGGACTGACCCCCGGACGGCCGGCGAGGACCAGGGCGCCGCGCCGCCGCCCACCGCGGGGCGGGGCGCGGCGCCGGGTCAGTCGAGGTAGCCGCGGAGCTGGTCGGCGGAGTTGTGGACGCGCAGCTTGTTCAGCGTCTTGGACTCGATCTGGCGTATGCGTTCGCGGGTCACACCGAAGATCCGGCCGATCTCCTCCAGGGTCCTGGCCCGGCCGTCGTCCAGGCCGTATCTGAGCTGGACGACCTTGCGTTCGCGCTCGCCGAGGGTGGAGAGCACCGCCTCCAGGTGCTGGCGCAGCAGCAGGAACGCCGCGGACTCGACGGGCGAGGCGGCGTCGCCGTCCTCGATGAGATCACCGAGCGCGACATCGTCCTCCTCGCCGATCGGAGTGTGCAGGGAGACCGGCTCCTGGGCGAGCCTGAGCACCTCGGTGACCCGCTCGGGGGCCAGTTCGAGCTGGGCGGCGACCTCCTCGGGGGTGGGTTCACAGCCGCGCTCCTGGAGCAGCCGGCGCTGGACCCGTACGACACGGTTGATCAGCTCGACCACATGGACCGGGACCCGGATGGTGCGTGCCTGGTCGGCCAGTGCCCGGGACATCGCCTGGCGGATCCACCAGGTCGCGTAGGTCGAGAACTTGTAGCCGCGGGTGTAGTCGAACTTCTCGACGGCTCTGATCAGGCCCAGATTTCCCTCCTGGACGAGATCGAGCATGGTCAGTCCGCGTCCCACATAGCGCTTGGCCACGGAGACGACGAGCCGCAGATTCGCTTCGATCAGCCGGCGCTTGGCCATCCGGCCCAGCACGACCAGCCGGTCGAGATCCAGCGCGAGCCCGGAGTCGAGACCGGGTGTGCTGCTCAGTTTCTCCTCGGCGAAGAGACCGGCCTCGACGCGGCGGGCCAGGTCGACCTCCTCGACGGCGGTGAGCAGCGGGATACGGCCGATCTCCCGCAGATACTGGCGGAAGAGGTCGGAGGAGGGTCCGCCGGTGTCGGTGCGGCCCCCGCGCCGGTCCCGGGGCGCGGGCACGAGCGGCGCCTCCACGGGGTCCTCGACGAGGATCTCGACGGCCGTCGCCACGCGGGCATGGGCCGGCGGCGGGGCCAGGGCCACGGCCGGCGTCTCGGGAAAGGTCTCGGTCACGGTCTGGGTGTGCACGGGGGGCGACCTCCAGGGTGATCGCTGCCGGTCGGGGGTGCCGGTTCGGGTTCGTGCAGCGGCGGGGCGGAGGCGGCCGGGCCGCCAGGCCGTCCTGTACACGATGAGCGGATCGAACCTCAGTGTGGGGTACGACACGTCACCGCCACGAGGGGCGTGCGGTGACTTTCTGCGTCCCGTGCGTGACCGGGCCGTTACCGGTGGATGTCGCGGAGGCGGTCCGCGCCGCTCTACAGGGCGTCCGCGCCGCGGGTGCGCAGGGCCTGGCCGTACTGCTGGAGCACCCAGAGGTCGTTCTGCACGGCGGCGTACCGTTCGGGATCGCCGCTGCTGGCGAGCCTGGTGAGGGTGGAGGCGATGTCCTGGATCCGGCGGTCCACCGCGCGGACGCGGACCTGGACGAGGTGGTGTCCCGCGTACAGCTCGTCGATGGTCCTGCCCCGGAACACCTCGACCGCCAGCTCGGTGACGAGTTTGCGCACGGAGTCGTCCGGGACGGCGTCGAGGACCCGGGCGAGGTACTCCCGGGGGTCGGACACGCCCTGTTCGGCGCCGCCGGCGTCGTCGATGCACTGCCGGACCATCGCGTACGGCGGGGCGGTGAACTCGTCGGCGCCGTACGCGTCGAACGCCGGAGAGACCAGCTCGGGCCGCTGGAGCGCCAGCTTCAGCAGCTCGCGCTCGGTGCTGTAGACCGGGTTACGGAGGTTGAGCGCGGGTCCGGAGGGGGCCGCAGGGGCCGGGGTCCCGTACGACGGCGCGCCGGGCCGGGCGTCGGCCGGCGGGCCGGCCGGGCCCCGGCCGCCGCGGTCCCGCGCCCAACGGGCGACCTGCGACACGCGTTTGACCACGAACTGGGTGTCGAGGATGCCGAGAATGCCGGCGAGCTGGACGGCGACCTCGTGCTGCGAGGCGCCGTTCTTGATCCGGGCGACGATCGGGGCGGCCTCGTCGAGTGCGGCGCCCCGGCCGGCCGGGGTCTCCAGGTCGTAGCGCGAGACGATCTGGCGGATCGCGAACTCGAAGAGCGGGGTGCGGGGTTCGACCAGGTCCTGGACGGCTTCGTCGCCCTTGGCGAGGCGCAGTTCGCACGGGTCCATGTTGTCCGGAGCGATGGCGATATAGGTCTCGGCGGCGAACTTCTGGTCGTCCTCGAAGGCGCGCAGCGCGGCCTTCTGGCCCGCCGCGTCCCCGTCGAAGGTGAAAATCACCCGGGCGCTGCCGTTGTCCATCAGCAGCCGTCGGAGGATCTTGATGTGGTCACCGCCGAAGGCCGTACCGCAGGTCGCGATGGCGGTGGTGACGCCGGCCAGGTGGCAGGCCATCACATCGGTGTAACCCTCGACGACGACGGCCCGGCTGGCCTTGGCGATGTCCTTCTTGGCCAGGTCGACGCCGTACAGCACCTGGGACTTCTTGTAGATCGCGGTCTCGGGGGTGTTGAGGTACTTCGGGCCGTTGTCGTCGTCGCGCAGTTTGCGCGCGCCGAAGCCGACGACCTCGCCGGAGATGTCGCGGATGGGCCACATCAGCCGGCCGCGGAAGCGGTCGATCGGGCCGCGGCGGCCGTCCTGGGAGAGGCCGGAGAGCAGCAGTTCCTTGTCGGTGAAGCCCTTGCCGCGCAGATAGCGGGTCAGATGGTCCCAGCCCGCCGGGCTGTAGCCGACGCCGAAATGCTCGGCCGCCGCCTGGTCGAAGCCCCGCTCGGCGAGGAACTTCCGGCCCGTCTCGGCCTCGGCGCCGGAGAGCTGCTCTGCGTAGAACTGCGCGGCGATCTTGTGCGCCTCGACCAGTCGGGTGCGCTCGCCGCGCTGCCCGGCCGGGTTGTAACCGCCTTCCTCGTATCTGAGGGTGATGCCCGCCTGGGCGGCGAGCCGCTCGATCGTCTCGGAGAAGGAGAGATGGTCGATCTTCATCACGAAGGCGATGGTGTCCCCGCCCTCCTGGCAGCCGAAGCAGTGGAAGAGACCCTTGCTCGGACTGACCTGGAAGGACGGGGACTTCTCGTCGTGGAAGGGGCAGAGGCCCTTGAGGTTGCCGCCGCCCGCGCTGCGTAGCTGGAGGTACTCGGACACGACGGCGTCGATCGGGACCGCGTCCCGTACCGCCTTCACGTCGTCATCGTTGATCCTGCCTGCCACGCGTGAATTCTACGGGGCGCGCGGAGAGTCCTGACCGGTGCGGGGCGCGTCAGCCGCCGAGGGAACCGAGCGGGACGCCCGGGTCGGCGAGGGCCTCCAGGTCCTGGGGCCGGCCTGAGCGGATCAGGCGCTGGATGTCCTCGGTGACGTCCCACACATTGACGTTCATCCCCGCGAGGACCCTGCGGTCCTTCAGCCAGAAGGCCACGAACTCCCGCTTCCCCGCGTCGCCGCGTACCACCACCTGGTCGTAGGAGCCGGGCGGCGCCCAGCCCGAGTACTCCAGGCCCAGGTCGTACTGGTCGGAGAAGAAGTACGGGACACGGTCGTAGGTGATGTCCTGGCCGAGCATGGCGCGGGCGGCGGCGGGGCCGCCGTTGAGCGCGTTGGCCCAGTGCTCGACGCGCAGCCGGGAGACGGGCGGGGCGACGCCCCAGCCGGCCGGCGGAAACGCCGCCACGTCACCGGCCGCGAAGATGTCCAGGTCGGAGGTGCGCAGAGCGGAGTCCACGGCGATGCCGCCGCCCTCGGCACGGTCGGCGAGATCGAGGCCGGCCGCCTCGGCGAGGGCCGTCCGGGGGGCGGCGCCGATCGCGGCGAGCACATCGTGGGCCGGGTGCTCCTCGCCGTCGTCCGTGCGGGCCGCCAGGACCATGCCGTCCTGGCCGACGATCTCGGTGAGCCGGGCGCCGAAGTGGAAACGGACGCCGTGCTCACGGTGGAGTTCGGTGAAGAGCTCGCCCAGTTCGGGGCCGATGACCTGGTGGAGCGGGGTCGCCGCGGCCTCGACGACGGTGACCTCCGCGCCGTATCCGCGCGCGGCGGCCGCGACCTCCAGGCCGATCCAGCCGGCTCCGGCGATCACCAGATGGCCGTTGTCGCGGCCGAGGGCGGTGAGCACCTGCCGCAGCCGGTCGGAGTGGGCGAGGCGGCGCAGATGGTGGACGCCCGCCAGATCCGTCCCCGGGATGTCGAGCCGGCGCGGTTCCGCGCCGGTGGCCAGCAGCAGCTTGTCGTAGCGCAGGGCGGTGCCGTCGCCGAGGTGCACGCACCGGGTGTCCCGGTCGACGGAGGTGACGGTCTGTCCGAGATGCAGCTCGACCTCGGCCTGGGCGTACCAGGCGGGCTCGTGCACGAAGACGCTGTCCCGCTCGTCCTTGCCGGTCAGATAGCCCTTGGACAGGGGCGGGCGTTCATAGGGGTGGTCACGCTCGTCACCGATGAGGATCACTCGGCCGGTGAATCCTTCCGCGCGCAGGGTTTCCGCGGCTTTCGCCGCCGCCAGCCCACCGCCGACGATGACAAAGGTCCGATGTGCGTCGACCACTTGATGCCTCCTCTTCATGCTGCCGCCATCCGCGAGCGTCCCGCACGGAGCGTGATGGCGAAAGAGGGAACGCTCCACGGGCATGTCTCACAGCCGTGATCCGGCTACTCTCGTACAAGCGTGCATCAGGGGCCGTGAGGCATGAGGGGCGCATGGTACGCATCTCTTTCACCTCCGAGGATCTCGCTGTGCTGCGTGTGGCGGCGCGGCCCGACCCGCTGTGGGAGATCGTTCTCAGTCCGCGCCTGCCGAAGAACCGGCAGGTGGCGCTGGTCTTCAGGGCCGGCCGGTGAGTCCGGCGTGCAGGGACCGGGCCACCGCGTCGGTGAGCGAGGCGATCTGGTCGACGATGACGCGTTTGCGCGCCTGGTCGTCGGGCGCCGCGTCGAACAGCGCGCGGAACTGCGGATCCAGCCCCTCCGGGGCGCGGGCCGTGATCGCCTCGGCCAGCTCCGCCAGGACGATCCGCTGGTCGGCGCGGAGCGCCTCCTGTTCGGCGCGCTGCATGACATAGCGGTCCGCGACGGCCTTGAGGACCGCGCACTCGTGCCGGGCCGCGCGCGGGACGACCAGTTCGGCGGCGTACCGGGTGTGCGGTCCCGTGCCGTACGCCTGCCGGGTGGCGGTCTCGGCCGCCAGACAGAACCGGCCGATGAGCTGGCTGGTGGCGTCCTTCAGCCGGCCCTGTGCGACGGCGGAACCGTCGTAGCCGTGCGGCCACCACTCCTGTCCCATGAGCCGGTCGAGCGCGGCGGACAGCTCCTGCGGATCGGTGCCCCGTGGCACGTACCTGCCGATGGCGGCGGCCCAGATCCCCTGCCGTTCGGACTCGGAGGAGAGCGCGGCCGGGTCGACATGGCCGGCGTGCAGCCCGTCCTCGAAGTCGTGGACGGAATAGGCCACATCGTCGGACCAGTCCATGACCTGCGCCTCGAAGCAGGTACGGCTCGCCGGAGCGCCGCGCCGGACCCAGTCGAAGACCGGCAGATCGTCCTCGTACACACCGAATTTCAGCGAGCCCGGCTCGACGGGGTGGGCGCCGCGCGGCCAGGGGTACTTGGTGGCCGCGTCCAGCGCGGCCCGGGTGAGATTGAGGCCGACGCTGACCGGTCCGCCGGTCTCCTCCTCCGACTCCACGAAGCGCTTCGGTTCGATCCGGGTCAGCAGCCGGAGCGACTGGGCGTTTCCCTCGAAGCCGCCGCAGTCCCTCGCGAAGTCGTTGAGCGCCTGCTCGCCGTTGTGACCGAAGGGCGGATGGCCCATGTCGTGGGAGAGGCACGCCGCCTCGACCAGATCCGGATCGCAGCCCAGCGCCGCCCCCAGCTCCCGCCCGACCTGGGCACACTCCAGGGAGTGGGTCAGCCGGGTCCGGGGGCTGGCGTCCCACTGCCGGCTCCGGGATCCCGGGGTCACCACCTGGGTCTTGCCGGCGAGCCGGCGCAGCGCAGAGGAGTGGAGCACACGGGCGCGGTCGCGCTGGAACGCGGTGCGTCCTGGGCGCTTGTCGGGCTCGGCGGCCCAGCGCTCGGTGGCCGAGTCGTCGTACGCGCCCGCCGGTCCTGAGGGGTGCGATGTGGTGATGCCGGTGGTCCCTGCCATGCACCGAAGGTAACCGGAGTCGCTGACGGACGAGGCGGCGCGGGCGGCCGTCGCTACGGCCGGGACGTCCCGGCGGAGGCGGCGAGGAACCGGCGGTGGCCCGTCCTGTGCCTTGCCGACGACGCCTCCGCGTACCGCTGGAGCAGCAGCGCGGCCATCGCCGGATGTGCGCCGAGCGGTGCGGCGGCGATCCAGGGCGCGTGGCCCGCGCCCATGGTGGCGAAGTGGCCGGGCGCCGTGAAGTACGAGGCGATCGCGGCCCGGTGACAGCCGCGCGCGGCGAGAGCGCGGAGGGCCTCGGGGATGGTGGGCGAGGCGGCGGAGGCATATCCCGGGACGACCGGCACACCGCCGAGGCGGCGGCTGAGCAGTGCGGCCGTGTGCCGGGTGTCCGCCGCGGACCGGGGATCCCGTGATCCCGCCGCCGCCAGCACCACGCCGGTGGCCTGCGGGCGGTGGTCGTCCGTGGTGTCCGGGGTCCTGCCGCCCGGGTCGGAGGTGCGCCAGCCCGCTTCGACGAGACGGGCGTACAGCGTCTCCACGAGCAGGGGGTGCGGCCCGAGCGGGGCGGCGATCCGGATGTCCAGGCCGGGCGCGGCGGCCGCGGCGGCGGGCAGGTCGCGTGTGACATGGACGCCACGGCTGAGCAGCAGGGGTACGAGGACCGCCCGGCCGGTCCCGCCCGCCCGGCCGGCTTCCAGCGCGGCGAGCGTGTCCGGCAGCCGTGGCTGCTCGATCTCGATGTGTCCGAGCCGTACGTCCAGGTCGGGACGGAGTGCGCGGACCCGGTCGAGGAGCGCCGTCACGGTGCGCAGGGCGCGTGGGTCCCGGCTGCCGTGCGCCACGACAACCAGGGCGGGACTCAGGGGGGCGGGGCGGTCGCTCTGCATGCTTCTGCGGGTTCCGTTCGGTGCGAGGTGGCCGAGCCGGCTGCTGAACCGATCCTGCCGGGCCCCGGTTGCCTGGCCGTTGCGCGGGGGTGACCGCGCTTTTCCACCACCTCACAGCCTCAGGAGGGGCGTTGTCAGACCTCTCACCTACGGTGGATTTCGTTCGGAACCGGCGGACCGGGGAGGGGTCCTGCCGTGGCTGCGGGCCGCCCGGCCCTCGCCGCGCCGGTATGCGAACGGATCGGCGCCGCCGATCGTCCTACCGAGTGGAACGCACGGGGAGCAGGATCGAACGGGGGGATCATGTCACTGCCGAAGCCGTCGCGACCGGGCCCGGCCCGGCGCCTGGGACCATGGCTGTCGTCGCTGAGACGGCTGTTCCGCACCAGGCGTCGGCAGCGCCTGGTCGCCCAGGCCGTCATGCTCGGGTGTGTGCTCGCCCTGGCGCCCGCGACCTGGATGCACACGGTCGCCGACAGCCGCGTCCGTACCGTCGCGGACGTCCCGGCCCGGGATGTCGCGGTGGTCTTCGGTGCCGGACTGCGGTCCGGCGCGCCGGCGCCGTATCTGGCCCACCGGCTGGACGCGGCGGCGGAGCTGTACCGCGCGGGCAGGGTGAGAGTCGTGCTGGTCACCGGTGACAACAGCCGCGAGGAGTACGACGAGCCGGACGCGATGCGGACGTATCTCGTCGGGCGCGGCGTGCCGGACGGGCGGATAGTCAGCGATTTCGCGGGCTTCGACACCTGGGACTCCTGTGTACGGGCGCGGAAGATATTCGGGGTGGACCGGGCCGTCCTGGTGACCCAGGGCTTCCATGTCCGGCGCGCGGTGGCGCTCTGCCGGGCGGCGGGGGTCGAGTCGTACGGCGTCGGGGTCGCCGAACCTCACGACCTGACCTGGTACTACGGCGGGATACGGGAGATGTTCGCGGCGGGCAAGGCCGCGGTCGACGCCGCGCTGCGGCCCGATCCCCGCTTCCTCGGGCCGGTGGAGACGGGGGTGGCCCGAGCCCTTCTGCCGGCCGGCGGGAGCGGCTGACCTCCCTCGGGCGGCAGGCGCCGGTCGGCCGGTGCGGCGGCGCGGACACCGTCCTGCTCGGCAGCGGGGTGCCACCACGGCCGCTGCCGCGCCGGCCGGGCCGCCGCGGCACCTCACGGGACGGGACCGGCGGGGCTGAGGAGGCCGTGCCCGGCGCGTAACCGGGTGCGGCCGGACGCGTAACACTGCCGCCGCACGCTGGCCCGATGACCGAGCCCACCACGCCCACCCACTGCCCCTACTGCGCGTTGCAGTGCGGAATGAATCTGCGCCCCGTCGAAGGCGGGGCCGTCGAGGTGGTCGAGCGTACGGACTTCCCCGTGAACCGGGGCGCGCTGTGCGGAAAGGGCCGTACGGCCCCCGCGCTGCTCTCCTCCCGGGTCCGGCTGACCGAGCCGCTGGTCAGGAGCGCGGCCACCGGCCGGCTCGAACCGGCCGGCTGGGACGAGGCGCTGCACGCGGTCGCCGACGGGCTGGCACGCGCCAGGGCGGTCCGCGGCCCGGACGCGGTGGGGGTGTTCGGGGGCGGCGGGCTCACCAATGAGAAGGCGTACGCGCTCGGGAAGTTCGCCAGGGTCGTGCTCGGGACGTCGCAGATCGACTACAACGGACGTTTCTGCATGTCGTCGGCGGCGGCCGGACACCAGCGGGCCTTCGGTCTCGACCGGGGGCTGCCGTTTCCGCTGGAGGACATTCCGCGCACGGGCTGCGTCATCCTCGTCGGGTCGAACCTCGCGGAGACCATGCCGCCCGCGCTCAGATACCTCACGGAACTGCGGGCGAACGGCGGCAAGCTGATCGTCGTGGACCCGCGCCGTACGCGGACCGCAGAACAGGCCGATCTTCATCTGGCCCCTCGGCCCGGCACGGATCTGGCGCTCGCGCTGGGACTGCTGCATCTCGTGGTGGCGCGGGGACATACGGATGAGGACTTCGTCCGGGAGCGTACGTCCGGCTGGGAGGAGGCCAGGGCCGGGGCGATGGCGCACTGGCCGGAGCTGGTCGAGCGCCTCACCGGCGTGGCGGTACCGGCGCTGCGCGAGGCGGTGGAGCTGTTCTGCGGGGCCGGGTCGGGGATGGTGCTCACCGCGCGCGGGCCCGAGCAGCAGTCCAAGGGCACGGACACCGTGGGCGCGTGGATCAATCTGTGTCTCGCGACGGGACGGGCGGGCCGCCCGCTCTCCGGCTACGGCTGTCTCACCGGTCAGGGCAACGGCCAGGGTGGCCGCGAACACGGCCAGAAGGCCGATCAGTTGCCCGGCTACCGGCGGCTGGACGACCCGGTGGCGCGGGCGGTGGTGGCGAAGGTGTGGGGCGTGTCCCCGGCCTCGCTGCCGGGCCCGGGACGCAGTGCGTACGAACTGCTGGACGCCCTGGGCACCGAAGTGAAGGCGCTGCTGCTGATGGGTTCGAATCCGGTGATCTCCGCACCGCGCGCCGCGCACATCGAGCGGCGGCTGCGGTCGCTGGACTTCCTGGCGGTGGCGGATGTGGTGCTTTCGGAGACCGCGGCGCTCGCGGATGTGGTGCTCCCGGCGGCCCAGTGGGCGGAGGAGACGGGCACGACCACCAATCTGGAGGGTCGTGTGCTGCTGCGCCGCAGGGCGCTGTCCCCTCCGAAGCAGGTACGCACCGACCTGGAGGTGCTGCACGGACTGGCCGGACTCCTCGGCCATGAGAAGGGCTTTCCCAGCGATCCGGAGGAGGTGTTCGAGGAGCTGCGCCGCGCCTCGGCGGGCGGTCCTGCGGACTACTCGGGCATCACCTACCGGCGCCTCGCGGAGGAGGACGGTGTGTTCTGGCCGTGCCCGGAGAGCGCGTGGTCGGAGGGTGCCGGGTCGGAGGGTGCCGGGTCGGAGAGCGCGGGTCCGGAAAGCGCGGGTCCCGGGACAGGTACGGGCCCGGCCGCGCGTACGGGCCCGGAGACGGGCGTGGCCCTGGACGCGGGGCCGGAGCCGGGAAGAGAGCACCGTCCGGACGCATGGCCGGACCCCGATGCCGTGTCCGCCGCCCGTCGCGGCGCCGGTTCCGTCCATCCCGGGACGCCCCGGCTCTTTCTCGACCGCTTCGCCACCCCGGACGGGCGGGCGCGCTTTGTGCCCGTCGTCCACCGGGCGGCGGCGGAGGAGACCGACGAGGAGTATCCGGTGCTGCTGACGACCGGTCGGGTCGTCGCCCAGTACCAGTCGGGGGCCCAGACCCGGCGGGTGGCGGAGCTGAACGCCGCCGCTCCCGGGCCGTTTGTCGAGCTGCATCCCCGGCTCGCGGCGCGGCTCGGGGCCGGCGAGGGCGATGCGCTGGTGGTCGTCTCGCGGCGCGGGCGGGTCGTCGCGCCCGCGCGGATCACGGAGACCATCCGGCCGGACACGGTGTTCATGCCGTTCCACTGGCCGGGCGAGGGGCGGGCCAACAATCTCACCAACCCGGCGCTCGACCCGGTGTCACGGATGCCGGAATTCAAGGTCTGTGCGGTACGGCTGGAGCGGGAGAAGGCGGACTGACGACGGCCCGGCGCGCCTGGACGGCCCGCGCGAGCCAGTCGCCGCCGGTGATCGGGCGGCCCCGGGTCCGCAGTGCGCGGGCCACGCGCGGCGCCGCGAGATAGACCCAGGCCCTGGCCGTTGTACCGTCCGCCAGCAAAACATCGCGGGCGGCGCGTTCGTACACGTTGCGCGGGTCGCCCGGCGCCTCGTACTCCTCCAATCGGTCGAGTACGCGCAGCAGTTCGCCGTACGTGCCGGGCGCGGCCGTCACCAGTTCACCGACGATCACGCCGGGGGCCTCGACCGCGTACGGATAGCCGGGACCGTCGTACAGGAGCGCCCCCGCCAGCCGGGCCGGTTCCTCCAGGGCCGTACGGCCGCGCAGGAAGAGGCCGTGGTTGCGTTCGCCCGGCCGCAGCGTGCCGTAGACGAAGAACGGCAGCGCTCCCCCTGCCCCGGGCTCCGGTGTCATGGCGCGACGGTCTCCTTGGTGAGCCACGCCAGATACTCGGCGCTGCCCCGCACCACGGGCGTGGCGATGATCTCCGGCGTGTCGTAGTCGTGGGCCGCCTTGAGATGGGCCTCCAGCGCTTCGTAACAGGCTGCGGTGGTCTTGAAGAGGATCTGCCACTCCTCCGTGGTCTCGATGGCGCTCTGCCAGCGGTAGACGGAAGTGACCGGCGCGGAGATCTGCGCGCAGGCGGCGAGCCGGGCCTCGATCACGCCCCGGGCCAGCTCGTCCGCCTTGTCGGCGCTGTCGGTCGTGGTCAGCACGGTCAGGCACTCGGCGAGAGACACGGGCGGGCTCCTTCATGGGCCGGGAGGAGGGAGGGGGCGGGCGGCGGGCCGGGCGTTCACCACACCACCTCATGAAACACCCCGTTCTCATCAAAGACCGCAGGTCCATCAAAGACCGCCGCCCCGCATCCCTCTTGTCCGGTCGCCCGGTCTCCGGCCCGGCCGCCTGCGGGACCAGGGCCGCGACCGGGCCGGGCCGGGAGACGGACTGCTCAACCGCCGTACGGACGGATCGTTTTGGCCTCCCGCAGGGCCAGCCCCCACCAGGCGAGCTGGTCGAGCATCGCCTTGGCCGCGGCGTCGCAGCCGGTCGGGTCCTTGGGCCGTCCCCCGTCGTCGAAGGTCGCCCTCGCGTTCTGGAACGAGACCGTGTCGCGGACGGTGACGGCATGCAGTTCGGCGAAGACCTGCCGGAGCTGCTCGACCGCGCGCAGCCCGCCGGAGATCCCGCCGTAGGAGACAAAGCCGACGGGCTTGGCCTGCCATTCGCTGTAGTGCCAGTCGATCAGCGACTTGACCCCGGCGGGAAAGGAATGGTTGTACTCGGGCGTAAGCAGCACAAACGCGTCGGCGTCGGCCAGCCGCGAGGTGACCTTGGCGAGTTCCGCCCGGACGGCCGGACCCGGGTCGAAGGAGAGCGCGGTCGGCAGGTCCGTCCCGGCCAGATCGATCAGTTCCGTGGTGAAGTCGGTGCGCTCGGCGGTGCGGGAGAGGAACCAGTCGGCGATGACCGGGCCGAAGCGGCCCTCTCGGTTGCTGCCGAGAATGACGGCGAGTCTCAGGGGCGCGTGGGATTCATATGGCCCGTGAGGTGCGTCGGGCTCCGGGACGGACCTCGGTGCGGATGCGCGCGAGGCGGTTGCCTGCGCGGTGTCCGTCATGACGTCCGGGGAAATATCCGCGTTGACGGCTTTGGCGCCATCTGTGGTGATGTCCATAAGAGGAGCGTGGTACCTCAAGCTTGGTTGACGTCAAGCCGGCGTCGCGGAGCTGAACCGTCGCGGAGCTGAACCGTCCGGCCCCTCCCGGCCGAGGACCGAGTCCGTCGTAGGGTGAGCGGCATGACTGCCTCTCCCCAGCCGTACATTGAGGTGGACGGTCGGCCCGCGACCGAGGCGGATCTGCGCCTGCGCGCGCTCGACACCTATGGTCACTTCACCGCCATGCAGGTCAGGGACGGCGGTGTGCGCGGCCTGGCACTGCATCTCGCCCGGCTGGACGCCTCCACCCGGGAGCTGTTCGGCGCGCCCCTGGACGGCGACCGCGTGCGCCACCTGCTGCGGAACGCCCTCGGTGACACCCGGGACGCCTCGGCCCGGGTGTATGTCCACTGGCCGGACGGCATGGCGGACGCGACGCTGATGGTCACGGTGCGGCCACCGGTGTTCCTGGACGAGCGCGCGCAGAGCCTGATGTCCGTCCCGTACCAGCGTCCGCTCGCCCACGTCAAACATCTGGGCGGCTTCGCGCAGACGCACTACGGCCGCCTCGCCCGGCGCGCGGGGTTTGACGACGCCCTGCTCGTGGGCCCCGGCGGAGTGGTGTCGGAGACCGCGATCGCCAATATCGCTCTCTGGGACGGCGACTCGGTGATCTGGCCGGACGCCCCGGCCCTGACCGGCATCACCATGGCCCTGCTGGAGCCGCTCCTGCCGTCCGCCGGTCTCCCGTCCGCCCGCCGGAAGGTCGTGTCGGGGGACTTGTCCTCGTACCGGGCGGCCTTTGTCACCAACTCCCATGGAGTCGCCCCGGTGGCCCGGATCGACGAGACGGTCCTCCCGGGCGACGCGGCGGTGCTGAAGACGGTGACGGAGCTCTACGACCAGGTGACGTGGGACCGGCTCTGAGCCGGCGGGGTCCGGCCCTCGCGCCGCGGCAGGGCCGGTGCCGTGTCACCCGTTCGGAGCGGAGCGGCCCGGATGCCGGGGCGATCCCGCTCAATCGGCTCTGACCTGCGAGAAAGCCCTCTCGCCCGGAAGATGCGCGGCTCCAGGGCGCCAGATCTGACCATCCATCAGCAGGCGTGCGCGCCCCGTACGCCTTATCTCTGAGGTGAAGACCGTCGCCCCGCCCCGGAGGACCACCATGCGCACCACCGCCTCCAGGAGCGGCCCGACATCATCCAGATCGCGACGGAAGCGGCTCAGTCCGCAGCCGTCGTCGGCGGGAGCCGGCTGCGCGGCCGGGCGAGCGGCGCGCAGGGCACTTGACGGGGCCGGCCTCCACCGCCCCGTCCCCGCCCGTCGTCCCCGCCCCTGTCACGCTCATCGCTGACACGGGCGGGGAACCGGCACCGCGTCCCTGACCGGAGGCCGCGCCTCGGCTCACGCGGACAGAGACGTGCGGAGTGGAGCGGCTCGGTTCCCGCTCGCCGTCGGTGTCCGCTCCATGGGGAGGCTCGGACATCAGGCCGTCCACTGGTCGAACGCGAGCTTCGCGACCAGGGAGAACACCACCACCAGCAGCACCCCGCGGACGAATTCGCTGCCCTTCCTGAGCGCCATCCGCGCGCCGAACATCCCGCCCGCCAGATTGAAGACCGCCATCAGCCCGGCCAACTGCCACAGCACCGTGCCCTGGTAGGCGAACATCGCGAGCGCGCCGCCATTGGTGCACACGTTCACGATCTTCGCGGTGGCGGACGCGGTCACCAGATCGAGGTGGAGCACGGCGGTCAGCGCGAGGACCAGGAAGGTGCCGGTGCCGGGCCCGAACAGCCCGTCGTAGAAGCCGATTCCGCCGCCGACCAGGACGATCGCGGTGACCGTACGGCGGCGGGTGACCGGACCGCCCGCCTGCGCCCTGCCGAAGGACGGGCGCAGCAGCACAAAGGCCGCCACCCCCAGCAGCACCACCATGATCACGGGTCGCAGCACCTCACTGCTGATCCCGGCCGCGAAGAAGGCGCCCGTCATCGAGCCGACAAGCGCCGTGAGCCCTATGCGTACGGCTGTCCGCACATCGACCGGGGCCTTGCGGAGATAGGTCACCGCCGCCCCGGTGGTGCCGACGATGGCCACCGCCTTGTTGGTGCCGAGGATGTTCGCGGCGGGTACGTGCGGCAGTCCGAGCAGCATCGCGGGCAGGAGCAGCAGCCCTCCACCGCCCACCACGGCATCGATCCAGCCGGCCGCGGCCGCGGCGAGGCAGAGCAGAACAAGCACGGTCAGCGATATGTCGGGCATGGCCGCGAGCCTAGGCCTTGTCTGTCACGCCCTGGGCGACGGGATCCGTGCCCTGCCCATCGACCCCGGGTGACAGCGGCCACGCGCCACTCCGCCCGCCGCCGTCCCGGCCCACCGGCCACCGCGCCCGCCGCCCTCACAGTCCGGGCCGGGCCGCGCTGAGGGCAGCGTTCCGTACGGGAAACGGCGGCGATCCTGCCGGGTAACAGCCGCCGCGCAGGCTGCCTGACATGACCTCGGACATCGTGGTGATCGGCGCCGGCCTGGCGGGCACACGGCTGGCGGTGCGTGCCCGGCTGCTCGGCGCGGACGTCACCGTCCTCGGCGAGGAGCCGCACGCCCCCTACAACAGGGTGCTGCTCGCGGAGGTGCTCGCGGGGCGGTACGGACCCGAGGTGATCGCGCTGCCCGGGACGCCCGTACGGCGCGGGGTCCGCGCGGTCCGCGTCGACCGGGCGGCGCGGACCGTGCACTGCGCCGACGGCAGCGCGATCGGGTACGGCACCCTGGTCCTCGCGACCGGGTCGAATCCGGTGCTGCCGCCGCTGCTCGGGCCGGACGCCGGTGAGCTGCCGGACGGCGTGCACCCGTTCCGTACGATGGACGACTGCCTGGCGCTGGCCTCGGCCGTGCGTCCCGGGGCCCGCGTCGTCGTCATCGGCGGCGGACTGCTCGGGGTGTCGGCGGCCAGGGCACTGGCCGAGCGGGGCGCGGAGGTAGTGCTGGCCCAGCAGGGCGAGCGCCTGATGGAACGCCAGCTCGACGCGGCGGCGGGCGCGCTGGTGCGGGCTCATCTGGAAGAGCTGGGTGTGGAGGTGCACACCGAGTGCCGGGTCCGGCGGCTGCGCGGCCCGCGCGGTACGACCGTCGAACTGGCCGACGGCCATGTCCTCGAAGCGGATCTGGTGGTCCTGGCCTGCGGAGTACGGCCCCGTACCGGCCTGGCCCGGTCCGCGGGGCTGCTCGTCCGCGACGGGATCGTGGTCGACGACGAGCTGCGCACCTCTGACCCGCACATCCGCGCCGTCGGTGACTGCGCGGAACACGCGGGCCGCGTCTACGGCCTCGCGGGCCCGGCGCTGGAACAGGCCGATGTGCTGGCGCGGTCGCTGACCTCACCGGGGCCGCGCTACACGGGGACCCGCGCGCTGACCCGGCTCACCCTGGCGGGCCCGCCCGCCGCCGCGCGCGGCACGCCGCAGCGGCACCCCCGTACCGCCGCCGGCTCCGGACCGCTCGATCTGGCCGTCTTCGGACAGCCGGACCCTCTCCCCGGCGACGAGGTCGTCCAGCTCGCGGACGCCACCCGCCGGGCGTACCGGAAGGTCGTCGTCCGGGAGGACCGGCTGGTCGGCGGTGTGCTCATCGGAGATCTCGCCGCCGTCGGCGCACTCGCCCACACCTGGGAGAGCGACGAACCACTGCCGTCCGCCACTCCCCTGCTTCACCTGCTCACCGCCGATGGAGGCTTCTGAGATGTCCACTCCCACGATCGTGCTCGTCGGCCACGGCATGGTCGGTCAGCGGTTTCTGGAGGCCCTCGCCGAGCGCGGCGTGCTCGACCGCGCCCGGGTGGTGGTCCTCTGCGAGGAGCCCCGGCCGGCCTACGACCGGGTCCGGCTGACCTCGTACTTCTCGGGCCGTACACCAGAGGAACTCGCCCTCGCCGCACCGGACTTCATGACGCGGCACGGGATCGAGCAATATCTCGGCGACCCCGCGGAGAGCATCGACCGCGCCGCGCGCACGGTCACCTCACGGACCGGGCGGACCTTCCGCTACGACACGCTGGTCCTCGCCACCGGTTCCTACCCCTTCGTGCCGCCCGTGCCCGGCAAGGAAGCGGCCGGCTGCTTCGTCTACCGCACCATCGAGGACCTCCTCGCGATCGAGGAGTACGCGAAGACGGCCCGCACCGGTGCCGTCGTCGGCGGCGGGCTGCTCGGGCTGGAGGCGGCCGGTGCGCTCAAGGGCCTGGGGCTCGACACCCATGTCGTCGAGTTCGCGCCCCGGCTGATGCCCGTCCAGATCGACGGGGGCGGCGGCGCGGCCCTGCTGCGCACCATCGAGTCCCTGGGGCTGACGGTCCACACGGGCGTCGGCACCCAGGAAGTGACGACGGACGGGGACGGCGCGGTCAACGGCATGGCCCTGTCGGACGGTTCGGTCCTCGCCACCGATCTTGTCGTCTTCTCCGCCGGTGTACGGCCCCGGGACCAGCTCGCCCGAGACACCGGTCTGACGGTCGGCGAGCGCGGCGGCATCGCCGTCGACGAGTGGTGCCGCACCTCCGACCCGGCCGTCTTCGCGATCGGCGAGTGCGCGCTGGCCTCGGACGGCCGGGTGTACGGGCTGGTGGCGCCGGGCTACGAGATGGCCGTCACCGTCGCCGGCGTACTGGCGCGCGAGGGCGGCGGCGCCGGGCACGACGGAGACACGACCGGCGGCTTCACCGGCGCCGACCTCTCGACCAAGCTCAAGCTGCTCGGCGTGGACGTGGCGTCGTTCGGCGACGCGCACGGCGCCGCTCCCGGCTCGCTGGATGTGATCTACGCGGACTCCCGCTCCGGTGTCTACAAGAAGCTGGTGGTCGATCCGGACGGCACCCTTCTCGGCGGTGTCCTCGTGGGCGACGCCGACGCCTACGGCATGCTGCGTCCGCTCACCGGCTCCGTACCGCCCGTCCCGCCGGAGCAACTGGTCCTGCCCGCGGGCGCCGGCGCACCGGCCGCGCTCGGCCCGTCGGCGCTGCCGGACGACGCGGTGATCTGTAGCTGTCACAACGTCAGCAAGGGCGCGATCGCCGCCTGCGCCACCCTCCCCGAGGTACGCAAGCGCACCAGGGCGGGCACCGGCTGCGGTAGCTGCGTCAAGGTCATCGGACAGCTCCTGCCACCGAGTGACGACGGTGACAAGGGGCTCTGCGGCTGCTTCCCGCACAGCCGGAGCGAGTTGTACGAGATCGTCCGCACCCTGCGCGTCCCCTCCTACGCCGCGCTCCTCGACTCGCACGGCCGTGAGCGGGCCCGAGGCGGGGACGGCTGTGAGATCTGCAAGCCGGCCGTCGCCTCGGTCATCGCCTCGCTCGCCCCGGCGCTGGGGGTGAGCGGCTATGTCCTGGACGGTGAACAGGCCGCGCTCCAGGACACCAACGACCATTTCCTGGCCAACATCCAGCGCAACGGATCGTATTCGATCGTGCCACGGATCCCGGGCGGCGAGATCACCCCGGAGAAACTGATTGTCATCGGTGAGGTGGCCAGGGACTTCGGTCTCTATACGAAGATCACGGGCGGTCAGCGGATCGATCTGTTCGGCGCGCGGGTGGAGCAGTTGCCGCTGATCTGGACCCGGCTGGTGGACGCGGGTTTCGAATCGGGACACGCGTACGGCAAGTCCCTGCGGACGGTCAAGTCCTGTGTGGGACAGAGCTGGTGCCGCTACGGCGTACAGGACTCGGTACGGATGGCCATCGATCTGGAGCTGCGCTACCGGGGTCTGCGGGCGCCGCACAAACTGAAGTCGGCGGTGTCGGGCTGCGCGCGGGAGTGCGCGGAGGCGCGCGGCAAGGACTTCGGGGTGATCGCCACGGCGAATGGCTGGAACCTCTATGTCGGCGGCAACGGGGGCGCGAATCCGCGCCACGCGGACCTGCTCGCGCAGGATCTGTCGGATGCGGAGCTGGTGCGGCTGATCGACCGCTTCCTGATGTTCTACATCCGCACCGCGGACCGGCTGGAGCGCACCTCCGCCTGGCTGGAGCGGATCGAGGGCGGCCTCGGCCATGTCCGGGACGTGGTGGTCCACGACTCGCTGGGACTCTGCGCCGAACTGGAACAGCTCATGGCCGCGCATGTGGCCGGATACCGCGACGAGTGGGCGGAGACGATCAGCGATCCGGAGCGGCTGCGGCGCTTTGTGTCCTTCGTCAACGCGCCGGAGGCGCCGGACCCGACGGTGAAGTTCGTGGCGGAACGCGACCAGGTCAGGCCGGATCTGACGGTCCTCGTCCCGGAAGGGGTGACGGCCCGATGAGCGCGCTCGTCCATACGGTCGAGGACTCGCCGACGCGTCCCGGGGCGGTGGCGCTCCGGCTCGGGGACGAATGGTTCACCGTCTGCGCGCTGTCCGTCCTCACGCCGGGCCGGGGCGTGGCGGCGCTGCTGCCGGACGGCCGGCAGGCGGCCGTGTTCCTGGACCGCGCCGGACACCCGTACGCGATCGACAACCGCGACCCGTTCACCGGCGCGCAGGTCCTCTCCCGGGGGCTGCTGGGCGCCCGCGACGGACGCCCGTTTGTGGCGTCCCCCCTGCTCAAACAGCGCTTCGACCTGACGACGGGGCGCTGTCTGGACGACGATTCGGTGTCCGTCCAGGTCTATGTCCCGCGGATCGCCGGCCGGTAGACCGCAGGACAGCGGTGTCTCCGCGCGCCGGAACGGCCCGCCGGGGTGCGGCACGCATGCCTCCGCACCCCGGGGGCCGTCGCGGCCCGTGCGCTCAGTCCTGAGCCTCGACGGCCGCCGGGTCCATCCACACGACCTCCCAGATGTGGTGGTCCGGGTCCTGGAAGGAGCGGCTGTACATGAAGCCGTGGTCGATGGCCTCGCTCGCCGGGAAGCCGCCCGAGGTGAGCGCGGCGTCGGCGATCTCGTCGACCTTCTCGCGGCTCTCGACACCGAGCGCCAGGATCACCTCCGTGCTCTTCGAGGCGTCTGCGACCTCCTTCGGGGTGAAGTCCTTGAATCTCGACTCCTCCAGGATCATCGCGAAGATCGTGTCGCTGATGACCAGGCAGCCGGTCCGCTCGTCGGAGAACTGCGGGTTGAACGAGTAACCGAGCTTGCCGAAGAACGACGTGGAGGTCTCCAGGTCCTTGACGGGGAGGTTGACGAAAATCCGGGTGGGCATGAGCCGTCTCTTTTCTGTCCGGGGCGTCCGGCGGCGGGGCCGGTGTCGGTGTCGGTGGCTTTCGGAGAGGTGGACCGGCGGCCCCGGCCGAACTCATCGCCGTCCGGAGAAAATCTTCACGAGTCTTCCGGAGCACCGGCGGCTCTCCGGGACGGCCCGGTGTCACTCGTGGGACACGCGTGCTCACCGTGCGTTCAGACTGCGGTCATTCAGGGCTTATAGGCTCCGCCGACGTGCGACCCCGCCGCGCCGTCCGGCGCCGCGGGGCGGTCACGACACCCCCATGGAGCGACCAGTGGAACGTCGCAGTTTCCTGCGCGGAGCTGTCATCGGCACCTCTGCCGCGGCCCTCGGCGGCACCCTGTGGCGCGGCGCGGCGGTCGCCGCACCCGCCCAGCCCGGAGCCGGTCCCTACGGAGCACTCGGCGCGGCGGACGCCAACAACATCCGGCTGCCGGCCGGATTCACCAGCCGCGTCATCGCCCGGTCCGGGCAGCGAGTCACCGGCACGTCGTACACCTGGCACAACGCGCCGGACGGCGGCGCCTGTTACGCGGACGGCACCGGCTGGATCTATGTCTCCAACTCGGAGATCGACCCGTCGGGCGGCGCGAGCGCGATCCGGTTCTCGTCGGCGGGGGCCATCACCAGCGCGTACCGCATCCTCTCCGGCACGCACCAGAACTGCGCGGGCGGCAAGACGCCGTGGAACACCTGGCTCTCCTGCGAGGAGGTGGACCGCGGCTATGTCTACGAGACCGACCCCTGGGGCGTGAAGACCCCGGTCCGCCGGGACGCGATGGGCCGTTTCAAGCACGAGGCCGCCGCCGCCGACCCCGTACGGAAGACCATCTATCTGACCGAGGACACCACCGACGGCTGCTTCTACCGCTTCACTCCCGCCACCTGGGGCGATCTGTCCACGGGCCGGCTGGAGGTGCTCGTCGCCGGTACCGCCACCGGCGGGCCGGTGAGCTGGGCGACCGTCCCCGACCCCGGCGGCTCCACGGCCACCCGCAACCAGGTGCCCGGCGCCAAGCGTTTCAACGGCGGTGAGGGCTGCTACTACGCCGGCGACACCTGCTGGTTCACCACCAAGGGCGACAACCGCGTCTGGCAGTACAACGCCGCCGCGAGCACCATCGAGCTGGCCTACGACGACTCGCTCGTCTCCGGTACGGCGCCGCTGACCGGTGTCGACAATGTCACCGGGGCCGGGTCCGGCGATCTCTTCGTCGCGGAGGACGGCGGCAATCTGGAGATCTGTGTGATCACGCCGGACGATGTCGTCGCGCCGTTCCTGCGGGTCGGCGGCCAGTCCGGGTCGGAGATCACCGGCCCGGCGTTCTCGCCCGACGGCAAGCGGCTGTACTTCTCCAGCCAGCGCGGCACGAGCGGCAGCTCTTCGGGCGGCATCACCTACGAGGTGACGGGTCCGTTCCGGTCGTAAAGGCCACTCGTCCGGTCGTAAAGGCCACTCGAAGGAGTGATGCCGGGCGCTGAGACGCCCGGCGTGGGGACGAAGGGGCGGGCGCCCCGCACAGGCGCCCGCCCCTTCTCTGTGCCCCGGAGCCGTACCACCGGCCCGGTGAGGGTCGGGGTGAACCGGCGGTGACGGCTCCGGTGTCGCGCGGCGGACCGTCCGGGAACCGGCAGGCCCGGCGCGGCCGGGCGCCGGACCCGCGGGTCGTCAGCGGGAGTCGCTGCCGCCCTGCTGGGCCGCCGCGCGGCCCGCCTCCAGCCGCGCCACCGGGATCCGGAACGGCGAGCAGGAGACATAGTCCAGGCCCACCTCGTGGAAGAAGTGCACCGACTCCGGATCGCCGCCGTGCTCACCGCAGATGCCCAGCTTGAGACCGGGCCGGGTGGCGCGACCCGCCTCGGCCGCGCTGCGCACGAGCGCGCCCACGCCGTCCCGGTCGATCGTCTCGAACGGCGAGACGCCGAAGATGCCCTTCTCCAGATAGGCCGTGAAGAAGCTCGCCTCCACATCGTCGCGGGAGAAGCCCCACACGGTCTGGGTCAGGTCGTTCGTACCGAACGAGAAGAACTCCGCGGCCTCCGCGATCTGTCCCGCCGTCAGCGCGGCGCGCGGCAGCTCGATCATCGTGCCGAGCGCCAGCTTGATCTCGACCCCCGTGGCCCGCTCGACGTCGGCGATGACCAGCTCGGCCTCGTCCCGGACGATCTCCAGCTCCTGGACGGTGCCCACCAGCGGGATCATGATCTCGGCTCGCGGGTCGCCCTTGGCGTTCTTGCGCTCGGCGACAGCCTCCGCGATGGCCCGCACCTGCATGGTGAACAGTCCGGGGATGACCAGACCGAGCCGGACCCCGCGCAGTCCCAGCATCGGATTCTGCTCGTGCAGCCGGTGGACGGCCTGGAGGAGACGCAGATCGTTCTCGTTGTGGTCCTTGCGCGCCTCGGCGAGGGCGACCCGGACCGAGAGTTCGGTGATGTCCGGCAGGAACTCGTGCAGCGGCGGGTCGAGGAGACGCACCGTCACCGGGAGCCCGTCCATGGCCTCGAACAGCTCGACGAAGTCCTTCCGCTGGAGCGGCAGCAGGCCCGCCAGCGCCTCGCCGCGCTCGTCGTCCGTGTCGGCGAGGATCAGTCTCTCGACCATGCCGCGGCGCTCACCGAGGAACATGTGCTCGGTCCGGCACAGCCCGATGCCCTGAGCGCCGAATCGGCGGGCGCGCAGCGCGTCCTCGGCATTGTCGGCGTTGGCGCGCACCCGCAGCCTGCGGCGGCGGTCGGCGTAGGCCATCATCCGGTGGACGGCCTCGACCAGTTCGTCGGCGTCGTCGGCGCCCGCGTGCATCCGTCCCTCGAAGTACTCCACGACCGGTGACGGGACGACGGGGACCTCACCGAGATAGACCTTTCCGGTGGAGCCGTCGACGGAGATGATGTCGCCCTCCTCGACGACGGTCCCGTTCACGGTCATCCGGCGCGCCTTGGTGTCGACCTCCAGCTCCTCGGCGCCGCACACACAGGTCTTGCCCATGCCGCGCGCGACGACGGCGGCGTGCGAGGTCTTGCCGCCGCGCGAGGTAAGGATGCCCTCGGCGGCGATCATGCCGTCGAGGTCGTCGGGGTTGGTCTCGCGGCGGACCAGGATGACCTTCTCGCCCGACCGGGACCATTTGATGGCGGTGTACGAGTCGAAGACGGCCTTGCCGACGGCCGCGCCCGGCGAGGCCGCGATCCCCCGCCCGAGCAGCTCGCGCCTGGCGCTCTCGTCGAAGCGCGGGAACATGAGCTGGGCGAGCTGGGCGCCGGTGACGCGCTGGAGCGCCTCCGCCTCGTCGATCAGTCCCTGGTCGACAAGCTGGGTGGCGATCCGGAAGGCGGCGCCCGCGGTGCGCTTGCCGACGCGGGTCTGAAGCATCCACAGCCGGCCGCGCTCGATGGTGAACTCGATGTCGCACAGATCCCGGTAGTGCGTCTCCAGCGTCCGCATGATCTCCATGAGCTGGTCGTACGACGCCTTGTCGATGGTTTCCAGCTCGGCGAGCGGGACGGTGTTGCGGATGCCCGCGACCACGTCCTCGCCCTGCGCGTTCTGGAGGTAGTCGCCGTAGACGCCCCGCTGGCCGCCGGCCGGGTCGCGGGTGAAGGCGACCCCGGTGCCGCCGCCCTTGGAGGTCGCCGTCGGGCCGAGGTTGCCGAACACCATCGAACAGATGCTGACGGCGGTGCCCAGGTCGCCGGGGATGCGCTCCTGGCGGCGGTAGAGCTTGGCCCGGTCGGTGTTCCACGAGTCGAAGACCGAGCGGATCGCCAGGTCCATCTGCTCGCGCGGGTCCTGCGGGAAGTCGCGGCCCGCCTCCCGGGAGACGATCTTCTTGAACTGCTTGACCAGCTCCTTGAGGTCCTCGGCCGACAGTTCCACATCGCTGTCGGCCTTCCCGACCCGCTTCGCCTCGTCCAGCGCCACCTCGAAGAGATCGCCGTCGACACCGAGCACGGTCCTGCCGAACATCTGGATGAGCCTGCGGTACGAGTCCCAGGCGAAGCGCTCGTCACCGGCCTGCGCGGCGAGCCCGGCGACGGAGTCGTCGGAGAGCCCGACGTTGAGGACGGTGTCCATCATGCCGGGCATGGAGAACTTGGCCCCGGAGCGTACGGAGACGAGCAGCGGGTCGTCGGGCTGGCCGAGCTTCTTGCCCATCCGCCGTTCCAGGGCGTCGAGGTGCACACTCACCTCGTCGTGCAGCGCCTCCGGTTCCTTGCCGCTGTCGAGATAGACATTGCACGCCTCGGTGGTGATGGTGAAGCCCGGAGGGACGGGCAGCCCGAGGTTCGTCATCTCGGCGAGATTGGCCCCCTTGCCGCCGAGGAGGTGCTTCAGATCCTTGTTGCCCTCGGTGAAGTCGTAGACGAACTTCACGTCCTGGGGCTCGGGGGTGGCTACGGGGGAATCCTTGTTCTCCGACACGGGTCTCGACTCCTCAAGGACGCGGTGGCTGCCCTGACGGCGAGGAACATACCCAGATCGAAGGCGCCCGGGTACGGCCACTTGCCGGTCATACGGCCTCAACCACTCGTCCGCCACTGGATCGAAAGTGACCGACACGCAGTCGGCGAGCGCCGGCTTCTTCATTCCTCGAAGCGAGCATGACCCGCCCATGACCGCATCCGCTCACATGAGCGACAGCTTCCACGATTGAGTTTACGA
Organism: Streptomyces sp. NPDC006923; assembly: GCF_040635655.1. NCBI lineage: Bacteria > Bacillati > Actinomycetota > Actinomycetes > Kitasatosporales > Streptomycetaceae > Streptomyces > Streptomyces sp. NPDC006923. The sequence goes on from NZ_JBEYIF010000001.1 coordinate 685,638, forward strand.
CCTGAACGCGGAAGGGGTGGCACCATGTGCCACCCCTTCCGGAGATGCAGCCGGCCATCGCCCGCTCTTCTGAGCATCCAGCCCATCAAACGTGGCGAGAATCACTCGCCGGACGGACCCCCGATTCCGGCATCCGGACCGCCTCGGGCGCAGTCGCGCAGCACCCGGAGATCGACCTCTTCCAGGCTCTGGGCGAAGTACCGCCCGGCCGCCGGGTCGACCGGCAGCAGCGACGGCACCACCAGCACCGCGCAGCCGGCCGCCTGGGCCGAGGCGCTGCCGTCCGGCGAGTCCTCCACCGCCACACAGGCCCCGGCCCCGACACCGAGACGCTCGGCCGCCGCCCGGTAGGGATCCGGGTGCGGCTTGGTCCGTACGGTGTCGTCGGCCGAGAGCGTGAAGGCGAAACGGACATCGGCCAGCGAGCCCGCCACCACCGAGTCCACCACGGCCCGGGGGGAGGCGCTCACCAGCGCGAAGGGCACTCCGGCCCGCTCCAGCTCGGCCAGCAGGCGGCGGGCGCCGGGCCGCAGCGGAGCGCCCGCCTCCACCCGCCGGAAGAAGGAGCCGGCCAGCTCGGCGGCGACGCTCTCCCGGGAGCCGGTGCCCGTGACCCGCACCAGATGAGCGGCGGTGTCGGCGACGGCCCTGCCCACCACCTCCGGCGCGTCCGCGCCGGTCAGCCGGTGGCCGAGGCCCGCCGCGATCTCGTCCGCCGTGTCCCACCACAGCACCTCGGTGTCGACCAGGGTGCCGTCCATGTCGAAGAGCACGGCCGCGGGGCTGGTCACGCGTCCTTGCCGGACGTGGCCGGGCCCGCTGCGGCCGGTACCACCAGCACCGGGCGCTGTGCGGGGGTGACCGTCGCCCGTACGCCCGGGGCCAGCGCACCGGCGTCCCGCGACGGCACATCGGCCTTGACCGAACCGCCGCCGGGCAGGTCGAGCAGCACCCGGGTGACCGAGCCGAAGAACGACGCGGAGACGACCGTGGCCGTGCCCGCCGGGTCGGCGGTGGCGCTGACGTTCTCCGGCCGGATCAGCACCTCGACCTCCCGGCCCGCCGGGATCTCGCCGTCGACGGGCAGCGTGGCGCCCGCGACCTCGACCCGGCCGCCGTCGGTGAGACGTCCGGGCAGCCGGTTCATCGTGCCGACGAACTCGGCGACAAAGGCCGTGGCGGGCCGTTCGTACAGCTCGGCGGGGGGCGCGCACTGCTCCAGGCGGCCCGCGTTGAGCACGGCGACCCGGTCGGCCATGGACAGCGCCTCCTCCTGGTCGTGCGTGACGAAGATGGTGGTGATGCCCAGGGAGAGCTGGAGCCGCCTGATCTCCTCGCGCAGCGTCAGCCTGACCTTGGCATCGAGTGCCGACAGCGGTTCGTCCAGCAGCAGGACGCGGGGGCGCAGGGCCAGCGCGCGGGCGAGCGCGACGCGCTGCTGCTGGCCGCCGGACATCTGGTGCGGGAAGCGGTCGCCGTGCTGGGGCAGCCCGACCAGTTCCAGGAGTTCGGCCGCGCGGGCGTGCCGCTCGGCGGCGGAGACCTTGCGGACGCGCAGCCCGAAGGCGACGTTGTCACGGGCGTTGAGGTGCGGGAAGAGGCTGTACGACTGGAAGACCATGCCCGCGTCCCGCCGGTTGGCGGGCACCCGGGTGATGTCCTGGCCGTCCACCAGCACCTCGCCGGCGTCGTGCCGCTCGAAGCCCGCGAGCACCCGGAGCGCCGTGGTCTTGCCACAGCCGGACGGGCCCAGCAGGGCGAGCAGTTCGCCGGGCCTGGCCGTGAGGTCGAGCCCGTTCAGGGCGACGGTGGGGCCGAACGCCCGGCGCAGTCCGCGGAATTCGACCAGCGCGCCGGCCGCGGCCGTCCGCTCCGGCCGCTCGGCGGTCGCTGTGGAGGGGGATGACATGGGGGCTACTCCTTGCCGGAGGCGGGCGTGGGTGCGGAGGGGGCGGCGGAACCGGCCGCGGCACTGGCCCCGGCCCGTGCCCCGGCGCGGGAGAGAACCAGCAGCAGCGCCCAGGCGATCAGCAGACTGAGCAGGGACACGGCGACGGATGTCTGTGCCTGGTTGCCCGATATGGACACGATCCACACGGCGAAGGGCCGGAAGCCCAGCAGCGCGGCGATGGTGTATTCGCCCAGGACCAGCGCCAGGGTGAGGAAGGACGCGCCCGCGAGCGACGAGCGCAGATTGGGCAGGACGACCCGGATGATCACGTACGGCATGCTCGCCCCGCAGTTGCGGGCGGCCTCCACCAGGGTGGGGACGTCGACGGCGCGCAGCCCGGCGTCCAGCGAGCGGTACACGAACGGCAGCGCGAGGACGGTGTAGGCGAACACCAGCACCAGCGGGAACGACTCGTTCTGCACGGCGATGAACGTCTGGTACAGCGGCGTGGTGGAGAGGTACTCGGGCCCCCAGCGCAGCACCGTGGTGATGCCGCTGACCAGGGCGATGGGCGGCACGACCAGGGGCAGGGTGCAGACGATCTCGACGAAGGGCCGCAGCCGCGGCGCGCCGAGCCGCACGGCCACCAGCGCCGGCACCGCCAGCAGCAGCGAGAGCGCGATGGTGGCGGCGGCGAGACCGAGCGAGAGCAGCAGGCTCTGGGAGAAACCCTCGGCGGACAGGATGCCGCTGTACGCGTCGAAGGAGACGCCCTGACCCGGGATGTGCACCGTGAAGACGAACGACGCCAGCAGCGGTACGACGAAGTAGATCCCGGCCAGTCCCAGGACGGCACCGCGCCAGACGCGCGGCCTGGGCCGGGCGGCCTTGTTCCGCCGCGACGCGTTCTGCGGGGCGGCGGGGGCCGTGGAGGCGGTGGGTGTCAGTGCAGCCATCGGGTGCTCCGTCGCTGGAGGGGCAGATAGACCGCCATGACCAGGCCGGCGATCACGATCATGTCGAGGCTCAGCGCGAGCGCCACATTCTCCTGACCGACCTGGACGTTGCCGGAGAGCGCGTCGGCGATCTTCAGGGTGACCAGCGGGACGGAACCGCCGACCAGCGCGGCGGCCGTGGCGTACGCGGCGAAGGCGCTGCCGAAGAGCAGCACGAAACCGCCGAGCAGGGTGGGTGCGAGGACCGGCAGTCCGACATGGCGCCAGAACTGCCAGGAGGTGGCTCCGGCGTTCTGCGCGGCCTCGCGCCACTGCGGGCGCAGCCCGTCCAGCGCCGGAACGCTGACCAGCACCATCAGCGGCACCAGGAAGTACAGATAGATCACGCAGAGCCCGGTGAAGGAGTACAGGTTCCAGCCGGCCGCTTCGAGATGGGTGAGCTGGGTGACCACACCGGAGATGCCGAGGGTGGCGACAAAGGCGAAGGCGAGCGGGATGCCGCCGAAGTTGGCGAGGACACCGGAGGCGGTGAGGACGGATTCCCGCAGCGCGCCGCCGCGCGACGTGACGACGGCCTGGGCGACCAGCATGCCCAGCACGGTGCCGATCAGCGCGGTCAGCGCGGAGAGTTCGACGCTGCTGACCAGGGACGTCAGATACGGGCCCTGGAGCGTGGTCGTGATGTTCTCGCCGGTCGCGGCGACGGCGCCGCTGACCGGGTCGGTGGTGGTGACGGCCCCGTACAGCACGGCACCGAGCGGCAGGCCGAAGCAGAGTCCGGCGAAGACGAAGAGCGGGAGGGCGCCGAGCCAGGCGCGCGGCCCCCGCCGACGGCGGCTGCCGTCGGCGGCGCCCGGAGTGGGCGCGGGCACGGCCGGTGCGGCGGCCGGGCCCGGGGCGGGCGTGGTGGGGGCGGACATCAGGAGACGGCCTTGTCCCAGTTCTGGGCGAGGGCGGCCTTCACCTTGTCCAGGTCGGCGGACTCGGGGAACTCCGGGGCGCCCTGGACCTCGGGAAGCTTGGCGACAAGGGCCTTGTCGGCGGTGCCGTCCGCGGTCATCGCGGGCAGCAGCACGGGCCTGGCGTTGCCCGCGAGGAAGAGGTTCTGGCCCTCGGCGCTGTACAGGAACTCCATCCACAGCCGCGCGGCGGCCGGGTGGGGCGCGTCCTTGTTGATGGCCTGCGAGTAGTACTGGGCGTACACGCCGTCCGTCGGGACGGAGACCTTCCAGTCGACGCCCTTGCTCTTGAACTCGTCGGCGTAGCTCGCGTTGAGGTAGTCCCAGTCGATGGAGATGGGCGTCTCGCCCTTCTCGACCGTGGCCGGGGTGGACTCGACGGGGATGAAGTTGCCGCTCTTCTTCAGCTTGCCGAAGAAGTCGATGCCGGGCTGGATGTCGCCGAACGAGCCGCCGTTGGCGAGGGCCGCCGCGTACACGCCACCGAAGGCGGAGCCGGACTTGTTCGGGTTGCCGTTGAGGGCGACCTTGCCCTTGTACTCGGGCTTGAGGAGATCGGCGAAGGTCGTGGGGCACGCCTTGACGCGGGAGGCGTCGCAGCCGATGGAGATGTAGCCGCCGTAGTCGTTGTACCAGCGGGCGTCCGCGTCCTTCTGGGAGGCCGGGATCTTGTCGTACGAGGCGACCTTGTACGGCGCGAAGAGGTTGTCGGCGGCGCCGCTGCGGTCGAACGGGATACCGAGGTCGACGACGTCGGGCGCGCGGTCCTGACCCTTGCGGGACTTGATCGCGTTGATCTCGTCGGCGCTCGCGGCGTCCGGCGTCTCGACCTTGACCTTGACCTTGTACTTGGCCTCGAACGTCTTGATGATCTCGCCGTAGTTGGCCCAGTCCGGCGGCAGGGCGATCGCGTTGAGCTCGCCTTCCTTCTCCGCCGCGGCGACAAGGTCCTTCATGGTGCCGAAGTCGGCCACGGAGACGGCGGCATCGCTCTTGACGCCGTCGGCGGCGGCGGGCGCCGTCTCCTCCTTCGCACCGCACGCGGTGAGTGAGGTGAGTGCGACGGTACTGAGCGCCAGGGCGGCTACCAGCCGGCCGTTGGCGCGGACACGAAGACGGGTCACGCGGTTCTCCCGGGGGTGAAGTGATGGCACTTGTTCATACAAGCTGGCACCAGTTCGCCCGGTCCGAATGTCTGGCGAGTGAACGTCCGATGGCCCGGGCGGCACGTCCCGAGGAAGACCAAACCTCCGGGCCTAGCCGCTGAACACACCTTTTCCGGGCGATCAATGATCAACGCGGCACTCGGAGGGGCGGGGGCCCCGTCAGAACATGCGGTTAGAGTGAAGACCAGGTCCGCGACGGGTAGGCGTACCTGTGCACAGTTCAGTAATTCCAGCGGGACGGACCGAGGGGGCACGCGTGGGCAGTTCGCGCTATCTGGAGATCGCGGAGGCGCTCCGGCAGGCCATCCAGCGGGACGAGTATCCAGTCGGCGCCCGGCTGCCCTCGGAGAGCGATCTCGCGGCGCGCTGGTCCGTGTCGCGCGGCACGGTGCGGCAGGCGGTGGGGCTGCTCGCGTCGGAGGGCCTGATCGGCTCCCGCCAGGGCGCCAGACGGGTCGTTCTGCGCCAGGAGCGGCGCCACAGCTTCCAGCAGCTCAACAGCTTCGCGCAGTGGGCGCAGGCCATGGGCTGCGAGGTGTCCAGCCGTATCCTCAGCCGTACGGCACGCCCCGTCACCCCGGAGGACGCGGCCCGGCTGGGGATCGAGCCGGGCAGCGAGGTGCTGTACGTCCTGCGGCTGCGGCGGCTCGACGGGGAGCCGGTGATGGTCGAGCGCACCGCCTACACGGACTGGGTCGCCCCCGTCGTCCAGGCACTGCCCGAGGACTGCGTCTCGATCATGAACAGCATCGCGGAGAACGCGGGCATCGTCGCCCACTACGGCGACCATCTCATCGACGCCGTGGCAGCGGGCAGCGAGGACGCCCGGCTGCTCGGGGTCCGCCGGGGCAGCCCGCTGCTCAGGCAGCGCCATCTCACCTACACCGCCGCGGGCCGCCCCATCGAGTGGACCGACGACCGCTATCGCGCGGGCAGCGTGGCCTTCAGCGTCACCAACTCCGCGGCGGCGGCGCCGCTGGAGCGCCAGGCGGGCCCGGAAGTGACGCCCCAGCACACCCGCGCCGCCCCGTAGACGCCGATCAGCCGCCGGAGGTGTCCAGTTCGGCGTCCGCGCCGATCCCGGCGCAGTCGTACGGGTCCTTCAGCCAGCCGTCCGGCAGGACCACCCGGTTGTTGCCCGACGTTCGCCCGCGCGGCCCCTCCGCGCCGTCCGGCCACGGCTGGTCCAGGTCAAGTCCGGCCAGCAGCTCGTCCAGTTCGGCGAGCGAGGAGGTGATCGCCAACTGCTTGCGCATCTGCGAACCGACCGAGAAGCCCTTCAGATACCAGGCCACATGCTTACGGAAGTCGATCACCCCGCGGGCCTCGTCCCCGATCCACTCCCCCAGCAGCTCGGCGTGCCGCCGCATCACGCCCGCCACCTCGCGCAGCGTCGGGCGGGCCTCCCCGGCTCCCTCTCCGGTGCCTTCGAAGGCCGCGACCAGATCGCCGAAGAGCCAGGGCCGCCCCAGGCAGCCGCGCCCCACCACCACGCCGTCGCAGCCGGTCTCGCGCATCATCCGCAGCGCGTCGCCCGCCGACCAGATGTCACCGTTGCCGAGCACCGGGATCTCCGGGACATGCTCCTTGAGCCGCGCGATCGCGTCCCAGTCCGCCGTACCGCCGTAGTGCTGCGCGGCCGTCCTGCCGTGCAGCGCGATGGCCGTCACGCCCTCCTCGACGGCGATGCGCCCCGCGTCGAGGCAGGTGAGGTGATCGTCGTCGATGCCCTTGCGCATCTTCATCGTGACGGGCAGATCGCCGGCGTTGGAGACCGCCTCACGCAGGATCGCCCGCAGCAGCGGCCGCTTGTACGGAAGGGCCGAACCGCCGCCCCTGCGCGTGACCTTGGGCACCGGGCAGCCGAAGTTCAGATCGATGTGATCGGCCAGGTCCTCGTCCACGATCATCCGTACCGCCTTGCCGACGGTGACCGGGTCGACTCCGTAGAGCTGGATCGAGCGCGGGGTCTCGGTGGCGTCGAAGTGGATCAACTGCATGGTCTTCTCATTGCGCTCGACCAGTGCGCGTGTGGTGATCATCTCACTGACGAACAGGCCCCGGCCCTCCACCGGCGCCTCCGCCGGGACATGGGCACCGAATCCGCGCATGCCCTGGGCGAATTCCCGGCACAGCGTCCTGAAGGGGGCGTTGGTGATCCCGGCCATGGGAGCGAGCACCACCGGGGGCCACACGGTGTGCGGGCCGATGGCGAGCGGAGCGGTCGTGAGCGTGGCGAGCGGAGCGGTCATCCGCCCATTGTCGCGCACCCCATCATTCATTAGTTAGCCGTACTATCGACACATGCCCGAGCTCAGCCATCGACGGAAATCACTGGTGCTGGCGATCTGCTGCATGAGCCTGCTGATCGTCAGTCTGGACAACACCGTCCTGAACGTAGCCCTGCCGTCCATGCAGAGGGAACTGCACGCCTCGGTGGCCGGACTGCAGTGGACCATCGACGCCTACACCCTCGTCCTCGCGTCCCTGCTGATGCTCGCGGGCTCCACGGCCGACCGGATCGGCCGCAGACGGGTCTTCAAGGCCGGGCTGGTCATCTTCACCCTCGGCTCGCTCCTCTGCTCCCTCGCACCCAGCCTCGAATCGCTGGTGGCCTTCCGCATGGTGCAGGCGGTCGGCGGTTCGATGCTCAACCCCGTCGCGATGTCGATCATCACCAACACCTTCACCGACCGGCGTGAGCGCGCCCGCGCGATCGGCGCCTGGGGCGCCGTCGTCGGGATCTCGATGGCGGCCGGGCCCCTGGTGGGCGGAGTGCTGGTGGACTCGGTCGGCTGGCGGTCGATCTTCTGGATCAATCTCCCGATCGGACTCGCCGCCCTCCTGCTGACCTGGCGCTATGTCCCCGAGTCCCGCGCCCCCAAGCCCCGCCGCCCCGACCCGGTCGGTCAGGTGCTGGTCATCGGTGTCCTCGGCGCGCTGACCTACGCGATCATCGAGGCGCCGTCGGCCGGCCTGACCTCTCCGCTGATCCTGTCCTTCGCCGCCGTCGCGGTGCTCTCGCTGGCCGGTCTGCTCTGGTACGAGCCGAGGCGCGCCGAGCCGCTGATCGATCTGCGGTTCTTCCGCAGCGCGCCGTTCAGCGGCGCGACCGTCATAGCCGTGTGCGCCTTCGCCGCGCTCGGCGGGTTCCTCTTCCTCAACACCCTCTTCCTCCAGGACGTCCGCGGTCTCTCCGCGCTGCGCGCCGGGCTGTACATCCTGCCGATGGCGGCCATGACCTTCCTCTGCGCCCCGCTGTCGGGCCGGCTGGTCGGCAGTCGCGGACCGCGGCTTCCGCTGCTGATGGCCGGGATCGCCATGACGATCAGCGGTGTGCTGTTCGCCGCCTTCGGCGCGGAGTCGACCACCGCGCTGCTGTTCACCGGGTATGTGCTGTTCGGTATCGGCTTCGGCATGGTGAACGCGCCGATCACCAACACCGCCGTCTCCGGGATGCCCCGCTCCCAGGCCGGGGTCGCGGCGGCGGTCGCCTCCACGAGCCGCCAGATCGGACAGACCCTGGGCGTGGCCGTGATCGGCGCGGTGCTGGCGGGCGGGGTCGCGTCGGCGTCATACGGCGCCGGGTTCACGGACGCGAGCGGGCCGGCCTGGTGGATCATCACGGCCTGTGGCGCCTGCGTCCTGGTGGTGGGACTGCTGACCTCCGGCCCCTGGGCCCGGCGGACCGCGGAGCGGACGGCGCGGCGGCTGGAGGAGCCCGCCGCCGCTCAGAGCCCGGCGGGGACCAGCGTCTGAAGCTTTTCGAGCCGGGCCAGGGACTCGTCGTCCACGGGCACATAGCTGACCAGCCGGGGCCCCGAGGACGGTCCGAGCCAGAGATTGGTGTGCTCCAGATTCAGCTCACCGACCTGGGCGTTGACGAATCTCTTGGTCCGGTCGCCGGTGCCGACCACCTCGTGCCGCTCCCAGATCTCGCAGAATTCCGGCGAGGCCGCCCGCAGCCGTCCGAGCAGTGTCTTCCAGGCCGGTTCTGCGAGATGCTCGGCCATGGCGGCGCGGAACTTGGCCGCCATCATCCGGATCGTCTCCTGGCGGTTGCCGAGCGCGGAGCGCCACTCCTCGTTGGTGAAGGCGAGCCACATGCAGTTGCGGTCCTCGGGCGGCAGCGCGTCCAGATCGCACATGAGCTGCCCGTAGACGCGGTTGTACGCGAGGATGTCGTACCGGCTGTTCTGCACGCACGCCGGGAACGGCTCAAGCCGGTCCAGCATCCGCCGCATCGCGGGCGTGACATGCGGGCAGGGCGCGCCGGGTGTGGGATCAACAGCCCCCGCCAGGGCGAACAGATGCGCCCGCTCACTGCGGTCCAGCATCAGCGCGCGGGCCAGCGCGTCGAGCACCTGGGCGGAGACCTGGATGTCCCGGGCCTGCTCCAGCCAGGTGTACCAGGTGACGCCGACGGCGGAGAGCTGGGCGACCTCCTCGCGGCGCAGTCCCGGCGTGCGCCGGCGGCTGCCACGCGGCAGGCCGACCTGCTCGGGGGTGATGCGCTCGCGGCGGCTGCGCAGAAAACCCGCCAGCTCGTGCCGTCGGATGTCCGTTTCCTGCACAGCTGCGGTCATCTTTCCAGCTTGCCGTACGCCTCAGCCGATTGCCAGGTAGTCCATGTACCAGGATAAAGACACTCTGGTACCAGGCTCCGCCGAGAGTGATTGTTGATGGGGTGAGCAAAGAAGCATCTGCGCCCGTGCCAGAACCGGTCACTTCGCTGACGAAGCGGGCGACCTCCGCGAAAGCCGCGGACTCCGCGCCGTCAACGGAGTCCGCGAAGACGCGGGCGCCGTCCGGCGGATCCGGCATCCATGATCACGGGCCCGTGCTCGGTGCCCTCGGTCTCTTCACGGTACTGGTCGGCGCGTCCCTGCCGCTGATCGACTTCTTCATCGTCAATGTCGCCCTGCCGACCATCGACCGCGATCTGGCCGCGGGACCGGCGCTGCTGGAACTGGTGGTCGCCGGATACGGGCTCTCGTACGCGGTGCTGCTCGTTCTCGGCGGGCGGCTCGGCGACATGTTCGGCCGGCGAAGGCTTTTCCTCGCCGGGATGGCGGGCTTCGCGATCACCTCACTCGCCTGCGGCCTCGCGCCGAACGCCTGGACGCTGGTCGGCGCCCGGGTGGCCCAGGGCGCCGCCGCCGCGCTGATGCTGCCACAGGTGCTGGCCACCATCCAGTCCGCGACGTCGGGGCAACGCCGCGCGAAGGCGATCAGTCTGTACGGCGCGACGGCCGGCCTGTCGATGGTCGCGGGGCAGATCCTGGGCGGCGTCCTGGTCGCCGCGGACCTCGCCGGCAGCGGCTGGCGGGCGATCTTCCTGGTCAATGTGCCGGTCGCGCTGACGGGCCTGGTGCTGGCGGTACGTTCGGTCCCGGAGACCCGCTCCCAGCGGCCCGCGCCCATCGACACACCGGGCACGGTGCTGCTGGCCGTCGCGCTGGTGACACTGCTGGCACCGCTCACGGAGGGCCGGGCGGCCGGCTGGCCCGCCTGGACCTGGGTCTCCCTCGCCGCCTTCCCGGTCGCGGCCGTCGCCTTCCACCGCGTCGAGAAACGGGCGGACCGGCAGGGCAGGACCCCGCTGGTGCCACCGAGCCTGCTCGCACTGGTCTCGCTCAGACGGGGGCTGGCGCTGGTGCTGCCGTTCTCCATCGGGTTCGGCGGCTTCATGTTCGTGATCGCGATCGCGCTCCAGCAGGGCCTGCACATGGGGGCGATAGGGGCCGGAATGGCGCTGGTGCCGATGGCCGTGGCCTTCTTCGGGGCCTCGCTGGCCGGACCCCGGCTGGTCCGGCGGTACGGCAGCCTCGTGGTCACGACGGGCGCGGTGTCCCAGGGCGTCGGTGTGGCGCTGCTGGCGCTCGCCACCTGGGGCGGCTGGCCGTCGGTCGGCTGGCTCGACCTGCTGCCCGGCATGGCGCTGGCCGGTCTCGGACAGGGCCTCCAACTGCCCGTCCTCTTCCGGATCGTGCTCTCCGACGTACCGTCCGAGCGGGCCGGGGTCGGCAGCGGTGTAATGGTCACGACCCAGCAGTCCGCGCTGGCGCTGGGCGTGGCGACCCTCGGCACGCTTTTCCTGACCCTGGCCGCTTCGACGGGGATGCGGGACGCGCTGGTGATCACGCTGCTGGCGCAGCTCGGCGTGGTCGTGCTGACGGTGCTGCTGAGTCTGCGGCTGCCGCGCTCGGTGAGCTGACGGCCGGAGCTTCTACATGGCACCGGGCCCCGGATCATCAGATGATCCGGGGCCCGGTGCCGTATGCGTGAAGGTGACGGCGCGTCAGTCCTGCGCGGCGGCCGGGTCGCCCGTCCGGTCGTCGGCCGCGCCGTCCTGCTGCTCGCCCTGTCCGGCGGCGCGCTCGCGCATCTTGCGCACCAGCTCCTGCTTCTGGTCCTCGGCGGCCTTGCGGTCGGCGTTGCGCGCCGGGCCGTTGCCCTGCTGATCGGCGCGGGACAGCTTCTTGCGCTGTCCACCCACGCCGAGAAGGTTGTTGCGGCTCTTTGCCACGGGGTTCTCCCGATGTGATGAGAAGTGATCTGCGGATTCTTCGGTGGGGGGCGGGCTGGGGCCGCCGCGCTCTCACTCGTAGATCTGGAAGAACATGCGCACGACGCTACCACCGGGCACGGCGTGGACGTGACCCGTTTTCGACCGGCGCCCAACAGATGGACGCTGACAGAAATTGAAATCTGTCATCGGTCATGCCACAGTCGGTCGGGTCACTCCCTGATCCATATCGATCCCGTCCCTCCCCCGGCGGGATCCGTGTCGGAGGAAATCTCATGGCCACCATCCCCACCCGCCGCCTCGGCTCCACCGGCCCCCAGGTCTCCGCCCTCGGACTCGGCTGCATGGGCATGTCCGCGCTGTACCCGGGTGGCGACCGTGCCGACTCGATCGCCACCATCCACGCCGCCCTCGACGCCGGCGTCACACTGCTCGACACGGCCGACTTCTACGGCATGGGCCACAACGAACTGCTGATCGACGAAGCGCTGCGCACGGCCCCGGCGGGCGCCCGGGAGCGGGCCCTCATCAGCGTCAAGTTCGGTGCCCTGCGCGACCCGGACAACGGCTGGGGCGGCAACGACGGACGTCCGGCCGCCGTGAAGAACTTCGCGGCGTACTCCCTGCGGCGCCTCGGCACCGACCACATCGACATCTACCGGCTCACCCGGGTCGATCCTGACGTCCCGATCGAGGAGACGATCGGCGCCATCGCCGAGCTGGTCCAGGCCGGCCATGTGCGCCACATCGGTCTCTCCGAGGCCGGCGCCGAGACCATCCGCCGGGCCGCCGCCGTCGCCCCGATCTCCGATCTCCAGATCGAGTACTCCCTGATCTCACGCGGGATCGAGGACGCCATCCTGCCCACCGTCCGTGAGCTGGGCATCGGCGTCACGGCGTACGGCGTGCTCTCGCGCGGGCTGATCAGCGGGCATTTCACCCACACCCGCGAGCTGGACCCCACCGACTTCCGCGCCGCCATCCCCCGTTTCCGGGGCGGCAATCTCCGGCACAACCTGGCGCTGGTCGAAGCGCTGCGTGAGATCGCCGAGCGGAAGGGCGTCACGGTCGCCCAGATCGCCATCGCCTGGGTGCTGTCGCGGGGCGACGACATCGTGCCGCTCGTCGGTGCCCGCCGGCCCGACCGGCTGGCCGAGGCCCTCGGCTCCTTCGACATCACCCTCGACGCGGACGATCTCGCCGCCGTCGAGCACGCGGTCCCGGCCGGTGCAGCCGCGGGCGACCGCTACCCGGCGGCCCAGATGGCGCATCTCGACAGCGAGCGCTGAGCGTCACGGCACCGGCGGCGGTCCACCGCCGGCCGGACGGGGGGCGGCTGACAGGTACCGTCATCTGTCAGGCACGCTGCCAAGCCAAGAAAGGCCGGACACTCCATGGCCACCGAGTCCCTGACCGCCGAGCGCATCCTCGAAGCCACCGAGGAGGTCCTGCGCCGCTACGGCCCGGCCAAGGCCACGGTCGTCGATGTGGCGCGGCTGCTCGGAGTCAGCCATGGCAGCGTCTATCGGCACTTCCGCACCAAGGCGGAGCTGCGCGAGGCCGTCACCGCACGCTGGCTGCGGCGTACGGAGGCGGCCCTGGAGCAGATCACCGAGACCGCTCCGGCACCCGGCCCGGAGAAGCTGCGCGGCTGGCTGCTGACGCTGTTCGACGCCAAGCGTCACAAGGCGGGCGACGACCCGGAGCTGTTCGCCACCTTCTCCGCGCTCATCGCCGAGAACAGCGGGGTGGTCGACGCGCATCTGACGGAGCTCACGCGCCAGCTCACCAGGATCGTCCAGGAGGGCGTGCGGGCCGGGGAGTTCAGCGCGGCGGACCCGGCCGCGGCGGCCGGCGCGGTGTTCGCCGCCACCTCCCGTTTCCATGACCCCGCGCACGCCGGGGAGTGGCACAAGCCCACCATCGGGGACGAGTTCACCGCCGTGTGCGATCTGATACTGCGCGGGCTGCGGGTCTGAGCCGGCCCCCGCCCGCCGTCAGCCGGTGGTCGGGTCCACGGTCGCCTGGTGGGCCTCGGTGAGATGTTCCTCGGCCTTGAGCCAGGGCAGGAACTGCGCTCCCTTGTGCCAGCCGCAGGTGTCACATGTCAACGACCGCTGGGCACCCGCCTTCTGGACGCGAACGACATGTTCCCGTCCGTGCTGATCCCATCTGCTGACCTTGCTGGTGGTCGGGGACGGCATCCGAGCCTCCTGTTGACGCGTGTGCCCAGTCTGCAGTGAAGCCCCCGGTTCCGTGGCGGAACCGGGGGCTTCACTGGCATGAACGTAACAGCTCAGCAGCCGAGCAGCCGGCCGCCGAGGTAGCTCTGGATCTGGTCGAGCGAAACGCGCTCCTGCTTCATCGTGTCGCGCTCGCGCACCGTCACCGCGTTGTCATCGAGAGTGTCGAAGTCGACGGTGACACAGAACGGCGTGCCGATCTCGTCCTGGCGGCGGTAGCGGCGGCCGATGGCGCCCGCGTCGTCGAACTCGATGTTCCAGTTGCGCCGCAGGTCCGTGGCGAGACCCTTGGCCTTCGGCGAGAGCTGCGGGTTCCGGGAGAGTGGCAGCACGGCGACCTTGACCGGCGCCAGACGCGGGTCGAGCCGCAGCACGGTGCGCTTCTCCAGCACGCCCTTGGCGTTGGGTGCCTCGTCCTCGTTGTACGCGTCGAGCATGAACGCGAGCATCGCGCGGCCCACACCGGCGGCCGGCTCGATCACATACGGCGTCCAGCGCTCGCCGGCCTCCTGGTCGAAGAACGACAGGTCGTGGCCCGACGCCTTGGAGTGCGCCGTGAGGTCGTAGTCGGTGCGGTTGGCGACACCTTCCAGCTCGCCCCACTCGCTGCCGCCGAACTGGAAGCGGTACTCGATGTCGGCGGTGCGCTTGGAATAGTGGGAGAGCTTCTCCTTGGGGTGCTCGTACCAGCGCATGTTCTCCTCACGGAGACCCAGGTCGCGGTACCAGTTCCAGCGCTGCTCCATCCAGTATTCCTGCCACTGCTCGTCCTCGCCCGGCTTGACGAAGAACTCCATCTCCATCTGCTCGAACTCGCGGGTGCGGAAGATGAAGTTGCCCGGAGTGATCTCGTTCCGGAAGGACTTGCCCGTCTGGGCGATACCGAACGGCGGCTTCTTGCGGGAAGTCTGCTGCACCTGGGCGAAGTTGGTGAAAATACCCTGCGCGGTCTCCGGCCGCAGGTAGGCGACGGAGCCGGAGTCCTGCGTCGGGCCGAGGTGGGTGGTGAGCAGGCCGGAGAACTGCTTGGGCTCGGTGAAGGTGCCCTTGTTGCCGCAGTTGGGGCAGTTGAGGTCGGCCAGGCCATTCGCGGGGGCCTTGCCGTGCTTCTCCTCGTACGCCTCCTCCAGGTGGTCCGCGCGGAACCTCTTGTGGCAGGAGGTGCACTCGGTGAGCGGGTCGGTGAAGGTCGCGACGTGGCCGGACGCCTCCCAGACCTCCGTGGCCAGGATCACTGACGAGTCGAGACCGACAACGTCCTCGCGCGAGGTGACCATGTAGCGCCACCACTGGCGCTTGAGGTTCTCCTTGAGCTCGACTCCGAGCGGCCCGTAGTCCCAGGCGGCTCGCTGACCACCGTAAATCTCACTGGACGGGTAGACGAAGCCACGGCGCTTGCTCAGGTTGACGATGCTGTCGATCTTGTCGGCGGCCACGGTGCTCTCTTCATTACGACGACGACGAACGGCGAATGCTTCAGATTACCGGCGGGCGCACCCCCTGGATCAAATCGGTGCGGGGTAAGAGGTCACACCATCCCTTGTTGACAATCGTTTCCAAATTTGTTGAAAATGACTGTCATGAACGTACGACGCCTCATACCCACCGCCGCCATGGCCGGAGCTGTCACGCTCGGCCTGGTTTCATTGTCCGCCTGCTCCTCCGACGCCGCCGACGGAGGCGACAGCAAGGGCGGAGAGAAGCTCGGGATCACCGCGTCGTTCTATCCGCTGCAGTACCTGGCCACGGAGATCGGCGGCGACCATGTCTCCGTCACCACGCTCACCCCGCCCGGTGTCGAGCCGCACGACTTGGAGCTCAAGCCCAGGGACGTCGCCAGGCTCGGCGACGCGGGCGTCATCCTCTACCTCAAGGGCATCGCGCCGGCCGTCGACGACGCCGTCGCCCAGTCCGGCGGCGCGAACATCGTGGACGCCGGCTCCCTCACGACGCTGGAGAAGCACGGCACCGAGGCCGGCGTGCACGAGGAGACCCACGAAGCGGAGGCCGAAGAGGCCACCCCGGACGGCAACGACCCGCACATCTGGCTCGACCCGGTGCGGTTCGCCGAGGTCGCCCGGGGCGTCGGCGCCTCCATGGAGAAGGCCGACCCGGACCACGCAGCCGACTACAAGAAGAACACCGACGCCCTGGTCAAGAAGCTCGGCGGCCTCGACACCGCCTTCAAGCAGGGCCTCGCGAACACCACCGGCAAGACCTTCATCACCACCCATGCCGCCTTCGGCTACCTCGCCGAGCGCTACGGCCTGGAGCAGGAGGCCATCGTCGGGATGGACCCGGAGGCGGAGCCGAGCCCGGCGCGGGTCAGGGATCTGGGGGCCGTCGCGAAGCGCGAGAAGGTGAGCACCGTATTCTTCGAGACACTCACCAGCGACAAGACCGCCAAGACCATCGCCGCCGACGCGGGTCTGAAGACCGATGTCCTCGACCCGATCGAGGGGATCACGGACCGGTCCAAGGGCCGCGACTACATCGAGGTCATGGAGTCCAACCTGACCGCACTCCAGAAGGCACTCGGCGCGAAGTGAACCATGTGACGTGAAAGAGCCAGCAGCATCGGAGGCGCCCGACATGGCGACTGTGCACGGCGCGGGGTCCGCGCGGGCCGCGGAGAACGCCGCGCCCACGACGGAGAACGGGCAGGCGGACCAGGACGCCACCCCTGTCATATCCGTCCGCGGGGCCGGAGCCGAACTCGGCTCACGTCCCGTGCTGCGAGGCGTCGACCTCACCGTGCGCCGGGGCGAGGTCGTCGCGCTGCTCGGCGCCAACGGCTCGGGCAAGTCCACCGTCGTCCGCGCCCTCATCGGCCAGGTGCCGCTGACCGAGGGCGCGATCACCCTGTTCGGCACGGAACGGCGCCGCTTCCGCGACTGGGCGCGCATCGGCTATGTGCCACAGCGCACCACGGCGGCGGGCGGTGTGCCCGCCACGGTCCGCGAGATCGTGTCCGCCGGCCGGCTCTCCCGTACGAAGCTGCGGTGGCCCGGCAGGGCGGACCGGGCGGCCGTCCAGCGGGCCATCGAGCTCGTCGGGCTCGCCGACCGCGCCAAGGACTCCGTCAACGCGCTCTCCGGCGGCCAGCACCAGCGCGTGCTGATAGCCAGGGCACTCGCCGCCGAACCCGACCTGCTCATCATGGACGAGCCGATGGCGGGCGTGGACCTGGCCAGCCAGCGCATTCTGGCGGCGACCCTGCGCCAGCAGGTGGCGGCCGGGACGACCGTCCTGCTCGTCCTGCATGAACTGGGCCCGCTGGAGCCGCTGATCGACCGCGCGGTGGTCCTGCACGACGGCCGCGTGGTGCGCGAGGGACCGCCCGGGACCGTCGGCCCGTACTCCGGGCCCGGCCACGACCACGCCCACCCCCACGCGGCCGGTGAGCCGCTCCGTACGGGACTGCTGACCTGACCATGGAAATCCTCGAAACCGCACTTATGCAGCGGGCCCTGATCGCGGCGGTGCTCGTCGGCGTCACCGCTCCCGCCATCGGCATCCACCTCGTACAGCGCCGCCAGGCGCTGATGGGCGACGGCATCGGCCATGTCGCCCTGACCGGCGTCGGCCTGGGCTTCCTGCTCTCCACCAGCCCGGTGTGGATGGCGACCCTGGTCTCGGTGTTCGGCGCCGTGACGATGGAACTGATCAGGACATACAGCCGCACCCGCGGTGACATCGCGCTGGCGATGCTGTTCTACGGCGGCATGTCGGGCGGTGTGCTGCTGATCAATCTCGCGCCGAACGGCTCCACCGGGGTGCTCAGCTCGTACCTCTTCGGTTCGCTCTCCACGGTCTCGTCCCAGGACGTGGTCTCGATCTCCGTGCTCGCCGCGTTGGTCGTACTGGTCACGGTGGGGCTGCGACGGCAGCTCTTCGCGGTCAGCCAGGACGAGGAGTTCGCCCGGGTCACCGGACTGCCGGTGCGCGCCCTCAATCTGCTGATCGCGGTCACGGCCGCGATGACGGTCACCGTCGCCATGCGGGTGGTCGGGCTGCTGCTGGTCAGCGCGCTGATGGTGGTGCCGGTCGCGGCGGCGCAGCAGATCACCCGGTCCTTCCTGGTCACCTTTGTCCTGGCCGTCGTGATCGGTACGGCCGTCACCCTGGCCGGCACGGTCACCTCGTACTACCAGGACGTGCCGCCCGGCGCGACGATCGTGCTGATCGCGATCGGCCTCTTCCTGGTCCTGACCGCCCTCGCCACCCCACTGGCAAGGCGCCGGGCCCGCGCGCTGAGGGCCGTGCCGGAAGCACCCGAGGCGGACGCCGAAGCGCCGTCAGCCGGGGGCGGGCGCGCGGTGAAGGCCCCGTCCGTACCTGCCGCGCGGCGGCCCGCCGACGACATCACGGCGTGACCACGAACTGGCAGAATGGGCCCGATGGATGCGGGCAACGCCCGGCGGATACGGGCAGAGGCAAGGAGGCACCTGTGACGACTGCGCCGAACAGTGAATCAGACGCGGCCCCCGTGCGCGGCCGATCTACACGCCAGCGTGCGGCGGTGGCGGCGGCGCTCGACCAGGTGGACGAGTTCCGCAGCGCGCAGGAGCTCCACGACGTCCTCAAGCACCGCGGCGACTCGGTCGGTCTGACCACCGTCTACCGGACGCTCCAGTCACTCGCCGACGCCGGAGAGGTCGACGTACTGCGCACCACCGACGGCGAGTCCGTCTACCGGCGCTGCTCGACCGGGGACCATCATCACCATCTCGTGTGCCGGATCTGCGGAAAGGCCGTCGAGGTCGAGGGGCCCGCGGTGGAGCAGTGGGCGGAGACGGTCGCGGCGCAGCACGGCTATGTGAGCGTGGCACACACGGTGGAGATCTTCGGCACCTGCGCGGAGTGCGCGGCGGCCGCCGGAAGGAACTGACGCGGGTCGCCGATCGCGATCAGGACGGGACACCGCCGGGTCCGGCGGCCGAGGGCTCACCGCCCGTCGGCCGCCGGACCCGCCGCATGTCAGCCCTGCTGCTCCGCGGACGCCGGCCCGGACTCCTCCTCGCCGTCCGCACCGGTCGTCTGGTTGGGCAGCGCGCCGCCGAAGCGCCGGTCCCTGGACGCGTACTCCAGGCAGGCCCGCCACAGATCCCGGCGGTCGAAGTCCGGCCACAGCACGTCCTGGAAGACCATCTCCGCGTAACTGCTCTGCCAGATCAGGTAGTTGGACGTGCGCTGCTCACCGCTGGGACGCAGGAAGAGGTCCACGTCCGGCATGTCCGGGTAGTACAGGTACTTCGCGAAGGTCTTCTCATTGACCTTGGACGGGTCCAGCTTGCCGGACGCCACATCGGCCGCGAGCGCCTGCGCCGCGTCCGCGATCTCGGCACGACCGCCGTAATTGACGCAGAAATACAGCGTCATGGCATCGTTGTCCTTCGTCTGCTCCTGGGCGACCTGGAGTTCCTCGACGACGGACTTCCACATCTTCGGCATCCGGCCGACCCAGCGGATCCGGATGCCCAGTTCGTCCATCTCGTCGCGGCGGCGACGGATGACATCACGGTTGAAGTTCATCAGGAAGCGCACCTCGTCGGGCGTGCGCTTCCAGTTCTCGGTCGAGAAGGCGTACAGGGAGAGGTTCTTGACGCCCATCTCCAGGCAGCCCTTGAGGACGTCGAGGACGACGCCCTCGCCGACCTTGTGGCCCTCCGTGCGCGGCAGACCGCGCTCCTTGGCCCAGCGGCCGTTCCCGTCCATGACGACGGCCACATGCTTCGGCACCAGTTCGCCGGGGATCTTCGGCGGGCGCGCACCGGAGGGGTGCGGTTCCGGTGTCTTGTAGTCGCGGCGGGACCGCCCCATGATTCCGCGTCGTGCCATGCGCTCTTGTCTCCTAGTTCTTTTCCACGTATCTGAGCGAGCGCAGGCCGCGCTCCAGATGCCAGTGCAGATAGGCGGACACCAGCCCGCTGCCCTCTCTGACGTGCCGTGCCTCGCACGCGTCGGCCGTCTCCCAGTCACCGGTCAGCAGCGCGCTGAGCAGTCCGACGGCCTCCGCCGAGGGTACGACGCTGCCGGGCACCCGGCAGTCCCCGCAGGTGACACCGCCCGCCGCCACGGAGAAGAAACGGTTCGGGCCGTGCAGTCCGCACCGCGCGCAGTCGTCGAAGCTCGGCGCGTAGCCGTTGACGGCGAGAGAGCGCAGCAGGAAGGCGTCCAGGATCAGATGCGGGGCGTGCTCGCCCCGGGCGAGCGTACGCAGCCCGCCGACGAGAAGCAGATACTGCTGGACGGCCGGCTCGCCCTCGTGATCGGTGAAACGCTCCGCAGTCTCCAGCATGGCGGTGCCCGCCGTGTAGCGGGCATAGTCCGTGACGATGCCGCCACCGTACGGAGCGATGGTCTCGCTCTGCGTGCAGAGCGGCAGCCCGCGGCCGACGAGTTCACTGCCGCGCGCGAAGAACTGCACGTCGACATGGGAGAACGGCTCCAGCCGCGCCCCGAACTTGGACTTCGTCCGCCGCACCCCCCGGGCGACGGCGCGGACCCGCCCGTGGCCGCGGGTCAGAAGCGTGATGATGCGGTCGGCCTCACCGAGCTTCTGGGTGCGCAGCACAACGCCGTCGTCCCGGAACAGACTCATGGACTTCATTGTCCCGCATGCCCGCGTGCCCCTTGCAGCGGCCGTCCCGGCCCGTGCGCGGCCCCGGCACCGTCCACGCGGATGAGGAACTTCGCGGCTGAGGAGCGGGTATCTGCGCGAGCGCGTCGGTGAGCACGGTGATGTGGTCGTTCACCGTGCCGGCTTCTACAGCCGGCTGGTGACCTGGGTGGCGTTCGGCCGCGGCTCCGCGCGCGGCCCGGTTCGGGCGCCCGGCCGACACGGACGCCGGACCCGGGCCCGCCCTCTCCGCGACTGCCGCCCTCAGCCCGCCCGTTCAGCCCGCGGGGACCAGATGCGTCGCCGCCGCCCTGCGGAACGCGGCGAGCAGCGGGTGCCGTTCGCCGGATCTGGCGGCCAGCACGACCCGCACCGGCAGCGCGTCCAAGACCGGAACGCTCACGATGTCCGGCCGCAGACCGGCCGCGAACCCGGCGGGCGCCAGCGACACCACGTCATCGCCCGCGACCAGCTCCAGCTTGTCCTCCAGCGTCTCCACCAGCGCACCCAGCCGGGTGTGGCCCGGCGGATTGGCCCCGCCCCCGTCGATGCCCGCGAACCGGGGGAGCGTCTCGTCGGCGATGTCGTCGAGGGTGACCGACTCCTTCCCGGCCAGCCGGTGGCCGAGCGGGACCAGCAGGACGCGCGGCTCCTCGTAGAGCGGGGTGATCTCCAGCCCGTCCTCGGCGAACACCAGCCGCGCCGCGACCACGTCCACCCGGTGGTCGAGCAGCGCGTCCCGCGGCTCGCTCCAGCTCAGGTGCGCGGCGCGCACATCGGCCTCCGGATACCGGTGGCGCAGCTCGCGTACGGCCGGGGTGACGATGAGATTCGTGGTGTAACCCACGGTGAACGGACCGTGGCCCGCTGCGGACCGGGCGCTCGCCGTGGCCCGTGCGGCGGTCCGCAGCAGCTCCCTGGCCTGCGGCAGAAAGATCTCGCCGGCCTCGGTCAGCCGCGTCCCGCGCGGAGTACGGTCCAGCAGCCGGGCGCCGAGCTGCTGTTCCAGGCGCCGGATCTGCCGGCTCAGCGACGGCTGCGCCAGCCGCAGCACGTCGGCGGCCCGGCCGAAGTGCAGCTCGTCGGCGACCACCGTGAAGTAGCGCACCAGGCGCAGCTCCAGGTCCGCCGGCGATACGCGGGAATCGGTCACCCCTCGACCCTACTCCCGCCATGAGCTGCGGCCATGACCGATGGAGCATCACCCGGTGCCAAACAGGTCTTGGACCGGTGGCCGGTGCGGGACGCAGGCTGGGGTCTCCAGCAGAAACTCTCCGTGAGGTAAACAGTCATGCGTGTATTCGTCACCGGCGCCACCGGGTTCATCGGCAGCGCGGTCGTCCGCGAGCTGCTCGGCGCCGGGCACCAGGTGCTCGGCCTGGCCCGCTCGGACGCGGCCGAGGCGGCCCTGAAGGAGGTGGGGGTGGAGGCGTACCGGGGCGATCTGAACGACGTCGACGGGCTGCGGGCCGCGGCGGGAGTCACGGACGGCGTGATCCACACCGGCTTCAACCACGACGACATGCCCGGCGCCCTGCGCACCGAGCTCGCCGCGCTCGCGGCGTTCGGCGACGCCCTCGAAGGCTCCGGCCGCCCCCTCGTCATCAGCTCCGCCACCGGTGTGCTCACCCCCGGCCGCCTCGGCACCGAGACCGACGGCCCGGACCCGGCGGCGCCCGGCGCGCACCGGGGCGAGGCGGAGCGGGCCGCGCTGGCCCTGGCCGACCGTGGCGTACGGGTCTCCGCGATCCGGCTCTCGGCGTCCGTGCACGGCGCCGGCGACCACGGCTTCGTCCCGAACCTGATCGGCCTCGCCCGGGACAAGGGCGTCTCCGCCCACCCGGGCGACGGCGCCAACCGCTGGCCGGCCGTGCACCGCCTCGACGCCGCCCGGCTCTACCGCAAGGCCCTGGAGTCGGCCGACGCCGGTGCCGTCCTGCACGCGGCCGCCGAGGAGGGCGTACCGCTGCGGGCCGTCGCCGACGTTGTCGGCCGCCGCCTCGGCGTACCGGTGGTCTCTCTCGGCGAGGAGGAGGCGGCCGCCCACTTCGGGTGGATCCTGCGGTTCGCCCGCAACGACAACCCGACGTCGAGCACCGCGACCCGGAAGCGCTACGACTGGCACCCCCAGGAGCCCGGCCTGCTGGCCGACCTCGACCAGGACCACTACTTCGCCTGACCCACCGGGGACCGGCTCGGCCGGACCGGCCCACCAGGTCAGCCGGCCTTCGTAGTGGATTGCCGCCGGCATCGGCCACCCGCGTGGCCGATGCCGGCGGGCATGCCCGGCCTCGCCGCCCGCCTCGGCTACAGCCCTCGCCAGGTCGAACGTCACCTTCTCGCCGAATTCGGCGCGGGCCCGCCGGCCCTGAATCGCGCCCAGCGCGCCCAGACGCTCAGGAGGGTGTGCCCGAGGCGGCCAGCAGCAGCCTCGCGGTGTCGTCCGCGCACAGTTGGAGCGCGCCGCCGACAATGCTCAGCACCTCGCGCTCCGCCCCGCTGTACGGCCCGTCGGCCAGGGCGATCCTGGCGCCCTGCAACAGGATCGACTCCCGCCCCGCCGGGGCGAGATGCGGGGCCAGTGGCTCCAGGGCCTCGTGCAGCTCGATGGCGAGCGCCGCGCCGCAGGGGCCCGGGTCGACGACGAACCGGCCGGTGTCGGCGACGAGCGCCTCGACCAGACCCGTCAGCCGGTCCTCCGTGCAGTCCTCGAAGCCGGCCGCGCGGGCCGCCAGCACGGCGGTTTCCCTGACCGTACGGGAGGAGGTGCCGCCCGCCACGAGCACGGCGAGCACAACGGTGTGGACGGCGTCCCGCAGCATCGCGGAGAAGCGGACGGTGGTGGGATGGTCGAGGATGTCCGTGCCGAAGTGGCCGTGGCAGGCGGTGCATTCGACGACCGGCCCGGCGGCTCCGCGGGAGAGTACGGGAACGCCGAGGACGGTGAAGCGGCGACGGCCCGTACGACGGCGGTAGTTGCGGTCGCCCCCGCAGTCGGGACAGAAGAACTCCCCGTCCCCGACCGTGTTCCAGGACGTGCGAATGCCGCAGATGCGCAGTGTTCGGCCGCTTGGTCTGTGAACTGGCAGCACGTCGCGCACCTCCGTAACGCTCCGGCAACATTGCCGCGTTGACGTGATGTTAGCCACATCTTCGGGGCGGCGTCAGCACCCCGGCACGAGATCGCCATGACATGGCTGAACCCCGCCCACCGTGTCCGGTCGACGGGGTTCGTAAAAGCTCAGGTCAGCGCGTTGCGCGGTTCACAGCGGAGATGACCGCCTTGAGGGAGGCGCGCGTCGTGTTCGCGTCGATTCCGATGCCCCACAGCACCTTTCCGTCGATGGCGCACTCGATGTACGAGGCGGCCTGCGCGCTCGCGCCCTCGCTCATGGTGTGCTCCTGGTAGTCCAGCAGCCTGGCGTCCACGCCGACCGCCGCCAGGGCCTCGAAGAAGGCCGAAATCGGGCCGTTGCCGGTGCCGGTCAGCACCGTCTCCTCGCCGTCCACGACGGCCTGCACGGTCAGCGTGTCGCGCCCGTCCGTGTCGGTCGTGGTCTGGCCCGAGCGGAGCTGGATACGGCCCCAGGAATTCTCGGGATTGGGCAGGTACTCGTCCTGGAAGACCGACCAGATCTGGCCGGGCGTGACCTCGCCGCCCTCGGCATCGGTCTTGGCCTGGATGATCCGGGAGAACTCGATCTGCATCCGGCGCGGCAGGTCCAGCTTGTGCCCGTTCTTGAGGACGTACGCGACGCCGCCCTTGCCGGACTGCGAGTTGACCCGGATGACCGCCTCGTACGAACGGCCCACGTCCTTGGGGTCGATCGGCAGGTACGGCACGGCCCACTCGATCTCGTCGACGGTCTTCCCGCGCGCCTCGGCGTCGGCCGCCATCGCGTCGAAACCCTTCTTGATGGCGTCCTGGTGGGAGCCGGAGAAGGACGTGTAGACCAGGTCGCCCGCGTAGGGGTGGCGCGGGTGGATCTCCATCTGGTTGCAGTACTCGCTGGTCCTGCGGATCTCGTCGATCTGCGAGAAGTCGATCTGCGGGTCGACGCCCTGCGAGAAGAGGTTCATGCCCAGCGTCACCAGGTCGACGTTGCCGGTGCGCTCGCCCTGGCCGAACAGACAGCCCTCGATCCGGTCCGCACCGGCCATCAGCGCCAGTTCGGCGGCGGCGACGGCGGTGCCGCGGTCGTTGTGCGGGTGCACGGACAGGCAGACGTACTCACGGCGGGACAGGTGCCGCGACATCCACTCGAAGCGGTCCGCGTGCGTGGACGGCGTCGAACGCTCCACCGTGGCGGGCAGGTTGAGGATGATCTCGCGGCCGGCCTCGGGTCCCCACACGTCCATGACGGCCTCGCAGACCTCCAGGGCGAAGTCCAGCTCGGTGTCGGTGAAGATCTCCGGGCTGTACTGGTAGCCGAAGACGGTCTCGGGGCCGAGGGTCTTCTCCGCGTACTCCATCACCAGCCGGGTGCCGTCCACGGCGATCTGCTTGACCTCTTCCTTGGTGCCGCGGAAGACGACACGGCGGAAGGTGGGGGCGGTGGCGTTGTAGAGGTGGACGGTCGCGCGGTGGGCGCCGCGCAGCGACTCGACGGTGCGCTCGATCAGTTCCTCGCGCGCCTGGGTCAGGACGGAGATCGTCACGTCCTCGGGGATCGCGCCCTCTTCGATGATCGAGCGCACAAACGCGAAGTCGGTCTCGCCCGAGGACGGGAAGCCAACCTCGATCTCCTTGTAGCCCAGGCGTACCAGCAGGTCGAACATCTCGCGCTTGCGCGTGGGTGACATGGGGTCGATCAGCGCCTGGTTGCCGTCACGCAGATCGGTGGAGAGCCAGCGCGGGGCGGTGGTGATCCGGTTGTCGGGCCAGGTGCGGTCCGGGATGTCCACGGCCTCGTAGCGGCCGTACTTGTGGATCGGCATCCCGGACGACTTCTGGGTGTGGGTCGCGTTGGTGAGGGGCGTGGGGCGACCGACAGAAGGGGCAGACATTGCGCAGGGCTCCTCGTGTGTCCATGGGGACGGCCGACGGGGCGTGATCACCGCAACGCCAGACTCCGCGGGGAGGGGGTCGGCCTACGACTACAGGCCCTCGCCGCGGCAGCTAAGGAGAAGCAGCCCGAAACGCATGATGTGTCGAGAGTAGCGGAGCGGCGCCGTCCACGGAGTGTCCGTATCAGCATGCGGGATCAGCGGGGCCAACAGCGAATACCGGCGGATCACACCAGCGAAGGGCGGCAGGTTCACTCCATATCAGCAAAGATGGTCGCATTGAGTGACAGGGCGCTGACGGAGTGCCACATTGCTCGCATGAACACCACCCATCCCGTTTTCTGCGCCATCGTCCCGCCCCATGTCCTCGACAAGCTCGCGCAGGCCGACGACCCCGCGCTCGCCGCGCCGGCCCGCCGCACCCTGGAAACCGACGCCGCACGGCGGACGCACCGCCATCTGACGGTGGCGGCAGGGATCCGTACGGCCCGGGATCCGGCCGGTGACAAGGCGCCGGAGGGCCCCCGGCGGAGCATTCACGACTGCGAGCGCCGCACCGTCCTGCCGGGCAGGAAGGTCCGCGGCGAGGGCGACGAGCCCGGTACGGACGCGACCGTCAATCGCGCGTACGGCGGGCTCGGCGCCACCCTGGAGCTGCTGCTGAAGGCGTACGGACGGAATTCGCTCGACGGCGCGGGGCTCGCGCTGACCGCCAGCGTGCACTACGACGAGCGGTACGGGAACGCCTTCTGGGACGGGGACCAGATGGTCTTCGGGGACGGCGACGGCGAGATCTTCCTCGACTTCACCCTGCCCGTCGATGTGATCGGCCATGAGCTGGCCCACGGCCTCACCCAGTACACCGCCAACCTCAGCTACTTCGGCCAGCCGGGCGCGCTGAACGAATCGGTGTCGGACGTCTTCGGCTCGCTGGTCAAGCAGTACACCCTGGACCACACGGCCGAGCAGGCGGACTGGCTGATCGGCGCGGGCCTGCTCGCCCCCCGGGTCAGCGGTGTGGCCCTGCGCTCCATGAAGGCGCCGGGCACGGCGTACGACGACGATCTCCTCGGCAAGGACCCGCAGCCGGCCACGATGGACGACTTCGTCCGTACGGGACGGGACAACGGCGGCGTCCACATCAACTCCGGCATCCCCAACCACGCGTTCTATCTGTTCGCCACGCGCCTCGGCGGAAGGGCCTGGGAGCGGGCGGGCCAGATCTGGTTCGACGTGCTGACCGGCGGCGAGCTGCGGGCCGACGCGAAATTCGCGGACTTCGCCCGGCTGACCGTCGCGGCGGCGCGCGCCCGCTATGGCGAGGGCGCCGAGCACGAGGCCGTGGTGAAGGCGTGGTCCCAGGTCGGAGTTCCCACCGCATGAGGCCGGGCGGCGGCTACCGCCGGCGTCCCCGACACACTAGACAGGAACCATGCGTATCCAGGTACGGCGTACGGGCGGTTTCGCGGGGATCGAGCGGAGGGCCGAGGTCGACACCTCGGCCCTGCCCGATCCCCAGGCTTGGCGGGAGCTGGCCGAGCGGGCACTCACGGACAGCCGGGCGGCCCCGGCCTCCGGCGTGCCCGACGGCTTCAGCTACGCGATCACCATCGACGGCCGCACGGTCCACTGCGCGGATCCCCGGCTGTCGGAGGCGCAGCGGGAGCTGGTCTCGCGGGTCCTCAAAGAAGGCGCCTGAAGGAGAGGCGTCCGGCCGGGCGGTCCTGGGGGCCGGGGTCAGAAGCCGAGTTTGCGGAGCTGCTTGGGGTCGCGCTGCCAGTCCTTGGCAACCTTCACATGCAGGTCGAGGAAGACCGGCGTGCCCAGCAGCGCCTCGATGTGCTTGCGGGACTTCGTCCCGACCTCCTTGAGCCGCTTGCCCTTGGGGCCGATGATGATGCCCTTCTGGCTGGGCCGCTCGATATAGACATTGGCGTGGATGTCGAGCAGCGGCTTGTCGGCGGGGCGGTCCTCGCGCGGCAGCATTTCCTCGACGACGACCGCGATCGAGTGCGGCAGTTCGTCCCGTACGCCTTCCAGCGCGGCCTCGCGGATCAGCTCGGCCACCATGACCTGCTCGGGCTCGTCCGTCAGATCGCCCTCCGGGTAGAGCGGCGGGCTCTCCGGGAGCAGCGGCACCAGCAGGTCCGCCAGCAGTCCGACCTGCTGATCGCCGACGGCCGAGACCGGCACGATCTCCGCCCATTCCAGGCCGAGTTCGCGGCCGAGCTGGTCGATCGCGATGAGCTGCTCGGCGAGCGTCTTGGAGTCCACGAGGTCCGTCTTGGTGACGACGGCGACCTTGGGTGTCTTCTTGATGGCGGCCAGTTCCTTGGCGATGAACCGGTCACCGGGGCCAAGCTTCTGGTCGGCGGGCAGGCAGAAGCCGATCACGTCGACCTCGGCCCATGTCGTGCGCACCACGTCGTTGAGGCGTTCACCGAGCAGGGTGCGCGGTTTGTGCAGGCCAGGGGTGTCGACCAGGATGAGCTGCGCCTCGGGCCGGTGCACGATGCCCCGGACGGTGTGACGCGTGGTCTGCGGCCGGTTCGAGGTGATGGCCACCTTCTGACCGACCAGAGCGTTCGTGAGGGTGGACTTGCCGGCGTTGGGGCGGCCGACGAAGCAGGCGAAGCCGGCCCGGTGGGGGGCTCCGGATGTCTCGGGAGAGGGGGTACGAGCGCTCATGGCGCCCATTCTCCCCGATCGTTTACGCGCCGCCGACCAGATGCGCCGCCGACGTCGCTGTCAGCCGGCCGTCACGGTCGTCCGCAGCACGCCGTCGGGGCCTGCCACCAGGACCGGGGTGGCGGGGCCGCCCAGATCACGCACGGCCGCACGGTCCTCGTCGGCGGCGGTCTCGGCCGAGGTGACCACGGCCGCCGCCTCCAGCGAGGTGGCGCCACTGGCCACGGCCATCGCGACCGCCGTCCGCAGCGCGCTGAGCTTGAGGGAGTCCAGTTCGACGGTGCCCGCGACATAGGTGCGTCCGGTCTCGTCCCGTACCGCCGCCCCCTCGGCCACGCCATTACGGGCGCGGGCGCTGCGGGCCAGGGTGATGATCTTGCGGTCCTCGGCGCCGAGGTCGGTGCTCTGTGTCATGTGCCGAGCATAGGCAGGGCACGGAGCACGCCCCGCGAGGGGGCACGACGGGCGACCACGCCGCGAGGCACGGCGCCGGGCGCGCAAGCCCGGCCGGACCGGGACGAGAGCCCTATGCGTCGAAGTCGTATTCGAGAATGTATGACGCGGAGTCGAGCGTCATCTCGTTGGCCTCCACCGGACGGCCCTCGGCGGCGAATGCCGTACGGCAGACGAGCATCACGGGCGTGCCCGGGGCGAGGTTCAGTCGGTGTGCTTCGTCCTGGGACGGCATGCGTGAGCGGATCTCCTCCCTGAAGTGCACCGGTTTGAAGCCCAGTTCCCCGAGACGGGCACAGGTTCCGCCGGGACCGGTGTCCTTCCGGGTGATGGCCGGACGCCGTGGCGTCTCGGCGGGCGAAACGACCGTTCGAAGATCCGCGCATCCTCTGGGTCCGGGCCGGACAACTCATCACGCGGTCGCACGAATTCACGATCGTTGATCCGAACCCGGAGCACGCGACGCGGCGGCAGACCCGCGACAGGCCGGGTCCACCGGTGGCTCAGGGGCGGTCGAGGCGGAGGCGCTGCGCTTTCGGCAGGCCCGCCACCACCAGGTCGTACGAGTCCTCGATCAGCTCCCGCACCATCCGGTCCGGCAGTCCGCCGACCGTGACGGTGTTCCAGTGGCGCTTGTTGAGATGCCAGCCGGGGACGATCTCCGGATGCGCCTCGCGGAGCCGGACCGCCTCCTCCGGATCGCATTTGAGGGCCACCTTCAGGGGCCGCTCCTCCAGCGAGCTCAGCGCGAAGATCTTCCCGGCCACCTTGAAGACCGTGAGTTCGGGATAGCGCGGGAAGGGTGTGTCCTCGAAGGCCCCGTTCTGCCCAAGGCAGCAGGCCCGGATCTCCCCCGGGGTCACTGTGCCGGGGCCTCCTCGCGCACCGGCTCCGCCAGCACCGTGACGATCTTGTTGCGACGGCCGGCCGGGGACTCGGCCGTCAGCCGGAGTATGCGGCCGTCCGGCAGCTCGACCCGGGCACTGGCGCCCGCGATCGGGACCCTGCCCAGCGCCTTCGCCAGCAGTCCGCCGACCGTCTCCACGTCCTCGTCGTCGTATTCGTCGAGCCCGAACAGCTCGCCGAGATCGCCGATGTCCAGGCGGGCGGTGACGCGGTAGGAGCCGTCACCGATCTCCTCGACCGGCGGCAGCTCGCTGTCGTACTCGTCGGTGATCTCGCCGACGATCTCCTCAAGGATGTCCTCGATCGTCACGATTCCCGCGGTGCCGCCGTACTCGTCGATGACGACCGCGACATGGTTGCGGTCCTGCTGCATCTCGCGCAGCAGATCACCGGCGTTCTTCGTGTCGGGCACGAAGGCGGCGGGGCGCATCGCCGTGGAGACCGGGTCGGCCTCGGAGTCACGGTTGACGTGCGTCTTCCTGACCAGGTCCTTGAGATAGACGATGCCGACCATGTCGTCCTCGTTCTCCCCGGTCACCGGGATACGGGAGAAGCCGGAGCGCAGCGCCAGGGTCAGCGCCTGGCGGATCGTCTTGTAGCGCTCGATGCAGACCAGGTCGGTGCGCGGGACCATGACTTCGCGTACCAGCGTGTCGCCCAGTTCGAAGACGGAGTGCACCATCCGGCGCTCGTCGTCCTCGATGAGGGACTCCTGCTCGGCGAGGTCGACCATCGCGCGCAGCTCGGCCTCACTGGCGAACGGTCCCTTGCGGAAGCCCCTGCCCGGGGTGAGGGCGTTGCCCAGGAGGATCAGGAGCTGCGGGATCGGGCCCATGACACGGGCGAGCGGCAGCAGGACGTACGCGGAGGCCGTCGCCGTGTTCAGCGGGTGCTGGCGGCCGATGGTGCGGGGCGACACACCGACGGCGACATAGGAGACCAGCACCATCACGCCGATCGCGACGACCAGCGCCGCCCAGGTCTCCTCGAACTCGTTCAGACAGACATAGGTGACCAGCACACCGGCCGCCATCTCGCAGGCGACGCGGACCAGCAGCGCCACATTCAGATAGCGCGTCGGGTCCGAGGCGATCTGCGCCAGCTTGGCCGCGCCCCGGCGGCCCGAGCGGACGGCCTCGGCCGCCCGGAAGCTGGAGACCCGGGCGAGGCCCGCCTCTGCGGACGCCGCCAGCCACGCCACGACGACCAGCGCGACGGCCCCGACGATCAGTTGCGCGGTCACGAGACTGTCGGCGCGGGAGACGGACCCGTGAGCCCCTGCTCGGCCCGCCAGCCGTCGACGATCGCAGCCTGGAGGCCGAACATCTCGGCCTTCTCGTCCGGCACCTCGTGGTCGTACCCGAGGAGGTGCAGCACACCGTGGACGGTGAGGAGCTGGAGCTCCTCGTCCATGGTGTGCCGCGTCGGGGCTTCCTCGCCCTGCTTCAGGGCGACCTCCGGGCAGAGCACGATGTCACCGAGGAGCCCCTGCGGGGGCTCCTCGTCGTCCTTGACCGGCGGACGCAGCTCGTCCATCGGGAAGGACATGACATCCGTCGGACCCGGCAGGTCCATCCACTGCATATGGAGCTGTTCCATGGCGGCGGCGTCCACGACGATCACCGAGAGCTCGGAGAGCGGGTGGATGCGCATCCGGGCGAGCGCGTAGCGGGCGACATCGAGGATCGCCTGCTCGTCGACCTCGGTGCCTGACTCGTTGTTGACGTCGATCGACATGGTGCGCTGTGGCTCTTTCGGTTAATGTCCCAGCCCGTTGCGGCTGTCGTACTTTTCGTACGCGTCGACAATACGGCCGACGAGCTTGTGCCGTACGACATCCTGGGACGTGAGCCGGGAGAAGTGCACATCGTCGAGGCCCTCCAGGATGTCCTGGACCTGACGCAGACCGCTCTTGGTGCCCCCGGGCAGGTCGACCTGGGTGATGTCTCCGGTGATGACGATCTTCGATTCGAAGCCGAGCCTCGTCAGGAACATCTTCATCTGCTCGGGACTGGTGTTCTGTGCCTCGTCGAGAATGATGAAGGCGTCGTTGAGGGTCCGGCCACGCATGTACGCCAGGGGCGCGACCTCTATCGTGCCCGCCGCCATCAGGCGCGGGATCGAGTCGGGGTCGAGCATGTCGTGCAGCGCGTCGTAGAGCGGCCGCAGATACGGGTCGATCTTCTCGTAGAGGGTGCCGGGCAGGAAGCCGAGCCGCTCACCCGCCTCGACGGCCGGTCTGGTCAGGATGATCCGGTTGACCTGCTTGGAGAGCAGGGCCTGGACCGCCTTGGCCATCGCGAGATAGGTCTTGCCGGTACCGGCGGGACCGATGCCGAAGACGATCGTGTGCTTGTCGATCGCGTCGACATAGCGCTTCTGGTTGAGGGTCTTGGGGCGGATCGTCCGGCCGCGGCTGGACAGGATGTTCTGGGTGAGTACCTCGGCGGGCGTCTCGGGACCGTCCGCTCCGCCGTTCTCGCTCGCCCTGAGCATGGCGATCGAACGTTCCACTGCGTCCTCCGTCATCGGCTGACCGGTGCGGAGCACCAGCATCATCTCGTCGAACAGGCGCTGGACGAGCGCGACGTCCGCCGCGCTGCCGCTCGCACTGATCTCATTTCCCCGGACATGGATGTCAGCGGCCGGGAACGCCTTCTCGATCACACGCAGCAGGGAATCCCCGGAGCCCAGGACTGTCACCATCGGGTGATTGGCGGGGACGGTGAACCGGGCACGTGCCTGCCCCTGTGCGGGGCTCTGGGCTGTAGGTGTCTGAGTCATGGGCCGGCGCTGTGGCCTGCGCATACCTCCCGTTGCAGGGTTCTCGCTGCTCGACAACCTCTGAGGTACCAGCGTACGACTCCCCCCTCGGCAGGCCCTAGGGCTTTTCCGGTGCCATTACCGGGAACTCCCCGTGACCGGGAGGCCCGGCGAGGCCGCCGGAGAGCGCCGGTCAGGCCGAGCGGCCGAAGCCGATCGTCGGCACCGCTCTGCGCAGCGGCCAGGGCCGGGTGGGCGCGGGCAGCAGTTTCTCCAGGAAGGCGTAGCGCCGCAGGGCCGCCGGGTCCTGCTCCGGGGATCCCTGGACGTACTGCCACCAGGCCGCGATCTCCGACCAGCCCGGCGCGGAGAGCGAGCCGCCGAACTCCTGGACGGAGAGCGCGGCGGTCAGCCCGGCGAAGGCCAGCCGGTCCGCGAGCGGCCAGCCGGCCAGCGTGCCCGTGACGAATCCGGCGACGAAGACATCGCCGGCGCCGGTCGGGTCCAGGGCCTCCACGGCGATGGCGGGGACCTCTGCGGTGGCGCCGTTGGCACCGTCCACGGCGTACGCGCCCTCCGCGCCCAGGGTGACGACGGCGACCGGCACCCGCTCCGCGAGGACCCGGGCGGCGGTGCGGGGGCAGTCGGTGCGGGTGTAGCGCATCGCCTCCTCGGCGTTGGGCAGGAACGCCTCGCAGTACTCCAGATCGGCCAGCCCCGCCAGGTCCCAGCGGCCGGTCTCGTCCCAGCCGACATCCGCGAAGATCCGTGCCCCGGTGCGGGCGGCGTCGGCGATCCACTCCTCGCGGCGGCCGGGTGTCAGCGCGGCGACGGCGGCCCGGGCGCGGGGCGGGCACTCGGGCACGGCCCCTTCGGGGGGCGGGGCCTCATGGCCGTGCGAGACCATGGTCCGCTCGCCCTCGTAGGCCATGGAGACGGTGACGGGCGAGTGCCAGCCGGGGACGGTGCGTGAGCGGGAGAGGTCGATGCCCTCGCCCTGCTCCAGCGCGTCCCAGCAGTACTCGCCGTAGTGGTCGTCGCCGAAGGCCGCGGCGAGCGAGGTGTGCAGGCCGAGGCGGGCCAGCGCGCTCGCCATATTGGCGATGCCGCCGGGGCTGGAGCCCATCCCCCGGGCCCAGGACTCCGTGCCGCGCACCGGCGCGGTGTCCAGGCCGGTGAAGATGATGTCGAGAAAGACCGTGCCCGTGAGATAGACATCACACTCCGGGTCGTCCGGGACGCGCAGCGCGCCGAGCGGATCGACATGGGCGGTGTGTTCCTGCGGGTCTCCGTTGGATGTGATCACGGCGGGCTCCCCGGTCGTGTGCGGATCCGGACAGTGTGCCCGATCCGCCGCGCCGGGGCCGGACGGAGGCGGTCTCCGGCCCTTCCGTGTCAGCGCACGCGGCGCCGGGTCCCAGGGCGGGTGAGAGAAGTGGCGTCCTCGACGCGGCGACGTGCCGTGGCCGTCGTCGCGGGCCCGCCAGGGACTACGGGACAGCCCTCAGGACCGCTTGGGCAGGGACACCCGCGTCAGATCGGCGGCGACGGTCAGCTCGCCCTCGAAGCCGGCCGCGCGGGCCTGCCGCTCGAACTCGCCCGGATCGCCGTACCGCTGCGAGAAATGGGTCAGCACGAGATGCCGTACGCCCGCCTCCCGCGCCACCCGCGCCGCCTGGCCCGCGGTGAGATGGCCGTGGTCGGTCGCCAGCCGGACGTCCTCGTCGAGGAAGGTCGACTCGATGACCAGCATGTCGCAGCCTTCGGCCAGCGCGTACACGCCGTCGCAGAGCCGGGTGTCCATGACGAACGCGAAGCGCTGGCCCCGGCGCCGCTCGCTGACGTCGTCCAGGGTGACGCCGTTGAGCGTTCCCTCCCGCTGGAGCCGCCCGACGTCCGGCCCCCCGATGCCGTGCGCGGCCAGCAGCGCCGGGATCATCCGGCGCCCGTCGGGCTCGGTGAGGCGGTAGCCGTACGCCTCGACGGGATGCGAGAGCAGGCGGGCGTCCAGGGTGTACGCGGGGGTCCTGGCGAGGATCCCGTCCCCCGTGACCGGTTCCTCGGCCAGCTCGACGGTCTCGCGGTAGGCGGTCGCGTACCGCAGCCGCTCGAAGAAGTGCTGTCCGCTCGCCGGGTAGTGGGCGGTGATCCGGTGCGGCACCTGGTCGAGGTTGACGCGCTGGATCACTCCGGCAAGACCGAGCGAGTGGTCGCCGTGGAAGTGCGTGACACAGACGCGGTTGATGTCGTGCGCGGCCACGCCCGCGCGCAGCATCTGCCGCTGGGTGCCCTCGCCCGGGTCGAAGAGGAAACCCTCGCCGTCCCACCGCAGCAGATAGCCGTTGTGGTTGCGGTGGCGGGTGGGCACCTGGCTGGCCGTACCGAGCACCACCAGTTCGCGTACGGACAACGCCGTTATCCAGGGGGCCAGTTGAGGCCACGGCCGCCCAGCACATGGGCGTGCGCGTGAAAGACCGTCTGGCCGGCGCCGGCGCCCGTGTTGAACACGATCCGGTAGCCGCTGCCGTCGGTCTTGTCCTGGGCGGCGACCGCGGCCGCCTCCGCCAGCACATCGGCGGCGATCGACGGTTCGGCGGCGGCGAGCGTCCCGGCGTCCGGATAGTGCACCCGAGGGATCACCAGGACATGGGTCGGCGCCTGGGGGTTGATGTCCCGGAAGGCGACGGTGGTCGCCGACTCCCGGACGACGGTGGCCGGCACGTCCCCCGCGACGATCTTGCAGAACAGGCAGTCGGCCTGTGGTTCTCCCGCCATGGTCCGGGCCTCCTCGAATCCGGCGGGCGTGCCGCCGGTCGCTGCTGACGATGCTGACTGACTGATCCGCTGACCGGCCGGAAGACGACCCCGCCGGTCAGTACGGAGCATGCTATCGGCCGTGGCGCGGCCCGGCGATCAGGACCAGCGGCCCGTGCGGCCGAGCAGCAGAGCGGTGGCCGCCGTGCCCGCGGTGGAGGTCCGCAGGACGCTGCGGCCCAGCCGGTACGGCTTCGCTCCGGCCTCCGCGAAAGCCGCCAACTCCTCCGGGGACACGCCGCCTTCCGGCCCGACGACCAGCACGATCCGGCCCTCGGCGGGCAGCGGCGCGGTGGCCAGCGGTTCGCTGCCCTCCTCGTGCAGTACGGCCGCGAAGTCGGCGTCCGCGAGCAGCGCGGCCACCTGCCGGGTCGACAGCGCGTCCAGAACCTCGGGGAAGCGGAGCCTGCGTGACTGCTTGCCCGCCTCCCGGGCCGTGGCCCGCCATTTGGCGAGGGACTTGGCGCCGCGTTCGCCCTTCCACTGAGTGACACAGCGCGCGGCCTGCCAGGGCGCGATCGCGTCGGCGCCGGTCTCGGTCATCGTCTCGACGGCCAACTCGCCCCGGTCACCCTTGGGAAGAGCCTGGACGACGGTGATCCGCGGCGCGGGCTCCGCCTCTGTCCGTACGTCGGTGACGGCGACGTCCAGCCGGTCCTTGCCCTCGACCGCGGCGACGGTCCCGTACGCGCCGGTGCCCGCGCCGTCCGTCAGCACGATCTCCTCGCCGACGCGCAGCCGCCGTACGGAGACGGCGTGCCGCCCCTCCGGACCGTCCAGGGTGACCGTGCCCGGCCGGAGCGTGCCGTCCCCGACGACGAAGACGGGAGCGGTCACGAGTCGCTGCCCTGGATCAGCGACGACCGGGTGGCTTCGAGTTCGGCGGCGAGCAGCTTGACGAGCTGTCCGGCCGGCAGTTCGCGGGCCATGCGGTGGCCCTGCCCCGCCCACAGCGCCATGCCCTGGGCGTCGCCGACCTTCGCCGCGGCCTTGCGCAGCCCGGAGGTGAGGTGATGGACCTCGGGATAGGCGGAGGGGGCGTACGGGCCGTGTTCGCGCATGAAGCGGTTGACGAGGCCGCGCGCGGGGCGCCCGGAGAAGGCCCGGGTCAGCTCGGTCCTGACGAACAGCGGGTTGGTCATGGCCTGTTTGTGGACGACGTTCGCCCCGGACTCCGGGCAGACCAGGAACGCCGTCCCGAGCTGCGCCGCGTCCGCG
The DNA here is from genome assembly GCF_040635655.1 of Streptomyces sp. NPDC006923. NCBI lineage: Bacteria > Bacillati > Actinomycetota > Actinomycetes > Kitasatosporales > Streptomycetaceae > Streptomyces > Streptomyces sp. NPDC006923. Next base: position 721,853 of record NZ_JBEYIF010000001.1, read on the forward strand.
CCCGCCGCGAGGACGGCGGCGATCTGGCCGCCGCGCATCAGACCGCCGGCCGCGATGACCGGGAGCTGTACGGTCTCCCGCACCTGGGAGACCAGCGAGAGCAGTCCTATGCCCGCGCCGTCGGTGGCCGGATCGTCGCGGTGGGTCCCCTGATGGCCGCCGGCCTCGATGCCCTGGACGGAGACGGCGTCGGCGCCCGACCACTGCGCGGTCTGGGCCTCTTCGGGGGTCGTCACCGTGACCACGGTGAAGGTCCCGGCCCGCGCGAAGGCGTCGAGGATTTCGCGGGTCGGGCAGCCGAAGGTGAACGAGACGACGGGAACGGGGTCTTCGAGGAGGATCGCCAACTTGGCCTCGTAACCGTCGTCCGAGCCGGTCTGGGGGTCGCCGAGCGGGGTCTCGTACCAGGTCGCCTCGCCGGCGAGCTGATTGCGGTAGACCTCCACGGCTGCCTGGTCCGCGTACTGGGTCTGCGGCATGAAGAGATTGACGCCGAAGGGCTGGCCGGTCAGCCCGCGGAGCTGTTTGACCTCTTCGTACATGCCGTCCGCGGTTTTGTATCCGGCGGCGAGGAAGCCGAGACCACCGGCCTCGGAGACGGCCGCGGCGAGCTGTGGGCAGGAGGCGCCGCCCGCCATGGGGGCCTGCACGATCGGATACCGGCAGAGATCGGTCAGTGCGGAGGACATGAAGGCATCGTGCCATGCCCCTCGCGGCGGCCACGAATCGGCTCGGGGCCCGGGAACGGCGCGGGAACAGGCCGGCGGCCGGCAGGCGCAGAAGGCCCGGGGTCAGCCCCCGGGCCTTCTGCGCACCTGTGTCTGCCTGTGTCTAGCGTCCGTTGAAGGCGTCCTTCAACCGCGAGAACAGCCCCTGCTGCCCCGGCTGGAACTGGCCGGTGGGGCGTTCCTCTCCGCGCAGCTTCGCCAGCTCCCGCAGCAGGCGCTCCTGCTCCGGGTCCAGCTTCGACGGGGTCGTCACCTCGACATGCACGATCAGGTCGCCGCGGCCGCCGCCGCGGAGATGGGTGATGCCCCTGCCGTGCAGCGGGATCGACTGGCCGGACTGCGTGCCCGGCCGGACGTCGATCTCCTCGACGCCGTCCAGCGTCTCCAGCGGACACTTCGTGCCCAGCGAGGCCGCCGTCATGGGGATGGTGACCGTGCAGTGCAGATCATCGCCGCGCCGCTGGAACACCGCGTGCGGCAGCTCGTGGATCTCGACGTACAGATCACCGGCGGGACCACCGCCGGGGCCGACCTCGCCTTCGCCGGCGAGCTGGATGCGGGTGCCGTTGTCGACACCGGCCGGGATCTTGACCGTGAGCGTACGGCGGGACCGGATACGCCCGTCGCCCGCGCACTCGGGGCACGGCGTCGGCACCACGGTGCCGAAGCCCTGGCACTGCGGGCACGGCCTGGAGGTCATGACCTGGCCCAGGAAGGACCGGGTGACCTGCGACACCTCACCGCGGCCGCGGCACATGTCACAGGTCTGCGCCGAGGTGCCGGGGGCCGCGCCCTCGCCCGAACACGTCGTACACACGACGGCCGTGTCGACCTGGATGTCCTTGGTCGTGCCGAAGGCCGACTCGTTGAGGTCGATCTCCAGCCGGATCATGGCGTCCTGCCCGCGCCGCGTCCGCGACCGGGGGCCGCGCTGCGACGCCGTACCGAAGAACGCGTCCATGATGTCCGAGAAGTTGCCGAAGCCGCCGGCTCCGAAACCGCCCGCGCCACCGCCGCCGCTCGCCGAGAGCGGGTCCCCGCCGAGGTCGTAGACCTGCTTCTTCTGCGGGTCCGACAACACCTCGTAAGCGGCGTTGATCTCCTTGAAGCGCTCCTGCGTCTTGGGATCGGGATTGACATCCGGGTGCAGCTCGCGGGCGAGCCGCCGGAATGCCTTCTTGATCTCGTCCTGAGATGCGTCGCGGCGCACGCCGAGTACGGCGTAGTAGTCCGTGGCCACTTACGACTCCGCCAGGATCTGTCCGACGTAACGTGCCACTGCGCGTACCGCTCCCATCGTTCCGGGGTAGTCCATGCGGGTCGGTCCGACCACGCCGAGTTTGGCGACTGCCTCGTCGCCCGAACCGTAGCCGACCGCGACGACGGACGTGGAGTTGAGGCCCTCATGGGCGTTCTCGTGCCCGATACGTACGGTCATGCCCGGGTGCTCCGCCTCACCCAGCAGCTTCAGAAGCACCACATGCTCCTCCAGCGCCTCCAGCACCGGCCGGATGGACAGCGGAAAATCGTGTCCGAAGCGCGTGAGGTTGGCGGTGCCGCCGATCACCAGCCGCTCCTCGGTCTCCTCGACCAGGGTTTCGAGCAGTGTCGCGAGGACCGTGGACACCGTCCCCCGGTCCTCCTGCTCGAACGACTCGGGAAGATCCTGCACGAGCTGGGGGACGTCGGCGAAGCGCCGCCCCACGATCCGGCTGTTGAGCCGGGCCCTGAGATCCGCGAGCGAGGTCTCGCCGAAGGGCGCGGGGCAGTCGATCATGCGCTGCTCGACCCGCCCGGTGTCGGTGATCAGCACAAGCATCAGCCGGGCCGGAGCGAGGGACAGCAGCTCCACATGGCGCACCGTCGAACGGGTCAGCGACGGGTACTGGACGACGGCGACCTGCCGGGTGAGCTGCGCCAGCAGCCGCACCGTACGGCCCACGACGTCGTCCAGGTCGACGGCCTTGTCGAGGAAGTTCTGGATGGCACGGCGCTCGGGCGAGGACATGGGCTTGACGCCCGCCAGCCGGTCCACGAAGAGCCGGTAGCCCTTGTCGGTCGGGATGCGCCCGGCGCTGGTGTGCGGCTGGGCGATGAAGCCCTCGTCCTCCAGCACCGCCATGTCGTTGCGGACGGTGGCCGGCGACACACCGAGCTTGTGCCGCTCGGTCAGTGCCTTGGAGCCGACGGGCTCCTCCGTGCCGACATAGTCCTGGACGATGGCGCGCAGGACTTCGAGTCTGCGTTCGCTGAGCATCGCGCACACCTCCAGCTCGTCCGTCGGATCGGGTTTGGCACTCGGTCCACGGGAGTGCCAGTTCCCCCGCCTCAGTGTACGGCCGTTGGGTACACCCCTAGCAAGGGCGGCCACGCCATCTCGCGCTCACGCCGCCCGCTGCCGTTAGCGTCCTCGTATGAACGTGCCTTGGGAAGAGCGCGGCTGGGAAGGGCTGGCGGCGGGGGTCGGCAGACGCCGGCTGCCCGGCTGGGACGCGACAGCCGGCCTGGTGGCCGGTGACCACGCGGTCCTTTTGTACGACACGGGCTCCTCCGTGCGCGAGGGCGGTGAACTCCGCGACCAGGCGGGCGCGCTGCTCGGCGGCAGGCGAGTGACGCATATCGCACTGAGCCATCCGCACTTCGACCATGTCCTGGGCACCGCGGCGTTCGCCGGGGCGGAGGTGTACGGCGCCGTCGGCGCGGCGGAGCTGCTGGCGCGGCAGGGCCCGGGGCTGTACGAGGACGCCGTGCGTGAGGGGGTGACGGCGCCGGAGGCCGCGGAGGCGGTGGAGCTGCTGGTACTGCCGCGGCACGCGGTGTCCGGCGAGGTGGCGCTGGACCTGGGCGGGCGCCGGGTGCTGCTGGCCAACGTCGGCCCCGGGCACACCGCTCATGACCTCGCCCTGCTCGTGCCCGGCTCCCCGGACGTGGTCTTCTGCGGCGATCTGGTGGAGGAGTCGGGCGAACCGCAGGCCGGTCCCGACGCGATCACCGCCCGCTGGCCGGCGGCCCTGGACCGGCTGCTGGCGCTGGGCGGTGCGGACGCCGTCTATGTGCCGGGCCACGGGGCCCTGGTGGACGCGGCGTTCGTACGCGCGCAGCGCGACGCCCTCGCCACGCGTTTCGGCGTGCCTCCGGGGTGAGGTGCCGTCCCGTGATTCCCCGGCGGGCGCGACGGGGCCGCCGCTGGGCGCCCGTGCGCCTATCGTCTGTCGAATGCGCAGCTACAACCCCGATCTGACGCCCCCGTGGAAACGCTCCACGCCCGCGCCCGAGGTCCCCGCAGAGCCCGATCTGGTGGTCGAGGAGGTGTCGACGGGCTTCTGCGGCGCGGTGATCCGCTGTGAGAAGACCGCCGAGGGGCCGACGGTCACCCTGGAGGACCGCTTCGGCAAACACCGGGTCTTCCCGCTGGTGGCGCGCGGATTTCTGCTGGAGGGGCGGGTGGTGACCCTGGTACGCCCGGCGACGGCCGGCCCGGCGCGGCCGGCCAGGACGGCTTCCGGCTCGGTCGCCGTGCCCGGCGCCCGCGCGCGCGTGGCCAGGGCGGGACGTATCTATGTCGAGGGCCGGCACGACGCGGAGCTGGTCGAGAGGGTGTGGGGTGACGATCTGCGCGTCGAGGGGGTGGTCGTGGAGTATCTGGAGGGCGTGGACGACCTCCGGTCCGTCGTCGCGGAGTTCGCCCCGGCGCCCGGGGCCCGCCTCGGCGTCCTGGTCGACCACATGGTGCCCGGGTCCAAGGAGTCCCGGATCGCCGCTCAGGTGACGGGCCCGGACGTGCTGGTGGTGGGCCACCCGTACATCGACGTCTGGGAGGCCGTGAAGCCGTCCGCCGTGGGGATCCCCGCCTGGCCCTCCGTACCGCGCGGCGAGGACTGGAAGACGGGCGTCTGCCGCGCCCTGGGCTGGCCGGAGAACACCGGCGCGGCCTGGCAGCACATCCTGTCCCGCGTCCGCTCGTACCGGGATCTGGAGCCCGCGCTGCTGGGGTCGGTGGAACGGCTGATCGACTTTGTCACGGAGCCCGTGGCGTAGCGGCGGTCCGGCGCGCCGCACCGCGACCGCGCCGGAAGCGCCCAGTCCGCCGCCGAGCCCGGACGCCGGAAGCCCTCAGTCCACCAGGTCGCGGACCACCGCGTCCGCCAGCAGCCGCCCGCGCAGCGTCAGCACCGCGCGTCCCGCCGCGAACGGCCCCGGCTCCAGCAGCCCGTCCGTCACCGCCCGGCCCGCCGCCGCCAGCCCCGCCGGGGCCAGCAGCGACAGTTCGCAGCCGTCCGACAGCCGCAGCTCCAGCAGGACGCGTTCCACCCGGCGGTCCTCCGCGGTGAGGATCTCCCGGCCCGCGCCCGGTGAGCGGCCCTGGGCCAGCGCCGCCGCGTACGCGCCGGGGTGTTTGACGTTCCACCAGCGCACGCCGCCGACATGGCTGTGGGCTCCGGGGCCCGCGCCCCACCAGTCCGCGCCGCGCCAGTACAGCTCGTTGTGCAGACAGCGGGCCGCCTCCGAGGTGGCCCAGTTGGACACCTCGTACCAGGAGAAACCCGCCTCCGCGAGCACGGAGTCCGCGATCAGATAACGGTCCGCGTGCTCGTCGTCGTCCGTCATCGGCACCTCGCCGCGCCGGATGCGCCGGGCGAGCTGGGTGCCCTCCTCCACGATCAGCGCGTACGCCGAGACATGGTCGGGCCCCGCCCCGATCGCGGCGGTGAGGGACTCCCGCCAGTCGTTGTCGCTCTCGCCCGGCGTGCCGTAGATCAGATCGAGGTTCACATGGTCGAATCCCGCCGCGCGGGCCTCGGCGACACACGCCTCGGGCCGGCCGGGTGTGTGCGTGCGGTCCAGCACCTTCAGCACATGCTGCTTCGCGCTCTGCATCCCGAAGGAGATCCGGTTGAAGCCGCCCTCCCGCAGTGCCTCCAGATACGCCGGATCCACCGATTCCGGATTGGCCTCCGTGGTGATCTCCGCGTCCTCCGCGAGGCCGAACTCCGCACGGATCGTGCCCAGCATCCGGACCAGGTCCCCGGCGGCCAGCAGCGTCGGCGTACCACCGCCGACGAACACCGTGCGGACCGGCCTCGGGTCGTCGCCCAGCACCTTCCTGGCCAGCCGGACCTCGTCGGCGAGCGTCTCCGCGTAGTTGTCGCGGGAGGCCAGCACACCGCCGGAGCCGCGCAGCTCGGTCGCCGTGTACGTGTTGAAGTCGCAGTAGCCGCAGCGGGTCGCGCAGTACGGCACGTGCAGATAGAAGCCGAGGGGCCGGTCGGCCGCGCCCTCCAGGGCGTGCCGGGGCAGCTCTCCGGTCTCGGGCATGGGGTCACCGTCGGGCAGTGCGGAAGGCATGCCCCCATTGTCCCGTACGCGGCAGGTGGGCCTTCCGCGTCACTCGGCCTGGAACACCAGCAGCGCCAGATCGTCCTCCGGCGGTGTCTCGGCGAACTCGTGCACGGTCCGCCGTATCCGCTCCGCGACGCCCTGCGCCGTCAGCCCCACGCAGCCCGCCAGGGTCCGTGCGAGCCCGTCGCCGTCGTCCAGCATCCGGTCGCCGGAGCGCCGCTCGGTGACTCCGTCGGTGACGCAGAGCAGCGTGTCACCGGGTTCCAGGTCGAAGGTGCTGCTCTCGTACGACACCTTCTCGACGACTCCGAGCAGGAGCTGCGGGTCCGCGGCGGTCCGTACCGTCCCGTCGGGCCGGAGCAGCAGCGGCAGCGGATGCCCGGCGCTCGCGAGGGTGCACCGTATCCGGCCCTCGCCGCCGGGCAGCGGCATCAGCTCGCCGTACAGCAGCGAGAGGAAGCGGGACTGGCTGCTTTCGGGCGGCGCGGTCGCGACGCCCGGCAGCCCCTGGACGACGGCCTGGGCGACCAGTGACGACGCCGATTCGGCCGCCTCCGTCGCGTCGTCGAGGAGCAGCCGGTTGAGGCGGTCGAGCACGGCGCCGACGCGGTAGCCCTCGCGGGCGAGCAGGCGCAGCCAGGGGCGGGCGAGGCCGGTGACGACGGCGGCCTCGGGACCGCTGCCCTGGACGTCACCGAGCATGAAGCACCAGCGGTCGCCGGGCGGGCACGGGAAGACGTCGTAGAAGTCGCCGCCCGCGAGACCGTGGTCGCTCGGCTCGTACACCAGGGAGCTGGCGACACGCGGTATCCGGGCGACCTGGCTGGGCAGCAGTCCGCGCTGGAGAACCCGGCTGATGGTGGCCTGGCGGGCGTAGCGGCGGGCGGCGCCCACGGCCAGGGCGACCCGCCGGGCGAAGTCCTCGATGAGGGCGGTCACTTCGTCGGGCACACCGGCCTGTCCCGGCCGGCCCAGCATCAGTGTGCCGAGGCTGCGTCCGTTGGCCAGCAGCCGGCAGGCGAGAGCCACTCCGCCGGGACCGCCGCCCGGAACCGGGACCGCCTCGTCCGGGACCGGGCCGTCCGGGACCGGCACGCCCGGCCAGGGCACCCGTACCGGCCCGCCGCGCGGCGGGTCCGGCAGCCTCGGCGGCCCCTGCTCCAGGACCGCGCGCAGCGGCTCGATCCGGGACTCGTCGGCGTGCCAGACACGGGCGAGCCGGGGCGCGGCGCCGGCCTGCGCGCTCTCACCGTCCAGCCAGACCGCGCACCATTCGGCTAGCCGTGGCACCAGGAGCTGGCCCGCGAGCGCGGCGACCAGGTCCTCGTCGAGCTGCCCGGCGAGCAGTTCGGACGCCTCGGCGAGGAAGGACAGCGCGCCCCGGCCGGCCCATTCCGGGTCGTCGCGCACGGTGCGCCGGGAGGACGGAGCGAGTATCTCGGCGGCGCGCAGGCCCCGGCGCAGCGCGGGCTCGGTGCCCTGGCCCGCGCCCGCGTCCCGCCCTTCGAGCGGCAGCCGCGCCCAGACGGTCTTGAGCCCGGAGCGATAGGTGATGCCCCAGCGTTCGGCGAGCGCGGCGACGAGTTCGAGACCGCGGCCGTACTCGGGGGTGCCGGACGGTGCCTGTCCCCGGGCGTCGCTCTGGATGGCGCGCCCCGGGTGGTGGTCGGACACCTCCAGGACGAGCGCGGCCGGCTCGTGGTCCTCCTCCGCCGGGCCCTCCTCGGGGTCCTCCAGGCGGCAGAGCAGTTCGACGGTGGTGCCGGCGTGCACCACCGCGTTGGTGACGAGTTCGCTGACGATCACCACCGCGTCCTCGGCGAGCAGGTCGGTGCTGTGTCTGCCCGGTGGACAGCTTCCGCCGCCGCGGCAGAAGGTGCAGGTGGCGAGGAGCCCGAGGCTGGTCCAGTCCGCCAGCGCGGCGCGTGCGAAGCGGCGGGCGGCAGAAGGGGAGAGCGGGTTGCCGGGCAGGCTGGTGCGTGATGTGGACCGCGTTTCCCTCCGTAACGGCACCTGCGATGCCGGACGGTGACGGGGTTCACGCGGGATCGGAATGGGCCCCACTGCGGCTCCTGATCCAGTTTTGGCGATGTGCCGCTTACGATCCCGACAGAGTGACAGACGGGGGGCGCTTCCCGGGCGTGTTTGGGAAGGAGCGCCGTCCGCCGGGAGGCCGCGCACCGGGCGGGACTTCTCCGAAGATCCCGGGGCATCCGAGCCGTCGGAGTGAGCGGAGGGCCTCGGGCGGGTCCGTCGCGGGCCGGGCCGCCGCCGGGTGCGGTGACCAGCCCGCGAGACACCGGGCCAAACCGCCGGAAGGACGTGCGGAATGGCCCGGGACAGAGGATTCTTGCCCCCTGGCCGCATCACGGGGCCCGACAAGGAGAAACCGGAATGAGCGGGAAGTCAGCCACCATGGATCGCGCGAGCATCCTTCTCGTCGATGACATGGAGGACAATCTCGTCGCGCTCGAATCGGTCCTGGCGTCTCTCGACGAGCCCCTGGTGAGGGCCCGTTCGGGCGAGGAGGCGATGCGGGCCCTGCTGCGGCAGCCGTTCGCGGTGGTGCTGCTGGATGTCCGTATGCCCGGCATGGACGGTTTCGAGACGGCTTCCCGGATCAAACGGCTGGACGGGGCCAAGGACACCCCCATCATCTTCCTGAACGGCCCCGATTCCGACAGCGGTTACGCCTTCCGGGGATACGCGACGGGCGCGGCGGACTTCCTCACCAAGCCGTTCGATCCCTGGGTCCTGCGGGCCAAGGTCAGCGTCTTTCTCGATCTGCACCGGAAGAACCGCCAGTTGGAGCGGATGCTGGCGCGCGAGCAGGAGTGTCTGGGGCAGATCAGCGACCGGCTCTCCTCGATCGAGGAGGAGTTACGGCGCGACGGCGCGAACGATCTCGCGGTCGTGGGCGGCCAGTTGGCCCGGATCGAGGACGCGCTGGACGAACTGCTCCGGGGCCGGGACAAGTAGGCCGCCCCGGTACGCGGCGGCGTCCCCGGCCTCGCGCGGCCGGGAGCGCGCCGTGCTCTTCAGGACTCCCGGGAGCCCTCGTACATCTCCTCGATCAGATACCTGTACTCACGCTCCACGACGGGCCTCTTGAGCTTGAGGCTCGGCGTCAGCTCGCCGTGCTCGATGTCCAGATCGCGCGGCAGCAGCCGGAACCGCTTGATGGTCTGCCAGCGCTGGAGGCCCGCGTTGAGGCGCTTCACATAGCCGTCGATCAGCCGCTCGGCCGCCGCGGAGGCGACCACGTCGGCGTACGGCTTGCCCGCCATGCCGTTCTCCGCCGCCCAGCCGAGGATCGTCGGCTCGTCGAGCGCGATCAGCGCCGTGCAGAAGTTCCGGTCCGCGCCGTGCACCATGATGTTGGAGACGAACGGGCAGACCGCCTTGAACCGCCCCTCGACCTCGGCCGGCGCGACGTACTTGCCGCCGGACGTCTTGATCAGGTCCTTCTTGCGGTCGGTGATCCGCAGATAACCGTCGACGGACAGCTCACCGATGTCCCCCGTGTGGAACCAGCCGTCGGGCTCCAGGACCTCCGCCGTCCTCTCGGGCAGTCCGTGATAGCCGGACATGATCCCGGGGCTGCGCAGCAGGATCTCGCCGTCGTCGGCGATGCGCACCTCGGTACCGGGCAGCGGCTTGCCGACCGTGCCCGTACGGTACGCCTCGCCCGGGTTGACGAAGCTCGCGGCGCTGGACTCGGTCAGGCCGTAGCCCTCCAGGACATGGATCCCGGCGCCGGAGAAGAAGTAGCCGATGTCGGGCGCGAGCGCGGCGGACCCGGAGACCGCGGCGCGCAGCCGGCCGCCGAACGCCTCACGCAGCTTGGCGAAGACCAGCACGTCGGCGGCCTTGTGCCGGGCGCCGAGGGCGAACGGCACGGACGCGTTGCCCGTACGGCGGAAGTTGTCCTGCGAGACCTTGGCGTATTCGCGGGCGACCTCGGCCGCCCACTGGAAGATCCGGTACTTGGCCGGGCCGCCGGCCCGCGCCTTGGCCGCGACCCCGTTGTAGACCTTCTCGAAGATCCGCGGCACGGCGGCCATATACGTCGGCCGGACCACCGGGAGATTCTCGATGATCCTGTCCACGCGCCCGTCGACCGCGGTGACATGTCCGACCTCGATCTGCCCCGAGGTCAGCACCTTGCCGAAGACATGGGCGAGCGGCAGCCACAGGTACTGCACGTCCTCGGCGGTGACCATCCCGGTCGCGGCGATCGCCTTGGCCATGTACGACCAACTGTCGTGCGGCAGCCGTACCCCCTTGGGCCGGCCGGTGGTCCCCGAGGTGTAGATCAGGGTGGCGAGCTGGTCGGCGGTGATGGCTCCGACCCGTTCCCTGACGGCCTCGGGGTTCGCGGCGAGATACGCCGTCCCGCGCGCCTCCAGCTCGGCGAGCGAGAGCACCCAGCCCTCCGGATCGCCCTCGGCGGGCCGCACGTCCTCGGCGTCGATGACCACGACATGAGCGAGGTCGGGCAGTTCGGCCCGGCACTCACGCGCCTTGGCGAGCTGGACGGCGTCCTCCGCGAACAGCACCCGGCTCCCGGAGTCGGCGAGGATGTACGCGGACTCCTCCGCGTTGGTCGACGGATAGACCGTGGTGGTCGCCGCGCCCGCGCACATCACACCGAGATCGGCGAGGATCCATTCGACGCGGGTGGCGCAGGCGAGCGCGACCCGCTCCTCGGGCCGTACACCCAGCTCGATCAGCCCGCCGGCCACGGCGAAGACCCGCTCGGCGGCCTGCGCCCAGCTCAGTGAGCGCCACTCGTCGGGGCCCTGGCCCGAGGCCGGCGGTACGGGATGGCGGTAGGCCTCGGCGTCCGGCGTGGCCGCCACGCGCTCAATGAAGAGGGCCGCGACGGACGGCGGCCGGTTCTCGATCAAGTTCTGTGTGTCGCTCACGACATCCTCCGGGCCCGCGGCAGCGCTGCGTGACTGACTGGTTGTGTGACTGGCGAGTAAGATAACTGGCGAGTAACCACCGAGTGATCAGAGTAGAGGCCGCCCGGCCGGGGCGTAAGAGGCAGCGACGGGCCGCTTGCAACGGATCCACCCCATGAACCACGGACGGGCCCCCACGCCACAGCGTGAGGGCCCGTCCGGTGCGGCGGCGCGTTCCGCCGCCCTTTGTGTGTGCTGACCGCCTTGTGCGGCGCCGCTACTTCTTCGCCTTGCCCCCGCCGGATTCGTCGCTGGAGAGCACCGCGATGAACGCCTCCTGGGGGACCTCGACACTGCCGACCATCTTCATCCGCTTCTTGCCCTCCTTCTGCTTCTCCAGCAGCTTCCGCTTACGGGAGATGTCACCGCCGTAGCACTTGGCGAGGACGTCCTTGCGGATGGCGCGGATCGTCTCGCGGGCGATGACCCGGGAGCCGATGGCGGCCTGGATGGGCACCTCGAACGCCTGGCGCGGAATCAGCTCGCGCAGCTTGGCGACGAGCCGCACGCCGTACGCGTACGCCTGGTCCCGGTGCGTGATGGCGGAGAAGGCGTCGACCTTGTCGCCGTGCAGCAGGATGTCGACCTTGACGAGCTGGGCGGTCTGCTCGCCCGTGGGCTCGTAGTCGAGCGAGGCGTAGCCACGGGTCTTGGACTTGAGCTGGTCGAAGAAGTCGAAGACGATCTCGGCGAGCGGCAGCGTGTAACGGATCTCGACCCGGTCCTCGGAGAGGTAGTCCATGCCGAGCAGGGTGCCGCGCCGGGTCTGGCACAGCTCCATGATCGAGCCGATGAACTCGCTCGGCGCGAGGATCGTCGCCCGTACGACCGGCTCGTACACCGCGTCGATCTTGCCCTCGGGGAATTCACTCGGGTTGGTGACCGTGTGCTCTTTGCCGTCCTCCATGATCACGCGATAGACCACATTGGGCGCGGTCGCGATCAGGTCGAGGCCGAACTCGCGCTCCAGCCGCTCCCGGATCACGTCCAGGTGCAGCAGGCCCAGGAAGCCGACGCGGAAACCGAAGCCGAGAGCCGCGGAGGTCTCCGGCTCGTAGACCAGGGCAGCGTCGTTGAGCTGGAGCTTGTCGAGGGCGTCGCGCAGCTCGGGATAGTCCGAGCCGTCCAGCGGATAGAGGCCGGAGAACACCATCGGCTTGGGGTCCTTGTAGCCGCCGAGCGCCTCGGTCGCCCCCTTGGTCAGGGTGGTGATCGTGTCACCGACCTTGGACTGGCGGACGTCCTTCACACCCGTGATCAGATAGCCGACCTCGCCGACGCCCAGACCGTCCGCCGGAAGCATCTCCGGGGAGTTCGTGCCGATCTCCAGCAGCTCGTGCGTGGCGCCGGTGGACATCATCCGGATGCGCTCACGCTTGTTGAGCTGACCGTCGATGACTCGTACATAGGTGACGACGCCGCGGTAGGAGTCATAGACGGAGTCGAAGATCATCGCGCGGGCGGGAGCGTCCTCGACACCCACCGGCGAAGGAACGTCCGCGACCACCCGGTCGAGCAGGACGTCCACACCGACACCGGTCTTCGCCGAGACCTTGAGGACGTCCTCCGGCTGGCAGCCGATGAGGTTGGCCAGCTCCTCGGAGAACTTCTCCGGCTGGGCGGCCGGCAGGTCGATCTTGTTGAGGACCGGGACGATGGTGAGGTCGTTCTCCATCGCCAGATAGAGGTTGGCGAGGGTCTGCGCCTCGATGCCCTGGGCGGCGTCGACCAGCAGGATGGTGCCCTCACAGGCCGCCAGCGAACGGGACACCTCATAGGTGAAGTCCACGTGGCCCGGCGTGTCGATCATATTGAGGATATGGGTCCTGCCCCGGCCCTCACCCGTGCTGGGCGCCCAGGGCAGCCGGACCGCCTGGGACTTGATCGTGATGCCGCGCTCGCGCTCGATGTCCATCCGGTCGAGGTACTGAGCGCGCATCTGCCGCGAATCGACGACTCCGGTGAGCTGGAGCATCCGGTCGGCGAGCGTCGACTTGCCGTGGTCGATGTGCGCGATGATGCAGAAGTTGCGGAGCAGCGCCGGGTCCGTACGGCTCGGCTCGGGCACGTGGAGAGGGGTCGCGGGCACGCAGGGTCCTGATTCTTGAGACGCGCGGCGTCTCGTCTCGGGTCGACTCGGATCGATACGTAGGCTCCATCGTCCCACGGGTGCGGGACTGCGCCCGGTTTGGGACGGTCGGAAAGTCACTGGTAGCCTGAACAGCTGTGTCTCGTGCCGTCTCGGTACGGGACGGCTCAGTCAGAGATCATCGAACCTGAAAAGGCTCTTTCGTGGCGAACATCAAGTCCCAGATCAAGCGGAACAAGACGAACGAGAAGGCACGCCTGCGCAACAAGGCTGTCAAGTCGGCGCTCAAGACCGCGATCCGCAAGGCCCGTGAGGCCGCTGCCGCCGGTGACGTCGAGAAGGCCACGCTGGCCGCTCGTGAGGCGTCCCGCAAGCTCGACAAGGCTGCCTCGAAGGGTGTCATCCACAAGAACGCCGCCGCCAACAAGAAGTCGGCGCTGGCCGCCCAGGTTGCCACCCTCCAGGGCTGAGCACTCTCTTGATTTGATCGCCGGGCGGGACTCAGCGGGCCCTCTCTACCGCTCCTGACCGGCATCTCCGAACTCGCACGCGACTGCGTTCGCCACGCGGGTGCGAGTTCACCCGAGTTACGCCAGGGCCCCGGTGGCGTCCTTTCCCAGGACGCGCCGGGGCCTTCGGCATTCCCCGGCCTGGTGTGCGCGGGCCTGGTGTGCGCGGGACACGGCCTGCGCGGGACACGGCGTGACCGGGCCCGGGACGACGGGACCGCTCAGCGGCCGTTGCGGGCCGCGCGCACGACGGCGACGACCGCCTTCTCCAGCGCGTACTCCGGATCGTCACCGCCGCCCTTGACCCCCGCGTCGGCCTCGGCGACGGCCCGCAGCGCCGCCGCCACACCCTCCGGGGTCCAGCCGCGCATCTGCTGGCGCACCCGGTCGATCTTCCATGGCGGCATTCCCAGCTCCCGGGCGAGATCGGCAGGCCGGCCGCCGCGCGCGGACGAGAGCTTCCCGATGGCCCGTACCCCCTGGGCCAGCGCGCTGGTGATCAGCACCGGCGCCACCCCGGTCGACAGCGACCAGCGCAGCGCTTCCAGGGCGTCGGCCGCCCGGCCCTCCACGGCCCGGTCGGCGACGGTGAAGCTGGACGCCTCGGCGCGGCCCGTGTAGTAACGGGCGACAACGGCCTCGTCGATGGTGCCCTCGATGTCCGCGACAAGCTGCGAGACGGCGCTCGCCAGCTCCCGGAGATCGCTGCCGATCGAGTCGACCAGGGCCTGGCACGCCTCGGGCGTCGCCGAGCGGCCCAGCGCGCGGAACTCGGAGCGTACGAAGGTGAGCCGCTCGGCGGGCTTGGTCGTCTTCGGGCAGGCGACCTCCCGGGCCCCCGCCTTACGCGCGGCGTCCAGCAAGCCCTTGCCCTTGGCACCCCCCGCGTGCAGCAGGACGAGCGTGATCTCCTCGGCCGGAGCGTCGAGATACGCCTTGACGTCCTTGATCGTGTCGGCCGAGAGGTCCTGCGCGTTCCGTACGACGACGACCTTGCGCTCCGCGAAGAGGGACGGGCTGGTCAGCTCGGCGAGGGTGCCGGGCTGAAGCTGGTCGGAGGTCAGGTCGCGTACGTCCGTGTCGGCGTCGGCGGCACGGGCAGCCGCCACCACCTGGCGGACGGCGCGGTCGAGCAGCAGATCCTCCTGGCCCACGGCGAGCGTCAGCGGGGCGAGGAGATCGTCGGGAGAAGACTTTCTGGTGGCCATCGCGGTCCAGCATCGCACGGGCCACGGACAGCCGAGGCCGGCGCCGACAGCGGTCCGGCCGTCGACAGCGGCCCACGCACCGGGAGGCGAACGGAGCCCGAAGCGGCGGTCGGCGGCACCGCGCGCGCCGCCGGGTGGCGGGGCACCGGGACGTCCGGAGGCACGGGCATGGCGCTCAGGGCGCTTCCCGCCAGCCTTCCCAGCCCGCGACGAACGCGTCCAGAGCCGCGCCGTCGAGGCGCGCCTCCGGGTCCTCCACGACGACCAGCCACTGGGCGTCCTCGGCGTCGTCCTCGCCGGCGAGGGCGTCGCGTATCAGCAGCGGCTCCTCGGCCACCCCGAAATCCTCGCCGAGGGCCGCCGCCACCTCTTCCGCCGCGTCGCGGTCGGGCAGCACCAGCACATGTCTCACATCGCTCACGGCGGCATTCTTCCAGGAGCCGGGCGCCGGGCTTCGGGAGACGTCCGGCGTCCGGCCTCGTGTGCCCGGCGCCCGTGCGGTCGGCTCCCGCTCCTCGGGCTCCGGTGTGTCCGGCCTCCGTGCGTCCGGCCTCGTGTGTCCGGCTCCGGGAGGTGGCCGGTGTCAGCTCTTGGGGACGATCTGGATATCCATCTCGATCTTGATGCTGGATCCGACGACCGCGATGCCCCGCGCCAGCATCGACTGCCAGTTGACGGTGTAGTCCTCGCGGTGCAGTTCGGTGGTGGCACGGACGGCCGCGCGGGTCTCGCCCTCCATACCGTTGCCGATGCCGAGGTACTGGGCGTCAAGGGTGATCGTGCGGGTGACACCGTGCAGCGTGAGCGCGCCGGTGATCGCCCAGTTGTTGCCGCCCCGGTGCGCGAACCGGTCGCTGTAGAACTCCAGCGTCGGGTAGTTGGCCACATCGAGGAAGTCGGCGGACCGCAGATGGTCGTCGCGCATCTGCACACTGGTGTCGATCGACGCGGCACCGATGACGACATGCATCGCCGTCTGCTCCATCGTCTCGCCGATCCGGATCGCACCGGCGAAGTTGTCGAACCGGCCGTGCACCCGGGCGAGTCCGATGTGACGCGCTATGAACCCGATCCGGGAGTGAGCCGGTTCGATCTCCCACTCACCGGGGACCGGCAGCGGCAGCGAGGGTGCGATCTGGAGCGTGATGTTCCCGAGCTCGGAATGCTGCCCGCCCTCGGTGACCGACGCGTTGCCCCGGTGCGGGCTGAAGCTGGCGGCCGAGATGGCCAGCCGGTACTCCCCGACCGGAACCATCGCCACGATCATGCCGAAGGGATCCGTCTCCCCACTCACGATCTTGCGACCGTTGCCGTCGCTCACCGTGAACTCGGCCTGTCCGACAGGCTCCCCGACCGGGTCAAGGACGCGGCAGCTCAGCAGACCCGCGCCGGGCGGCACGGACAGCCCGACCAGTTGATAACTACCCTCGTGAGCGGCCGTCCGTCGGCCGAGCAGGCGGCTGATCATGCTCTACGTACCCCTGTGCGATCGGGCTTTGCGGGGCCGCGCACGGCAGGACGTCCTCGTCGGGGCGGCGGCCACTGACGAAAAGGCATTCGATCACCCTTGCCGCGTTCGTGGCAAACGTACCGACAGGTAGAGAACTCGGCTACTACACGCCGTTACTGAAAGGCGTTCGGGGCGCGGGCATCCGGCCGAACCGCAGCCCGAAACGGTCTTGCCCAGTCGCAGTGCACACGAGGCCGCGCCGTCGGCGCGCGCCGGCCCGGCCACGCGGCACCGCCGCCAGCCCGTGCCCGGTCCCCGTCACCGCGATCGACCCGTCCGTGTCCGTACGCAGCACCACCGCTCCCCCGGCCCGAAGCGCGTCGACGGTCCGGGGCGAGGGATGGCCGTACGAGTTGTCCCTGCCCACCGAGATCAGCGCGAGCCGGGGGCGGACGCCACGGAGCAGCCCCGGATCCTGGAAGGGCGAACCATGATGGGCGACTTTGAGCACATCGACCGGCGGCAACTCGGGCCAGGCACGCAGCAGCCCCTGCTGAGCGGGTGGTTCGAGATCACCCAGCAGCAGCAATGTGGGGCCCCGGGCGATGCGTACGAACAGGGTGACGCTGGAGTTGTTCACCTCCCCGCCGACCGCTCCCGGCTCTGCTCCCGGCCACAGGACCCGCCAGGTGAGCGGCCCGATCCGCCGCTGCTCCCCAGGCCCCGCGCGGATGACGGGGATCCGCGCCCCTGCGGCGGTCCTCCGCACAAACGCGCGCTGCTCCGGCGGCTCTTCCGAGGTCGTCGTCTGGATCGCGCCGACCGACCTGCCCCGCAGCACGCCCGGCAGTCCGGCGACATGGTCGGCGTGGAAGTGGGTGAGCAGCAGGAGCGGGATCCGGGTGACGCCGAGGTCACGCAGACAGCGATCGGCCGGCCCGGGGTCGGGACCGGTGTCCACGACCACCGCCGTGCCCTCACCGGCCGACAGCACAACGGCGTCACCCTGGCCGACGTCACACATCGCCAGCGACCACCCCGGCGGCGGCCATCCGGTGACGATCCGGGCGAGCGAAGGCGGCCGGAGGACCGCGAGCAGCAGAAATACCGCACACACGGCGGCCGTCCAGGGATGGCGCGGCAGCCACCGGACGGCGAACAGGACAAACACCGTCAGGACGGTGAGCAGCAGCCCGCCCCACCAGCCGCCGGGCCAGGAGATCTCCGCACCCGGCAGGGCCGCGCCATGGCGGGCGACGGACGCGATCCAGCCCGCCGGCCAGCCCGCGCATCTCGCCAGCACCCCGGCCACCGGCAGCGTCACCGGTGCCAGGGCGAGCGCGGCGAAACCGAGGACCGTGGCGGGGGCCACCGCCAGTTCGGCGAAGAGATTGCACGGGACGGCCACCAGGCTGACCCGGGACGCGAACACGGCCACCACAGGAGCGCAGACCGCTTGCGCCGCTCCCGCCGCGGCCAGAACGTCAGCGAGCCTCGGCGGCACCCCGCGCCGCCGCAGCGCGGCACTCCATCTCGGCCCGACGGTGAGCAGGGAGCCGGTGGCCAGTACGGAGAGCAGGAAGCCGTAACTACGGCTCAGCCACGGGTCGTAGAGCACCAGCAGCAGCACGGCGGCGGCCAGCGCGGGCAGCAGTGACCTGCGGCGGCCCGTGCCGATGGCGAGCAGAGTGATCAGCCCGCAGGCCGCGGCCCGCAGCACACTGGGCTCCGGCCGGCAGACGATCACGAACACGAGCGTGAGCGCCCCGCCGAGCAGCGCGGTCGATCGCAGCGAGATCCCCAGGCGTGGCGCGAGCCCGCGCCGCTCGGCTCTGATGGCCAGCCCCGGCGGCCCGATCAGCAGGGCGAGCACCACCGTCAGATTGCTGCCGGACACGGCCAGCAGATGAGTGAGGCCGGTCGCCTTGAACGCGTCGTGCAGCTCAGGCGGCACGCGCGAGGTGTCGCCGACGACCAGGCCGGGGAGGAGCGCGCGGGCGTCCGGTTCGAGCCCGTCAGTCGCCCCGCGCAGTCCGGCGCGGAGCGCTCCGGCGGCCCGCTGCACGCGGGTCGGGAGCCCGGTGACGCGCGGCGGGCCGGGGCCCTCCATCCGTAACGCCGCGGCATGGCGCTCGTCCTCGTACAGCGGCGGGGAGAGTCTCCCGGTCGCCAGCAGCCGGGTGGAGGGCAGCAGCCGCTGCCACCGGCCGGGGTGCTCGCCGGGCCCGGTGAGCACCAGGACGGGCGTCCGGACCGTGGTGACCTCGCCGTCGGGCGCCGTCACCCGGGTGATGTCGGCGTCGAGGACAAAGCCGCCGCCGGTCGTCCTGTCCCCGTGGACCCTGGGGCGGACGGGACGGGGATCGGAGGTGACCGTCAGCTCGACGGTGACCCTGGCGTACCGCTCCGCGAGCCCCGGCACCGGCCCCCGGCGCGTGTCGGCCCCGTGCCAGCCGGCGGACGCCGCTCCGGCGGCGGCGCACAGCAGTGCCGCCGCGACCGCGGTGCCGTTGAGCCGCCTCCGGACGGCCCGGTCAGTGGCCCGGTCAGTGGCCCGGTCGACGGCCCGGTCAGTGGCCCGGTCGACGGCCCGGTCAGTGGCCCGGCCGTCTCCGGGGGCGTCTTCGCGCCCCCGCCTCCTGAGGCGCGCGGCGCGTGTCAGGAGCAGTCCGGCCGCCAGAAGACAGGCCGATGCGGCGGCCAGGAGCCAGCGGCCCGGAGCGCCCAGCGCCAGGGCCGCCGCCGCCCACGTCGCCAGCGCGGGCGGAATCAGGCGCAGATCCGCGGGCGCCTCCTGACGCGGATGGGCGTCCCCGAGCCGGTGGGCCGACGCCGCGTGGACCTCGGGGCGTGTCGGGGGCGACGTCATGGGCGTACAAGCGGCTCAAGGTCGGCGAACCTGCGCTCACCGATGCCATTGACCTCGCGCAGCTCGCCGATGGACCGAAAGCCTCCGCGCTGGGTGCGGTAATCGACGATGCGGCGGGCCAGCACGGGGCCGACCCCCGGGAGCGTGTCGAACTGTTCCAGCGTGCCGGAGTTGAGACTCACCGGCCCGGCGCCACCACCGCCGCTGCCGCCAACAACACCGCCACCACCGCCGACACCACCGACCGCGCCCGCCCCCGGTGGTGCCGGACCGCCGACGACCACCTGTTCGCCGTCCATCAGTACCCGCGCCCGGTTGAGGCCGGTGATGTCGGCGCCGGGCTTGACGCCTCCGGCCGCGCGCAGCGCGTCGGCGACCCGTGATCCGGCCGGCAGCCGCAGCACACCCGGCTGCCGCACCTTGCCACCCACATCCACCACGACGCGCTTCGGCTCCGCCGAGGGCGAGGGCTCCGGGACAACGGCCGCCGCCCGGACCGGCTCCGGTACGCCGACCTCGTGCGGACGCGCCGTCCAGAAATGCTGGACCGCCAGGACCACGGCCACCACCAGGACGACGGCGAGTGCGGCGAGCGTCCTGGGCTCCAGGCCGCATCTCAGCATGACCCACATCGGCAGGCGTTCACGCATCGCCGGACCCAGCCGCTCGCGCCGCCGCCCCCTGTCACCCGCCGTCTCCCCCGCTCCGGGGGAAGCTGGGTCCGCGTCCGGCGGCGCCTCCCCCGGACGGCCCGGCGCGGCCGGGGCACCGGCGAAGAGTGCCTCCGCGCGGCTTCGCGCAGTCGTCGGGGCCGCGGTCGTCCTGGGAGTCACGGTCGTCGGAGACGCCGCCGTGGAAGCCGCCGCCGGGGGCGTGGTCGTCGCGTCCGTTGGCCCGCCGGGGCGGCCCACGGCATACGAGAGCGGCGTGCCCGGGCCGGTCCTGGCATTGCCCCGGCGGGCGCGGCCATGACGGGCGCGGCCGTCGGAGCCCGGAGCCCGGCCCGGGCCACTGGTTGCTGAGCGTGTTCGGAGAGCCATGCCACGAAACGGTAGGCACATCCGCCCGACCCCGCCGAACGGACCTGATTTCCGTGGACAACCCGCTGGTTGTGGACAACTTCGTCACCCGAACGAGAGCCACCGCCAGTGAGCCGGCACCCGCCGACCTGACCGGCACCACGACTCCGGACCGTCACCACAGCCCCCGGACTTTCACCACACCCCCGGACCATCAGCGCGGCTCCCGACCGTCGCCATGACCCCGGCCCCGGCCCCGAAGCCGCCCCCGGCCCGTCAGCGCGGCGAGATCACAGCCCCCAGCAGCCCCGGCCCGGTGTGCGCGCCGATCACCGCGCCCACCTCGCTGACATGCAGCTCCGCCAGGCCCGGCACCCGCTCGCGCAGTCGCTCGGCGAGCGTCGCGGCCCGCTCCGGCGCCGCGAGATGGTGCACGGCGATGTCCACCCGCCTGGTGCCCGCCCGTTCCACGACGATCTCCTCCAGCCGCGCGATCGCCTTCGACGCCGTCCGCACCTTCTCCAGCAGTTCGATGCGCCCGTCGTCCAGTTGCAGCAGCGGCTTCACCGCGAGCGCCGAGCCCAGCAGCGCCTGCGTCGCGCCGATCCGGCCGCCCCGGCGCAGATAGTCCAGCGTGTCGACGTAGAAATACGCCGAGGTGTCCGCGGCCCGCTTCTGCGCGGCGGCCACCGCCTCGTCCAGCGTGCCGTCCGCCTCCGCCACCTCGGCGGCGGCCAGCGCGCAGAAACCCAGCGCCATCGCCACCATGCCGGTGTCCACCACCCGTACCGGTACCGGCGCGTCCTTCGCCGCGAGGACCGCGGCGTCATACGTCCCGGAGAACTCGGCCGACAGATGCAGTGAGATGATTCCGGTCGCGCCGCCCTCCGCCGCCGCCCGGTACGCGGCCGCGAAGACCTCGGGAGCCGGACGTGACGTGGTCACGGAGTGTCGCTTCTGGAGGGCCGCGGCCAGCGAACGGGCCGAGATCTCGGTGCCCTCCTCCAGCGCGCGGTCGCCGAGCACAACGGTCAGCGGCACGGCGGTGATGGCATGCCGCAGCATCGTCTGGGGCGGTAGGTAGGCCGTGGAATCGGTGACGATCGCGACATGGCGGGACATGACCGGGAGGTTACCCGTCGTTGCCCCCGGTCGGCAGCCCGGCCCCGCCCCAATGATCAATTCGTTCCCGACCCGCGCCGGATACCGATCCGTTCCGCCCGTTCTCTGCCTGTTCGCCGGCACGTCGCTTCACCCATGTGCACGCCGCGTGACATCTCGGGCCAGAACACCGTCCGCGCGCGCCAACGTCCGACAGCGCCTGCCGGACCTCTCCGCGCGCCGTGCTCAGTTCGTGGTCTCCGGCCTCGCCTGTCTGGTCGGCTTCTGCCAGGGATACGCCGTCCGCCGCGGATCGGCCGGCTCGATCGCCTGCGGCCCGGCGGCGGGCGGCGGCTCGGGCCACACCTGCTCGGTGACCGTGGGCCCCGGCTTCTCCACCCCGCCCGCCTCGGGCTCCGGCCACGGCGTCTCCCGCTCGGGCTCCGGCTCCGCCGTGGCCCAGTGGCGCAGCGCACCCGACTCCACATCGATCTGCGCGCTCAGCGACGACAGATCGTCCTCCGCGAATTTGCGCGCCCGGTCCCGCGCCGCCCAGCGCAGCGAGTCCGCCGAATGAGTGATCCGCTCCGTCCGCTCCCGCAACTCCTGAAGGCGCTCGGCGACCCTGGCCCGGTCCGGATCCCGCTCAAGCTGCCTCAGCTCGTCGTCCAGCTCTCCGCCGTGCACGCTGAGCCGCTGGAAGAGGCTGACCGACTCCGCCAGCGAGGCGTCCTCGGCCGAACCTGCCTGAAGCGCGTCCTGTGTGGCGCGCATCGACGTCCGCAGCTTCAGCCGGAGCTGTGCCAGCTCGCCCGCGACGCCCATCTGCCCTAGGCTCCTCGCGCGCAGGGTCGTGTCCTCGACCGTGCGGCGTGCCTGCGAGATCGTACGGTCCACACCACGCTTCGCGGCGCCGATCGCCTTGACGCCCGCGTACACCCCGAGCGCCATGAACGCGACGAAAAGCAGCGCCAGGATCAGGATCGTGGCTTCCATGGGCGCCCCTTCGTCGTCGGCTGTCCTTCTTCCACCGTAAACGGAGCGGGCAGGCGAAGGGTTCCGCAGAACCCTCAACCTGCCCGCGAGAAACAGCACCCGTGGCCGCCGGACCACCCGCTCCCGGTCCGCCGGGCCACGTCAGAACCGGGCGATTCTAGGCCGGAACGATGTTCACCAGCTTGGGTGCCCGCACGATGACCTTCCGGATACCCGCCCCTTCGAGCGCCGCGACCACCGCCGCGTCGCCCAGCGCCAGCGCCTCCAGCTCCTCGTCGGAAATCGACGGGGAGACCTCCAGCCGCGCCTTGACCTTGCCCTTGATCTGCACCACGCAGGTCACGGCCTCGTCGACGACATAGGCCGGGTCCGCGACCGGGAAGTCCTGGTGCACGACCGAGCCGGAGTGGCCCAGCCTGTGCCACAGCTCCTCGGCGATGTGCGGGGCCAGCGGCGCGATCAGCAGGACGAGCGGCTCGGCGACCGCCCGTGAGACCGGCCCGCCCGTCTTGGTCAGATGGTTGTTCAGCTCCGTGACCTTGGCGATGGCGGTGTTGAAGCGCATCGCCGCCATGTCCTGCGTGACCCCGTCGATCGCCTTGTGCAGGGCGCGCAGGGTGTCCTCGCCGGGCGCGGTGTCCACGACGGTGACCTCACCGGTCGTCTCGTCGACGACATTGCGCCACAGCCGCTGGAGCAGCCGGTACTGTCCGACCACCGCACGCGTGTCCCACGGCCGCGAGACATCCAGCGGGCCCATCGCCATCTCGTAGAGCCGCAGCGTGTCCGCGCCGTACTCGGCGCAGATCTCGTCGGGGGTGACGGCGTTCTTCAGGGACTTGCCCATCTTGCCCAGCACCCGGCTGACCTTCTCGCCCTGGTACCAGTATCCGCCGTCGCGCTCCTCCACCTCGGCGGCCGGCACGGCGATCCCACGGCTGTCGCGGTAGACGAACGCCTGGATCATGCCCTGGTTGTACAGCTTGTGGAACGGCTCGACCGACGAGATGTGCCCCAGGTCGAACAGCACCTTGGACCAGAAGCGCGCGTACAGCAGGTGCAGTACCGCGTGCTCGGCGCCGCCCACGTACAGGTCGACGCCGCCGTGCGGCTGCCCCTCCCCGGGCCCCATCCAGTACTGCTCGATGGCCGGGTCGACCAGCTTCTCGCTGTTGTGCGGATCCAGATAGCGCAGCTCGTACCAGCACGAACCGGCCCAGTTCGGCATGGTGTTGGTCTCCCGGCGGTAGCGCTTGACGCCGTCGCCCAGGTCCAGCTCGACATTGACCCAGTCCGCGTTCCGCGAGAGCGGGGTCTCTGGCTGGGTGTCCGCGTCGTCCGGGTCGAACGTACGCGGCGAGTAGTCCTCCACCTCCGGCAGTTCCAGCGGCAGCATCGACTCGGGCAGCGCGTGCGCGATCCCGTCCTCGTCGTACACGATCGGGAAGGGCTCGCCCCAGTAGCGCTGGCGGCTGAACAGCCAGTCACGCAGCCGGAAGTTGACCGTGCCCTCGCCGATACCGCGCGCGGCCAGCCATTCGGTGATCCTCGCCTTGGCGTCGGCGACACCCAGGCCGTCCAGCGAGATGTCCGTCCCGGTCGAGTTGATGACGCGCGCGTCGTACGAGTCGAACGCGTCGTCCCAGTCGGCGGGGTCGGTGGACCGGCCGTCCGTCGGCTCGACGACACAGCGCATCGGCAGCTCGAAGGCGCGGGCGAACGCGAAGTCACGGCTGTCGTGCGCCGGGACGGCCATGATCGCGCCGGTGCCGTACCCCATCAGCACATAGTCGGCGATGAAGACGGGCACCCGCTCGCCGCTGACCGGGTTGGTGGCATAAGCACCGGTGAACACACCGGTCTTGTCCTTGGCCTCGGCCTGCCGCTCGACATCGGACTTCGACGCGGCCTGCTTGCGGTACGCGCCGACGGCCTCGGCGGGGGTCGCGTGCCCCCCCGTCCACACCTCGTGCGTGGACTCGGGCCAGGCGCTCGGGACGATCCTCTCGACCAGCTCGTGCTCCGGCGCCAGCACCATGTACGTGGCTCCGAACAAGGTGTCCTGACGGGTGGTGAACACGGTGATGTCGCCCGCGTCACCGACCGGGAAGCGGACCCGCGCGCCTTCGCTGCGCCCGATCCAGTTGCGCTGCTGGAGTTTGATCGCCTCCGGCCAGTCCAGCGCGTCCAGATCGTTCAGCAGCCGGTCGGCGTAGGCGGTGATGCGCATGTTCCACTGGCGCAGCTTCGCCTTGAACACCGGGAAGTTGCCGCGCTCGGAGCGTCCGTCGGCGGTGACTTCCTCATTGGCCAGGACGGTGCCCAGGCCCGGAGACCAGTTGACGGGCGCGTCCGAGGCGTACGCCAGCCGGTACTCGCCCAGGATGTCGGCGCGCTCGGCCGCGTCCAGCGCGCTCCAGGGGCGGCCGTCCGGTGTCGCGCGCTCGCCGCTCTCGAACTGCGCCACCAGCTCGCCGATCGGGCGGGCCCGGTCGGCGTCCTTGTCGTACCAGGAGTTGAAGATCTGTACGAAGATCCACTGCGTCCACTTGTAGTAGTCCGGGTCGATCGTCGCGAAGGAGCGGCGCTTGTCGTGGCCCAGACCCAGCCGGCGGAGCTGGAGCCGCATGTTCTCCATATTGGCCTCGGTGGAGGTCCGAGGATGCGTGCCGGTCTGTACGGCGTACTGCTCGGCGGGCAGGCCGAAGGCGTCGAAGCCCAGCGTGTGCAGGACATTGTGGCCGGTCATGCGCTGGTGGCGGGCGAACACGTCGGTGGCGATGTAGCCCAGCGGATGCCCGACGTGCAGACCGGTCCCGGAGGGATACGGGAACATGTCCATGATGAACTTCTTGGGCTTCGCGGCCAGCGCCGGGTCACCGGCCAGGTCGCCGGTGGGATTCGGCGCCTCGTAGGTGCCCTCGGCGTCCCAGAAGTCCTGCCAGCGTGCCTCGATGTCGGCGGCCACGGCGGCCGTGTAGCGGTGCGGCGCGGCCGGCTCGGCGGCAGCGGAATTCGTCTCGCTCATATCCTCTAAGGCTCCATCGATCGTCTCTGCCGGCGGATTCGGCTGTGCCGTTCAGCGAATGAAAAAGCCCCTCACACAGGAGGGGACGCCGCGCCGGTGCCGACCGGATCTCTCATCCGTCGGGACTGTCAGCGCGGCCCGCCAAGCAGAAGGCGTACGGCACGCATGGCGTCAGGGTACCGCAGCGTCCGGACGAGCCGCACGGAGCGTCCATGGCGGCGGCGGGCGGGTCGCGGGGTGCCGCTCATGGTCCCCGGGGCATTGCCTTACTCCGCGTATCGCCCCTATCCGGGGCAAGCCCAGAGTCGCCTGTCTCACGTTCCCCCGGGTAAACCTGCAAACCGGGTACTGGCTCGGATTGGCTCGACTTAGCATGCGGCAACGGGACCGCTTTCCCGAGCCATTCGGAGTCGCCCCCCCATGAACCCTCATCCGAACCCTGATCGCACTTTCAGCTCATCGCTCAACCTGAACGACCGCACGAGCCGGCAGATAAAAGGCGGACTCACCGTCGCCGCGCTGGTGCTCGTACCGCTGCTCGCCGTCGCCTCCGGCGACGCTTTCCGCGCCGCGCTCGATTTCACCACCGGAGTACTGTCGCTGCTTTCCCTGACCTCGGCCGTCGCCTGGGGCCTGATAGCCACCGACCGGCTGCTGCTCTCCCCGCGCCACCGGCTGCTCGCCCAGGCCGTCCACCGGGCGACGGCGGTCGCCTCGCTCGGCTTTCTGGTGCTGCACGTCACTGTCAAGGTCACCCTCGGACATGTCGCGCTGATCGGTGCCCTGGTGCCGTTCGGCCTCGGCGTCTCCGGTACGGACGGCCTCATCGGTCTCGGTTCGCTCGCCGGGCTGCTGATGATCGTCGCCGCCACGACCGGCGCGCTGCGCAGCGCCTTCGCCGTGCCCGGCCGGATCGCGGGCCGCTGGCGCGCGATGCACATGCTGGCCTATCCGGCGTGGTGCTTCGCCCTGATGCACGGGCTGTACGCGGGCCGCCCCCCGGCGACCTGGGTGACCACGATGTACTGCCTGTCCCTCTTCGGGGTCGCCGCTGCCGTGTCACTACGGCTTCTTCCGCGTCCGCTCCAGCGCCGCCTCGCCGACCGGATCGGCGCCCTGACCGGCGGCCTCCGTGAGACACCGGCGCCCGAGCGGCCCCAGCGCGATCCCTCGTCCGACCCGCTTCCCGGCACGACGGGCCTGGCACCGGAGGCCGAGTACGACCGGTGGCTCCAGCGGGAACCGGCCATGTCGGCGTGGACACCGGCGCAGCCCCTCGGCCGGCCGGCCGCGCCACCGCGGCTCGCCGCCCCGGCCCCGCCGCTGTACGAGGTCACGCGCCCCGACGCCGACGCCTTCCCCAGCACCTTCAGAGGCACCGGCAGCACGGAAGGGCCGGTCACCGGTCCCTTCACGGCCGGAGCCCCGGATCCGTTCCCCGGGCCGGGCATCACGGCCGGCTACCGCGCGGTCTCCCTGGCCGGCGATCCGCTGAACGACCCGACCGCGCGGATACCGGTGACACCTCCGCCGACCGGGGAGATACCGCTCGCCGAACGCATCCCCATGACCGAGGAGCTCCCGGTCGTCCCCAACGAGCCCATGGGCAGGCCCGGTTCCTGGCCGGCCCCCTCACCGCCCGTGCCCGCGCAGGCCTTCGCACCGCCCGCGCCACCGCTGTACGACAGCGGGGCCGTCCCCCCGTACGACACCGGTGCGACGCCCGCGTACGACACCGGCACCATCCCGCCGCAGCCCCCCGGCGCCACCTCCCCGTACGACACCGGCGCCCGCCCCGTCTACGGTCCCGACGCCCCGTCCCCGTACGACACCGGCGCCGTCCCCGTCCAGGACGGCCCGGCGCCCGGCTCCGTCCCTCCGCCCTCGCCCGGCCCGCTCTATCAGCCCCAGGCCGGGGAACCCTGGCACGCACCCGCAGGAGACCGACCGTGAACGTCCCTCTCCCCGACGTCCCCGAAGTCCGCGTTGTCGGTCTGCCCCAGCTCACGCAGGGATTCGACCTGGTCGAGCGTCTGGACCTCGCCATGCACCTCAAGGTGCACGGCCCGCTGGAGCCGATGTCGGGAGAACGGCTCGCCCAGCTCACCGAGAACATGTCTTTGCGCGGCCGGGGCGGCGCGGGATTCCCCTTCGGCAAGAAGCTGCGGGCGGTCGCCACGGCCTCGATCCGCCGCGGAGTGCGGCCCGTCGTCGTGATCAACGGCAGTGAGGGCGAGCCCGCCTGCCGCAAGGACACCGTGCTGCTCAACCGCGCCCCGCATCTCATCCTCGACGGCGCGCTGCTGGCCGCCGAGGCACTCGGCGCCCGCACCCTGATCGTCGCCGTCACCAGGAACTCGACCGAGCTCTCGATCAGGGCCGCCCTCGCCGAGCGCGGTCTGTCCGACCGCCGGGGCCAGCGGCTGCGGGCACGGGTCGTCCGTACCCCTGAACGCATGGTCTCCGGTGAGGCATCCGCGGTGATCCGCGCCGCGGGCGGCGGTCCCGCGCTGCCTCCCGGCCGCCGTGAGCGCGCCGCCGAGTCCGGTGTCGGCGGCGCCCCGACGCTGCTGTCCAACGCCGAGACCTACGCGCAGCTCGCCGTCGGCGCCCGGATCGGCGCCCGCCGCTACGGTCACACCGGCCTCGACTCCGAGCCCGGCACGGTCCTGCTCACCGTCTCCGGCGCGGTCGCCCGCCCGATGGTCATCGAGGTGCCCACGGGTGTGCCGATGCGGTACGTCCTCCAGATGGCGGGCGCCCCGCCGCTGCCGCAGGGGGTACTGACCGGCGGCTACCACGGCAACTGGATCGACGCGGTGGCCGCCCACGAGGCCGTCATCTCGCGCGAGTCGCTGGCGGCCGTGGGCGGTTCGCTGGGCGCGGGCGCCATCCTGCCGATCGGCCCCGAGACCTGCCCGCTGGGTGAGGCGCTCCGGGTCGCCAACTGGCTCGCGGCCGAGACGGCCGGCCAGTGCGGTCCCTGCAAGCTCGGCCTGCCCGCGGCGGCCGGCGGCCTCTCGGACGTCATGAACGGCGGCGGCCCGGCCGCGCTGGAAGCACTGCGCACCGTGACCCAGGCGGTCAAGGGCCGGGGCGCCTGCAAGCACCCCGACGGCTCCGCGCGCTTCTTCGCCTCCACCCTGTCCGCGTTCACGGACGATCTCGCCGCGCATGTGCTGGACGGCGGCTGCGGACGGGAGACGACGGGTGTGCTGCCCCTGCCCGCGCCCGGCTACCAGGACGCGGAGGAGTCGATTCCGAGCGGCGAGAAGCTCGCGGTGGACTGGACGCTCTGCCAGGGCCACGGTCTCTGCGCGGACATCGTGCCCGAGCTGATCAGGCTCGGCCCCGACGGCTATCCGGCACTGGCGGACGCCGACGTTCCGATGCATCTGCGGGGGCGTGCCCAGCGTGCCGTGCGCGAGGTCGGCGGAACCGCCCCACAGCTCGGGGATGACCTCGCCGAGCGCCTGGAGCACCTTGCCGGACGCGGCGCGGGTCGCGACGGACTTG